>JAMJTW010000018.1 GCA_024281175.1 Candidatus Thiovulum imperiosus
CGCTCGTTGCGGGACTTAACCCAACATCTCACGACACGAGCTGACGACAGCCGTGCAGCACCTGTTTTCAAGCTCCCCGAAGGGCACTTTCACATCTCTGCGAAATTCTATCAATGTCAAGGGTAGGTAAGGTTTTTCGCGTATCTTCGAATTAAACCACATGCTCCACCACTTGTGCGGGTCCCCGTCTATTCCTTTGAGTTTTAATCTTGCGACCGTACTCCCCAGGCGGAATGCTTAATCTGTTAAGTGCATCACCGAAGAGACATTAGCTCTCCGACGACTAGCATTCATCGTTTAGGGCGTGGACTACCAGGGTATCTAATCCTGTTTGCTCCCCACGCTTTCGAGTCTCAGCGTCAGTATCATACCAGCAAATCGCCTTCGCTTTTGGTATTCCTTCCAATATCTACGGATTTTACCCCTACACTGGAAATTCCATTTGCCCCTTCTGAACTCTAGGTAGAGAGTTTTGGAAGCAGTTCCATGGTTGAGCCACAGGATTTCACTTCCAACTTTTCTACCCGCCTACACTCTCTTTACGCCCAGTGATTCCGAGTAACGCTTGCATCCTCCGTATTACCGCGGCTGCTGGCACGGAGTTAGCCGATGCTTATTCATATGCTACCGTCATTATCTTTGCATATAAAAGGAGTTTACACACCGAAATGCGTCATCCTCCACGCGGCGTTGCTGCATCAGGGTTTCCCCCATTGTGCAATATTCCCCACTGCTGCCTCCCGTAGGAGTCTGGACCGTGTCTCAGTTCCAGTGTGGCTGATCATCCTCTCAAACCAGCTACCCGTCATAGCCTTGGTAAGCCTTTACCTTACCAACAAGCTGATAGGAGATAGCCCAATCTCTTGGCGAAAAATCATTTCCCGAAAAAATCGGAGTATGAGGTATTAGCAGTCGTTTCCAACTGTTGTCCCTCTCCAAGAGGCATGTAACTATCCATTACTCACCCGTTCGCCACTCGTCAGCATCCCGAAAGACCTGTTACCGTTCGACTTGCATGTGTTAGGCACGCCGCCAGCGTTCACTCTGAGCCAGGATCAAACTCTCCATAAAAAGAAAGGTTTCCTGAACCCTCACTTGCTTAGATTTCAATAATTCAACAACAAATTTCAAAAAGAACACGAAATGAATTCGTGAGTGGAAGTATAGGGAAATAAACTTAAAAATTATTGAATTACTTTGTTGCTAAATTTATCTATTAAAATGTCAGATATAGTCGTAAATAATCACATAAATTACAAATAATATATATTATATTACATATAGCATATGAGAGCAAACTAAGAATTAAAATGAGCAAGAGTTGAATTAACAAATAAAGTTTTAAATGCTGATGTAAATGGAGCAATGCTAAAGAAAGCGAAGATTAAAGTTGAAAAAATATATTCCAAAGATTTTAAAAAGATGTTAGAAACTTTTGATGAGGTAGAGTTTGAAACTGAAAAAGAGTTTGAAAGTTCTCTTGAAAAAGGCTTTTTTATCGTCTTATCGTCTCAAGCTCTATTCGAGAAAATAGAAATCTCTACCTTTTTTACAAGAGGAGTTTAATTGATTTCAAAATTTTTTAGCTTATCTTGTAGATGTTTCTGAACATCAGAGTTCAGTAGTTCCGAACCATTTAAAAATAGTTTTACAATTTTGTTTTTATCAAACTTCCACTCTAAATCTATGCTTTCACCTTTTTTGTAAATTCTATCTAATGTATGAAAAACACCATTGATTTCTCGATATTTCCACTTTTTCTCATTTTCTGAGCCGTAAAAAAGGAAAACATCAAGTCTTTCAGAGACCTCATCGAAAATAAATTTATAGATACCACTCTCTCCAGCTTGAGTTTCATGAGAGATAAGTTTCTCAAAACCTTTTTCTCTTTTTATGTAGATATCATCACTCATTACATCTTTAAGTTCTACTTTTTTCAGAGTCTCATTATGTTGATTAAAACTGTGAATTGTTGCACCTTTTGAAACTGCATTTGAGTAAGTGTAATCTACCACTGGAACACCTGAAAAGAATTTCTCAATTGCTTCACGGACGAGATAAAATTTTCCAGAACCACCTGTCAATAAAACCAAATCAACATCTTTTACTTTTGCACTTTTTAAACTCTCTTTTAAAGGTTTTAAAAGATACCCATTTTCAGAGAGAAGTGGAGCTAAAATCTCTTTTAATTTCTCATCTGTAAGAAGTAAATCACTAATTTTTAGACCATCTATAATTTCAAAATTTACACTCTCTTTAACTCTTTTTCGTCTCCTTTCATTAACTTTCTCAACTTGGTTGTTGAATGCTATCTTATGTTTTTCAGCATTTGATACAATTCTTGAGACAATTTGAAACTGCTCTTCTGGAGTTCTAGTGTCAATTGATGAATTTACCTTTTGAAACTCATCGAGAAAATAGGCAGAAATGTATTTATCAATGTCATCTCCTCCAAAATCAACTCGTTTTGAACGACCCAAAATATCTATCCGAAAATCGCCATCATCTTCAACTTCTGCAATTGAGATGTCGAGTGTTCCTCCTCCAATGTCATAAACAAGAACTTTTCGTTTCTCTTCAAAGAAATCTTCATCAATTTCACCAACATCATCTTCAGAGTTTAAGAAGTCGAGAAGAACAGCAGTAGGTTCATCAAGAAGATGGACATCTTTAAAACCTGCTAAATGGATTGCATCTAAAGTCGCATTTCTCTCATCACTATTGAAACCAGCAGGAATTGTTACGGTAACAGTTTTTACCCCTCCACTTGTCTGCTTCTCAACTGACTTTTTTACAGATTTTAGAAAAAGAGCAGAGAGTTCAGTCATGTTGTAGCTCTCCATCTCTTCACCCTCTTTAGGAACATCTATCATAGATTCTCCACCAATTCTGGTTTTTACAGAACGGACAGTATTTAAAGGAAAATTTCCAGAAGAGTAGCGACTTTTTGCATACTCACCAAGATATACCTTTCTGTTTTCTCTATCTATGTAGATACTGCTCTGCAAGCCTTTTATATTTCTCTCAAAGTTGAAATTTTTATTATATTGGTAAATATCTAAAGTTCTAAGTTTTTCAATTGGTTTATCTCTTCGACTCTCAATTTCAATCACAGAGACCGTAGTCTCCGTTGTCCCCAAATCTATTCCAAGATAATTAGTTGCCATCTTCTTGCTTTTCTTCTATTTTAGCTTTAGAGAGAACTTCTCCATTTAGAATAGTGGCAGACTTTTTCACAATATACTCGCCAATTCCAAATTCACCATCTATAAAAGGAGCTATCTCATTTTTGTTCTCATTTGTAATTTGGAGAACATCATCAACTTCAAATTTTGTTTCAAGATATTTTGAAAAGAGAGGTGAAATATTTTCAAAATCAGTTGGGAACTTCTCAAAAATCTCTTTTATGGTTTCTATTTTTCCACTCTCTACACCTTTTTGAAAACTCTCTTTTTCAGTTTCTTGGAGTTTCTTTGAGTGTTCATCTTTTAGCTTATCTAACTTCTCCAAGTCTGCTCTTTTTGAAACATACTCTTTTGAGATATTCTCAAGTTGTGCCAAACCATCTCGCATAAACTGGGAAAGGTCAGTAATTGCTCTCTCCTCTTTTGGAACTTTTCCTATCTGCTCCGATGAGGTTGAAGAACTGTTTTGTAACTCTGAAAGTTTCTCCTCAAGTTTGGAAATTTTGGCAGGAAGAGTTTCCAAGTTTTCTGTTGCTTCAGTGATAGACTTTAACTTTCTATTTGTTTTCTCAAACTCAAACTCTAAATCATCTTTTTTTGCATAATCATTTGGAATTTTTGGAGGCTTTGGAACTCCTTTGAATTTGCTGTTTAGGAAATTTTCCAAATCTGCAAGTTTTCTATAAATGCCATTTTCTACATTTGTCAAGTCAGATTTATGAAAAGGGAATTTTGGACTCGGAATTGAAGCTTTAAACTTTTTCCAAAAAGATTCTTCTGGAAAGTTTTCAAGTTCTCTGAGAGCTGTATCTAAATTCTGTCCTTGAACTTTCAAATCCTCTTTCTCAACTCTCTTAAGAGTTTCTGAAATTTCAGCAACTTCCTTTTGCAGTTCTGTGAGAAGAGGGGCAATGTTTCCAACTGAAGGGGTCTCTATCTCTTTTTCAGCTTCCAAAGGTTTTTTGTTTACGATTTCATCAAAGAGTTTTGCAATCTCGTCAAATTTGTTTTCAAAACGAGAACATTTATCCAAGCCATGAAAATTAGTTTTGAAATTGTCAATTTTTTTCTGCTTCTCTTCTTCTAACTCTTCAAAGTTTGGAACTTCTTCTTCAATATTTTTAAGCAGTCCCAAAAGAGAATCTAAATGATTTTCTTGACATCTTTTTTGCAGTCCTTTTAATTTATCTTCAATCTTTGTATAAGTGTCTTGTGTTCCTTGGTATCTCTTGCCTTTACCCATCTCTTCTTTTCCTTTCTTTTTTCCAAATAGTTTTCCAAATAGTTTTCCAAATAGTTTTCCAAATAGTCCCATCTTTAAATATCTTTCAGATAGTCATTAAAAATCAAATTCTCTTTACTATCATAAATAGAACAGCGAATTTGACTATCACTCTTATCTTCTCTCACAAGAGAGATATAAATTTTTCCGTCAGATATTTCATCAGTTTCGATATATCCAATTTTTTCACAATACTCAATTCTGTTTGAGTCTCCCTCATAGAATGAAATTCTAACTCCATCACCTTTTCGAGAGAGTTTAACAGCTGTTTTTGGTGAAAACTCGTCATATCGGAAATTTTTTGAGAGAATAGTTTTGAATTTGTTTCCAAGAGCAATTCCAACATTTTTACTTGTTTTCCGAATAACTGTATATTTTAGAGAGTCATCTTTTGAGAGTCCTGCAAGAATTCCAGCACCGTGTCCAACAAGTTCGCCTAACTCTTTTTTTGACTCCGCTCTCTTTCCAAAGAAGTTTTCAACAGTTTCCTTTACAATAGGAATGGAAGAGCTTCCTCCAGCAAGAACAATTCTATCAATGTCTTCAGGCTCTAAATCGATGTCATAAATTGCACGGTCTAAAGCATCTTCTATCTGTCCAATAAAATTATTGTCTTTTAACCAACTGTTGAAATCATCAACTTCAATATCTATTTCAAGTTCTCGATTTTCTCCATTTACAGAGATGTTTTCATAAACATCTTCAGATTCACTTTCCGAAAGAGCCTCTTTAGTTGTTTTCGCTACATCTCCCAAATCGTTCTGAAACTTTGCCCTCTCTCTATCTTTTGAAAAACTAGAGTATTCTACTTTAAGATATTCTCTAAACTTTTCAGAAATCATCTCATCAACTGTTTTTCCTCCAAGTTTTTCAACACCATCAGTATTAAGAACTTCAACTTTGGCATGTTGCTTATCACTCTTTTGAAACTCAAAAATTGTGATGTCAAATGTTCCACCTCCTAAATCGAAAACAGCGATTTTCTCTTTCTCACCAGAGACAACCTCATCAGAAAAGAGACCAAAAGAGATTGCTGCGGCAACAGGTTCTTCCACAAGCTTAATAAGAGGAATTCCAGCATTCTCAATAGCCTCCTTAATTCTCTCTCTATACTTTTTTCCATAGGTGTATGGAACTGTTACAACTGCTCCATCAACTTTCTCATTTTGATTAGCTTCAACTTTTTTCCGAACTGCTTCAAAAACAAAAGTTGCAATTTCTGTTGGTGTAACATCTCTTCCTAAATTTGGAACAAAATATCTTTTTGTATCATCGGTAATATATCTTTTCACATCAGCAAAAAAGTTTTCTGGGTCACTTCCTTGTCTCTTTTTTGCTGTATCTCCAACAATGTATTTTCCGTCTCCTTCAATATAGATACAGTTTTCAAAGATATTGTTTCCTCCATAACCTCCCATATTTTGAACTGGAACAGCATCACCACTCTTAAAATCGTATCTTGTAACAAAATTAGTTGAAGTTCCGTAGTCGATACCAATTACTAACATCTCCTCTCCTAATGTTGAATTTGCCAAACAAAGACTTTTCCAGCAAGAACTGGAATATCTTCATCTCCATTTGTAAGATATGGGTATGAGACAACTTCTCTGATTTCATCTCTCTTTGAAACATCTCCTGTTTTGCACTCTTCACAACTTTCTGGTTCAAAGATGTCGTAATCTTCTATCTTCTCTCCAGCTTCTATCTTTTCTGTATATACTCCTAGCTCTTTAAGAAAAGTGTTCATTTCTGTAACAATTCCCTCATAAGAACTATTTTCACGAATTCCATTTTGAATAGGAGTAAGAGTGGAAGATAGAATGTCTTCAAGATTTTTCTGAACTTTATAGAAGAATTCCACTCTCATGTTTTCCACTGTCCACTCATTTTCAATTTCAAACTTTTTAAGACTCTTTTCAAGTTTCTTTTTTCTATTCCTAAGAATATTTCCAATTATTTCAAAACTCTCTAAAGTTTTTTTATCTAACTGTTTTTCAACTCTCTCAAAGAAATCGTAGAACCTATCTATAAAATTTTCGTAAGAAATCCCTATCTCTTTTTTTACATTTTCAAGTTCAGAATGAGAATCTATTTTGGAAAAAATAGATGGATTCTCTTTTGGAATTAGGAAAATTGGGTGAGGGTTCTTTCCATTTTCAAGAACTTCTTTTTTAGTAACATACACAAGTCCGAAATCTTTTTCTAAGATACTCTTTCCCCTTGTGGAAATCCTCTCTATCTCTTTAAGCATCTGAAGCCTTTGAAATTTTTAAATCGTCGTGGTGTTGGAGATTTCCATCTCTATCATATATTTTCACTTCAACACTTAAAGCATCATCTCTTGTGAGTTCAAAAGTTACTTCGATTTTTAAATCACCAACTCTGCTTGGAGGAATTCCCTCAACTATTATCTCATCAGAATAGACAATCCCGTCTTCATAAGTTTTCTTCTTATCTCTATGAGCTGACTTCCTTTGAAATACTCGAATTACAATTCTCTCTTGATTATCTTTTTCAGTAGAGTAGTTTTTAGTTTTTTGAACAGGAAGAGGTGTATCTTTTGGAATGATTGAATCAAAGAGATGATTTTTGAGACCAATTCCAAAATCGTGAAGAGCTTTATCAATTACAGGAGGTGCTGGAGGTTCTACACCACCCCATCTAAAAATAGCTTCAACTGCTCCGCCTTGGGCAATAACAACAGAAGTGTCAATTGAACTTTTTGTGGATACTCCAAGCTGGTCTTCTAAACTTGTTCTGATACTCGGTATTGATGAGGTTCCTCCAGCCATAACGATTTCATCAATTTCCTCTTTCTTAATTCCTGAAGAGCTTAAAAGGTTCGCAACAACATTAAAAGCTTTTTTTCTAATATCTGAAATCTCACTTTCAAACTCTTTTCGAGTAACTACAAATTGTAAATTAAAACTCTCTCCATCTGGTTTTAAAAGATTTGAGATAGAGACCTGACTATCTTCAACATCAGAAAGTTCAACTTTTACTTTCTCAGCCTCTCTCCAAATCTGCTCCAGATTACTTCTATAATCAACTTCAGAAAGTCCACTCGATTTTGAGTCATACATCTCAAGTTCAACTTCATCATCAATTTTGTCAAAAATAAGCTCCATGAGTTTTTGAGTTATATCTTTTCCGCCAAGTTCTCCATCCCCATCAGTTTCAATAACATCTATTTTGCCATCTCCAACTTTTAGAATAGAAGCATCGAATGTTCCTCCTCCAAAATCGTAAACAAGAATTGTCTTATCTTTCTCCTCTTCTAAAGCATAAGCAAATCCAACAGCAATTGGCTCTTTCTGAATTGCAACCTCATCAAAACCAGCCTCTTCACCAGCCTCTTTTGTAAGAGATATTTGAGTTGGAGTAAAATTTGCAGGAACAGTTATCACAGCTTTTAAAATATCTTCTCCAATATACTTTTCAGACTCCTCTTTTAATTTTTGAAGAAGATGACGACTAGCCTCTTTTGGAGTAATAGTGATAGAGTCTCCTTTTGCTTTTCGTTCTCGTTCTGAAGTGAAACCTTGAAATTCAGAGAAGTCAAAAACTCCAACACCATTCATTTCAGCTTTTGTCTTCAACCCTTTATCATTTGTAACCAAAATTGCATTAAAATATTTAGCAATACTTAAAACTCTATTGTCGTTATCGTCGTTTGCATGTTTTGTTTCATCTTCTGAAAGAAGTTCTAAATGACTCTCTTCAAAAGATATGTTCTCATCAGACTTCTTCTTTTCAATATCTTCAAGAGCCATTTCAACAGCATCTTTAACATCATCTCTATCTTTAAGATTTCCTAGTTCTGAAATAACAGTTTTTGCAAGTTTGATTTCATCACTATCCAGAAAAGAGTCGAGAATTAGAGGTTCTTGAATAAAAATATTTGTGTCGAGAACAAAAACTCTCTTTTCAGATTTCTCTTCTGAAGAAAACTCCATCGTATATTTTATAGGTTTTCCCAAATCTCGTTTAAACTCTTTTATAAGTTGTGATGGAGTGTTCAAACCTTTCTTGAGAGCTTTTTCTCCAAAAGTAATTTTGTCTTTTTTCTCAAAATAGAGTGCTGATGGAAAAATCTTTTTACCTTTAAAATTAACAGTATTAAATTTTCCATTTTTATAGTATGAAACTACCGAATTTGTAGTTCCTAAATCTATTCCAACAAAGATTCCTTCAACCTCTTCTAATATCGCTTCTTCCATTTTAAATTCCTTCTATTTCAGTTTTTGAAAGTCCTGTAACTTTGGAAATAGTCTTAACTTCCATTCCACTTTTCAGAAGGTTTTGAGCAATTTCCAACTGTTTTCTCTTTTCTCCTTCTGCTCTTCCTTCGACTATTCCCTCAAGTCTCCCTTTTTCAATGCCATTTTTTCTAGCTTCTTCTAGTCTTCTCTCTCTGGTAGTTTCAATCGCATATCTATCTCTTCTCTCTTTTAAATCGATTTCATATCTGAGTCTCTCATCTCCCTTTAAACTTGAGAAGTATGCAATTTCAAAAGCATCTTCAAACGATTCACTCTTAAAAACCCTCTCTTTAAGCTCAACAAGATTTTTTAAAAAGAAAATCCATTTCTCAAGCTCCTCTAAGTTTTCAGTAGGTTTCTGAAACTTTGGAATCTCAATATAGACAAATTGAAGTTTCTTATAAACCTCTAAATTCTCTTCATCTTTACAACTCACATACCTTATATATCTCTCATCTGAAAAGTGCTTGAAATCAAGAATACCAACAAAATATATTGGTCTCAATTCATAATCCCAACTCCCTTTCACTCCCATATTCACTATCTGTTTTGAAGTGTAAAAAATACTTCTGTCTACAAAATAGGTTTGGTCGATTCTCTGAAGTTCAACAATTATCTCTCTATTTTCACTATCTTTTGCAAAAATATCGAAAATAGCCTTTTCAAGATTTTGAAACTCAATTGAGACAATAGGGTTTTCCAATTTCAGAATTGCATTCAGAAAATCTATTGTGATATTTTTATGCTCTTCATTTGCAAAAATTCGCTTAAAACCGAAATCGGTAAGCGGGTCAATAAACATTAGCATTTAAACTCCTTTATAGAGCTTGGAGGGAACTTGAACTTACTTCAGCAATTTTAATAAGAGCTTGAACAATATTTTCTGTATCATCATTTAATTCTTCAAAAAACTGACTTGCTTTATTTGTAGAAGAGTATGCTTTGCAGTTTGCAAGTTCTGTATAGTAACTGCTTGAAACATAACTTGGCATTAAATGGAATATTTGGTCAAATTTACCATCTACCTTATTTGCTAAATCACTAATATTAGATATTTCTAAATCAGGTATATTTGGTTGAGCATCTGTGATATGAACAACAACTCTAAGGTGGTTTTCTTTCCAATCTGCTTTTGAAATTGAAGAATATATGCCATCATAAGAAGATTCAGGTGCAGGACCTCCTCCATCAGCAGACATATTTGAGACGATATTTTCAAAAGCGGTTGTATTTGTTGTAAAACTACTTTGAGCAAATTTATGAACTTGTAAAATTAAAAGCCCACTATCTCCACCGTTTGCATGATAAACCCTATCTCTAAATTCAGTTATGCCAAATGATATCTCAATCATAGACTTTGAATATACATTTACAACTTTTATAATTGCTTGTTTTACAGCCTGAATAGAGTTCCACATACTTCCAGTTGTATCTAACACAAACATAACTTGAGCTTTTAACTTATCAGGAGTTATCTTTTTTTTTGACCCTTTATCTATCTCTATCTCCTCACTTCGGCTCGAACCACTTCCAACATCTTTTGCCGTAACTTTCAAAATTCGACTCTTATCAAACTCAAAAGTTACTTCAATTTGAGGAGTTCCTGCTTTTGCTTGTTCAATATTTTCAAGAGAGAAGCCTCCATAAAAGTCGTTCATATTTACATCATCTTCATCTTCGCCCTCAAAAACATTGACATCAACACTTTTTTGAAAATCCATTGAAGTTGTATAAGTTTGAGTTGTTGAAATTGGATAGTTTTCACCTTTTTTAAGAATTGGAGAGAATTTTTCATCAACAAGTTCAACTCCAAGAGAGTGAGAGATAATATCTCGAATTTGAACTGTATCTTCATCATGTGCAACAATTGCTGCACCCATTGCTACAAGTTTATCCAGAGGTTTATCAGAGTATGGACTTTTGCCAAAAAGTTTTGTAACAAATTCTCGAACAGCTGGAATTCTCGAAGTTCCCCCAACAAGAACTACTTTATCAACATCTGATTTACTTTTTTGAATTATTCTCTCAATTTTAGAGATGGTCTCCTCTGAAATCTCTTCAAACTTATCTCGTGAAATTGAAGTTTTTAGATTATAACCACTAAGCAGATTTGGAATTTCAACTTCCACATTTTCAGCTTCAGAAAGCTCTTTCTTCACATCTTCAGCTTTTGAGATAAGAGCCTGTTTTGCTTTGAAATAGTCATCTTCTCCAATTCCAGACTTTTCAAAAGATGCTAAATTTACTCCATGCTCTTTTCGGACATATTTTAGAAGAAACTCCAAAACATGTTCATCAAAATCATCACCTCCAAGTCTTCTGTCTCCATCTACACTTAAAGTATTGAAAGTTCGATTTGAGACTTCTAAAAGAGAGACATCAAAAGTTCCTCCTCCAATATCTACAATGAAAAGTTTTTGATTTACCTCATCTTCAAAACCGTAAGCAACTGCTGCGGCAACTGGTTCAGTTATGATTTGCTTAACTTTAAAACCAGCCTTTTCTCCAGCTTTTTTCGTCTCATCTATCTGATTGGATTTAAAATATGCTGGAACTGTAATTACAGCTTCTATCTCTGAAACATCTTTAAAGCTATTTCTTATCTCTTTCAAAATTTCAGTAGCTACTTCTGTTGGAGAAAAAACTCTATCCTCAATTTCCCAACTTTTTGAAGAATCTCCCATATAGGCTTTTGAAGATTTAATAAAATTTTTTGGATTTGAAACAGCCTTTTTCTTCGCCTTTTCTCCAACTGTAACTTTTCCATCTTTGTAAAGAATAACTGAAGAGAGAGTCTCATCTCTCTTAAATTTTAAATATTCAATTCTTTCATTTTTAAAATATGCTACAACTGTATTTGTAGTTCCTAAATCTATTCCTATTTGCATTTTTATCTCCTATTGCATTTTGCTATTGCTTGATGTTTCCCATATTTTTCAAAAAATATTTTTGCCTCTTTTGTGCAAATGTGAAGTTCTTCTAAATATCTTGAAATCTCATTAGAGTATGAGTTTTCCACTATCTGAAAAACCTTTCTTGGAAAGAATTTATAATTTTTAAACGATTTTGCTATAAAATATGAGAGTGCAGTTTTTACTTCTTGAGAAGTACCATAATTTTCAAAAAGTTCTATAAGGATTTTTGGAGATGTTTTTTGAAATTGGATAGATAGAAAATTTAGAGTTCCTAGATTTGAAAAGTCATGATTTGAATTTAGCTCTTGAAGTAGTTTTTCTACACTGGAAAACCCATTTTGTGCTTTCTCCCAATCTAGCACTATCTTAGCACTATTCTTAGCTTTCTCTGGAATTCCCATATCCTCAAACTCTTCAAGTAGATTGTGAGCTATATCCTTGTCTTTGAATTTATCTGGTTCAAGCATTTGAATAAAAAGAATTCTTAATCTCCAGTGATTTGAGTAGAGTTCTGAAATCTCATCTACAAAACTTGGAACTTTATAAAAATTTTTTAAGATTCTCTGAATTAGAATTTTTGTCGTATTGTTGTCCCAAGATGGATTTTCATCTATATACTCAACAGCTTCTTGAAATCCACTTTCTCCAAGAGAGATTAAAAGTTTTTTCCAAATCTTATCTTTCCTATCTGCAACTCTATTTTCTATTATCCATTTCGCAACAGTTTTTAAATCACTTTGAAATAAATTATTTAGGAAAGTCGGGTTTTGAGCTTGAAGATATTTCTCTATTTCATGATTCTTATTCAACTCCTGCTCTATGAAACGAATTCCATGTGAAGCTGAAACACTCTTGAGGTACTCTTTTAAATAGCGACCAAAACAGGTAGCTCTATTTTCAACTTTTGCACTTCCATCTTTGTAGACTTTTTCGCAATTACCTCCACCAAAACGGAGAAGAAATGATTTAAATTCACTTGAAGCGAAAACTCTATCTTCAACTATATCTTTAGAAATATCTTCTAAAAAATTTTGATTTAAGTTTTTAAAAATTGGTGTTAGGGACTTTTCATCAACTCTTGAAACAAGCCAACTATTTTTTGTGAAAATTTTTGCGATTATTCTGTTTCCAAATCTCTTTGAAAATGCAGAAACATTCTGATATTGAGACTTTAAGATAGCCTCTTTAATTTTCTCTTCATTATCTTTTGATATGTAAAGAGAGTTCTCTTTTTCAAATCTTAAATCAAGAGACCTTTCGATTTTTTGTAATGTTTCTAACAATACGGTTCCTGTTTAAATTACTGAAATCTAAGCAAGTTTGAGTTCGGAAAAAATAGGTAGATGAGTTGTGAGACTCTCCACCAAATACTCTGAAAGGAGGTAATCCAACCGCAGGTTCTCCTACGGTTACCTTGTT
>JAMJTW010000019.1 GCA_024281175.1 Candidatus Thiovulum imperiosus
TTTTACCATTCCATCAAGAATAGATATATCTTCCTTGGTTAATTCTAACTTTTTCTTCTTCATAAATGTAATTTTATACTAATTTTAATACAAGTAAGTGCTTAACTTCTTTTTTTATCTCTTCTTCAATAGAACTTCTCTTCTCTCGTAACTCCTTTTTCTCCTCTTTTGAAAGAGCCTCTTTTCCTCTTTTTTTAAGTTTCTTATCTATATTTTCAAGCTCTTCTCTAAATCTCCCTTCTATTTCAGAAGTTACACTACTTACAATTCTTTCATATTTTTCTTTTTCACTCTCTGTAAATTTCTTTAGAAAAAGAAGACTTGTTTTTACAGTTGCACCTGAGCTTATGAAAATCTCTTGAGGTAGTGAGACAATTAATAAAATCTTTGCTCTACTCTCAAAAATAGTTCTTACCTCTTCTAAGTTTGAGGAATTAAATACCCCTTCAGGTAAAACAATTCCCATTCTTCCACCAGCTTTTAAAAGGTCTAAACTTCTCTCAATAAATAGAACTTCAGTTTGTCCTGTTGTTGCTCCAACTTCAAAAAGGCTTCGGATAGGTTTTCCAAAATTTTCTGTAACCTGTTTCATCTCTTCAGAGTATCTCTCTCCATACTCTTTTAGATATTTTGAAATCATCTCTTCATTACTATATTTATCATCTTTTGTTATAGTTGAGTTACTATTTAAGTTTGTTCCAAAAGGTGGATTTGTTACGATGAGGTTGAAACGGTCTCTAAAAATTCCATTTACATTTAAAAGTCCATCGTTATGATGAATTCTATTGTGTCCATCTCCGTGCATTATCATATTCATTTTAGAGACTCTTGCCATTCTCGGATTAGCATCTGTTCTAAAAATTGACGAATGAGAAAGTTTTTCTAACTCTTTTTGCTCTTCTAAATTTGTCTCTTCTAAAAACTTTTCATACTCTACTTGAAGAACCTCATCATCTATATTCTCTAACTCTTTCCCGAAAATCTCTTTTTGCTTAGACTTCTTCAACTCAATATATCTCTTTTCTATTCTCTCTTTTACACTCTCAAAAGATTTAATTAGAAAACCACCACTTCCAGCACAAGGATCGCAAATAAGTTCATTCTCTTTGGGTTCTAAAAGCTCAACAACAAAATCAACAATTGCACGAGGTGTAAAAAATTGCCCCAACTATCCTCTAAAAGTTTTTCCTAAAAATCTCTCAAATGCTATTCCCTTAACATCTGAACTTGTATTTGTTAAGTTATATATTTGAAGCTCTTTTACAATAGTTTCAAAACTATTTTCACGAATTTCTATCTTCTCATTCTCTTCAAAAATACCATCAGTTTTATATGTTTTCTTGACTTGCTCAAAACGGTGTTGAATAAAAGATTTGCTTTCGTCATCTGTGCCTCTGTTTATCTCTTCAAAATTTTTCTTCAGTCTTTCAAACTCATCTTTTGAAAAGATTGCACCTTTATCAGCACTTCGTTCATACATAATTTTAATAAACAGAGCTTTACTAATTTCATCAAATGACTTTGCAGGGTCTAATTTATCATTGTCTCTAATGATGTTGTGGCACTTATGAAGTAAGTTTGCAAATTAATCTCCACTAAACTCTTTTGTTTTAAACAGTTCAGCTAACTTTTTACTATTCTCAATATCTTTAAAATTTGGAATATCGTTTACACGATTTAGTTTTAGAGGTAACTCATCTTCAATAGTTTTATAAACTTCTAAAATCTTACCATTTGTGATTACAAAAAGTTCTGCTCTACGCCAAGTTGCATAATTGTAGCCTTGATAACAACCTTCAACTTTTAGATTTAAACTTTCAGCTTTAAACTCTACAACAAGAAAAGCTCTTTTATTTTCTATTTTTTCTTTTTCACTTTTCCAAACAACTAAATCAGCACTTGCTCTGCCAGTTCCTCTTACAGAAGTTGTAAATTTTACTTCTTGTTCCATTTGATTTAAAGAGTAACCATAATCATTTATAAGTTTATTAATGAACTCTTGTATAACTATCTCTTCTGGTGTAGCTTTTAAACACTTGTTTCTTAATGGTGCAAATATCTCATTTGATTTACATTTTGTCATCTATTTCTCCAATATCTTCTTTTTCAAAGTATCATAATCATAAATTTCACCATATTTAATATAGCCATTCATATCTTTTTCAACTTCAATAATCGCTTCTAAAGTTTCATCTGGCAAAGTGTCTCGAATAGCAATATTTGGGTCTACATCGTGTAATTCACGATACTGTTTGGCTGTATATCCCAAAACCTTAAGATTTATTAGATTTGCTAAATTTTGATAAGCAAACCTTTTTCCATTTTCAGACTGCTTTTCCAAATAGATTTCTTTGACAGTTTTGCCAAGTTCTTTATACAGGAATTTTGTATCAAGTCTATCTATTTTTAATTGGTCAGAATAGACTAATAACTTCATTACTAATCGATGCATATCTCTTTCAAACTGAACACTAACCCAAGAAGCAAACTTTAAAAATAGCTCTTTATGAACCCAAGTCCCTCCATGATATTTCCCTCTTTTTGTGTAGATAAAATCCTTGCCTCTTTTTAAAGGTGGAATTATTCCACCTTTAACTTCTTTCTTTAAAATCTCTATATATTCCTGAACTGACGGTAATTGATTGACAAAAACTTTTGGCTCTTTTCCAAATTTTTTGGCAATATCTGTAATTTTAAAATATGCTTCATCAGAACCTGCTGGAGCTTTTAAGAGTGCTTGAACATCAATTAGTATTTCTATATCATCTTCAGTTTTTAATTCTAAAAGTTTTGATTTTAAATGAATACTTTCAATTGATGTAGCTGTTTCACTTACTTCTTCCATAAATATAACCCATTTTTTATTTTAAAAGTAAAATTATATATTTTTAAATCTCATTAGTAAATGTATTTAAAACTCTAATAGATAGATAGTACTATTGTCCTTTTATCATCTATTTCTTCAATATCTTCTTTTTCAAAGTATCATAATCGTAAATTTCACCATATTTAATATAGCCATTCATATCTTTCTCAACTTCAATAATCTTTTCTTTTGTATCTAGCCTATCTATTTTTAATTGGCCAGAATAGATAATTAACTTTTTAATTGTCTTGTGCATCTCTCTTCTAAAACGAACATCTACCCAAGAAGCAAATTCTAAAACAAGTTCATTATGAAGCCAAGTTCCAGAGTTATATCTATCCCGTTTTGTATATGAAAAATCATATCCTCTTTTTAATTGCGGTATAACACCCGAATTAACTTCTTCCCTTAAAGACTGTTCCGTCAAGTTTTAAAAAATCTCTAATATCTTTCTTATATGCTTGTGCTATTCCATGTGGTGGAATTGTAAAGCAGAAACTATTATCTAGATTTATATGTAAATCAGCTATCTGAAAATTGACTGAGCCTATTTCCTATCTCATTAACTTTTGGAAGTATTGAATTCTGATGTTTTTCTAATTCCATAATAATCTGCAAAATCGAAATGTTATTTTGTCATGTTTCTGCTTAATACGGACATCTTAAGAAAAATTTATCGACTTTGATAAAATTCCTAAGAGATAAAATAGGGAAAAATATGAAACTTTCAAGAAGAGATTTTTTAAAATTTTCGGCTTACACAATAGTTGTTTCAACAGGATTATCATCTTGTGGTAGTGATAGTAGCAGTACTACTAGTTCAGAAACTCAAAAATATGCAAAATTTAGTCATGGAGTTGCTTCTGGAGACCCACTTTCTGATAGTCTAATTATCTGGACAAGAGTAACAACAAATGAAACAGAAGTTGATGTTGCTTATGAAGTTTCTGAAAATTCAGATTTTTCAGAACTACTTCATGATGGAGTTGAAACCGTTACAGCAGATACGGATTACACTTTAAAGATAGATGTACAAAATCTACTTTCAAACAGAAAATACTACTATCGCTTTAAAGTTGGAGAGACAGTTTCACCAGTTGGAATGGGAAAAACTCTACCTGTTGGAGATGTTGATGAGGTGAAATTTGGTGTATTCTCTTGTGCAAACTACACAAATGGATATTTCAATGTTTACAAGGAGGCTTCAAAAGAGGATATAGATGTTTCAATTCATCTTGGAGATTACATCTATGAGTATGGAATGTTTGAAAGTGATGGTGTTACACCAGCTTATGGAACAGAAAAAGCTGTTGAAATTGGTCGAGCATTACCATCTGACAATAGTGGAGAAGCTATCTCATTAGAGGATTATAGAAAGAGATATGCTCTTTATAGAAGCGACTCATCTCTACAAGAGCTTCATAGAATTGCTCCAATGATTGCTGTTTGGGACGACCATGAAATCGCAAATGATACTTATAAATATGGTGCAGAAAACCACTCCTCTTCTGAAGGAAGTTTTGAAGCTAGAAAAAATGCAGCAATTCAGGCATATTATGAGTGGTTACCTATTCGACCAGTAGATGATAGGGAGAAGATATATCGCTCTTTCAACTTTGGAAATCTTGTATCTCTAAATATGCTTGAAACTCGAGTTATTGCTAGAGATAAACAGTTGGATAGTTCAGACTATTTGGATAGCGATGGTGGTTTTCGAACTGAAGAGTTTACTGCTGAACTGCTAGAGGAGGATAGAACCCTAATTGGAGATGAGCAACTAGAGTGGTTGGATAGTGAATTTACAAATTCAAGTGCAACATGGCAAGTTCTCGGACAGCAAGTTCTTATGTCAAAAATACATCTACCAGCAGAAATCTTATCTCTACTCCAGCAACTCAGTGTTTCTGAAGAGAAAGAAGCTCTTATGACTCAAATAGATGAGACGATAGAAAAACTTACCCTTTTAAAGTTTTACCAAAATAGTGGTTCTTCTCTTTCTGATGAAGACCTTGCGAGATTAGAGACGCGAATGCCATACAACTTAGATGCTTGGGACGGTTATTTTGCTGAAAGAGAGAGAGTCTTTGCAAAGGCAAAAGAGTTAAATAAAAATCTTGTTGTTCTTGCTGGAGATACTCACAACAGTTGGAGCAGTAATTTGAGAGATGTAAATGGAGATATTGTTGGAGTCGAATTTGCTACCTCATCAGTATCGTCACCAGGGTTGGAAAATGATTTATCTCTTGATAGCAGTTCTGCTCAAGATTTAGAAAATGCTCTCTCTGTTTTAATAGATGATTTAAAATATGTAAATCTTTATGAAAGAGGTTTTATGCTCGTAACATTCTATAGTGATGAGGTGAAAAGTGAGTGGAGATATGTAGATAACACAGACTCTGAAGAGTACACTGTTTCTCGAAGTAAAGAGATAGTTGTTCAAAAAGGTTCAACTATTTAAAATCCCTAGTTCCAAGTTCTACTTGGAATTAGAACCTTTCTAAATTTGGACTTCTCATTTCAGAGTATAATTTTCAAAAAAGATGATATTTTGATAGATTTAAAACTTTTAAGTAGAGATTTTGATACTGTTGTTTCAAAACTTCAGAAAAAGAGAGTTTCAGAAGAGATACTTTCCCAATTGCAAGATTTCTATAAAGAGTATAAAGAGAAAAAGAGTGAATTAGAAAAAGCTCAAGCACTTCAGAATGAGAAGAGTAAGCTGTTTGGAGTTTATAAGAGAGAGGGAAAAGATATAGGTGAACTTAAAAAAGAGGTTGGTGAAAATAAGAAGAGAGTAGCTTTCTTTACAGATGTAATGCGAGAAAGCGAAGAGAAATTAGAAACTTTACTTTCTCAAGTTCCAAATATTCCTGATGATGCAGTACCAGAGGGTGTAGACGAAAGTGAGAATGAGATTTTAGAAACTATTCTAACTCCAAGAGAGTTCTCTTTCACTCCAAAAGCACATTATGAATTAGAGAGTTGGTTAGATTTTGAACGAGGAACAAAATTGGCAAAAAGCCGTTTTACAGTAATTCGTGGTAAAGGTGCTAAATTAGAGAGAGCTTTAATAAATTATATGCTTGACTTCAACAGAAGTTGCGGTTTTGATGAGGTCTCTGTTCCAATTCTCACAAACTCAAATTCTCTTTTTGGAACTGGTCAATTGCCTAAATTTGAAGAAGACCTATTTAAAATAGAGGGTGAAGATTTATATCTAATTCCAACTGCTGAAGTCTCTCTAACAAATCTTTTCAATGATGAAATTTTAAAAAGTGAAGAACTTCCAATTCAAATCACTTCAGCTACTCCATGTTTCCGAAAAGAGGCTGGTTCTGGAGGTCGAGATATTAGAGGAATTATTCGACAACACCAATTTTATAAAGTTGAACTTGTAGCAGTTACAAAACCTGAAGATAGTAATGAGATGTTAGACAAGATGGTCTCTTGTGTCTCAAAAATGCTTACAGAATTGGAAATACCTCATCGAAAAGTTCTTCTTTGTGGTGGTGATTTGGGATTTTCAGCTCAAAAGACTATCGATATTGAAGTTTGGCTTCCATCTCAAGAGAAGTATAGAGAGATAAGTTCTATCTCAAATACTGGAGATTTCCAAGCCCGTAGAGCAAAAATACGGTATAAAGATGGGAAAAAGAATAGATTAGTTCACACTTTAAATGGTTCGAGTCTTGCCGTTGGTAGAACTCTTGTTGCAATCATGGAAAATTTTCAAACTGAAAATGGTGAGATAGAAATTCCAAAAGTTTTAGAAAAGTATGTTTAACATAGTTTTGATTTCACCAGAAATTCCTTTAAATACTGGTGCTATTGGTAGACTTGCTGTAAATACAAATTCAACTCTTCACCTTATTAGACCTCTTGGCTTTAGTATCGATGATAAATCTATCAAAAGAGCTGGACTCGACTATTGGGAGAAACTAGATTTAAAAGTTTGGAACAGTGTTGAAGAGTTTTTTGAGGAGCATAGCTCTTCTCGACTCTTTTTTGCCACAACAAAAAGTGATACACCCTACTTTAAAATGGAGTTTCAAAAAGATGACTTTTTAATTTTTGGTAGTGAAACAAAGGGAATCAAAGAGGAGATTCTGAATAGATTCAAATCAAAAAATATCACGATTCCAATGGGAAAAGAGGGACGAAGTTTAAATTTAGCAATGAGTGTTGCAATAATTTTATACAAAGCGATAGAGCAGAATTTTGAGGAATTAAATTATGAATGAGAGAGGAAAAATGGGTAGAACTTTAAAAATTAGTGTTCTTCGGTACAACCCCCTAGATAAAAAAGATAGACCTAAAATGCAAACTTACGAGATAGAAGAGACAATGGGAATGACTCTTTTTGTTGCATTAAATGTAATTAGAGAAACTATTGACCACTCTTTACAGTTTGATTTTGTGTGTCGAGCTGGAATTTGTGGTTCTTGTGCTATGGTTATAAATGGTACTCCTGATTTAGCTTGTAAAACTCTTACAACAAATTTTAAAGATGGAGAGATAACTCTTATGCCTCTACCTGTTTTTGAACTGATTGGAGACCTTTCAGTAAATACTGCAAAATGGATGCAAGAGATGACTCATCAAATAGAGGGGTGGATTGTTACAAATGAGAAAGTTGATATAAACCTCATTGAAGAGAGAATGGAACCTAATATTGCTGATGAGGTTTTTGAACTTGATAGATGTATTGAGTGTGGTTGTTGTGTTTCTGGTTGTGGAACAAAAAGAATGCATGAACATTTTGTTGGAGCAGTCGCTTTAAATAGAGTTGCACGATTTCATATAGACCCTCGAGATAGTAGAGATGATGAACATTGGTACGACCTTGTGGGAAATGATGATGGTGTTTTTGGTTGCATGTCTCTTTTAGGTTGTGCTGATGTATGTCCAAAAAATCTACCTCTGCAAAGTAAAATTGCATATTTAAGAAGAAAGATGGTGTCTGTAAAATGAAATTAGATAGAGATTATTTTTTTACACACTCTCCAATAGATTTTACATTTGCTCAAAATAGTAAAGATTTTGTGGTAGAGGAGATACCTCTTTATGAATGGAGTGGAGAGGGAGAACATCTAGTTTTAAAAGTTCGAAAAAAGAACCTTTCCACTTGGGAACTACTCTCTATACTCTCAAAAAAGATGGGAATTTCCCGCAGAGATATCGGTTATGCTGGACTTAAAGATAAGAACGCAATGACAATTCAGTATCTCTCAATTCCAAGAAAATATGAGAGTAAGTTAAGTTTTCTTTCAGATGAACCAAAGATTTCAATTTTAGAAACTTACTTTCATAAGAATAAAATCAAAATTGGACATTTGAGAGGAAATCGCTTTTTCATTAGACTCAAAAAAGTGAACCCAACTTCAGCTGAAAAGATAGATAGTGTTTTGAAAAAGATTTCACTACTTGGAATACCTAACTTTTTCGGTTTTCAGAGATTTGGAATAGAGAGAAATAACTATAATTTAGGAAAAGAGATAATTGATGGAGTTTCAAAAGTTCGAGATAGAGAGAAAAAGAGACTTTTTGTAAATGCTTATCAGAGTCTACTTTTCAATAACTGGCTTTCAGAAAGAATTAGACTTAGTAGAATATTTGAAAATTTTTCTGGAAAAGAGTTGGAGGAAGCTCTAAAGATAGGAAATTTTGAAATTGGAAATATAGAGCAAATTTCAGAACAGGAACACCCATTTAAATTACTTTCTGGAGATATCATGATGCACTATCCTCACGGTAGAGCTTTTGAAACTGATGATGAAAATCTTCTGGAGAGTTCAAAGAGATTTTCAGAGAGAGATATTTCACCATCAGGACTACTTTCTGGAAAAAGAGTGATGAGAAGTGAAAAAGATGCAAAAAGTATTGAAGATAGATTTGCTGAAGAGATAAAAATCGCTGATGGAAGTAGAAGATATAGTTGGGTTTTTCCACTAAATATTGAAGGAAACTATCGTGAGAAAGATTTCTGGTTTGAATTAAATTTCTATTTACCAAAAGGGAGTTATGCAACAACTCTACTAGAAGAGATTGGAAAAAGAGATATCTCAATTGGATAAGTTACTTCTAATTGGTGGTGGAGGACATTGCCATGCTACTATTGATGTGATAGAAACTGAAGGGAAATTTGAGATTGCTGGAATTGTTGATGATGGGAAAAAAATTGGCGATGAGGTTCTTGGACATCCAGTGTTGGGTAGTGGAAAAGATTTGAAGACTCTTCGAAAAGAGTTCGAATATGCTTTCATTACAATTGGACAAGTTAGAAGTCCAGAAGCTAGAATGAACTATTTTAAGAAAATTGTAGATTTAAATTTTGAAATTCCAACACTTGTTTCACCACTGGCTTATGTCTCAAAGTATGCACAAGTTGGTAGAGGAACTATTGTAATGCATAGAGCAACTATCAATGCAAATGTCTGCATTGGAGAGAATACTATTCTAAATTCTCACTCTCTTGTGGAACATGACTCGATAGTCGAGTCTCATTGTCACATCTCAACTGGAGCAATTTTGAATGGTGGAACTAAAATCAGAAAAGGAACATTTTTTGGTAGTGGAGCAGTAAGCAAGGAGTTGAGTGAAAGTGTAGAGTTTGACTTTATAAAAGCCAACTCTATACTTAAATAGTTATTTAAAAAATCTTCTAACGCCTAAAAACAGGATAGCTAGTGAGAATATTTTGAAATCTATTTCACTAGCAAGATGAACATTTCTAAAAGTTTCTGATGAGGTTTCTCCAGCAGTTTGGAATTCTACGATTTGAGGAATATAGTAGTGGGAAAAGAGAAGAGCTGTTGAGAGAGTTATAAAAAATAGTGCAAAGCCTATTTTATCTCTCTCACCCTCTTTCCATTTCCACCCCTCAAAGAGGAGAATTGCTACAATTGGAAAATTTAGAAACATTCCAAATTTCTCAAAAATGTTTGTCATGATTTCCCCAGCCATTGGAGAACCACTACCAAAAATGGTAGGAGCTACAAAAGCCCCTAACACAATAGCTCCTCCAAAAGTTGAAAAGAGAAGAGCTATGTAAGAAATTGCGATATATTTTTTCACAGAGAAGCCTGTTTTGTCACTTTTCTATAAGTTTCGATGATGTCTCCCTCTGCAATATCATTTAAATCTTTGAGAAGAATTCCACACTCGTAACCTTTTTTCACTTCATTCACCTCATCTTTAAATCTTTTGAGGCTATGAATAGTTGTATTCGCAATTACAACTCCATCTCGAATGAGTCGAACAAAGATATTTTTCTCAACTGCTCCATCAACAACAAGACAACCAGCAACAACACCCTCTTTAACTTTAAAGAGTTGTCGAATTTCAGCTTGACCTGTATCCTCCTCCTCTTCGATAGGTTTCATCATTCCAGAAAGTATGTTTGTTACATCATCAACAATTTCATAAATTACAGAGTATGTTTTCAGTTTTACATTGTTCTTTTCAGCAAGGTTTTTAATGCTACCTGTTGGTCGAACATTGAAACCAACTATCATGATATTCTCAGAGTCTCCAGCAAGAATTACATCATTTTCTGTAATTCCTCCAACTCCTTCAGAGATGATAGATACTTTAACCTCATCATTTCTTAATTCTTGTAAAAGACTTTTGATAGCTTCAAGAGTTCCATGAACATCTGTTTTTAAGATGATTTTTAGAACTTCCATTCGCCCTTCAGCAATCATAGAACCAAGTTCATCTAAAGATGCTTTTGTAGTTTTAGAAAGAGCTTGATTTCTCTCATATTGTCCCCGTTTTTCAGCAAGTTCTCTCGCCTCTTTCTCTGAGTCTGTAACAACTAAATCTTCTCCAGAAG
The DNA here is from genome assembly GCA_024281175.1 of Candidatus Thiovulum imperiosus. Taxonomy (GTDB): domain Bacteria; phylum Campylobacterota; class Campylobacteria; order Campylobacterales; family Thiovulaceae; genus Thiovulum_A; species Thiovulum_A imperiosus. Next base: position 10,701 of record JAMJTW010000019.1, read on the forward strand.
CTGGAACTCCATTGAGACCAACAACAACTCCAGTCTCTCCTGGTGCTATCGCTTTTATTGGCTTTTTCATATCATTTAAAATAGATTTTACTTTTCCATAATATGAACCGACAACAATTGAGTCTCCAACTCGAACAGTACCATTTGAAACAATTACAGTAGCTACTGAACCTCTACCTTTTTCAAGAGAACTCTCAACTACCGTAGCTTTTCCATTTCTATCTGGATTTGCTGAAAGTTCAAGAACTTCTGCTTGAATTAGGATATTTTCGAGTAAATCATCAATTCCCTCGCCAGTTTTTGCTGAAAGAGGTATAAACTCTGTATCTCCACCCCACTCAACTGGATTTAATCCAAGTTCAGCAACTTGTGCTTTAACCATCTCTGGATTTGCACCCTCTTTATCCATCTTATTTACAGCTACAAGAATTGGAACACCAGCCTCTTGAGCGTGTTTAATAGCTTCTCTTGTTTGAGGTTTAACACCATCGTCAGCAGCAACAACTATGATGACAACATCTGTAATTTTTGCACCTCTTTTTCTCATTTCAGTAAAAGCGGAGTGTCCTGGAGTATCGATAAATGTAATAGGATTGTCGTTGTGTTGTATTGTGTAAGCTCCAACATGTTGAGTAATTCCACCAGCTTCACCGTCAGCAACTTTTGCATTTCTGATTTTGTCAAGTAGAGAAGTTTTTCCGTGGTCTACATGTCCCATAATTGTAATAACAGGAGCTCGAGTTACTAAATCGTCATCTTTCTCTTCAACCTCTTCGTACTGTTTTACATAGTCAAATTCAGCAGTAATATCGATGGTCGTAACTTCTACTTCAAATTCGTCAGCAAGAACTTCAATTACATCACCCTCAAGAAAGTCATTCTTTGTAACCATCATTCCCATATTGAATAGAACTTTAATTACTTCAGCCAGGGGCTTTTTAATAATTTCAGCAAACTCATAGACTCTTACATTTTCAGGAATTTCTGCTTCTGTTACAATCTCTTCTTCATCATTCCGAACTTTTCTTTTTCGTTTTTTGACACTTCTTACAAGACTCTGTCTATTGTTTCCACCATGTCTTTTAGGACCTTTTTTAGCTCCAGTACTCTTTTTCTCTTTACTCTTCTTTTTGAAATCTCTATCTTCCTCTTCTCTCTCATCTAAGAGCTGTTGGTCTCGATAGTCAAAGAGAATAACCTCTTCTTCATCATTTAAAGATGTTGAGTATCTATTGTTATTTGTAAAATCTCTATCATTGAAGATGTCTAACGCTTCACCTTGCTGTCTTTTTATTGCAGAACTACCACTCTTTTTTGAACTACTCTTTTTTGCAGTTATCTCTTTCTTCGCTTCATCAGAAAGTTTGCCATAACTACCTCTATCTAAAGTTGCTGATTTTAAAGGTCTTTTCTTTTTAACAATTTTTAGACCTTTCTGTTTTGGAGGTCGTTTTGTTAAGGGTCTGTTCTCTTTTTCACTTCTTCTCTTCTGTTGCGGTCTATCTTGAGATGATGCTTCAGAACTATTTTTATGTCTCTCTTTTGAAACATTCTGTTCATCTCGCTCTTCTGCTTTGGATCTATTTTGCGGTCGTCTTTTGATATTGCTTTTTTGAGATACTTTTTTAGTATTTTTACTATCACTTCTGTTTGTGTTTGAAGAGCGACTGTTTCTTATTGCTTCGAAAACTCTCCCAGCTTCACTTTCTGAAACAGTATCAGTGTACTTTTGAACCTTAATTCCAAGTTCATTAGCTTTTTGAATTACTTCTTTAAAGTTTACACTCAGCTCTTTAGCTATCTCATTTATCTTTACCTTATTTGACAATTGGCATTCTCCTCAATTCTTTTCAATAAAACCTCCAAATTTGAATTCCTGTTTTTACATATTTTTGATACCCGTCTTAAAGTATTGTTTTTTGTTGAACAGCTATTGCATAAATAGAAACTTCTTCCGCTACCATTTTGAAACTCTAATAGAGTAGTACTGTTTTTGCACTGGTATCTAAAAAGTTCTTTCTGAAATAACCTCTCTCTACAACTTATACACATTCTAATAGGTTGAGTCATAGTTAAAATTATATCTTAAAAATATTACCACTCTTTTTTGAAAAACTGTGGCAAGTAGCATTTTTACTGGATTTAAAATTTTACATTACAACACTATCTTTTATTGAGTTTGACTTCAGGTAAATTTAAGGAACTCTTCTCTATACTTCCACTCACGAAACGAAAGTGGGTTTCCCAAATTCGTCAGTTCTTTTAAAAAGATGTTGTTAAATTTTTA
>JAMJTW010000020.1 GCA_024281175.1 Candidatus Thiovulum imperiosus
CCCGTTTTTTAAAGTTTCCAAGAGGGTGTGAAAATGTGAAGTTACTACTCCAACTCATCGGAATATAATAGAGTCGTTTTCTAATTTTGGAGAGAGACAAGGTGAAGTTTTCATTTATAGAGAGTGTTCCTAAATCTTGAAGAAGCATTTTTACATTTTTGATAGACAACTGAAAATCTCTTTTAAACTCTATATCAAAAAGTTTAAGAAACTCCTCTATAATAAGTAGGTGATGAAATACTCTTTCACTATCAGAAAGCTCTTTGGAGGCTTCCACTCCAAAAGCGGGAATTCTATTTTTATATGCAAAATAAGTAAGAGTTTTCTGCATTGATGGAGATTTGTGTGCTGTTTCTGTATTTTTTACTCCAAATAGGTAATTTTGGTTTGGAACTCTACTATTTGCTTTGCGAACAACCTCATCAGCGATATGTTTTAGATATCCATATCTTTTTGCTGGAACACTCTCTTCATCTATTACAATAGATTGACCCCATCGATACCAATTATTTAGAAATACACCAGAACCGTCATGTAAATTGAGAAGTATAGACAAATCTAAATTTAAAATCAGCTCTTTTATCTCCTGAACTCTATCGTAATCACCATCTTTTTTACTAACATAGTGAAACTTTCGGTTCATATCTCCATTAGTACCTCTATTGTGATTTCGAATACTTTCTGGATTTAAATTTGGAATTACAGTTACTCTACCTTTTAAAATTTTATAGTGTTGAAGAAATAGAGCTGGAGCAAGATAACTACCTTGTTCATTTCCATGAATTCCACCAATTATAAGTAGTGTTTCCCCTCTCTCATCGCCCATGTTATAGATATCAAAGCCGATGAGGTTTGAGATTGAAAAAACCAATAAAAATATTTTACTTCTCAACTAAAATCTCCATTTTCTCTTTCCTAATTTCAATATACAGCTCTTTCTTTCCCTGAAAAAAAAGAGTCTTGCTTTTATAGATTTCATCAAATGTAACTCTATACAGAGTCTTTTGACACCTATTTGGATATGGTGCAATATTTATGTTTGTAAAAAATATCTCTTTTACTTCATTTTTACGAAATACTCTACTCTTGTATCTTTTAAACCATTTTATATCTTTACCATCATATCTCAAAAAGTTCTCACTGTAAAAATTTATATAAGTTTTATAGTCACTATCTCTCCATGCGTCTAACCATTTATAAAGAGAGGACAAGATTAGAGCTAAATCCTCTTTTGGAACTTTAAATTCTTGTTCCGAAAGAATTACAAGACTGCTTTTAGGAACTTCCAACTTTGTACCAAATTGCAAAAGTTCATCATTGTTAAATGCTACACAGCCTCTTGTAAAAAGTTCTCTGTCCCCTTTTATTGGCATTCCATGTATCCAAATTCCAGAACCAGTCCGCTTTTTAAGTTTGTCAAAAAGATTTGGATAAGAGAGAACAAAAGCGAGAGGTCCATAAAATTGGTTTAAATCTGCTCTCTCTTTTTTCTCAACAATTTTATAGACTCCAGTTGGAGTTTTTCTATCTCCCTCTTTAACTTTATGACCCTTATTCTTTCCAATGATAACATCGCTTTTATGAAGAGAGGAGAGTTTAGAGTTTTCAAATTTGTAAAGTTCTAAACTTGGTTTGCTTTTATCTACAAAAACAAGATACTCTAAATCTTCATAATATCCAAACTCTGTATCGATATTTTCCATCTTTTTTAACCAATACTCTTTTGAAATGAGAAGCTCTTCAGCTTTTTTTATTAACCCATTTACACCACTACTTCTGTAATGTTCCATCAGTGAAGATGCTGAAAGATTTATTGCAATTAAAAATATGATATATCTAATAAATCCAACCTCCACCAATTAGTTTATCTTCAATATAGAGAACTCCAGCTTGTCCTTTAGCTAAACCGTAAATAGGCTCTTCTAACTCTATCTCAGCACTATCTCCAGATATTTTTACAAAACAGTTTAGAGGTCTACTTCTAAATCGTAATTTTACAGATGCTGAAAACTCTTTTTCCAAAATGAACATATTCAAATCTCTCAAATTTACTTTATACTCTGCTAACTCTTCTCTCTTTCCAACAACTATCTGATTTTTTTCTGAAATTATCTCTAAAACATAGTGAGGTTCATGAGCAACTTTTAATGTAAAACCGCGTCTCTTTCCAATTGTATAGTGCATATAACCATTGTGTTTTCCAACAACTTCTCCAGCTCTATTTAGAACATCTCCATCAAAATCTATATTGACATCTTTTTTCAAAATATCTATATAACTATTCTCGACAAAACAGATTTCTGAACTCTCTTTTTGAGAAGCTATTTCATAAAGTTGTGGAATTTTTTTAGCTTCTATCTTAACTATCTCTTTTCTCATATTTCCAAGTGGAAAAAGAAGTTTTGTAACTATCTCTTTTCTAATATCAAAGAGAAAGTAGCTCTGGTCTTTACTCTTATCTTCAGCTTCGTAGAGAAATTTTCCATCATGTTGTAAATAGTGTCCAGTAGCTATAAAATCTGCACCCAAACTTTCAGCAAAGTTGAAAAACTCTCCAAACTTTATCTCTCTATTGCAATTTATACATGGATTTGGGGTTTCTCCAGAGATGTAACTATTTATAAATGGTTGGTAAACCTCATCACGAAATCTATTTTGTAAATCTAAAATATGAATTGGAATATTTAGGAACTCTCCAACTTTTAAAACTCTATCTCTGTTTTCTATGAAATATTTTTCTCGACCATGCAGTTTTAAATAGACACCTTCTACTTCATACCCCTCTTTTTTTAAAAGATATGCTGAGTATGATGAGTCTACTCCACCTGAAAGTCCAATTATAACTTTTTTCATTTTTCTCTATATTGTATCATTTTGCTTTTTAGAAATGGAGTTAAAATGAAACTTTATACAATTTTTGGAAATCCTGTTGGTCACTCAAAATCCCCTCTTATTCACAATGCTGTATTTTCGAAATATAGCAAAGATGCTAGATACATTCGAACTCTTGTAAATAGTGGAGAAGAATTAAAAAAAGTCTGGAAAGAGTTAGAAATATCAGGAGCTAGTGTTACAGTTCCTCATAAAGAGACAGCTTTTCAACTTGCTGATGAGGTTCGAGGAGTTGCAAAAGATATTGGTGCTGTAAATTGTCTTGTAAGAGAGGGTGATAAAATAGTTGCTTACAATACAGATGGTGACGGCTTTCTCTACTCTATTGTAGATTGGTGTATCAAAAAAGTTCTTGTAATTGGTGCAGGAGGAACAGCAAAAGCTGTAATCCACTCATTTTTAAAAGAGGGTTTTAAAGTCTCTATTGTAAATAGAAGTGAAAAGAGATTAGAGGATTTTAAAGAACTTCCAATAGATATTTTTACTTGGGAGAATTTTGAAGTTTCAAGTTTTGACTTAATTTTAAATGTAACAAGTGCAGGATTAAATGATGATTTTCTTCCAATGCCAAAAGAGATTTTAGAAAAACTATTTCAAAAGGGAAGATATGTTGCAGATGCTATATATAAAGAGACACCATTTCTCAAATTGGCAAAAAAACATGAATTAGAAACTAGAGATGGTAGTATGATGTTAGTTTACCAAGGAGTTTTAGCAAACTATCTATTTTTAAAAGGAAAAGTTTCAAAAGATGAAATTAGAGAGAGAATGTTAGAAGTATTCTAATCTATCTTTTGTGAAATATCCCTTTATCTCTACTCTTATATATCTCTGAGTGTTCTAAACATAAACCACTCATTGAGATATATATACCATTTTTACAGCCACTATTTAGAAATCCAATTGCAACACCAAGATTTATAGCTCCATCATTTCCCTCAATTGCAACTGGTCTCATTGCTCCAGTCAAAATTACAACTTTATTTTTTACATATTTCTCTAAATATTTTGCTGTAATATTTATTGTATCTGTACCATGAATAACTACTATGTATCTCTCTGTACTCTCTAAGATGATATCTCTTATCTCTTCTCTATCAGACTCTTCAAAATCGAGACTATCCTTATATACAGCACCAACTATTCGATACTCAATATTATCACCAACACTTTTCAAAACTCTTCGAAGAGCTAAAGAGTCGCTAGGAACTTCTAGCTCTCCAGATATAGAGTTATATCTTTTGTTAAAAGTTCCACCACTATTTATAAATAGGATTTCCATCAATTGTAATCTACAATCTCAAAACTGCTGTATTGCATAACATAGTGAATACCACCAGCTAAATTTATTGGACTGTATCCAATTTTCCCAAGATATTGGGCTAAATGTCCTGTTCTGCTTCCTGTTCTGCATATGAGAAGAAATTTCGCTTCTTTCTCTTTTATAATTTTATGTAACTTTTCTAAAAAGCCCTCTAAATCATATTGACCCATCTCATCAAAAAAGGTAATAGTGTGAGAACCTTTAAGAATTCCAGTTTGATACCACTCCCCTTCTGTTCTAATATCAATGATGGGTAGTGCTTTATTTTTCCGCATATACTCTTCTGTTGGATACTCATTCACCATTTTAGAAGCCTTCGTAAGATACAGTTCTCATACCTAGCTTTTTAGTTGCGTGAAGAAGTCCTCCAACAAGGTTTACAACTTGATACCCATTTCTACCTAAAAATGAAGCTACAACTCTTGTTCTACTACCTGTTCTACAAATTAGAGCAAACTCTTCATCTCTACTATCAAGAACTCTATTTAGCTCTTTTAAAAACTTCCGAACATTGTAACTGCCATCATTGTAAAAGAATGTAATTGTGTGAGAACCTGCTAAAACACCTGTTTCAATCCACTCACTCTCTGTTCTGATATCGATAATTTTTATTCCAGACTCAACAACTTCCCTTGTCGGGTAACTATTCTCAACACTACTCCATGCTGACAATGTGAAAAAAATAAATAGTAAATACTTTTTCATAAATATTTCTCCAAATAAGTAAATTTTAATTGTAAAATGCTCTAAAATGGCACACAAAAGTATATCACATTAAGGAATTTGAAAATGAAAATTACAATAGTTGGCAACGGAAATATGGCAGAAGCTATCGCTTCTAAACTTATCAAAACATATAGTATAGAAGTTGTTGGTAGGGATTTGGAAAAATTAAAAAAGTTAAAGAGTAGAATTGGAGATATAGAAATTTCCACATTTCCAATCTTAAAAAGAGAGATAGTAATTCTTGCTGTAAAACCTTATGCAGTTAGAGAAGTTTCAGAATATTTAGAAGAGATTGAAGTTCTCATTTCAGTTTTAGCTGGAACAGATATAGAAACTCTAACAAAGTATTTTAGAGCAGAGAGTTATATAAGAGCAATGCCAAATCTTTCGGCATCTTTTGGAGAGAGCATGACAGCAGTCACAGGAGATATTTCTGGAAAAGAGATTTCCATAGAACTTCTCTCTAAAATAGGTTCTACAATCTGGCTGAATAGTGAAGATGAAATAGATATTGCAACTGCAATTGCTGGTAGTGGACCAGCCTATTTGAGTCTTGTAGCAGAAGCATTAGCAGATGGTGGTGTGAAAGCTGGATTGAAAAGGGAAGATGCTCAAACTCTTGTAAAGGGACTTTTTCAAGGATTTCCAAAACTTTTAGAAACTCCAAATGTGAAAGATAGAGTTATGAGTCCAAAAGGTACAACAGCTTATGGTTATTCAGCACTGGAAAAAGGAAATGTAAGATACTCTTTTATCTCTGCGGTTGAAGAGGCTTACCGTAGAGCTGTAAGTTTAAGAAAGTAGGAAAAGAGTCTTTTCAGACTCTTTCAAGTTGGCATTTTGAAATTTCGAACTTCAAGAGTGCTATTTTCAAAAGAGATAGTGTATAGCTTATCACTATCAACTTTCTCTCCTAAAAGATATTTAATTCCAAGATTTGCTTGAAAAGATGCAACCAACATTACAATAGGTGCAGAGATTCCTAAAAGTTCTCTCTCTTGCTGTTGGAAAGTAGAAAAACTTGACTTTTCAAAAAGAAGAACATTGCCATAAAATGCTTCAACAGAACCGTAAATCCAAGGAGTATTTCTCTCTTTTGCATACTCATCTATCTCAACTCTACTTCTCATATTATCCGTAGCATCAAAGATGAGGTCAAATTTGAAATCTCTTTTTGAAAATGTTTTGAAATCTTCCACAAAAGAGGAAACTTTAGAAAATTTAGAGCGGTTCTCTAAAAGCTCTTTTACAACTTCTGCTTTTGCTTTACCAACATCTTCTAATTTGAAGGCTATCTGTCGGTGAATGTTGTGTGTGGCAACCTCATCAAAATCGACTAAAACTATATTTCCAATTCCAATTGAGCCTAAAGAGAGAGCAAGTGAACTCCCAAGTCCACCAGCTCCAACTATTAAGATAGATTTCTCTTGTAAACTCTGTTGTTTTTGAAGACCCCAAAGTTGAATCTGTCTTTTGAAATACTCTTCCAAATTTTACTTTCTACTCCAACCAAAAAAGAAGCCCTTTTCCCAACCTGGAACATCAACATCATCTTCATCATATTCACCATCTTCAGCATTGTGACAAGCGTTACAATTTGCATAAGATTTTACTTTTGGATTGTCAATAAACATCTCTCTATCTAAATCTTCATGTTGGCTCATAATATAAGGAACTTTTGAAACTCTTAAAAGAGTTCTATTTTTAGGTAGAGAACGATTTATTTTTCGAGTAACTTTTATATTTTTTACATCTGAAGCATTTTCCAAGTAGTAAGCTAAAAATTTTGACTTCAAACCGCTAGAGAGTTCAACTTTATCTCCAAAATGGTCAGCCAACTCCTCTTCTTCAAACATCTTTTCCCAAGACGCTTTTGGTAAAAATTCAGCTTGATAGACAAAGTGACAATCAACACAACCACTTTTCATGCTTTCATCTGTAACTGGAGCAACTTCAAAAGCTGATGAGGTTGAAAGTAGGGCGACAATACCCAAAATGGCTCTTTTCATAAACAGACCTTTTTGATAAAAATATGGCAAATTCTACTAAAAGAGAAGCATATTTCAAAATTTTATATTAAAATACATGGTGAAATCTCAAAACAAAATTTTCGGAGGTTCTTATGAAGATAGATGTTTGGAGTAGAACTATTCGACTATTTCACATATTTTTTGTAATATCAATTACAGTACTATTTTTTAGTGAAGACTTTGAAGAGCTTCATGAAATAGTTGGATATATAGCTCTCTTTTTAGTTCTTTTCAGATTTTGGCACGGTTTTAGCACAAAAAATCAGTATGCTAAAAATTCGGAGTTTTTCCACTCTCCAAAAAAGATTTTTAGTTTCTTAAAATCTGTAATGATTTTTAAAGAAGAGCGATATTTGGGACATAATCCAATGGCTGGATTAGTTATGTTCTTAATACTAATCACAACTATAATATCAGCAATTTCAGGTGCAGTTGGATTTGCAATGAAAGAGGAAGAGGGTTTTGCTGTTGCTTTAATAGAGCCTAATTTCGAACTTGGAAAAGAGATTTTAGCAGTTCACACATATTCTACGGATTTTCTTTTAGTTCTGATTGGATTACATCTTATGGGTGTTTTAGTTAGTTCAGTTATGACAAAAGAGAATTTAGCAAAATCTATTTTTATCGATGGAAAAAAGAGGAGATAAATTATGAAGTTTTTATTTTTAAGTCTATTATCACTTGCTCTACTTTTTGGAGAAGAGAGTGAAGTATTACTAGAAGCTGAAGAGAGTGAAGCACTACTTGAGTCTGAAACATTAGATATCACAGAACCTGAAGAGACCTCTTCTTATACAGATTACGAAGAGCTTCATGAGTATAGTGGTTATGTTACATTGGGTCTTTTAGTTGGAACTATGGTTACAACTTCTTTTGAAGATACACATAAAGCATTTGGTGCTGCTTCTGCAATTGGTATGGCTACAACTACAACTTTTGGAGTTATGGCACACGGTGAAGATGTTTTCGATTTCTCAGACGGTTTTGGTGCTGACCATTGGCACGCACTACTTGGTGCATTAGCAACAGTCGCTATTGTTACAACTGTTGGAATAGCACCTGATGCTGGTCACTACGGTTTAGGTACAGCTGGAGGTATTTTAGCTGGAGTCTCTTACGGAATTACACTTGTAGATTGGTAAACTGTTCTTGTCACCTCGACTAGAGCTTCGTGGAATGGAGATGTCTTCTTTCCAAGATTTCTCGACAAGCTCGAAACGACATATAGAAAGAGTCTAAAAGACTCTTTTATACTTTTCATACTCTTTTGGATAATTCATATTTGCAAACTTGTCAGATTTTTCAAATGGAACAAAAATAGTATCTGAATTTTTTAATAAAACTTGAAGCCGATGCTCTTCAATTTTAAGCATCTCTTCTACTTTTGGGAATAGTGAAGTTTTATAAACAGAAAGGAGGGGTTCTCCTCTATCTCCAATTTGTGGAGAGACAATTTCAGGACTCTTTTCCAACTCTGCTATCAGTTTTCCAAAATCATCAAAAAAAGGTGTGTCCACACTACAAATTGCTACATAGTCACTATCCAATTTTTTCATACTTGAAAAGAGTCCAACTGTTGGAGCTGAGATGTGAGAATAGGTTTCTAAATCTAAAATAGAGATATTTTCAAAACCGTCTACTTTCTCACTTTTCCAAGAGATGTAAACTTCTGAAAAGAGTTTTGAGAGTCTATTGAACTGGTATTCAAGTAGAGTTGGAAAGTTTCCAAATGGAAGAAGAGATTTATCTCTACCCATTCGAAAACTCTTTCCTCCAGCAAAAATTACAAGAGGTATCTCAAACTTTTTCACTTATAAGTTCCACAATTGCATCGATTTTCTTGTCATTGAAATTTAAACCCATTTTCTCTTGTTCAGGAGTTGCAAAAGCTGGAATACCATTCACTTCAAGAACAACATATTCCTCTTTCTCTCTATCGTAAATAATATCAACTCCAGCTATCTCAAGACCTGTAACTTGAGTAGCTTTCAGTGCAAGGTTTACAACCTCATCATTAGGTTCTCGAAATATGATACTACCACCACTTGAGATATTTGTTCTCCAATCTCCATTACCAGCTTTTCTACCATAAGAAGCAATAAATTTCCCATTTACAATGTCAATTCTCCAATCAGAATTATCATAATCAATAAGTCTTTCAACATAAAAATATCTTATATCAGTCTGATTTAAAAATGGAATTATCATCTCAAGAGCTTGTTCATTTTCAATTTTAACAAGACCAACTCCTCCCCAACCATCAGTTGGTTTATAAACCATTTTGCCACCCCAAAGATTTAGAATTTTTTTCAATTCAGTTACATCATCTCGATGATAAAGTTTATAATCTGGAGTCACAATACCATTTTGTCTTAAAATATGATTTGTTTTAAATTTATCTTCAGTTAATGCAAATGCCTGATAATTATTTATAGTTGGTATAACTCTACTTATCGCTTCATATAAATACATCTGATATTGAGTCTGCTGACCAGCATTATATGAGAAGAAAAGGTCTAACTCTTCCATAATATGCCCATTGCAAACTATTCGACCTTTTTTTGCAAAAGCATTTCTCAAATTTAAGCCATTTAAAACTCTAATTTCTCTCTCTTCTAATTTTGCTGTTATTCTCTTTTCAATAACATCTCCACCACCATTTTGATAGAGCCAAGTTCCAACTCTTTTACTCATTCTTCTTCTGCTTTTTATTATATTTTACCAGAAAATAGGAATCTCAAACTCTGATTCTTCTTTTCAGAATAAAAACCAAGATGGACTTCAGATAGTTGATATCTCCAATAAAAAGAACCCTATCATCACTACTTTTTTTGAGTATAAAACAGCATTAGATTTAGTGGTTGATGGAGAAGTTGCATATCTTCTTACAAAAAGAGATGGTGTTGTTGTTTTAGATATTTCTGAACGAAGAGCAAAGCTAATTTCTAAATTTAGAGTTGAAAACTTTACATCGTTGTTAAAAGAGGGAGATAAGCTATATGTTTCCAATCAGTATAAAGGACTATATATTTTAGATGTTTCTAATCCTGAAACTCCTAAATTTGTTAGCAGAACTTTAACTCAAGCAAACAGAGTTGTAAAAAGTGCCAATTCTCTCTACATCTCAAACAGCAAACTTGGAACAGTTGAACAAATTGATGAGGTTGGTTCAGCGATTACAAAATATATTGAAGTTTCAATGATTTCAGATGTAGAAATTGATGGTGAGTATCTTTATACTCTCAATTTAAAAAATGAATTGGAAATTTTTCAAAATGATGAAACAGTTTTCAAAAGTGGAGAAACAATCTTCTCTGTAAATTTAATCGCTGGTTGGAATTTACTTGGAAATCCTCTTGCAGGAGAATTTTCAACAGAGGGTTTAAATGGAACTATCTACACTTTTGAAAATCAAGAGTGGGCTAAAAATCCAATTTCTATATCTTCAAACAGTGGTTTTTGGGTCTATTCTGATACAGCTACAAAAGTTAAATTTATTGGAACTCCAAAAGCAGTAGATTTTACAAATTTAAAAGTTGGTTGGAATTTACTAGGTAGTGGTAAAAAAGTAGAGAATTTAGAAAAAACTTACATCTACAACCAAAAGTGGATTTACAATCCAGTAGAGATTTCTCCAGCTCAAGGGTTCTGGTTCTATAAATAATGAAATATCTGCTCTATTTTCTACTTTCAAATTTACTTTTTGGCGGTTTAATTAAAAGTTCTGATTATGCAATAGGAATGGAGTTTGGTAGTGGTCTAAACTCTCTTACTGGAGAACTTATATATAGAAATCCATGTTTGAAAAATGTTGAGTTGAAACAGAAAATAGCACAAGATAGATTTACATTAGAAATATCTCAAATCAAAGATGATGTAGAGCTAGAAAGAGCCTTGGGTGTAGCTTTAAGCCTTACAATTGGATATGCAGTTGTCGAAGTTACAGTTGCTGGGAAATTTGCAAATGACAAGACTATTGATAGCAAAAATACCTATTATCTTATAAAAGCCGAATTTGAGAAAGATAGCTACTCTTTAAAAAAGCCTGAAATAAGTGAAGAGGCTTTAAGTTTATATCTAAATAAATTTGAGGGTTTTAGAAACAAGTGTGGAGACCAATATATCGATACAATTACAACAGGTGCTAAATTATATGCTCTAATTGAAATAAAGAATAAGAACTTATATGAAAAGAGAGATTTAGAAGCAAAAGCATCTGTCTTTATTGGAAAAAAAATACTTGGAAAAAATATTGGTGTTGAGATAGCAGGAACATTTTCAAGAGAGATAGAACAACTTTCGGAAGAGAAGGAGATGAAAATAACTTTTCTTTCTCAAGGAGTTGAAGGTTCTCTACCTTTAACAATAGTTCCTGAAGAGCTTTTTGAACATATAAGTGGTTTTGTAGAAGAGATGAGCAGTACTTCTGATAACTATCGGGAAAACCCTTTTTAAGTGGTTTTTCAAGACTACTCAACTGCAACAATCTTATCTCCAGGTAGTGGAATTCAGAAAGCCCAAAATACTTTAGTTGAGTATGCTGACAAAATTTCAAATTACAACTCTATTCTTTTTGATATAGATACAATGCTTAAGTACCCGTTATGGATATAAAGATAGAGAAGAGTTTGTTGAACCTCTATTAGAGTTGCAAAAGCAATTGAACATATATGTCTCTCAATTAAAACATTTTACAGAGATGTGTAAAGAGAAAGATATTACAAAGAGAAGATGTTACTCACTTTTGGAAATTGAAGATATTTATGAAATCTCTTTTGAAAATGAGTGGGATATTCGGGATATTTTGCCTAATAAAGTATCTGTTTTGCCAAAAAACTGTATAAAAGTTTTGGAGTTCTATCCAGATAGTGTGGACGGAGAGTATCGAGTCTACTTAGATGGTGATATCAGGAAACCTTTTTCTATCTATTGTCAAGATATAAACACCTCATCGCCAACTGAATATCTGAACATCTACAACTCTTCAATAGAAAATTCTAAAACTCCAACAACAAATTTTATAAAAATGGAAAAGTTTGAAGATGGGAAAGTTGTTTCAAAGTATAGATATTACGAAAAGTATAAGATTTCTATATCTAAAGACAGTATTTCTATCTACCCGTTCCAAGAGAATTTTATTTCTGGAAATTTAGAAGAAAACTACTTTTTAGGATTTCTACAAAATAGATTTCCAGTTGAAAATGGTGGCTTCAATATAGATTTAGGTGGAACAAATTTTATACTCGGAGATTTAGAGTTTGATGAGGTAGCTTTTAGAGAGTTGAAATTTGAACTTATTTCTACTCAAATGAGTTGGGAAGATGCTAATAATTTTGCTCAAAATAGAGATGGAAAACTTATTTCACTCTACTCCCAAGAGAGGGAATTTGAAATTCTAAAGTTTCTAAGATTTTCGGGTGATGAGTATAGGAGTAGTGGTAAAAAAGATATTTATGGAAATTTCACTTGGAGTGGAATAGAAGATAGCTTCTTTGATTACCAAAATTTTCAAGATAATCCACAAGACGGTGAATGCGTCTCTTTTGCAGTCGAAAACCGTAGTTGGAAAACAGATAGCTGTGATGCTATGAAAGGATTTATTATTAGTTACGATGATGATAAAAGTGGAGACTCTACAATAGAGTTTAGTCCAAATGGTAAAAGTGTTGATGTTGAACTTACAAAACCTTACCTTTTACCGATTTGAGACCCCAGTATGAAATTATTTTAAAGTATGACGAATGAAAAAGATAGTCTTATCTTTACTTCTTTTAGGTAGTTTTCTACATGCTAGTAACTACGCTTATCTAGGTCAAGACTTTAGAACATTGACCCAAGATGAGAGTTATTGGGATGCTTCATATTCAGATGGTACTACTTGTGAAAATTCTTATACAGAAATTCCAGCTGGTTGGCA
>JAMJTW010000021.1 GCA_024281175.1 Candidatus Thiovulum imperiosus
GAGAGGTGAGATAAATAAGAGTACAACTATAATTGAAGCTACAAGTGGTAATACTGGAATTGCTCTCGCTTCTATTGCAGCATCTTTGGGTCTTAAAATGGTAATTGTTATGCCAGACTCTATGTCTCTTGAAAGACAGGAACTTATGAAATTTTTTGGTGCTGAACTTGTTTTAACTTCAGGACTTGATGGAATGAAAGGTGCTGTTATGGAGGCAAATAGAATGCACAAAGAGGACCCAAACTCTTTTATCGCTTCTCAATTTAGAAATCCAAATAACCCAGATATTCATAGAGAGACAACAGCAGAAGAGATTTGGAAACAGACAGATGGAAAGATAGATGTTTTTGTTGCTGGAGTTGGAACTGGAGGAACTCTTTCTGGTGTTGGAGAGTTTTTAAAATCTAAAAATCCAAAAATAAAAGTTGTAGCCATAGAACCAGAAGAGTCTGCTGTTATCTCTGGAGAAGAGGCATCTTCTCACGGAATTCAAGGTATTGGAGCTGGTTTTGTTCCAAAAAACTTCAATCGAAATATTGTTGATGAGGTTTTGAAAATAGATACTCAAAGTGCAATTCAGATGGCAAAAGATTTAGCAGAAGATGAAGGTCTTCTTGTTGGAATTTCGTCAGGAGCAAATGTTCTTGGAGCTAAAATACTCTCTGAAAGAGAAGAGAATTGTGGCAAAAATATTGTAACAGTTTTAAATGATACTGGAGAGAGGTATATTAGTACTGAACTATTTATGGGAGGTTAAATGGAGTTTCAAGGTATTGTAGATTTAAATATCTCTCCAAAAGATAAAATTCCAAAAAGTAGTGGTGTTGTTGCTCATTTAGGAGATTTTCCATTTTTGAGTGGAATTAGAGAGGGAAAACTTGAAAATATTGCTCTGAATTTAGACTCCTATTTTGGTATTTACATAGAGAGTCACTGGAGCAGAGAGAGACTTTCAATACTTTTTCAATATGCAAAAATGAAAAAAAAGCCTATCATTTGCAAAATTTCTGAAGAGAATTCAGAAGATGGTCTTCTTTATGATACAGAGAACTCTTTCAAATTTGGACATCAGACTCGTTCTCAACTTGGAGAAGCTCTTCAAGTTGCTGTAATGGTAGAGTTTGTGAGAGAGTTTGGAGTTAAAACTCTATTTAAAGGTGTCACTTCTCAAAGAGCTTTAGAAATAGTTTTTAAAGAAAAAGAGAGTGGAGTTCCAATCTTTTTAGAAGTTTCTATTTTTCATCTTATCTTCGATGACTCAATCTACTCAAATTTTGATAACTACACAAAAATAGACCCTCCCTTTCAAAATATAGAAGGTGTTGAGTTTCTAAAAGAGAATATCTCCCAAATAGATATGTTTACTTCTCTACATCGTGACTTTTTAGAGTATGAAAAAGGAGGCTCTTTCAAAGATGCTGTTTATGGAATTTCTAACTTAGAAAATCTGTTCTCTATTTACTACACTTTTCTAATCAAAACGCTCATACTCACTTTTGAGGAACTTGAAACTAAAACATCAAAAAATCAACTCAGATTCCTTGGAATCGAAAAGAAATTGCCGAAATTTAAAGTTGATTCTAAAAAGATAGAAATTGGAGAAAAGAACTCATTTGACAAACTTTTTTCAAAAGGTGGACTTTATGGAAGAGTTATATAGATGTTAGAAGATATTAGAAAAGAGAGAGAGAAGTGGTTAAGTTGGAAAAACATAGCTCCTTTGAGAGAGAATTTAAAAGAGCTTCCAGATGCTGGTAAAGAGAGAGTTTTAGAGATTGCAAAATCTTTAAAACCTTGGAGAAAAGGCCCTTTTCAAGTGGGAAATATTTTTATAGACTCTGAGTGGCGAAGCAATATAAAATATGAGATATTAGAACCCCATTTAAATATTTCTGGAAAAGTTGTTGGAGATATTGGGTGTAATAATGGATATTATATGTTTAGAATGTTGGAGAAAGAGCCGAAAGAGATAATTGGTTTTGACCCATCTCCACTCTATAAGACCCAATTTGATTTTATCAACTATTTTGAAAGTAGTGATATTCAATTTGAACTTTTAGGAGTTGAACACCTACCAATTTACGACAAGAAATTTGATACACTACTTTGTCTTGGTGTTTTATACCATCGAAGTGACCCAGTTGGAACTTTGAAAAATCTTCGAACTGCATTAAATTTAGAAGGAACTCTGTTTTTAGATACTTTTATAATTGATGGTGATGATGAGGTTGCTCTATTTCCAAATGGAAAATATTCAAAAATCCCAAATATCTATTTTATTCCAACTCTAAAAACTCTTGAAAATTGGAGCAAAAGGGCTAAATTTAAGAGCTTTGAACTTATTGGAGTTTTTGGAACAACTGAAGATGAGCAGAGAAAAACAGAGTGGATAGATGGAGAGAGTTTAAATGATTTTTTAGACCCTCAAGACTCTACAAAAACAGTTGAGGGATATCCAGCACCAAAACGAGCTTATGTCAAACTCTCTATTTAGTTTGGAAAAGTCTAAGTTTCGCACTGCGACTTCTTGGATTTTCTTTTACCTCATCAGCTTTAGCTATGATAGGTTTTTTAGTTAAGATATAGCCTTTTTCATGATTGTCTCCACATTCGCACTTAAAACTCTCTGGTGGACAGATACAACTTTTTGCCATTTCTCTAAATTTCTCTTTCACAATTCTATCTTCAAGTGAGTGAAAAGAGATAACTCCAATTTTTGCACCTGATACTTTTTGAATAGAATTTAAAAACTCTTTTAGTTCTTCTAACTCTCTATTCACTTCTATCCTAATTGCTTGAAAAAGTTGAGTTGCTGGGTGTGTTCCTTTACCCTTTTTCGGTAAAATAGAAGCTAACTCTACACCACTTCTAATTGGTCGAGAATTTACAATAACTCTTGCCACTTTTTTTGCATTTCTCATCTCTCCAAACTCTTTGAAGATTTTCTCAAGTTCAAATTCAGAATAGCTATTTACAACATACTCCGCATCTAATCCACTCTCTCTATCCATTCTCATATCAAGATTATTAGACTCAAAGCTAAATCCCCTATCCAGTTCATCAAGTTGTAAACTTGAAACACCAATATCAGCCAAAATTCCTAAAATAGGTATATCTGGAAATAGATTTGTAGCCTCTTCTATCTTTTCTGAAAATTTACCATGCAAGAGAGTAACTCTATCTCCAAACTCTGATAATCTGTCTTTCGAAAATTCTATTGCTGTCTTGTCTCTATCAATTCCAATTAGATTTATATTTGGTGAAGTTTTAAGAATGGCGGAAGAGTGTCCGCCATATCCGAGAGTAGCATCTATAAAAATACCGCTCTCTTCTGTTTGAAAAGCCTCTAATACTTCTCTAAGCAAAACAGGCTTGTGTGGAATACTATTCAGTAGCTTCATCTCCAGTAGTTTCAGCTTCTTCAGTTTCAGCTTCTTCAATTGCATCATCTTCAGTTGCATCATCTTCAGTTGCATCATCTGTTGCATCATCTTCATCAGTTGCATCATCATCTTCAGTTGCATCATCATCTTCAGTTGCATCATCTTCAGTTGCATCATCATCTTCAGTTGCATCATCATCTTCAGTTGCATCATCATCTTCAGTTGCATCATCATCTTCAGTTGCATCATCTTCAGTTGTATCATCTTCATCTTTAACTGCGTCAGCAACACATCTTACATAGAATGCTTCAGTTTTATCTTGGTAACTGTTTCTTCCATCAGCAAATTTGATAGTCCAAGCTTTGCCCTCTTCTTTAAGATATTCAGTAGAAACCCAATACTCTTTTTTCTCAACATCACCAATATTTGTAAAGTGGTCATTGATTTTGTTAGCAACTAAAGATGGTGGTGCATCTTCTACTGTTGTTGAAACAGTTTCTTGAGCCTCTGGAATATTTTCTGCAACTGCTGCTACAACTTCACCTGCATCAGCTGGAGATGGTGGAACATCTTCATTAGTAGCTGTAACACTAACATTACTTTCAGCCATAGCTATAACACTAACATTACCTTCTTCAGCTTTTAAACTCTTAGTATTAACAAGTTCAGCAGGAGGATTTGGAGGATTGTCACCAGTAGCATAATCTTCATCTAAAGTTGATTTTTCAATTTTTGTAGTATCTACAATAGAGTAAAGTTCATTAAAGTTTGGTAATCTCCAACTTGTAGCAATAGGAGTTTCTAAACTTGCACAGTGTGCTACTGCTTCTTCATAAGTAAATACTTCTGTTGAAGCTACATTATCTTCCCAAACAAGACCAAATGTGTGGTCGATTACATATCGAGCGTCAAGAGTTTCAGACTCGTAAGCTGTAATAGTTTGAGCTACTCCTAAATTTTGGTTTTCTCCATCAACACATAAAACTCTATACTCTGAAGCAGGGTCTGTTGAAAGAATATCAGCACCAAAATATGTATTTACTCTTAAGTTTTTACTACTATCTGTTGGGTCTTGAGTATTTGTCCAAACACTAACACCAGTTGCGGCAGCAGTTTGAAACTCTTCTGGAAGACCTCTTTCCGTGGAGAAATCTACAAGCCCTATTACTTCTTGAATAGTTGGAACTCTCATTCCTAGCTCTTCACAAGCAGTTTCTGCTCCAGCAAAATCTGTTTCAGTATCATCTAACTTCCAAATAAGACCACTATCAAGACTCTCAACTGTATCGTTCTCTTCGTAATATTTGAACTCTTTCTCTGTATCAGAAACTAAAGTTGTAGTAATAGTCTCTTCTTCTTCAGTAAGTTCTGACTCTCCAGCTTCTATTTCTGAATTTGGCTCAGTAGTATCTGGTTCTTCAGTTACAACACTACCATCTCCTCCATCAATAATAGCATCGTCATTTTCTTCTGTAGCATTTGGTTCAGATGATACATTATCATCACTGTCTCCACCTCCACCACAAGCTGTAAATCCAGCAACTAAAAATAGTGCTAAAAATAGTCTTAAGAGATAACTCATGTTAAGCTCCTTATATATAAATTTTTCCATTAGGAAATCTCTCAACTAATTTAAAGTTATCGTCTAACTAATTTAAAGATTTAATAGTTATAAGAAAATTTATTATAAGAAAAGATTTATCTATTGCCGAAGTTTTGAACCAATTTACTAAAATTTAACTCTTTTCCACTTTCAAGATTTTTAAGTTTTTGCTTCTCTTTTTCAGCTTCAATATCTTTTTCTTCCTCTCTATTCTTAAGAAAAATAGGAATACTTGGAGAATTTATATCAGATACATGAATATCTCCACCTCGTTTTAAGACAAAAAATTTACTCTCATCTTCAGCTACCTTTGAAGAACTCCAGTACCTCCCTTTTTTAATTTTTCCACTCTCTTTCAAATTTTTTAACTCTGTAATATTTGGTATTCTCCACTCTTTTCCAAGTTGTTCCAAAAAATTTTGTGTCATTTTAAAGTTTACTGGTTCATCACCAATTTCTATTTCTAAAGGTTTCTCATTTTCTTTATTTATAGAAAAGTATATTTCTCTATTTAAAATTTCATAAAACTTTTCAAAAAGAGAATCTAAAATATTTTTCTCTTCTTTTCCAAGAGAAAACAGGCGTAAAGCAGATTTTAAATCTTGTGTAAAATTACCAATATCTTCAATATTTTTTATATGACTATCCAGTTTATAGCGAATTCTTTGAGTTATATCTTCGCCTTTTTTATTTAAATAGAGAGTATGAAATTTACTATTTGATAATTGAAGAAAAATATCTTCAATAACAGTGTCCCTCTCTTCTATAACCTCATTGACTTCAGGAATATTACAGCTTTCAACATATTGAATGTAAAATCTTCTTACAGCTATATTTAGAAGTAGAATTGAATTTAAATACAACCCATTTTCTTTAAACTTTTCAGCAACTCTTAAATAAAAAGAGTGAAGTTGCTCATTATCTTTTTGAGAGACACTGTTCCAAACATCTATTTTTTCAGTATGCTCTTCACTATTTTTTTCTACTTCACTTCTCTCTTCTAACTTATCTACTCTATTTTCTAAATTTTCAAATTTTGTATTTATAGTTGAAATATCACTTGATATTATCTTCCTTATTTTTTTTAACAATTTTTTTTTATCCATTGTACAACCCTTTTTTATGTGAAAAAATATTTTACCAAAATCTTTAAATATGAAAATTAAGTTTCTAAGTTGATGAAATATAGTGAAGCTGTAAAGAGTCTTTTGATAGACTCTTAAATACTATTTGTAAATTACAGTAGTGGAACTATTTTTCTGAAAATATCTATTTGCAACTTCTAAAATATCTTTAGAAGAGATATTTGCTATACCATTTTCGTAATCTAATAGAGGTTTTAAATTACCTTTTGTTAAATATTCTCCAAAAATATCAGCAGTTGCAGAAGCAGTTTCAAAAGAGTAGATAAAATCTGATTTCACATTTGTTTTAACTTTTTGAAGTTCTCTATTTCCAACCTCATCGGACTTAAGTTTTTCTAACTCTTTCCAAATTTCGTTTTCTATTTTTTCAGCTGAAACACTCTCATTTCCAACAGCAATAAACATAAATAGATTTTCATCTATTCCATCAATGTTATAAGCATAAACACTATTTGCTAGTCCACTCTGAACAAGCGATTTGAAAAGTCTACTACTCCGTCCTGTGGAAAGTAGTTCTGAAATTACCGAAAGTCCAATCTGGTCTTCACTTTCAAAATTTGGAATTTTGAAGCCTATTGCAAGATACTCAACATCTGTCTCTTTCTCAATTTCAACTCTTCTAGCACCAAGCTGTTCTGGTTCAGAGATATTTGGTCTAACTATCTCTTTTCTATTCTCTATTTTTCCAAAACTCTTTTCCACTTCTGCAAAAACTGTTTCAGGCTCTATATCTCCACTAACAACTATAAAAGCGTTTTGAGGTTGATAATACATCTCCCAAAAGTTTCTGATATCCTCTATTTTCCAACCTTTTATATCATCTATAAATCCAATTGGAGTCCAGTGGTAAGAGTGGTGGACAAAAGCTGTATTGAAAAGAGTAAAGTAGAGAAGTCCAAAAGGTGAGTTGTCTGTTCTCCAATATCTCTCTTCTAAAACAACATCTCTTTCTGGTTGAAACTCACTATCTAAAAGTTTTAAATTTTCCATCATCTCTGCAAAGAGTTCTAAAGATTTTGGTAAATTTTGAGCTGAAGAACGGATATAATATTTTGTAATATCAAAACTTGTTGAAGCGTTATTTAAGCCTCCAAATCCTTTAACAATTTTATCAAACTCTCCAGCTTTCATATTTTCCGTAGATTTGAAGTTTAGGTGTTCAAGCATATGAGCAATTCCACTTTTTCCTAAAATCTCATCTCGCGAACCAACTCTATAAAATATATCTGTATTGATTACACCACTACCATTTTGAAGTGGAATAACTAAAACTGTAAGACCATTTTCCAATTTCTTTTCAAAATGTTCTGGTATTGCACTACTCATTAAAACTCCTGTAAAAAATATGTAGAGAAAAAATTTCATCAAAATCCTTTTTTTGAAATTTGTGGATTGTAGCAAATTTCAGGTAGTGATAGAATTTCTAAAAAAGTATGTTGAAACTTCTTGTAGATTATAGAATTAGAAACCATTTGGGTTGGTATAGAAATTGGAATAGAGAGATGGAGTTGGACAGTGCTTTCCGGTACAAGACCTCATCAGCATTACACCATCTTGAGCAGATGAGAGATGGTGTTATTGATACAATGGTGGAGTTTACTCACTATCAAAAAGTTGATTTTATAGACTCTCTTTTTGAAGATAAATCACTACTATTTCGAATACTATTCCACCATAGAGTTGATGAAAAAAATAGAAAATTTAAAGGCGTTACAGTTTCTGTTGGTAGAGTCGCTAAAAAAGAGAGTCGATATCTGGATAGGTTAGATTTGGTATTTGAAGATATGAAAATAGATGGCAAGTTTGATGATGAGGTTAATCAAGTTCGACTCTATGTAAATCCTTGGGAGCTTCAAAAGAGTAAAGATTTTCATCTTCTTTACTGGGACGCTTCAGATAGGAGAAGTTTAGAAGTTTTTCAAACTGGATTTCTTGATACTCTGCTGTTTGCTGAAGAGAAGAGAGGTAGAATTAGTGACATATTTTGGCTTGAAAGATTAGCATTTCTCTAATTCTCCAATTAGATACAATACTCATAAAATAAAAGGAGTCTTAAAGTTGTATAAAACTATACTATTTTTTCTATTCTTGTCATCTCTGCAATCAGCAACTATCGATGAGGTTTCAGAAGTTGTAGGAGTTCGGGAAAACCAACTTATCGGTTATGGTCTTGTTGTTGGTCTATCTGGAACTGGTGATAGTGCTTCCTCATTTTACGCATACCAATCTATGTCAAATATGCTTCAGCTTATGAATATTAAAGTAGACCCAAATACAATTAAGTCAAAAAATGTAGCCTCAGTTATGGTAACAGCAAAACTTCCATCTTTTACAAGACAGGGAGACAAGATTTCTGTTGTTGTCTCTTCTATTGGAGACGCTAAATCTCTGGAGGGTGGAACTCTAATTATGACTCCATTAAAAGGGGTTGATGGTGTTATTTACGCTCTAGCTCAAGGTTCTGTAAGTGTTGGTGGTCTTGCTAGTAGAGGTGGAGGAACTAAACATATTACGGCTGGTAGAGTTCCAAATGGTGCTTTAGTCGAGAGAGAAGTTCCATTTGACTTATACAATCAGACTGGAATAAAACTCTCTTTAAAAGAGCCTAGTTTTAGTAATGCTATCTCAATGGAGAAAGCAATAAATAGATATTTTAAAGATAGTATCGCTATGGCAATTGATGCAAAAACTGTAACCCTTCAAAAACCTGAAGAGATGAGTATGATACGGTTCTTGGCTTCTGTTGAAGAAATTGAAATAGATTATAAAATGAAAAGTAGAATTGTAATTAATGAGAGAACTGGAACTGTTGTTTCTGGAATTGATGTTGAAGTTGCTCCTGTTGTAATAACTCATGGAAAAATTACAATTAAAGTCTCTCCAATGACATATCTTCCAAAAGCTGATGAGAACAACTACCACTTAGATAAAGATGTTTCTATAGATAAAGTTGGAGATAGAGTTATTACAAGACAAAAAGAGAATAGCATCGCAAATATCACTAGAGCTTTAAAAAAGTTGGGTGCAAAACCAGAAGATATAATTTCAATACTTCAAGCTATCAAACAGGCTGGAGCAATTCAAGCTGATTTAGAGGTAATTTAATGTTAAACAAAATCCCTGAAGCTAGTAATGAACTAACTATGCTTAAACTTAGACAAAATGATTTTCAAAGAATCGATACTTCAAAACTTGAAGATTCTCAACTTCGAGAAAAAACTGACCAGTTTGAATCGATAATTTTGAAAACTCTACTAGATGTTTCAATGCAAGATTCCAATAAACTTTTTGGAGAAGACCCAGGAGATAAGATTTATCAATCTATGTTTAGAGAAGAGATTTCAAAAATTTCTGCTGGAGGACTTGGAATTAGTGAAACACTTTTCAACTATTTAAAAGAACAACAGAAGTAATTTCAAGAAGAGTAGAGTGTCAAAAGTAAGTATTAGAACCCTATCTCTGCTCTTTTTTCTACTAAATTCTGCAGTTATCTTAGCAATTGTTTTATCTATAATAAAGTGGAAAGAGGCAACACTTCAAACTCACAATTTTCATATAGAGCATAAGAGGAATTTAGAGTTTCTTGAAGTTGTAACAAAAATTTCAGAAAGACGAACTCTATCACTCCAAGCATTTGCTATATCAAAATGTGAAAATTGTAAGATTGAGTATGAGAAACTTGAAAATGGAGGCATCTCTTTCTTCAAAACAATTCCAAATGAGTCTTCTAAAATTTGGAGAATTTTCAACAAAATTCAAGAACTTGAGAGAAGTGCGTTCTACCTCATCACCAGCAGAGGAGAGAGAGAAGTTGCAACAAATATTATCTTTTCAAAAGAGTATTACCAGCTCAAATATAATTTGACATTTTACATTGAGAAACAGAGAAAAAAGTTTGAAACTCTTTCAAAAAGAGTTGAGGAGAGTAGCAGAATTAAGAGATTAGAATATATAACAACATCTCTACTTATAACTCTTTTTCTATCCAATATGACTATTTTTATCTTTTTTGTCAGAAGAGAAAATCTAATTATTGAAAATATTCTAAATTAGTGTCGATTTTCCTATAAAAAAGGAGTCGCTATGAGACGATTTTCATTAGCTACAATTTTAGCAATCTCTTCTCTCTCTGCAAATATGAGTGTAGATTTAGAGATGTTTGAGATAAATAGTTCTGCATCTTATGAAATAAACTCCACTATGCTATCTACAGATGGTTCTATCTACTCTATTGGAAATATAATTGGAACTGAATTCTTTCCTGAAGATGACACTCCACCAGAAATCGAAAATCAGAATGCACTAATTCTAAAACACTCTCCAAGTGGAGATTTGGAATTCTCTACCTCTTTTGGAGCAGAACTATTTCCAGATGATGCTGTAAAAATTCTTCCAGATGGTAATGGAACTATTGTTGTTGGAACAACTGCAAATGTCATGGACGAGGAAAATCATGGATACTACGATATATTTGTAACTAGATTTGATGAAAATGGAACTGAACTCTGGACAGACTACTATGGAACTTCTGGACGAGATTTTGTAGAAGATGCAATTTTAGATAGCAAAGGAAATATCTATATCGCTGGAGCTTCTGATGGAAACTTTTCAACTCCAGATGCGAGTGTGAGTTCTGATGAGTGGAATGGAGATTATACACATTTTATAATTAGAGTTGATGAAAATATTACTCACTTTATAGATTTTCCAGAAACATTCTATCATGACACCACTATCTCTCTAAAAATAGATGAAAGCAATGGTACTGAAATTTATGCTATGAGATATAGTGAGCCATTTGCTGTTTTAGATGAAAACTTAACACAATTTGAGATAACAGACAACTCTATTTCCGACTTTGAAGATTTCGATTTTGTTGAACATAATGAAACTACAAAAATCTTATATGTTTTAAAATATGGAGACCTATACCAGTACTATCTTGAAGATGTAAGTAGTAGTGGAAAGACTTTGTCTGGTGCAATGAGTATAAATCCAAATGGAAACGGTTTTGACAGTTACAACAGTAGAGTTGTTGCAGGAGATGATGGAGTTTATGTTTTAGGACAAGAGTACTCTTCAAATTTACCTTTTGTTTCAAAAATTGATGAAGATATGAATATAGTCTCTCTTCAATATTTTGAGAATGATGAAAATCTGTCAGTCTATTTCAAAGATGCTGTTTTTGATAGAAACAGTTTAGTTGTTTCTGGAATTTTGGAAGAGTATGATGAAGATGAGTATCGTTCATACCCTTATGGAGTTTTCCGAGCTACTGTTTCAGATAGAGTTGTTGAAGTATCTGTACAAGATGGTTGGGGACTTTTCTCTGGAAATATAGATAAAGAGGATTTACCTGATGAGGTTCTAATTGTCTATGCTTATGAGGAGAAAGATAAGTCTAGTTGTGAAGCAAATCCAAGTAATGGTTGGGCTTGTGAAAAAGTTTGGAAAGTCTACTCTCCAGATGAAGAATTAAATCAAAATCTACAAAATCTTGTTGGATTAGAAGAGATAGAAGAAATCACAAACGACATGGGAATTTGGATTTTAGCAGACGGAAACTTCTCAATTTCACCAGATTACAATGATGAAAATATCTCCGTAGAGTCTTATGGTGAAGGTTGGAGTTTAAATGGTATTGGAGTTGATACAAACTCTTCTCATGTTAGATGTAATTACGACAACAACAAGTCTCTTGCTTCTTGGAAATTTGATAGAAATCATAACGGTTGGGAAGTTCAAAGTGAAGATAGCACATTCTATCCAACTATAAGTAGATTTGATACAATCGAAGCAAACTCTGGTTTCTGGACAAATTGTCAATTTGAGCCATTTGAAGGTTTTCAAGATATTGAACTTCAAAAGTGTGTAAACAGAGCTTTAGGAGAAGATGAAAATCGAGTTGTAATTCCTGAGTCTGAACTTTTAAGTTTAGAAAATCTTGAATGTAACAGTACGGGCGTTACAGATTTAGAGGGTATTACTAGACTCTACTACTTGGAGAAGTTGAATGTCTCAAGTACAGCTTTATCTGATATTTCACATCTTGAAAAAATGGAGAAACTTGAAGATTTAAATATCTCAAGCACAAGTATTACAAACATTGAACCTCTTTTTGGAATGGAGCGTTTAGAGAAATTAGATGTTTCTGGAACTGCTATTGCTTCTGATAGTGAAGCTCAAAGAGACTTAAATGAGTCGCTACCTCATCATGAAATTCATTTAATTCACTAAATTGGAAAATTTAGAACAAATCTTTTCACTTATTGGTGAGTTATTTGGAATAATGGCTATGATTTATATAATATGGGTTGTAGCTTGGGATTGTCCACGGAGAGAGAAGAGATTAAATAAAAAAATTGAAGAGCTTGAGAGTAAAATTTGAAGCTCCTCTCTCTTCTATCTATACTTTTCACAACTCTCTTGAGTATGGAATTTACAGAAGAAGAGAGAGATTTTATATCAAATCACCCAACTATCCATTTAGCAAGT
>JAMJTW010000022.1 GCA_024281175.1 Candidatus Thiovulum imperiosus
TATGGAAACAGATGAAAGAACATTGGCTTAGTATATCTGCATATACTTCTTTTGAAACTCTATTTGCCAATATAGAATAAATACTTATACATTATGGTACTAATTTTATGCTGTGTTAATTATTTGCAAGTGCTTATTTATAAATATCTGCCTCTTTTCCAGCAATTTTCTGAGGAACAATTTTCATATACTCCTCTTTTGTAGGAATTCTTCCAAGCATTGCAGTAACAGCAGCAAGTTCAGCAGAACCTAGCTTTAAGAACTTCACCTAAAGCTCGGTAGTGTCCAATATTAGTCATACAAGAACCAACAAAAACCTCATCGATATTTTTTGGTCGTTTCTCATCAGCAAGAATTTCAGAGAGAGTAGTAATATCATCTGGGTCGTTTGGACAAGCAAGAATTGGTTCAGTAACTTCATTCAAGTCGATTTCAATAACCGCAGCATATTCAGCATCAGCTTCCATAAGTTCAGGATTTGCCAATCACTCTTTGAATTTATCAACTCTTCTCTGAATAGTTCTCTTATCTTCATAACCATCTTCAATCATCGCCTTAAGAAGTTTTATATTACTATTCACATACTCGATTACAGGCTCTTTATCCAATTTCACCGTACAAGCTGCTGCACTTCTCTCTGCTGAAGCATCAAAAAGTTCAAAAGTCTGTTCTGCTTTAAGAGTTGGTAGCCCCTCAATTTCAAGAATTCGACCAGCGAAGATATTTTTCTTACCTTTCTTCTCAACTGTAAGAAGACCATCTTGAATAGCTTGGTAAGGAATTGCATTTACTAAATCTCTTAGTGTAATTCCAGGTTACATTTCACCAAAAATACAACTTTAGACTATATTAAATATATTGTTTTCGTCATACATGTATTTTTTAAATATGTTAAAATAACAAAATTAAAATTTTATAAAGGCTGAATTTGGAGAAGTATTCTGAAACGGCAAAATCCATAGAAACAATACATTTAAAAACCAAGCTATTAGAAATAGAGACTATTAATGGAGAATTAGTTGTAGATGTTCAAACACTTTTAAAAGCTCCAGTTGGTTCTGAAGAGGCTTATTTTAAAGCAACTACTATTGCAAAAAAATTTGGAAAAGATGCTAGAAAATTTTTGGATAACACAAATACAAAAGAGTATATTGAGGCTCTTGATGAATATTTTTTAAATAGCCAAAATTTTGGCGGTTTAAAAAATGGGTGGTTTTATACCAAGAGAGGAAAATATCAAGGTGGAACTTGGTTTCATAAAGAACTATTTTTAAAATTCGCTTCTTGGGTATCTCCAAAGTTTGAAGTTCAAATGCATCAAGTTGTAAAACAGCTAATTATCTATTCTGACCAATTAAAAATTGATAGGCTAGATACGAAATTTCTTTATAAAGAACTTGGCAAAACTGTCAAAGAAATCTATTTGCCAAAACAGTCTCAAAATAGTCAAAGATTTACTTTTGTAAATTTAGCAAATCTAATAAATCTTAAGGTTTTGGGATATACAGCAAAACAGTATCGGGAATTACACAATGTAGACCCAAATATTGCTATTCGAGACACTTTGCCTGATGAAACTTTAGAAGAAATTATTGAAGTTGAAAAAGATATGAATGGCTATATTAAATATGGTGAAATTTATGATTACGATACTTTAAAAAAGAAGATTTTAGGAAATAAAAATGTCAAATAGAGAAATATCAGAAAAGATTGCTCAACTTGAAAAAGAGTTGGCAGAGCTTAAAAACTTACAAAATAGTGTTCCCTCTTTTTCATATTCAAAAATTAGCAAAGATGATTTAAAAGAACTTTTTCAAATAGAGAGAAATTTTGACAAATCTGTATTTGAGAATTGGTTTAATTCAGATTTAGAGTTATCAAATGAGGATAATATTTTCTTGAAAACTCTCTTAGAAAAAGAATCTGATTTTATTCAAATTTATAAAGAGGAAGATTTAAAGATCAAGTTCTTAAGCCCTATTCTTAATAGAATTGATTTTAAGATTGACCATAAAATCCGTGATTTTTATGAAGAGCCTCTGGTTTATGAAACTGAAGAATTCCGTTTTAAAGGAACTACTGATTTTTTAGTCTCTTATGGTTTTGAAAAAGCTGAAAAACCCTTTTTCTTTATTCAGGAATTCAAAAAAGGTTTAGAATATTCAAATCCAGAGCCACAACTACTTGCTGAACTTATAGCTGGTTTAGAAATCTCAAATTCAAAACAAATTCGAGGAGCTTATATCATTGGTGCAATTTGGAACTTTGTGGTTTTAGAGAAAGTTGGAGAGGAGAGTTATCGATATTTTGTTTCGCAAAACTTTGATAGTACAGATTTTGAGAAATTAAAGTTGATTTATAAGAATTTACTATTTGTGAAAAAAGAAATTTTGGAGATGGTTAAATAAATGACAAGACTTGTTGTCGTTAAATTTGAAATGCTGTTCCACTAGAAATAGCATACTATTTGGGAAATAGATTTAGTTGTTTTATTTAATAAAAATTAAAACATAACTATATTTAAGTTGATACTGATTGACTAAGGTTTGCTATAATACTGACCTGCATATAGCAGGAAAGGATTATTATGGAAGATAATAAGTTTAAAATTTTAAGTCTCGATGGTGGTGGAGTTAGAGGCTATTTAACAGCAAAAATTCTTGAGAATGTAGAGAGTTATTTAAATAGAGTTAATGATGAAAATATCAATATTGGTCAGAGATTTGATTTAATCGCAGGAACTTCAACAGGAGCAATTATTGCTGGACTATTAGCAATAGGGAAAAGTGCAAAAGAGGTTCGAGAGTTTTATGATGATTATACAGTTGAGATATTTGGTAAGAAAAGAAACTGGCTTCAACAACTCTATAAACCAAAATATGATAACTCTTTTTTAGAAATGAAGGCAAAAGAGTTATTTGGAGAAAAGAGTCTTAAAGATGTTGAAACTGATATTTTAATAACTTCTGTTGCTTTATCAACTGCAAAAGCACGATTTCATAAATCTGGGTACTTTGATAGAAATGGAGAAAGACTTGATGAAAAACTTTCAGATATTGTTTTAGCTTCAACATCAGCACCAACATATTTTAAAGCTAAAGAGAAGTTAGAACATTCAAGCAACCTTATTGATGGTGGAATAGTTGCGAACAACCCATCTTTAGTTGCATTAATCGATGCTTTTCAATTTAAAGATGAAAGTCTAAGAAAACATAAAAAACCAGAAAAATTCGAAGATGTAACTCTTCTCTCAATTGGAACAGGTGAAATTTGTTGTGTCCCTTATAAATATGAAAAACTGAAACATGGTGGTTTATTTAATTGGGCAAAACCTATTAGTGATATTGTATTAGAGGCTCAATCTCAATTAGCTTCTTATCAGACAGGATTTGTGTTAAAAAATGGTAATTATTTAAGAATAAATCCAAAGTTAAAGATGGAAATGAAGCTTGATGATGTTTCTCAAATTGATGAATTAAAGAATATAGCAGATTTAGAATATACCCACGAACAGTTTTTAAAACAAAAATTTTAAAAAGGAAAATAGATGATGGATTTTGATGCAGAATTTAAAAACTTTCACGGAGAGATAGATTTAGACTCAAAGACAAAAGAGCAACTAAGAGGCAGTAGAAACACTTTACGAGAGAAGATAAAAAAAGAGTTCAAAGAGAGAACACAACCCAAATTTTTTATGCAAGGCTCTTTTCATATGAGAACAACCATTAAGCCTATTAATGGAGAGTATGATTTAGATGATGGTATTTATTTGCAAAATATAGATACTTCTAAAGATATAAAAGATTGGATTTCTACTCAAACTGTTCATAGCTGGATTGTAAATCCTGTTGAAAATCATACATCTGTTCCAATTACAGATAAAAATCTTTGTGTAAGAGTAAATTATAAAGATGGTAAGAAGCATATAGATTTACCAATTTATGCTGAAAAAGATGGAAAATTCTATTTGGCAGTAAAAAGTAAAGGTTGGATAGAGAGTAATCCAAAAGCCATTCAAGATTGGTTTATTAAGACTAATAAAAATACAGATAATCAATTTAGAAGAGTTGTGAAGTATTTAAAGGCTTGGAAAGATTATAAGAAAAGTTCATTTGGAGGGTTTCAGCTTACTGTTTTAGCTTCAAACCATTTTGTAAGATATGATAGTGATGAAGAGAGTTTCTATCAAACAGTTAGAGGTATTTACAATAATTTAGAAAATTATAAAGAAGAGTTAAAAAATCCTACTGACTCTACAAAAAGCATTATTGACCACTATTCCGATGGAAGAAAAAATGATTTTCAAGATGAATTTCAAAAGCTCTATGAACTATCAAAAAAAGCATTTTTTGAGAAAGAAAGCTGTTTAGATAAGATAAAAAATTGGCAAAAAGTTTTTGGAGATAGGTTTCCAACTCTAACAGAAGAAGAGTGTAAGAAGAAAGAAAATAAAACTCAAGCTATTTATAATACTACAAAGCCTTTCTGCAAAGTTGCAAATGGAACTTTTTAAATTATCAGATAGTGAAATTGACTGGATAGAGGGGTTCTATCCAGCTCTTAAAATAGATAAAAGTAGCATTGATGGTGAAATTAGTTTTAAAAGGAATTATCAAGGTGTAGAAATAGAAGATAGTTATTTAATTTCTATCGATTTAAAAAAACATCAGAATTCGATACTTCCAAAAGTCAGAGAGATAGGAAATAGGCTCAGTCAATTTTCAGAAGAGAGTAACTTACCATTAGCTGATTTACATATAAATCCAGATGATAGTTTCTGTTTAACTATTCCTCCAGAAGAACAAAAGTTTTTTATAGATGAAGAGTTTAATTGGCAAGAATTCTTCACAAATGCTTTAGAACCATTTCTATTTCAACAGCTATTTTCAGAAATATAGAAAATTTCCTTGGGGTGAACATGCCCACGGTGAGTTAGGATATTTAGAGTTTTTATTAGAAGAAGATAGTCAGTTTATGCCTCTCTTTTTCACAAAAGAAAAAGTTACAGAGCTATTAAATCGTAAAACTTGTATTTGTGGCAGTAAAAAGAAGTTTTCAAAATGCCACTCAAAAGTTTATCGAGGATTAAAAAACTTAAGAAAAAACTATAACTCCCCCCCTCTCAGAGAGGGAAAGAAAACTCTAGTTACTTAAACTATAGTTCTCAATCTCATGGAAGTTGAGATATTTATAAATATCCGCCTCTTTTCCAGCAATTTTAGAAGGAACAATTTTCATATACTCCTCTTTTGATGGAAGTCTTCCAAGCATTGCAGCAACAGCAGCAAGTTCAGCAGAACCAAGATAAACTTGAGCACCTTTTCCAAGTCTGTTATCAAAGTTTCTTGTAGAAGTTGAGAAAACAATAGCATTGTCAGCAACTCTTGCTTGGTTACCCATGCAAAGTGAACAACCTGGAGTCTCTGTTCTGGCTCCAGCAAGTCCAAATAGTGAGTAGTAACCCTCTTGAATAAGCTGTTTTTCGTCCATTCTTGTTGGAGGAACAACCCAAAGTCTAACAGGAGCTTGACCCTCACCTTTAAGAACTTCACCTAAAGCTCGGTAGTGTCCAATATTTGTCATACAAGAACCAACAAATACCTCATCGATATTGTGTGGTCTCTTTTCATCAGCAAGAATTTCAGAGAGAGTAGCAACATCATCTGGGTCGTTTGGACAAGCAAGAATTGGTTCAGTAATTTCGTTCAAGTCGATTTCAATTACTGCTGCATACTCTGCATCAGCATCAGCTTCCATAAGTTCAGGATTTGCTAACCACTCTTTGAATTTATCAACTCTTCTTTGAATAGTTCTCTTATCTTCGTAACCATCTTCAATCATCGCTTCAAGTAACTTTATATTACTATTCACATACTCAATTACAGGCTCTTTATCCAGTTTCACCGTACAAGCCGCTGCACTTCTCTCTGCTGAAGCATCAGAAAGTTCAAAAGCCTGTTCTGCTTTAAGAGTTGGTAGACCCTCAATTTCAAGAATTCGACCAGCAAAGATATTCTTTTTACCTTTCTTTTCAACTGTAAGAAGACCATCTTGAATTGCTTGGTAAGGAATTGCATTTACTAAATCTCTTAGTGTAATTCCTGGTTGCATTTCACCTTTGAAAACAACTTTTACACTTTCAGGCATATTTAGAGGCATTGAACCTGTAACACCAGCAAATGCAACAATTCCAGAACCACCAGGGAAAGAGATACCTACTGGAAATCTTGTGTGAGAGTCAGCACCAGTTCCAACTGTATCAGGTAGAACCATTCGATTTAGCCAAGAGTGGATTACACCATCATCTGGTCGTAGGGAGATACCGCTTCGAGAGGAAATGAAGTCTGGAAGAGTGTTGTGTAATTTTATATCAGCAGGTTTTGGATAAGCAGCTGTATGACAGAAAGATTGCATTACAAGGTCGGCACTAAATCCTAACGCAGCAAGTTCTTTAATTTCATCTCTTGTCATTGGTCCAGTTGTATCTTGAGAACCTACTGTAAGAGTTGTTGGTTCAACATACATTCCAGGTCGAACTCCCGCCATTCCAGTAGCTTTTCCTACCATCTTTTGAGCAAGAGTAAATCCTTTTCCAGTGTCAGCTGGTTGGTCAGGTCTTAAGAAAATCTCCTCTTCACCCATTCCTAAAACAGCTCTAGCTTTTTTAGTAAGTCCTCTACCAATAATAAGTGGAATTCTTCCTCCAGCTCGAACCTCATCAGTAATTGTGTTTGGTTTTAGTGAGAAAGTGGAAATCTCAGAACCGTTCTTTTCAGCTCTACCTTCATAAGGGAAAATATCTACGACATCACCAGTTTCAAGAGCTGTTACATCTAATTCGATTGGTAATGCACCAGAGTCTTCACTAGTTGCAAAGAAGATTGGAGCGATGATACCACCAAGAACAACACCACCTGTTCTTTTGTTTGGAACACCATCAATATCTTCTCCCATATGCCACTGAACAGAATTGATACCAGATTTTCTACTACTTCCTGTTCCAACAACATCACCAACATAAGCTACTGGATTTCCCTTTTTCTTAAGTTCCGCAATAGTTTCAAGTGGATTTTCCATCTTAGCTACAAGCATAGAGTTTGCATGAAGTGGAATATCACTTCTTGTAAAAGCCTCACTTGCTGGAGATAAATCATCTGTATTTGTCTCACCCGCAACTTTGAAAACCGTAACAGTAATTTTCTCTGGAATTGCATCTCTATTTAAGAACCACTCAGCATTTGCCCAAGATGTAATTACCTCTGTTGCATATTTGTTTCCAGCTTTGTGAAGTTCTTCAACATCATTGAATGCGTCATAAACAAGAAGAGTCTTTTTTAGAGCTTCAGCAGCAACTGCTGCAACTTCTTCGATTTTTAGAGCATTTACAAGTGGAGCAACATTGAAACCACCAAGCATTTTTCCAAGAGTCTCAATTGCATCACTTTTAGAGATAGTTGAAACTTCTACTTCTCCAATCACAATCGCATTTAGAAAATCAGCCTTAACATAAGCAGCGTCGTCCACACCTGGAGCAACTCTATTTTTGATGAGGTCTGTATAGATTTCAAGATTTTCACCAGCTTTAATTCCCTCGATTACCTGAGCTGTCTGCTCTTTTGTAAGTGGAAGTGGTGGAACACCGAGAGCCTTTCGCTCTTCAACATGTCTATTATAGCTTTCTAAAAATGCCATATATTCTCCTATGGATTTCTTTTCAAAAATGTTATCAAAAAAATATTTAGATTGAAGTTAGTTAAAAATAAGGGAGTGGCTAAATAGCTTTTTCAGGTTAAAAAACTCTGAGGGAGGTTCTTCCAGAACTGACCGAAGAGTCTGCAACTACGCTCAGAGAGGAAATCCTTTTTAGCTAGTCCCAAAAATAATACTATAAAAGATACTTTATACTGTTTAGATAGCTTTTAGAATTTAGAGTTCTATCTTTTTTGTAAGCGATATCAAAAGCTGTACCATGTCCAACAGAAACTCTCTGAATTGGAAGATTTAGAGAGATATTTATCACCTCATCAAAGTAGAGAGCTTTTAAAGGAGCTAAGCCTTGGTCATGGTAGATTGCAACAAAATAGTTATACTCTTTTCTCATTGCAGGAGTAAATGCAACATCGGGAACAAGAGGTTTTGAGAAGAGTTCTTTTCCAACTTCAAGGTTTACTTTCTCAATAGCTATTTCTAAAATATTCTCTTCATTTCCAAGAACTCCACCATCTCCAGCATGTGGATTTACTCCTAAAACCCCAACTTTTGATGAGGTGTACTTTGAGAAGTTTCTTAAAAAAGAGACCAATTTCTCTATTGAAACAGACTCTATAACTTTTGAAAGAGGAATATGTTCTGTAAAAAGTGCAACATACATTTCAGGAACTCCCATCATCATAATTGCATCTTTTTTGAAAATATCTCGAAGAGCGTCTGTGTGTCCTTTATAAGGTATTCCAGCTAAATTCCAAGCCATCTTATTTACAGGTAAAGTTAATAGAGAATAACCATCTTTTGCAAGTTCAACTCCATATCGAAAAGAGTCAAAAGAGTATTTTCCGCTCTCTTTTGAAACTTCTCCAGCATCAATTCTGAAATTTCCAGAAACTTCATCACAAACTTGAAATCCTTTTGGAATTTCCAAATTCAGAAGTTCAGAACCCTGTTTCAACATCTCTAAGTTTAGAAGATAAGTTGGTTCTACAAATTTAGAAATCTTTTTATGATTTCGAATTGCTAATTCAAGACCGATACCATTCAAATCTCCAATTGAAATTGCCACTTTTTTCAAAAAAGCTCCCTTCTATTTCGAACTGTAATATAGAGTGTTAGACTTAAAATTGCAATTAGAAGTGGATAGAAATAGAAATACTCTTTAAGTTCATACTCTATACTTTTTATCTCTCTCTTTTCCAATCTATCAATTTCAGAATATATCTTTTCTAACTCATTACCATCTTTTGCTAAAAAGAACTCTCCACCTGTCTGTTCAGCTATGTCATTTAAATCGAGTGGATTTATTTCACCCTGTCTACCAATTCCAACTGTGTAAATTTTGATATTGTGATTTTTCGCCAACTCCAATGCTTTATCTCTCGGAATTACCCCTTCAGTGTTGATACCATCAGTAATTAGGATTGCAATATTTGAAGAGTTCTCTTCATTTTTTAATAGAGATACAGTCTGTCCAATTGCGTCATAAATTGCCGTAGCCTTTCCCGCTATTCCAATATGAACATTTTCTAACATCGTATTTAAAATTCTCTTATCGTAAGTTAGTGGTGAGGAGATAAAAGCGTACTCTCCAAAAACAACAAGACCCAAATTATCTTTTTCCCGTTTTAAGATGAAATCTGAAACAACCCTTTTCACAACTTGAAATCTATTGAGTCTTCTATTTTCAGAAGAGAAACCGATAGAACGCATCGAGTCGCTAGTATCTAAAATTAGAGCTATATTCAAACCATGTTTTGGGTCTACTTCTTCAACAAGAGTTTTATATGGTGAAGCTAATGCTGTTAATAGAGCGAGAATTGTTATCCATTTCAGATATTTTGCATAATGAACTCTGATAGAATTCATATTTCCAAACATAGCTACTCTTGGAAAGAGAATAGAGTTGCTTTTTGGTTGGCAGAAATAGGAGCAGAGAATGAAAAGAGCTAAAATTATAAAGAGTTCTGGATACTCAAATCTTATATCAATCACTTTCAACTACCTCCAGAAATATTTGTAACTTTTGAAGAACCTCATCGGAAAAAGGCTCTACCTCTTTACGATATTTAAAGTTTTCTAAAAGAGTTTCCAAATCTTCAAAAACTCTAAGTTCTCTGTCACTTTCAATAATTTCTCTACCAAGTTCAGATATTCTATAAGCAGACTTTTTAGAATTTTCCAAATTCAAATTTTGCAACTCTTTTAAATATATCTCTCTAAGATTTTCTCTCTTCTTAAATTTCTTAAAAAGAAGCCAAATTAGAAATAGAAGTAATAGAGTTCCTAAAAATAGTAGAGATGAGAAAAGGTAGAGTGAAATAGTCTCTATCTCTACAACTGGTTCGATATCATGAGGCAACTTGCAATCTCCTATCTTATAAGTTCATCAATTTTCTTAAAAATATTTTCTAAACTATTTTTTGTGTATAGTTCACAATCTCCTTTAAGAGCTTTTTTGAAACTGAGCATCTTTATCTCCTGTTTATCTCTCTTCTCTTTGATTGCTTCCCTAAGTTGTCCTGTTAAATCTCTATCTAAATTTGCAAGTTCCCAAACAGTAGTTCCAAAACTTCTACAATATTTGATTGTATCACTATCTGTCAGTGTCACATAGTTTCTATCTTGTGCACCAATATTCTCAATTAGACCTTGAGTGTCAAAAAAGCCTCTTTTATCTCCAAGAAAGATATCAAATTGTGAATGAATATTCCTCAATTCGTTGTATCTATTTAGTACAAAAAGAATTTTAACTTCACTTTGAGACTCTTTAATTTTATAATATAGCTCAACAGCATTAATTGCATCAAGCTCACCATCAGCAAGAGGAATGATGATGAGGTCAATCGCATCAACCATACCACTATCTATAAGTGAAGATACAAAATAGTTTGTAGTCTTATTTGCTCCAACATCAATACACATTGACTCATCTTTTAATACTATATCTGCTATCACTTCTCGCAAATTTGACTCAACAACTTTTACTTGAGTTGAGTTTACAAGTTTAGAGTTTATAAAACTTTTACTATCTTCATTCTCATCATCAAATTCATAATAATTTACAATATTATTTTGACTTCTTGTATAGAGATATGGAACAACAACCTGCATTGATATTGTAGATTTCCCCACTCCCCCTTTTGCATTTAAAACAACTATTTTACTCACTATTATCTCTTTATAATTTTTTAAAAGTGTAGCAAAAAGAGGGGTTAGAATTTGGGACTGACCAAATAGAGTATTTTATGCTTTAACAACCTATATGTCATTTCGAACCCTTTATGGTGAGAAAT
Organism: Candidatus Thiovulum imperiosus; assembly: GCA_024281175.1. Taxonomy (GTDB): domain Bacteria; phylum Campylobacterota; class Campylobacteria; order Campylobacterales; family Thiovulaceae; genus Thiovulum_A; species Thiovulum_A imperiosus. Next base: position 11,004 of record JAMJTW010000022.1, read on the forward strand.
CTTTTTTATATTACTTCGATTTAAACGATAAGTTCCTAAGATTTCTCAATCGCTATGCTCATATCGAAATGACAAGAGAGGCAGAAGCCTATTTGGTCACCCCCTAGAATTTAGCTTCATGAGTTGCAAATTTTGAAACTGTAAAATTAGAGAAATCTAATTGGAGTTTTTAAATGGAGTTTAAAGAGATTGCAATTATCGGTGCAACGGCTTCTGGAAAGAGTAGATATGCCATAGAAATTGCAAAAAAGGAGAACGCAAACATATTGTCAATGGACTCTTTAGCAATATATAGAGATATAGATATTGTTTCAGCAAAACCTTCAAAAGAGGAGTTGAAAAGAGTAAAGCATTTTGGAGTTGATGTTGTTTTTCCAGACCAGAAGTTTTCTGCTACTTCTTTCGTAAAAGTTTATAAAAGTGCAAAAGAAGAGAGTATTAGAGAGGGTAAAAATCTTGTTTTAGCTGGAGGGACGAGTTTCTATTTAAAATCTCTTCTTGATGGTCTTTCTCCACTACCTGAAATTTCTGAAAGTGTAAAATTAGAGACTGAAAAGAGGTTAGAAGATATTGAAAGAAGCTATAAAATTTTGAAGCAACTTGACCCAAAGTGGGCTGAGAAAGTTCCTCCAAATGATATTTATAGAGTTGAAAAGGCTCTTCACATCTATCTTCAAACAGGAAAAACACCAACTCAATTTTTTAGAGAAAATCCAAAAATAGCAATTTTAAATTCAGAGATAGAGATTTTAAATATCTTTGTAGAACCTGAAATTTTAAGAAAAAGAATAGCAAAGAGAACAGAAAATATGTGGAAAATAGGACTTTTAGATGAGGTTAGAAATCTCTGGAACAGATATAGAGAAAAATTAGTACCAAAAAATAGTATTGGAATTGAAGAGACATTGCAATATTTAAAAGGTGAAATATCAAGCCAGTTTGACTTACTTCAACTAATTTCTACTCATACGGCACAACTTGCAAAGAGACAGAGAACTTTTAATAGAACACAATTTCGAAATTACAATATGAGAGAAGTGAAAATTGATACTATCTGAAATAGTAGAAAAACTCTCTAATAGATTTCCAGACGGTTTTCAAACTCTAGCAGATATTCCACCACCAACACTATTGAAAGATATGGATATTGCTACAAAAAGAGTTGTTAAAGCGATAAGAGAGAGTGAAAGAGTAACGATAATAGGGGATTATGATGTTGATGGAGTTGTTAGTTCTGCTATTACTTATCTCTTTTTTCAAGAAGTAGGTTTTGATATTGAGATTGTAATTCCAAATCGATTTAAAGATGGGTATGGTATTACTCCTGAACTTTTAAAACGGGTTGAAGCTGACCTTGTTATAACTGTTGATAATGGAATTCACGCGTTTAAATCAGCAGAGATTTTAAAAAAGAGAGGAACAGACCTCATCATCACAGACCATCATAGCTCATCAGACTCTCTACCAGATGCGTTTGCAATTATAAATCCAAAAAGAGAAGATGATGAATACCCTTTCAAAAATATATGTGGAGCAATGGTAACTTGGCTCTTTCTTGCAAATATAAAGAGAGAGATGAAATTAGAAATTTCTATGTCTCAATATTTAGATTTAGTAGCTATTGCAACAGTTGCTGATGTTATGCCAATTTTAGGAGTAAATCACTCTATTGTAAAAGCTGGTTTACAAATTTTACAAATCTCTAAAAGAGCATCTTCAGAAGTTTTAAGAGATAGAGTTGGAAGCAAAATCTCTTCTGAAGATATAGCTTTTCAGATAGCTCCTAGACTCAATAGTTCTGGCAGAATGAGTGATGCAATACTCTCTTTCCAATTTCTTATTTCTGAAGATTACTTTGAAGCATCTCAACTCTTTGAAGAGCTTGAGAATTTGAATTTAGAGAGAAAGTTAATTGAAAAAGAGATTGTTGATGAGGTCAAAAGTAGTGTAGACACCTCTCTTCCCATTCTCCTCTTTTATAGTGAAAATCTTCATGAAGGAGTTATTGGAATTGTTGCAAGTCGAATTGTAGATATTTTTAAAAAACCAGCTTTCATCTTTTCACAAACTGGAAATATCTTAAAAGGTAGTGGTAGGAGTTTAGGAAATATCGATATATTCTATCTTCTCTCTGAAGTTCAAGATATCCTCTTAAAATGGGGTGGTCACAAAATGGCTGGTGGTCTTAGTTTGGAGCTAGAAAAGTTCCCAGAATTCCAAAATAGAGTCATTGAAGCTATGAATATCTATTCTGAAAAAGATTTTTCTCAAGAATTAGCTGTTTTTGGAGAGTTAAAACTTTCCGAAATCTCAAAAGAGCTTCTTTTTAAAATAGATGAGTTCCAACCTTTTGGACATGAAAATCGAAAACCTATTTTTAAATTTCAAAATGTTGAGATTAGACAAATTAGAAATATTGGAAAAGAGAAAGAGTATAAAAAAGTTTTAGTTCAACAGCACAACTCAGAATTGGAAGTTCTCTTTTTTAAAAAAATTCGTCAGATTCTAGTTGGTGAAAAAATCTCATTTTTAGCCTCTCTTCACATATCTACTTTCAAAAATGTTGAAACTATAAATTGCCATTTTGAAAGTTGGAGTTAAATTTGAAATCAGAGCTTTTTGCAGAACAGAAGTTCTGATTTTAAACTTGAAATTTTTCCTATTTTGGTTTAAGCGTATTTTAAGAAACTTCTCCCTATAATTTCGTCACCAAAACGGAAAAGGGTTAAAAAGACCTTGAGTTTCGGTTCACTGGCCCCATCGTCTAGCGGTTAGGATCCCAGGTTTTCATCCTGGTTACAGGGGTTCGAATCCCCTTGGGGTCACCACTTCCAGATAAGAAACCATCTTTTTACTCCTTTTTGGATGGTTTTTTCCAAAAGCAGGATTTAATCATAATGTTTCGTTTTGCACCTAGTCCAACTGGCGATATGCACATAGGAAATCTCCGAGTTGCAATTTTTAATTACATCGTCTCAAAACAGAAAAACTCCAAACTAACTATTAGAATTGAAGATACAGACTCTGAAAGAAATTTAGAGGGAAAAGATAGAGAGATTTTAGAAATTCTCCAAAATTTCGGTATCCAGTTTTCAGATGTTTTATATCAATCTCACAATTTAAAATTTCACCAACAGTTTGCGTCAAATCTTTTGCAAACAAAGAGAGCTTTTCTCTGCTTCTGTACAGCTGAAGAGTTAGAAAAAAGTCGAAAAGAGAATCTAAAGTCTGGAAAGCCTCCAAGATATAGTGGAGTTTGTGAAACTCTCTCAGATTCTGAAGTTTTAAATATGGAAAAGCCTTCTGTTGTTCGAATTCAAAAACCAGATTTTTCTGTAAAGTTTCGAGATACTCTGCGAGGAGATTTTGAGTTTCAGCCTGAAGATATAGACAATTTTGTTTTACTTCGCCATGATAAAACTCCAACTTACAATTTTGCTTGTGCAATTGATGATATGTTGAGTGATATAAGTTTTATAATTCGAGGTGAAGACCACCTTTCAAACACTCCAAAACAGATAGCAGTTCAACACGCTCTAGGGTATAGTAAAGAGATAGAATTTGTTCATCTACCAATCATCTTAAATTCTGATGGAAAGAAGATGAGCAAAAGAGAAAATACCTCATCAGTAAAATGGCTTTTAGAAGAGGGATTTACTCAAGAAGCGATTGCAAACTACCTAATTCTTTTAGGGAATAAAACTCCAAAAGAGGTTTTCACTTTAGAAGAGGCTTTAGAGTGGTTTACTATTTCAACTCTCTCAAAATCTCCAGCCAAATTTGATATAGAAAAGTTGCGATTTATAAATCGAGAACATTTGAAACTACTCTCTCCTGAAGAGCTTTCTAAAAGAGTTGGATATTTAGATGGAAATATTGCAAAGATATATCTTGAAGAGGCTTCCACATTAAAAGAGCTAAAAGAGAAAGTTGGAAAAATCTTTAAGAAAAGAGAAGTTGATGAGGTTTTAGGTAAAGCTATTTCTGAAATGGAAATTCCTGAAGATTTTGGAGAATTTAAAAAGAGTCTTATGACAAGAACAGGACTTAAAGGAAAGAACTTTTTCAAACCTTTACGACTTCTACTTACAGGAGCTGAAAATGGTCCAGAACTCTCCAAACTCTACCCATATTTGAAGATATATATTAAAGATATTGTAAAATAGAAATTAGGAATCAGAAATTTCTGATTCCAGTTTTTGGGAGTGACAAAATAGACTTTTGCCTCTCTTGTCATTTCGATATGAACAAAGTGATTGAGAAATCTTGGAAACTTATCGTTTTACTTTACTAAATCGAAAGGGTTCAAAATGACAAATATAGTGTAAAAATATACTCTATTTGGTCACCCCCCATTAACAAAAGTTACCTAATTGGGAACTAACTTTTTGTAGAGCATTCTCAACTCTACGAACTGTTTCTCGTGCATCTTCACCTTGAAACCACTCTGTAACTCCAAACGAAACTTTCTGTTTTCCGACATCTTCAAAACAGAATTTAGATAGAAATTCTCGGACTCTTTCGGCAAAGTTGAATGCTTCATGTATCTCTCTATGTTTTAGAATTACAATAAATTGGGCATCTTCCCATTTTCCAAGAGTGTAGTGAGGGTTAGCAGATTGTTGAAGGATATTAGAAAATTGAACAAGGACGCTCTCTCTATGAAGAGGGGCGATATTAAGGAAATCATCTAGTCGAATTAGGACAAGAGAGAAATAGATGTGTCTCTCAACAAAACGGAAAATTAGAGTCTCCATCTTTTGGCGATTATAAAGTTGTGTAACTTTATCTCTTTCAGCAAGATAGGTAACCTCTTCACCGCCTCTATTTAAATCCTCGATGAGGTTCTCTATGTTTAGAAAAGTTTTTGTGTAAGCTGTAAGATATTGAAAATTCTCTAAATCTCTTTCTGAAAAGCCATCTTTTTTCAACTTATTCACAGCTTGAAAAACACCTATAATATCTCCATTATCATCTTCTATGGGAATTGCTAAAATAGAGTCTGTTTTATACCCACTCTCCCTATCTACCTCATCTGAAAAGTGTGGATTTAAATATGGGTTGTTTTCAAGAATAGGCTCTTTTGTAATAAATACTTCTCCAAGAATTCCATCAGCTAAATCGAGTTCATGAACTCTATCAAGACCGTGAGCAAATTTTGTCCAGAAACGCCCTTTTTCTCTATCCACAAGCCAGAGCGTACATCTATCACTCTGAACTATATATCGAGTAAAGTCTGCAAGAACATTGAGCAGATTTGAAGGTGCGTCCTCTTTTGAGAACTCTGAAAAATAGTGTGCAATAGTATCAAAGCTATTTTTATACTGCTGTTCAACTCGGTTTTGAGTCTCTTTTAATTTCTTGTTTTCTCTCTGTAACTCTCTGCACTCTTTGGGTGAAAGTTCTGTATCAATCATTTCTCTAGCCTGACCGCTATTCCTCTTTTATCTAAATACTCTTTCAGTTCCATAATCTCAATCTCTCTAAAGTGGAAAATTGAAGCTGCAAGAGCTGCATCAGCACCAGATTGAAAAGCATCAAAAATATGCTCCACATTTCCAGCTCCACCAGATGCAATAATAGGAATATCAACAAGTTCTGAAGCCATTTTTGTAATTTCTAAATCGAAACCGTTTTTTGTTCCATCGCTATCCATAGAAGTTAAAAGTATCTCTCCAGCACCTCTATCTCTAACCTCTTTTATCCACTCTACGGCATCTTTTCCTGTATCAACTCTACCACCATTTATAAAAACATGATGTCTATCTCCAACTCTTTTAACATCAACAGCAACAACAACTGTTGAACTTCCAAATCTTTTTGAAGCCTCATTGACAAAATTTGGATTTTTGACAGCACTACTATTTATAGATACTTTGTCACAGCCAACATTTAAGAGATTGTAGATATCATCTAATTTTCGAATACCACCACCAACTGTTAAAGGAATAAAAACCTCTTTTGCAACAGATTTAACAACTTCAACTATTGTATCTCTATTCTCATTTGAAGCTGTAATGTCAAGAAAAGTTATCTCATCAGCACCTTCGATATTGTATCTTTTAGCAACTTCAACTGGGTCTCCAGCATCTTGAAGCCCAACAAAATTTACACCTTTTACAACTCTGCCATCTTTAACATCTAAACAGGGAATTATCCTCTTTGCAAAGTGGTTCATCAAATCTCTTTTCTCACTATTTTACCACTTTGAAAAACCTTCCACTATTTCTACATTTGCTAAAATGTGTCGATATTCGAAAAAAAGGATTTGAAATATGAGAAATTCTATAAAACTCTTTTCAAGCATAGCAATTCTTAGCTCTTCTCTTTTTGCAGTGGAAAATGCAAAAAGTGTTCATCTCGGCGAAATGACATGGCAACTCTATGGATTTAACGAAGAAGTTGATTTAGTAGAAACTTTAAAAGGTTCTCCAATAAATATCCTCTGGAGTTGGAACAACGATAGTGGTGAGTGGAATGGATACTCTCCAGAATATACAACAAGAAAGAAACTTTCTGAGCAGAATATTACAGTTGTTGAGACTCTGCCTTCAAATCAAGGCTTCTGGATTAGAAGTTATGAAGAGATAGATTTGGAAATTCAGAGTGTTTACTACCCACTTTACGATATGTGTGTAAATGTAAACTCAGAAGAGTTTTGGGAAAATCATACAGACGAAAATAATACAGATATGGTTTCTGTATATCCAGCTTGTGAAAATTACTTAGAGACACTAGCAGATTTTACAGCAGACTCAGAAAGAGCAAATATCGCTTATGATAGTGAAACAAACTCTATCTATGGAGACTTTACAACAAATCTTCCTGTTGTATTTTTTGGAGACTATTCAACTGAAACAGCAACAGCATTAAGCAGTATTTCAACTTGGGAAGATTTTATTGAGACAAATGGAACTATCTCATCAGCAACAGTTTCTATTTTAGCAGATGGTAATGGAGATGGTGACATTGTAGATTTCTCTTTCAGTTTAGATGATGATAATAACTCTTTTTATCCAGCTGTTACTATCTCTGTTGGAAATGACTCAAACTTCTCAAAATTATTTCAACTATCAATTTCAACAGACGGAATTTTTGAGTAGAAATAGTTTAGAGATTTGCCAAATCGCTACTCCTATCACCTCGATGGAGCATGGAGAGGTCTTAAGAAGAGATTTCTCAATAAACTCAAAATGATGGTATTTAAAGAAATGCCATCTTCTTCTATAAGGTAAACATGTTACTCAAAACAATTTTTCTACTCATTCTAGCTTATGTTCTAATAAGTTTTGAAAATATTCAAATGATTGTGGCTGGAGTTTCAGTCTTTATTGTTGGAATGATTTTCATGGAAGACGGCTTTAAAAGTTTTACAGGTGGAACTCTTAAAGATATTTTAAGAAGTTGGACGAACAGTACCCCAAAAGCGATATTTAGCGGTTTTCTAACAACTGCTATTGTTCAAAGCTCTTCTCTTGTAAGTCTTATTACAATCTCTTTTCTTTCAGCTGAACTCATCGTACTTTCTCAAGGTGTCGGTATCATCTTCGGTTCTAATATTGGAACAACTGCCACAGCTTGGATAGTTTCCACTTTTGGAGTGAAAATCAAAATAGCACACTATGCTATGTTTATCATCATTTTTGGTGTGATTTTCAAATTTATGAATTCAAAAACTCTAAAAGGAGTTGGAGATGTTCTTTTAGGTTTAGGCTTTATCTTTCTTGGTATCGACTTTATGAAAGAGGGATTTGAGACTCTTAAAGAGGGAATTGATTTAGCAAAATTCCACATCGACGGTTTCTTAGGAGTTCTCACATATATTTTTGTTGGGGCTTTAGCTACTGTAATTGTTCAAAGCTCTTCAGCAACAATGGCTATAATCATCGTAGCTCTTGCTGGAAACCAAATCCTCTATATAGATGCAATTGCTCTTGCAATTGGTTCAAATATTGGAACAACTATTACCGCTATTATTGGTTCTTTAACTTCAAATTCCAATGGAAAGAGATTGGCGGTTGCTCACCTTGTTTTCAACTTTACAACAGGTCTCATTGCAATAGTTTTCATCTACCAACTTATGGATTTGATAGAAGTTTTAGCTCCTATTGTTGGAATTTCTGAAACTGATTACGCTATGAAACTCACTCTCTTTCATACAATTTTCAACTTAATTGGTGTTCTTGTTCTCTCTCCATTTATTCCTATGCTTGTAAACTATTTAGAAAAACTTTTTAAAGAGCAGAGACTAAAAAGTGGCGAACCCAAATATCTTGATAGTGGTTCATTAGATACTCCTATATCAGCACTTACTTCAATTGTAAAAGAGAGTGAACACCTTTATAAAAACTCACTTGAAATCATAGTTCATGGTCTCTCTCTTCATCGAAAAGATGTCTTTTCTGAAAAAGAGATGGAGAAGATTTTAAGAGAGTCCACAAAATCTTTTGATATAGATATTGATAGAATGTATTCTGTTACTGTTAAGACACTTTATGGAGATATAATCAAATACTCTTCATTGGCTCAAGAGAAGATGGGTATGGAAGACTCGAAATATATCTACTCTTTAAAGATAGTAAATAGGGGCATGGTTAGAGCAATTAAGAGTATTGAGAAAGTTCAGAAAAATGTAAATACTTTTATAAATCATGACAATATAGCGATACGAAATGAGTATAACTTTTTAAGAGGGAAAATCATCACTATTCTTCGAGAACTTCAAAAAGTTAGAGATTTACAAGATAACTTTTCAGAAGCAATTCTACTTATCGAAATTCTAAAAGAGAGTGCAAAAGATATTGATAGTATCAACAATGGTAGGATTGATGACCTCATTAGAAAAGACCTCATCGATACAAAGATGGCGACTTCACTAATAAATGATAGTATCTATATCTACAATGTTGCTAACAGACTTATAGAGTTTGCTGAAACTGTTTGGGCAGACAACGAAATTCTTCGAGAATATGACAATGAAGAGAAAAGATATTAGGAGTATAGAATGAAAACTAAAAAACTTATTGAAGCTGTTTATGACTTCTTCGAATTGAAACCACAAAAAAGAGAAGTTGAAAAACTTGAAGAGCTTAAAAATGATTTGAAAGAGAAGAGAAAAAGGCTCTCTAAAAAATTGAAAGAGGCTAAAGGTAGTGATAAAAAAGAGATATTGTCAAAATTGCAAACTATTGACAAACTCCGTAAAAAGACAAAGAGTGCCTTAGCTTCCAACTAAGGAAAGAGGATACAATTTGAAGAAAATCGTAGGATTTAGAGATGTGTGGAATAGTTGGATATTTAGGTAGAGAGAATTGTAAAGATATTCTTTTAGATGGTCTAAAAGAGTTAGAGTATAGAGGTTACGACTCAGCAGGAGTTACAATTCTTCAAGAGGAGTTTGCAAACTTTCGTTCAGTAGGAAAGTTAGATGGTCTTGTAAATAAGATGGAAGATTTTCAAGTTGAAGGCTTTTCTACTGGAATTGGACATACTCGCTGGGCAACTCACGGAAAACCAACAGAAGATAATGCACATCCTCATTACGGTAGTTTCACTCACATTGTTCACAATGGAATTATTGAAAATTATATAGAAATTAAAAGAGAGCTTCTTCAAAAAGGGTACTCTTTTACTAGTCAAACTGATACAGAAGTTATAGTTCACCTTTTTGAAGAGAAGTTGAAAAGTAGTGAAACAAATTTCGAAGCATTTCAGAAAACTATTTCAGAGTTAGATGGTGCTTATGCTCTACTTCTTATTACAAAAGATGAACCTCATCGAATATATTTTGCAAAAGAGGGGAGTCCTCTAATTTTAGGTACAGATTTTGAAAATGGCGAACAGTTTTTTGCCTCTTCTGATGCACCTCTAATTGGAAAAGTGAAAAGTGTTATCTACTTTGTAGATGGTGAGTTTGGTTTTGTAGAGGGTGAAAGAGTAACACTTTACAACTCTACTGGAGAAATAGAGAAGATATATTCTCAACTTCCAAAAGATAGAGAAGTTGCTCAAAAAGAGGGTTTCAGATATTTTATGGAGAAAGAGATTTATGAACAGTTTCAAGTTGTATCAGATACTTTAATGGGTAGAGTTCTCGACTCTAAAATCGATTTTGATGAATTTCCACCCGAACTTTTTGATGGGATAAATGAGATAAAACTTTGTGCTTGTGGAACAAGTTATCACACTGCACTCGCTTCCAGTTACCTTTTTGAAAGAGTTGGAAAATTTCGAGTCTCTGTTGAGTTTGGTAGTGAATTCCGATATAAAAATCCTCTACTTACAAAAGATACTCTTTTTGTAGCAATCTCTCAAAGTGGAGAGACGGCAGACACTTTGGCCTCTTTAAAAATGGCAAAGAACTCTGGACTACGAACTCTTGCAATTTGCAATGTTGATAACTCTTCAATAGTTCGACTTGCTGACCACTCTCTTTTAACTCGAGCTGGTATTGAGAAAGGTGTTGCTTCAACAAAAGCATTTGCTACTCAGATGGTTGTTCTCTATATGCTCTCTATCTATGTTGGAAAGTTACGAGGAAATTTAAATGTTGATGAGGTTCTGAAAGAGATACAGACTCTACGAGAAATTCCAAATACGCTACAAGTTACAGATGACTTACATGAGAAGATAAAGAGACTCTCTAAAAGATATCTTCATGGTCACGGCTTCTTTTTTATCGGCAGAGACATATTTTACCCTCTTGCACTGGAAGGTGCTTTGAAACTGAAAGAGATAAGTTATCTACATGCTGAAGGATATCCTGCTGGAGAGATGAAACATGGACCTATCGCTCTTGCCGACCCTGAACTCTTTACAATTGCACTGCTTCCAAAAACTATTTTATATGAGAAAACAAAAAGTAATATAGAAGAACTTGGGGCAAGAGACTCTACAATTTGTGTTATCTCTCCAGAAAATTTTGATTTGGCAGACGATTTTATTCGAACTAAACCTCATAATCACTATATGTTGGAATTTTTTGAGATGATGTTAGTTGTTCAACTTCTCTCAATGGAAGTTGCAATTCGTCTCCAAAATGATGTTGATATGCCAAGAAATCTAGCTAAAAGCGTTACAGTAGAATAGAAAAGTTGGGAGTGACCAAATAGAGTACAACCTACATGTCATTTCGAACCCCTTTGGGTGAGAAATCTTTTATTTAGTAAAATGATAAGTTTCCAAGATTTCTCAATCACTTCGTTCATATCGAAATGACAAGAGAGGAAAAAAGTCTATTTGGTCGGTCCCGAAAATTTATATGTTATTTCAAAAGAGGTAAAACCCTCTTTTGTCATTCCCTATTTAGCAAGTCCCTTGAAATCATTTTTGTTATTATTGTTATATTTAAAATAAGAGATTGAATGAAGAAAGAGATTAGTTTTATAGTAGCAATAGCTCTATTATCAATTTTATATATCTATTCCAGAGACTCCCAATGGGTAGGTAGCACAGAGCTACATACAATGATGGAATTGGTTGCCACGATATTAGCACTTATGATAGGCGTCTTAGGACTTATTCGTTTTTACGCAAAATCAGATGAGACTATTTTTCTATTTATTGGAGCAGGGTTTCTTGGAACAGGCTTTTTAGATGGTTACCACACGGTCGTAACATCATCATATTTTGCTGAACTCTATCCATCACCTCCAGAAAATCTAATTCCTTGGAGTTGGATTGCATCAAGACTCTATCTTTCGATATTTCTCTTTTGGGCATATTTTGAGTCTAAAGATATAAAAGCGGAGTATGTGTATAGAATTACACTTTTGACAACAACCTCATCATTCCTCTTTTTTGCATTTGTTCCATTGCCACAAGCCTACTATCCTGAACTATTTTTTCATCGTCCTGAAGAACTTTTACCTGCTCTATTTTTTGGATTGGCACTACATGGTTTTTATAAAAAAGGAGAGTGGAAAGAGAATAGTTTTCACTATTGGTTGGTTTTATCTCTTATCGTAAATTTCCTATCTCAAACTATCTTTATGTCATTTTCAGAACATCTCTTTGATTACAATTTTGATATGGCACATTTGCTTAAAAAAGTTAGCTATATCACTGTTCTCATTGGTGTTTTTGTCTCCATGCTAAAGACATTTCAGAGAGAAGAAGAGATGTCTAAAATTAGTAAAAAGCAGAAAGAGAAACTTGCAATAAGTGAAAATCTCAAAAGACATATTTTAGTAACAATACCAGATATGGTTTGGCTTAAAGATATAGATGGTGTTTATATCTCTTGCAATCCAGAGTTTGAAAAGTTCTTTGGAGCAAAAGAGGAAGATATCGTTGGAAAAACAGATTACGATTTTGTAGATAGGGAGTTAGCAGACTTCTTTAGAGAGCATGATAAAAATGCAATGAACAATGATAGACCAACAATCAATGAAGAGTGGGTTACATATGCAGACCATTCCAAAACTGTATTGTTGGAAACTACAAAAACTCCACTTAAAGATGCTTATGGAAATACCATAGGTGTTTTAGGAATAGGTCATGATATTACAAAAAATAAAGAGCTAATAAATGAGTTGAATGAAGAGAGAAATAGGTATTTGACTATTATCAGGAACTCTTCAGATGCAATTTTCCTTGTTGATGAAAATGGTTTTGTTGTTGAATATTCTCAAAAGTTTGAAGAGTCTCTTGGTTATAGTGGTGATGAGGTTCTAAATCTACATGTTTCAGATTTTGAAGCTATTCATACAAAAGAGATGGTAAAGCAGAATATTAAAAATATGATGGAGGGAACTCAGCACATGAGTTTTGAAACTGTATATCGTAAAAAAGATGGTTCTCAAATTAATGTATTTGTTCGAGTTGTCAAAATTGTAATTAGTGGCAAACCTTATGGATACTCCTCTTTTAATGATATTACAGAATTTATTGAAATTCAGCAAAAACTGGCTTGGCATCAAAATTATGACTCTTTAACAAATTTACCAAACAAGAAGATGTTTAAAGAGCAGTTATACAAGTTGGCGAAACAGAATAGAAAGTTTGCAGTCATACTACTTGATATCGACTATTTAAAAAATATAAATGAGTCTTTTGGGCATCGAGCAGGTGATATCGTTTTGAAAACATTTGCTAGTTGGCTTACTGAGACTATTTCAGATATAGAAAATCTATCGAGATACCAAGGAAATAGCTTTGGAATAATTTTAAATGAAATTGAAAATGATTTAGAACCTGTAAATACTATTGAAAATCTCAAAAATCTATCTGACAATCAAAAAATTAGAATTGCCCAACACTCTGTAAATATCACATTTAGTAGTGGAATAATCATATTTCCAAATGATGCAACTGATGTTGATACTCTACTTCAAAATTTAGATGCAGCACTCTATTCAGCAAAAGAGGCTGGAAGAAATACTTACGCCTACTACAAACATGAATTGACAGACAGAGCTATTGAACAGGTTTTAATGACAAATAGATTGAGAGATGCTATTAAAAAAGAGCAATTTCGACTCTATTATCAGCCTCAATATTGTGCTAAAGATGATAAGCTCGTAGGATTTGAAGCTCTAATTAGATGGTATTCTGATAAAGGGATTATTCCACCTTTTAAATTTATTCCAATTTTGGAGTCTAGCAACCTCATCATAGATGTTGGTGAGTGGATTATTAAAACTGCTTTTGAAAAGGCGGTTCAGTGGAATAGAAATGGTTTGGAGTTTGGTGTTCTCTCTATAAATTTATCGATGGTGCAACTCAAGTCATCAAATCATCTTGTGGAAACAGTAGAAAAACTATTAGCAGAAACAAGTTGTAAAGCAGAGTGGATTGGAATTGAAGTTACAGAGAGTATGGCAATAGATATAGAGACAGTTCAAATTTTAAATAGATTTAAAGAGCTTGGTTTTACAATTTCACTTGACGACTTTGGAACAGGTTACTCTTCACTCTCTTACCTTAAGAAGTTACCTATTCACAAATTGAAAATAGATAAATCATTTGTTGATGAAATTCCAAAGAATGAAGATGACTCTATACTAGCAAAGACAATTATATCAATGGCTAAAAGTCTGAAATTACAAGTAATCGCGGAAGGTGTAGAAAACATAGAGCAGAAAGAGTTTCTGCTTCAAAATGGGTGTAGTGAGATACAAGGCTATCTATATAGCAAACCCCTACCTGAAACTGATGCTGATAAGTTGCTAAAGAGAAACTCTACTTCACTCCTTTGCTGATGAGTTGAATTTCTTCTTTAAGTGAAGAGTCGAAAGACTCTTCAGTCACTCTTAGTTATGATATAATTTTTAAAAAAGGTTGTAAGGTGAAATTTTTAATTTTATTTTCTCTTTTTTCTATTTTCTTAAATGCTTCATCTAAAGTTGAATGTCCTATTGCAGAAGAGGGTTTAGCTATTTTTGTCCCACATCAAAATGATTGTACTAAGTTTTATATGTGTCAAGGAGATATTCCAATTCTTATGAGTTGTCCAGATGGTCTCTATTTTAATGATAAAAAAAATATTTGTAACTTTCCAAGTGCAGTTCAATGTAAAACTGAGACTGACTAAGGCTAGAAAGCCTTTCCAAGTGTGGAAGTTCAAAAGCAGAACTCACCACACTCTATTTAAGGAGGACTATTTTGTTACAGAAAAAATCCTTCCAGCCATGGCTTGTCAAAATCTATGAAAGTCTCTTTTCAAGCTCTTCGACTTTTTGCCCAAGCTCCTTAACTTGCTCTTTTGTTTTATCGTAATCAATAATCAGCCATATTGCATAAATAGAAGCTCCTATTTGTGCAATAGTAATAAAAATCTCATAGAACTGTTCCATTAAAACCTCCTTTCAGATAAAAAGGTTCCAACAATTAAGTGGCAGGGCGATTTCCCACCCCTTGCTTCCCCTATTTAAGATTTGTTAAAATACTTAATAGGTAAATTGATAGCTTAATGATAATGTCTACAAGAGCTACTATCGAAGCAACTTTTAAAAGCCACTTAATCATTTTTCCTCCTTTCGTGGATTTCAAAAGAGTGAAAAGTTCGAGGCTTTCCCTCTTTTGATACTGTAATTATAGGCAAATTTTCACCTAAAGTCAAGTTTTATAAGTTGTATTTTGCTGTTAAGTTGATATAATAAGTATGGAATTGCTTATTAAGGAATAATATGAAAACAGCAAAAGAATATGCAAATGAATTTGACATGACAGTTGAAGAGTGGGCTGAAAGTTTGGGAATGAAAAGAAGAAACCTGAACACAATTGTCTCAAGCAGTGGCGAAAAATTAAACAACATTCTTTTCTTAACAACTATAAGAAAATATGGAATTTCGGACTATCAAGAGCTATTAAAAATTCTCGAAATCCACAAACTTCAAAAAGAGTTGTCGAAATGACAAAAAAATAAATTTTTGTCTTCTTTCTGCTTTAAAAATTTTTTAAAGGAAGAAAATGGTTGGACTTATTGAGACAGAAATTAGAGATAGTGGCTACGGTTTTTCTATAACAGATATGAAATTAGCACAAAAGCTAGATGAAATGCAGATTACATTATTAAAAAAGTTATAAAGTTCAAACATGATGAAATTACTTGTAAAAAAAGTTTATGTTAAAAAATACTTAATCAATGCAAAATTTAAAATTAAAAGTTTTGAGTGAAATAACAATATTCTCCGCTATTTATATAGCGGGGAGTGACCAAATAGAGCATTTTTGTATTTCAACAATTTATATGTCATTTCGAACCCTTTTGGGTGAGAAATCTTTGTGCATTACTTTGAGTAAAACGATAAGTTTCCAAGATTTCTCAATTGCTACGCTCATATCGAAATGACAAGAGTGGCAGAAGCCTATTTGGTCACCCCCAAATAGCGGATATTTTAAAACTAAAAATAGTGTTGATATTGAAGAGAGATAGTATAAAAACTCTTTTCTCTATCTTCAAAACTCAAATCTAAAAGAATAGAGTTGTCTACATTTAAAAAGAAGTTATTTTGAAAAGAGAGTGAATTTCTATTTTCAGTTTCAGAACTTTTAAAATCTCCAACAAGTAGAGTTCTCCAATTCTCATTTACAGTAGAGAAAACTCCAATTTTAGCACCAACTAGAAACATATTCTCTTTTGAGTAGTTTTTGCTATGTTCAAAATCTAAAGTGGCTAAAGAAAAGAGTTTTACTCTATCTCCAAAAGTCAAACCAGCACCACCATTTATATAGTAGATAGGTTTTTGAAGTTCAAATTGGTTTTGAATTCCTGTTGAAAATTCCCAAGATTTAGGTTTAAAGAACTCTCCATAAGATGAGTAGGACTTGATTTTCAAAAAGTCCATCTGATACTGAACCTCATCACCAATATCAAGTTCTAAATCAAAGAAAGAGATTTCAGCACCATCAATATAGCCGATTTGGTTGTCGAGAATTTGATGATAAGATGGTTTTATTCCTAAAGATGAAATGTTTTCACCATCTCTATTTGAATATCCAATTTTAACTCTACTAACTTTATGTCCATCTTCTGTGTTGTACTTAGGTTTTTTTGGAGATGGAAGTTTAGTATCTCGATTTCCAATTTTGCTTCTTGCAATTAGAGTTTTCATCTGCTGTTTTTGAGGATTTTCAAAATCGTAATCTTTTTTAAGTCTAAGATAGTCGATATAACTATATGCTAATTCTAAAGTATCCATCTTTTCAACTTTTGAGATATTCATCTCCAAAATCTCTTTCGGCTCTAACTCCTGATAAGAAATTTCTTTTGCGAACTCTTTCGCTTTTTCAGAGGAGTTTTCCAGAAGATTGACAATTTCACTCTTTTTAGATGGACGATAAACAACTTCCGAAACCAAGTTGTTTTCTGAAAGAACTCGAACTGTATCTGATGGAATTGCAAAGGCTGAAAAGTGCTGAGTTAGATTTAAAGATGGTCTTGCATACTCCAATAGAGTTAAGATATTGTATGAGCAATTCTCTTTGAAGAAGAAGTAGTCGCTATGAAAAAAGTGAAGTTCCCAAGTGTGATAAAGTATCTTCTCAACTTCCTCTTCTGTAAGATTTAGACTATATTCATATAAATCTCTATTTTCTAAATCATTATATTGTCTTATCTTTTCAAAATAGGGAGCAACAGAAAAATATGCTGGGTATCCTCCAAAAATTCCTCTAAAAGCAAATGCAAATCCACCATCATTTCCAGTAGAAGCTGAGTAGTTTAAAGCATAAGAGAGTTGTAAAGGTTTATCTTTTTTATCTACTCTCAAAAATGTGTGTCCAAACATAGAAGAGGGATTGTTCATATATGAAGATGCAAAAATTAGAGACATCTTTTCTCCTTGAACCTCATCAAACCAAGTCTCAAACCTTTCACACTTCTCTTTAATGCCTAAATTCAATTTGCTATCCAGCCATCGAAATCTCTCTACAAAAATACATCTTGCAGAAAGATTTCCATCTTCATAACTATCTTGAAAAAAAGCATCTATTGTCGCTTCTAATTCGCTTTTTGGGTCATGCTTTCCATTTTCTGAAATGAAGAAGAGTTCATCATCAATTAGAGACTCACCATTTTTGTAGTGGAGAAGAAGATGCCACTCTCTACTCTCATAGAGTTTTAAATCTATCGCTTTTTTTTGTAGCTCTTTTACACCATTTGCAAAAAGAGAGTTTGCAATAAGTAAAAATAGTAGATATTTCAAGTTTTTGAAAGTGGGGAGGAATCTCCCCAAAAATTTAGATATTTTGAATATTTGCTAAAACTTCTCCAGCCGTTACATTTTCACTTGTGAAAATCTTTGAGAAGTTGCTTTGAAGTTTGAAAACAAACTCAGCCTTATTTTGAACACCACTCAACTCTATAAAAGTATCAAGAGTTTCACCTTCTCCTTTTGCAATATCAAGAGCTAATTTGTCCAAGTTTTCACCTGTAAAGATATTTAATTTTTCAGCACTAGCCATTGCACCGTCAGGAGTACAGCCAGAAGTTCCTGAAGAGATACCAAAAGTCTGATTTCCAGAAGTACCATTTGTTGTACCAGCTAGAATTTGAGAAACTTGGTCATTCTCTTTAAAAACTTGAGAGCCTAATCCACATCCAGCCATATTATGACCAGCAAAAAGTGAAGAGCTAAGAACTAAAGTTGATACTGTAAGTGCTATTTTTTTCATGATAAAACCTTAAAATTTCTACAATTATATATTTTCATAGTTGAAATTTTCTTAACTCTCTATTCTGCTCTTCTAATTTTTTGGAAAGTTCAGCTGTAAAACTTGATATCTTTTCTATAGTTTTACTATTATCTTGAGAGACCTTTGAAATAAGTTCAGAATTCTCGATAATACCTTGATTTCTACTACCTATCTCTTTTATATTTTGGAAAGTTCTTTGAGAGGAAGAGATAGTGGAACTCATTTTGGCGTGAGCAACGGAAACACTATTGTTAAGTTTTCCAACAACTACTGTTAAATCTTTGATGTTAGTAGCATTGCTTTTTATCTGTTTTGAGAGTTGATTTATAGAGAAGATAAAATTTTCTATCTCTGTATCAACTTTTGTAATTATCTCATCAGTTCTCTCTGCTAACTTATTTATCTCATCAGAAACCACGGCAAACCCTTTACCATACTCTCCAGCTTGAGAAGCCTCAATTGCAGCATTTAGCGCTAAAAGATTTGTCTGTTCAGAAATATCTCCTATTTGACTTAAAACTTCTGAAACTTTCTGAATTCCTCTATTGAGACTATTGAGTTCCAGAGCTATGGTCTCTTGAGTTTTTGAATTTTCTGAAATATCTTTATCAATTCTTATCATCTCTAATGAAATTTCAGAAAGAATTTTTCCAGTATCCATAGAGTTTTCCATTCTATCTTCTGAAGAGAGTCTCTCTTGTTCAACAGAGTTTTGAACTCTACCAACACCACCTATAAGATTTTTGACAACTGTTATCTGCTCTTTAGAACCAGTTGAAATATCATTAACTATGGAAACAAGTTTACCACTATCTGAAACTATTGTTTTATTCAATTTTAGTGTAATTTCTAAGAAGTCTTTGATATTTGAAATCATCTTATTTAAATTTGAAGATATGTGAGATACCTCATTGTTACCAATAACAGATACTTCTTCTCTAAAATCTAACTTTCCATACTTCTCCATAATTTCTGTAATTGAAGAGATTAGACCAACAACTTTAAATATGTAGAAGAAGACTGACAAGACAAGAAGTAGAAGTAGAGTTGAGAGAATAAGAGAAACTGTTTTCATCGTATGTAACTCTCTAAAAACATCTTTACTTGCTTCCATGACCTCATTATGATGCTTTTCAACTATATCATTTATATTTTCTTGAAGTCTCTCTGAAAATGGATCTAATTCAGCCATTACCTTGTTTCCAGCTTCTGGACCATAATCGATATAAGCTCGAGCCATTTTAAGACCAATTTTATAATACTCAGCTAAATCTGCTTTAAACTTTTCCAACTTCTCAACCATATCAGGTTCTCGATACTCTCGATGAACTTGTATCATAAAATTCACCATTTCAGTAGCTTTTAAATAGTACTTTTCCGCTTCGGCAAAACCGTCATCATAACCTTCAGCTGCCCTAGTTGCAGATATATCAGTAAGCCACTGCTGAATTTGAATAATATCGATTTTTAAATCGATAAATCTAAATGTGTGAGGAAGAATTTCCTCTTTTAAATCATAAAAATCATCTTGAACACTATTAGAGTTTTTATAAGTTATAAATATATTTGCTAAAAGTGTAACTGTTACTACAACAGAAGAGATGGAAACTACTTTTTTGATTGTCATAAAAAACCTTTTGAAAAATCATATAATTGTATCTTAATAGAAAGGATTAGATTTGAGAGCAGAGATATATTTTGGTAGTAAAAAAGTTATTCGGGAAGATAGAAGAGAGATAATTTCTCCTTATAGTGGAGAGGTTGTCTCCTCTTTTCCAATTTGCAGTGCAGAAGACTCAAGAGAGGCTCTACGAATTGCTGAAGAGAGTAGAAAAGAGATTGGAAAAGTATCTCTTTCCAAAAGATGTGATTGGCTTCTTGATGTTGCAAAAAGTTTAGAAGAGAGTAGAGATGAGGTAGCAAAAACTATTACTGATGAGGTTGGAAAACCTATCTCTTTTGCAAAAGTAGAAGTAGATAGATGTGTTGAGACGATACGACTCTCAGCTGAAACCATGAGAACTATGAGTGGAGAAACTATAAATACAGATGCAGTTTCTAGCGGAAGAAAAGCTATCTCCTATTTTAATAGAGTTCCTGCTGGAGTTGTAGTTGCAATTACACCTTTCAATTTCCCTCTAAATCTTGTTGCTCATAAAATTGCTCCAGCTTTAGTTTCTGGAAATGCGGTGGTTTTAAAGCCAACACCAGAAGCACCATTGTCAGCTTACAAACTAGTAGAACTTTTTCAAAACTCTCCTTTTGCAACTCCAAATGCAATTTCTATTGTTTATGGAGATGCTGAAGTTGGCTCTGCTCTTGTGAGTAGTGATATTCCAAGAGTGATAAGCTTTACAGGTTCTGTTCCTGTTGGAAACATCATTGCAAAAAGTGCTGGAATTAAGAAAGTTGCTCTGGAGCTTGGTGGAAATGCTGGAACTTATATCGATAGTAGTGCTGATTTGGAACACTCTGCAAAAAGATGTGTTTATGGTGCATTTACAAACTCTGGACAGGTCTGTATCTCTCTACAAAGAATTTATGTAAACTCTGAAATTTATGACGAGTTTGCAAAACTTCTTGCTGTTGAGACAGAGAACCTCATCGTCGGAAATCCTTATGAGGAAAATACTTTTATGGGACCTCTTATAAATGAGGAGTCTGTCGAGAGAGCTAAAAATTGGCTTCAGAGTGCAGTTGATGAGGGAGCAACACCTTTAACAGAAATTCGTAGCGATGGTAGAGTTCTCTATCCAGCTGTTATGGGAGATGTTACAGATGACATGGCAATTGTTTGTGAAGAGGTTTTTGCTCCAATTGTGAGTCTTGTAAAAGTTGAAAATATAGATGAGGCGATTTCTAAAATGAATGACTCTCCTTATGGTCTCCAATTCTCTATCTTTTCTAACAATTTGCGAAATGTCCAAAAAGCGATAGATGAGTTGGAAGCTGGTGGAGTTGTAATCAATGATATTCCAACTCTCCGTTTTGATATTCAACCTTATGGAGGTATCAAACTCTCTGGTGTTGGTCGAGAAGGACCACGATTTGCAATTGAAGAGTTTACAGAAATTAAAAGTGTAACTATTGTATGAATATAGATGCGATAGTTTCACTAGTTTCAATATATCTCTTTATTGGATTTGGTTTTCTAATAAAAAGTAGATTTAAAGAGAAGATAGATAATAAAACTTTAACTTTAATTTCAGTTTATATACTACAACCAATTCTCACATTTTGGGGACTAACTCTACGACCTTTAGATAGTTCTCTACTCTTTGCACCATTTATCCACCTCATCGCCATTGGAACAACACTATTTCTACTTCTTCTTTTTGGAAGTTGGGTTTATAAAAGTGATAAGAAAAAAGAGGCGATTTTTGTCTCAATGTCTCTTATTGGAAATACTGGAAATCTTGGAATTCCAATCGGTATTGCCATCTTTGGAGTTGAGTCAGTACCCTATACTTCCATCATAAATATCGCAAATCTATTTTTTGTCTACACAGTTGGAGTCTACTTTCTTGCAAAAACCGAATACTCTTTAAAGGACTCACTGAAATCTGTTTTAGCTATTCCAACAATTTGGGTAGCAATGTTTGCAATTGGTTTCTCTTTTCTTGAAATTCAAATTCCAGAGACTATTCAAAATAGTTTAGAGATGGGAGCTCACGCCTCAATTGTGATACAACTTATGATATTTGGACTCTTTATTAAAGATATTAAATTTAGTGAGATAGATTGGAAGTTGAATATATATGTGAGTAGCTCAAAACTACTTCTATTGCCATTAGTTGGTCTAATTGTGATTTCATATTTCAACTATTTTAACTGGATTGGTGCAGTTATAATTTTAGAACTTATGGTTCCTCTTGCTGTAAACAATGTAAACATGGCTGCACTTTACAACACCTATCCAGAAAAGGTGGCATCTATAATTGTTATTTCAAGTCTTCTCTTTATTCCAATTTTCATACTATTTTTAGGATATGTTTTTGACAGTTTTGGGAATTGACCCTGGAACTAGAAAGATGGGTTTTGGAGTTGTGAAATCTATTGGAAGTCGTCTACTACCTTTAGATGGTGGAGTTGTTGAATTTGAAAAAGATTTACAAACTTCTATAAAAGAGCTTTCAACTGAATTGGAAAAGATACTTCAAAATCACTCTGTTGATGAGGTAGCAATGGAGTCTCTTTTTTTCTCAAAAAATCCACAATCCATTCTGAAACTAGCACAATTTCGGGGAGCAACCCTCTCCGAGCTTTTAAGACTATTTCCAAAAGTTTCTGAATACTCCCCTCTTGAGATAAAAAAATCTCTTACTGGAAATGGAAAAGCCTCAAAAGAGCAAGTCAATTTTATGGTCAAACGGATTTTAAATATCTCTCAAGAGATAAAACCCTTAGATATTAGTGATGCTTTAGCTGTTTCAATTACTCACATTCAGAGAAGTGTAAAATAGTAAGTGGAAAATTTTTTAAAGATTTCTCCAGTTTTTAGAAATGGAAATTATGTTAGTAGATAGTTTTAATAGGAAAATAGATTATATACGAGTATCAGTTACAGAACGGTGCAATTTTCGATGTCAATACTGTATGCCAGAAAAACCTTTTTCTTGGGTTCCAAAAGAGAATTTACTCTCTTTTGAAGAGCTTTTTGAGTTTATAAAAATCGGTATTGATGAGGGAATTTCAAAAGTTAGAATTACAGGTGGAGAACCACTTTTACGGGAAGATTTAGATAAATTTATTTACCTTATCCACTCTTATAAACCTGATATAGATTTAGCAATGACTACAAATGGATATCTGCTTCCAAAAGTGGCAGAAAAGTTACAAAAAGCTGGATTGAAAAGAATAAATATATCTCTTGACTCTCTAATTCCAGAAGTTGCTCACCATATCGCTCAAAAATCTGTTTTAAGTGAAGTTTTAGAGGGAATTCAAAAAGCAAAAAGAGTTGGCTTGAAAGTGAAGATAAATTCTGTTCCAATGGCAGGAGTAAATTCAGAAGAGATTTTAGATATTTTGGAGTTTGGTATCTCAAATGATATGCCTGTTCGATTTATCGAGTATATGGAAAACTCTTTTGCAAATCGGGAACTTGTTGGACTCACAAGTTCTGAAATACTAGAAAAGATTGGAAAGAGATACAGTTTTACAGATGAAGGTGTTGAAGCTGGTTCTCCATCTCACTACTATAAGTTAGAGAGTGGATATAGATTTGGAATTATTGAACCTCATCGAGACGATTTCTGTACTCACTGTAACAGAATTAGACTTACAGCTGAAGGACACCTAATTCCATGTCTCTACTTTGATGAAGCTATGAGTATCAAAGATAGTATTCGAGATGGGAATTTAAAAAAAGCTGGTGAGATTCTTCGAGAAGTTGTTAAAAACAAACCTGAAAAAAATCGTTGGGATTCTCAAGAAGAGTCTAGTCGAGCTTTTTATGAAACAGGTGGATAAATTAGGAAGCGACCAAATAGAGTAAGATTTACTCTCTGAGTGAATGCGTTCTGCTTCCTCAGAGTGTTTTCCCCTGAAAAAGCTATTTTGTTACTCTCTTTTCAACATCTTTCAGTATCTTTTCCGCTTTCTCTTTAGAAGTATCAACTCCTCCAAAAGCGTAAAAACCATCAAGTTTCATACCGCAAAACTCTACTATTCCTTTTTTCCATCTCCTTTTAAGTCTACGATGACCACCCATTATATTGCAGAGAAATTTTGGAGTTCCACTTGTTGTGTATATCGTAACAGTTCTCTTTTGAAGCATTCCTTTTGGCATTCCATTTGTATATTTGAAAGCAAAATTTGGTAGAAAATTTGAGTCAATCCAGTTATGCAGAATTGCTGGTTCACTACCCCACCAATAGGGAAATACAAATGATATATTATCAGCCCAAGAGATAAGTTCTTGGTGATATATAGTTTTTTCATCTTTCTCAATTTCTCCACCATAAGAGTTTTCAAAAGTAAAAAAATCTTGTCTATTCTCTTTATACAAATCAAGCATTTTGACACTATATCCCTGAGCCTCTTTCTGCTCTTTTATCAAATTTGCTATTGAGTAATTTAAACTATTATGATTTGGGTGAGCTAAAACTATGAGTATATTCATTTCCAACACCTTGGACAAAATTTGATTTTTTCGATATTTCTTTAAGAAAGCATCTACAAAATAGTATCAAAACTCCAGTCTAGGTGACAGGAAGAACCTCCCCTCAGAGTGTTTTTAGTAAAATTAGAAAAAAGGAGTGCTGATGAGGTATCTAATTTTAGTTTTCCTGCTTTTTGCAGGATGTGGAGAAGTTCCAAAGCCAGAAGTTTCAGGAGAGAGAAATCTTGAGAAAGAGAAGAAGCGAATTCTTACAAAGCCTACAAGTGATGAAATTCCAGAAGAGTTTCAAACTGAAAAGCGACTTGCTCTTGTAATTGGAAATGATGAGTATGAGAATTTTACAAATCTCGATAATGCTCAAAATGATGCTAGGGATATAGGGAAAACTCTTGAGAAATTGGACTTTGAGGTCTTTCGAGTTTTCAACGGAAATCAGAAAGAGATGGGAAATAAGATAGTTTCATTTGGAAATCTTTTGAAGCAAAACGGTGGTGTTGGTCTTATCTTTTATGCTGGTCACGGTTTAGAGACTGCTGGGCAAAACTATCTTGTTCCAGTTGATGCAAATATTACAAGTGAAATTCAGATAAGTATGAATGCGATTTCTTTAGAAAGTGTTTTAAAAGTTTTGGAGGGTGCGGAAAATCGTCTAAATATCGTAATTCTTGATGCCTGTCGAAATGACCCAACCTCATCTTTCCGAAGTCTTCAAAACGGTGGGCTTGTCGCTCCTCCAACGGCATCAGGAACTTACATCGCATATTCTGCTGATGTTGGTCAAGTTGCTGAAGATGGTAGTTGGAAAAATGGAACTTTCACAAAACACCTTTTAGCTACTCTAAAATTTGAGGGTGTGAAACTGAATGATGTTTTTAAAAATGTGAGACTGGAAGTTGAGGAGGAGACAGACGGAAAACAGAGTCCCGCAAGTTATGATAAAACTACGGGCGATTTCTATTTCCGACTTCCAAGTAGCACCCAAACCGTCACCTCGAGCGAAACTGTCATTTCGAGCGAAACTAAGATTTCTCCTGATGGTCGAAATGACAATACTCCAGAAGTGATTTCAATTGGAGAGAACAAAATCGGAACAAGCAGTGTTGTTTTTGAAGAGAGAAGCAAATTCTCTTTAGGGATTTCCACTTCTCCAGCAGATGCAATTGTGAAAGTAAATGGAAAGAGTTTTAAAAGTGGTTCTCTTTTGGAGAGAGGAAAGTATCAGATTTCTATTTCTAAAAGAGGGTATGAAACCTACAAGTACAATTTGGAACTTCAGAAAGATGAGGTTTTGGATTTCACTCTTCAGAAAACCCATTTTAAACTTAAAATCGATGTTACAAATGTTTATCCAGAGGGAGTCGTTTTCGACTTTGAAAATGTGAACTTCACAAATGGAATGAAACTTAAAAGAGGAAAATATAAATTCAAAGTTTCAAAAAGAGGTTTTCACTCAAAAGAGGGCAAAATCGACTTACAGAATGATATGACTTTGAAGATGACTCTTGAGAAGATTTCTGTTCCAAAACCGAAAGTCGTTGAAACTCCAAAACCAAAAGTTGTTACTTTAAGCAGAAAAGGAGAGTGGGACAAAAGAATTTATCGAGGAGAGCGGAGCTATTCCAAATTTTCAACAAATCTTGTAAAAGATAATTTCACAAATCTTGTTTGGCAAAAGAGTGGTAGCTCAAATTTTATGAATTGGGAAAGTGCAAAAAAGTATTGTGAAAATCTCTCTCTTGATGGATATTCAGATTTTCGACTTCCAACTGTAAAAGAACTCTACTACTTAGCTGATAGAAGTAAATATGACCCAGCAGTAGATAGTAACTATTTCAATTTAAAAAGTAACTGGTATTGGTCGATAACAAAATATCACAATAGTAGTTCCTATCCGTGGATTGTCTATTTCTTGTATGGTGATGACAATTGGAATAACCAGACTAACGACAATTTCGCGGTCTGTGTCCTCGACTTATGATTTTTTGTTTTTAATAATTTTTCATAAAACCAACCAATTTATTCCAGCTCACTTTCGGGGCTGGTCTTTCACTCTTTTTGAGCGAATTCGAGAAATCTTTAAAGTTATGTTTATGGAGTAAAATTTGCAAAATAATTATGAAAATTTACCAATTTTTCGGGAGGCATTAAAACTGAATCTCTATCTTGAAGATGCAGTTAGAAACTTTCCAAAATATGAGAAGTATGGAATTGGCTTTGAATTACGAGAAAATGCCCGAGAGATTCTCTATTCCATCTCATTTGTCTATTTGGAAAAAGAGAATCTAGCTGAAAATATTCAAATCGTGAGAAAAGAGATAGAGAAGATGAAAACAAAAATCTATTTAGCAAAAGAGCTAAAGGCTCTCCGAGACTTCAAACAGTTTGAACTTCTCTCAAAAATGGCTTACAACTTGGGACTTCAAGCTGGAGGTTGGTATAATGCAAATCGCCAGAATTCTTAAATTTTTTTAAGAAGTGAGCTATATCATAAGTGCGTCAGAGATGGCAATGTCCATAAAGATAAGGGAAATTAGATGGAAAACTCTCTTTTGACTCTTTTAAATTCTCTGATTTTCCGTTCCAATTCGTGGATTGTCAATTTCAAGAATGGTAATGACAATTGGAATAACCAGACTAACGACAATTTCGCGGTCTGTGTCCTCGATATATGATACTCTCTTTTGAAGAACTCTATCGGGCTTATAAGAGTTGTCAAAAAAGTAAAGCCAACTCAATTAGTGCGATAGAGTTTGAGGTAAACCTCATCGACAATCTTTGGAAACTTCATTATGAAATCAATTCCAAAACCTACACTCCAAGTAGATACATCTCCTTTCTTGCCAACTCTCCAAAAATGAGAGAGATTTTTGCTCCAAGTTTTCGAGACCGAGTAGTTCATCATCTTCTTGTCAATGATTTAGAGCCTATTTTTGAACCAACTTTCATCTATGAAAGCTACTCTTGTAGAAAAGGGAAAGGAATTCACACCGCCGTAAAAAGAGTTCAGAAATTTGCTAGAAGAGAGAGAAACCGATACTACCTCCAACTCGATATAAGAAATTTCTTTCTCTCTATCAAAAAGAGATTTCTCTATGAACTTCTGGAAGATGAGATTTCTCGAAAAGTTTCTGATGAAATCTTAAAAGAGAGAACTCTATATCTCTCAAAAGAGACCATTTTTACAGACCCAACAGAGAACTATCTTTTTAAGGGAAGCCGAAAAGGATACAAGGATTTGCCAAAACATAAATCTCTTTTCTACACCTCAAAAGAGAGAGGTTTGCCAATTGGAAATCTAACTTCCCAATTTTTTGGAAATGTCTATTTAAATCCATTAGACCAGTATGTGAAGAGAGTTCTGAAAGGGGATTATGTTCGCTATGTCGATGATTTTATACTTTTTGGAAGTAGCAAAGAGGAGTTGGAAGAGAAGAAGAGGAGTATAGAGTTTGTGGTGGAAAATAATTTGGGTTTAAAACTTAAAGAGCAGTTTCGACTTCGCAAAGTTGAAAGCGGAATAGATTTTCTTGGATATATAACTTTTCCAACTCATATTTTGGTTCGGAAGAGAGTTGTAAATAACTTTAAGTATAAATTGGCTAAATTTATAGAGAGTGAAAAGAGTGGCGATGAGGTTCGGAAGTGGATAGAGCAGAAAGCCTCCTATTTTGGACACTTTAAACATGCGGATAGCTATCGATTACAAAAGAAGTATTGGAAATGACGATTTCATTCTTCTATTTGTCATTTCGAAATGAGCGTAGCGATTGAGAAATCTTGAAAAAGATATTTCACTCTGTTCAATACAAGGATTTCTCACCCTAAAGGGTTCGAAAACGAAGTTTCTCTAAATGACATTTAAAACTAGAAGACTCTTTGGAAAGGATAGAAAATGGATTGGAATAGTTTTGCTGAAGCACTATTTCCGATTGGGATTTTAATTGCAGGTCTATTGACCTATTTTGCTCATAAAAAGAACTGGAAAATTGTGGAGTGGTTTTAATGAAGAAAATTGTAATTTTGGCTCTTTTCTCTCTACCTCTTTTTGGAGAGAGATTTGAGATTGTTGGAGATACGATAAAAGATTTTGAGACAGGTCTTTTATGGCAGAGAGAGAGTAGCAGTAATACTATGAACTGGAGTAGTGCAGTCTCATACTGTAAAAATCTAAACTTAGCTGGATACTCAAATTGGAGACTTCCACATATTGACGAACTGAAATCGATAGTAAATTATGGTGCTTACAATCCAGCCACTTTTAATGGTTTTAAACTAAAAACAACGGATTGGCATTGGAGTTCAACAAAACATAACAAATATAGTTCCGATTCGTGGATTGTCTATTTCAAGGATGGTGGTGACGATTGGGGTTACCAGACTAGCGACGATTTCGCGGTCTGTGTCCGTGACTTATGATTTTTTGTTTTTAATAATTTTTCATAAAATAGACCAATTTATTCCAGCCCCATTTCGGGGCTGGTCTTTCACTCTTTCTGTCACCCTGAACTTGTTTCAGGGTCTTCCTCTTTTTGTCATTTCGAACGAATGTGAGAAATCTTAAAAAGGTGCGATTTCAAAAGAAAAGGAGAAAAACTTGAGAGAATATTTTGTCTATATCCTAACAAATTGGAACAACAAAGTTCTTTACATCGGTGTAACAAACGACTTGGCTAGAAGATTAGAAGAGCATCAAAATAAGAGAGATAAAAACAGTTTTACAGCAAAGTATAATCTCAATAAACTTATCCATTACGAAATATTCTCAGATGTAAGTGAAGCTATATCAAGAGAGAAAGAGATAAAAAATGGAGAAGAGAGAAAAAAGATAAATTAATTTCAGAATTTAACAATGAATGGAAAGACCTTTCTGAAATTGCTTATATGCATTAAGAAAAGATTTCTCACCCTAAAGGGTTCGAAATGACGAGTGGGTTTTGTCATTTCGAAATGAGCGAAGCGATTGAGAAATCTTAAAAAGATATTTCACTTTGTTCAGTACAAGGATTTCTCACCCTAAAGGGTTCGAAATGACATGTTACTCCTCTTTCCATCACCTCGACTGGAGCGAAGCAAAACGGAGAGGTCTCTCTTTGGAATTTCTCTTTTCTTCACATTCGTTCAGAGTGGGTTTCTCTTTTCAAAAGTTCTCTATTCTTGTCAATATATTCAGCTAACAACATATTGACAAGAGTTGTTAAAGTATTTATTCCCTTTTTCTTTGCAATTTTCAATGAATTTGTTTTGAACTCATTTTCAATAATCAGCGTTGTTCGTTTTTTATTTTGCATAAGTATTAAATATCCAATATGCCTTTTAAGGTTTTGTTAATAAACATTTCTATAAGATAAAATATAAAGAGTGAGAGCTACCAACTACGCACTCTTTAGTTATTTTCTCAAAAGGAAAACTGTGTCGATTATACCAAATATTATAGAGATGATTGATGATGAACCTCGCGTATCTCATGTTGATATTGCAAAATATACTGACAATAAAATCAAGTCTGTTCAAGATTTAATTACCCGAAATATCGAAGATTTTAAAGAGTTTGGACACCTCGCGATTTTAAATCGTGGGGAGGTAAATGGAGGAAAAGGCGAACAGCCAAAAGCCTATTTTCTTAATGAACCTCAAGCAACTCTACTCATGACATATTTGCGAAATAGTGAAGTTGTAAGAAATTTTAAAAAAGAACTTGTTAAACAATTCTTTAAAATGCGAAATGAGTTACAAAACCTTTCAGAAATTCCAAACTTTTCAGAACTCCTTTCCAAAAACGAAGAAGCTCTAAAACTCGTGGAACTTTTTGAGGAAACCAAACCTTTTCGCCTTTTGCTTCTCCAAAAGCTCTTAGGTGAGAAAAGTATCTCTTCTCTTTTTGGTATAGACTTTTCCCAAACCTACTTTCTTCCAACAGAACTTGGAAAGTTACATGGACTTTCAGGAAGAGAGACAAATCTAAAACTAGAGGCTTTAGGCTTTCAAGTTTCCGAAAACTCCATTTGGAAACTTACCGAAAGTGGAAAAGACTTCGGAATAGAAGTTTCTGGAAAGTTTTCCCAACTCAAATGGAAACTAGAAACACCTCTATTTGTTATTTAGAGTGAATGTGAGAAATCTTAAAAAGCAGAAAAGATTTCTCACCCTAAAGGGTTCGAAATGACATATTACTAAATATTTAAAGCCTCACGAGTTTTGCACCTTGACCACCCATGTTTGGAGGTGCATCACCAAACCACTCAACTTTTGGGTGTTCTCTCAGAAACTCACGAACCGCTTTTGCCAAAATTCCGCCACCGATACCGTGAGTTATAAAGACTTCGTCCCAACCTTGAAGAAGAGCATTTGAGAGGAAAATATCGAGTTCTTCTAACGCCTCTTCTCTTCTTTTCCCGTGCAAATCGAGGCGAAGAGAGGCTTTACTAGGTTTTTCCACTTTTATTTCTACCCTCTTTTTCGGTTTTCGGAATTTCAGAATTCCCTGTAACTTCTCAAGAGGAAGTTCAATTTTCATTCCATTTATTTCAACTTTAGCTTTTTTGCCTCGAATTTGGAGAATAGTTCCTTCACTCTCTTTATATCTCACCTTTTCACCAACTTTGAAATCAAATTTTCGCTCATCTTTTACAAATTCCTCTTTTGGAAATCTCTTATGAGCTTCAGTCATGTGGCGGTGAGTCTCTGGAACTGTTTTCGCTTTTACAGAACTTTTCGCCTCTGAAATTGCTCCTTTGTAGATACTCTTCAACTCCCCCTCTTGCTCTACAAGTTTTTCTCTCCACTCCTCTTGGAGTGCTACAAGTTTTCTCTTCTCTGTTTCAAGTTCTAAAAGTCTCTTTTCCGCTTCTTCCCTCTTTCGCAAAAGTTCCATTTCAAGATTTGCACTTTTCTGAATTAGGGCATTCAGATTTTCGCTCTCTTCTCCAAAAACTCTTCGAGCTTCAGAAACCATCTTTTTTGAAATTCCATATCTTTCAGCAGTTTCAAAAGCGTAACTCTTTCCAACGATACCTTGAAGAAATCGATAAGTAGGTTCTCTCTTCTCTTCATCATACAACGCAGCAACAAGTTCCACATCGTGATGAGTTCCCAAAAGAGATGCTAATCTTTTATGATGAGTTGTAATTACAATTTTTGAACCACTGGCAATCAGTTTCTCTATCAGAACTTTAAAGAGTGCCGACGCTTCATCAGAGTCTGTTCCCAACTCCACCTCATCGACACCAACTAAAATTCTCTCTTTTGAAAGTATCTTTGAAAAGGCAACCATTCTTCCTGCAAAAGTTGAGATATCGAAATTTACATTTTGAGGGTCATCGATGATAGCCTCAATCTCTTTGAAACTTCCAACTTTTGAGTGAAAAGCGTCTATCCTCATCGGAATTAGAAACTTGGAAAGATAGGCTACTGAAAGAATAGATTTCAACAACATCGTCTTTCCTCCCGCATTCACTCCCGTTACCATCAAAGCAGATTTTGAGAAATCTATATTTAGTGGTTTTGGATTGTGAATTGCTGGGTGGTAGAAACCTTGTATTACAATTTCTCCACCCTTTTCTGGTTTTAGAAATTGCAAATCGTATGCTTTTGCAAAAAAGTGTCGAGCCTGATACCCATCGAACCTATCAAACTCCCGATTTATAAATTTCAAAAATGGAAGCAATTTCTGAAATCTACTTGAAATATCTTTTCGATACTCCAGATATATCCGTTCTCTCTCCTGTTCATAATCTCGAATTCGTCTTGTTGCATCTCCAATCTTATCAGGTGAAACATAGAAAAATCCGCCTGAACTTCTTCCAACTATGCTACCTTTCAAAACTGAATTGAAACCACCTTTTAAAAGTAGAGTCTCCTTTTCGTCTAAGTAGTGAATTTGTCTATCGACTAGATACTCTTCCAATCTCCTATTTCCAAATAGTGAAACTAGATGTTCCCGTATCTCATTCCGCTTCTCTGAAATTCCACGAGAAATTGAGCGAAGTCGTTCATCAGCTTCATCTAAAAATTTTCCATCTTTATCAAAAAGAGAATCTATCTCTAAAAAATAGTCGGGGATTCTAATTTCAGCTATCCAACTTGAAACTGGTTCAAAAAACTTTACACTTTGCAAATATTTGAAATATCTCACAATTTTGAGAATCTCGAAGATTTCTCGAAGTGAAAGAATTCCAAATTTACGAACTATTTTAATACTTTCCCAAATCTCTTCACTTTTTTGAGGAGGTGAAAACTCTACCTCTTCCAAACTTGAAATATATTTGAGATGTCTGCTAACATCTCCCTCCATTAGAAACTCTTTTTCTCTACTAAAGAAGTTTTTAAACTTCTCTAAAAAATCCATTAAATCTAATTTCTTCTCAATCATCTCTAACTCTTTCTATTATGATTGAATTCAGGAACTATCCTTTTAAGAATAGAGAGTTTCTTTTCTCCTTTTGCAGAAAGTAGATTTTCTATATCTCTTTCCAAATTTGAAATCTCATATTTTGTTGGTTCTGTAACAAAAATAGACTCATATTTAGTTTTCACTTCGGCATCAGAAATTAGAAGCTCTTCATATTTCTTTTCACCAGGTCTCAATCCGACAAATTCGATTGGCAAATCCTCTTTTCCGTAAATCCGTTTCATTTTACTTGCTAAATCCACAATTTTTACAGGTTCACCCATATCTAAAATAAAAATTTCACCCTCTTTAGATAGAGTTCCAGCTTGAAGAACAAGCTGACACGCTTCTGAAATTAGCATGAAATATCTTGTAATGTCGGGGTGAGTTACGGTAATTGGACGATTTTGAGAAATTAGTTCTTTGAATTTTGGAATTACACTACCACTACTACCAAGAACATTTCCAAATCTAACAGCTCCAATTTCTGTCTTTTTAGAGTCGATATTTTGGGCATAAAGCTCAACAATTCTCTTTGTAGTTCCCATAACATTTGTAGGGCGAACAGCTTTATCAGTAGAGATGATTACAACTTTTGGAACTTCAAATTCTATTGCCAAATCTATCACATTTTTTGAACCGATGATGTTATTTTCAACAGCAGAGTCTATATTCTCTTCACAAAGAGGAACATGTTTATAAGCTGCGGAGTGAAGAATTAGGTCTATTTCATACTTCTCAAAAATATCTCTAAGTCTATCTCTTTTTGTAATATCAAGCAGAAAGTTCCTATTTCTGTCTTTTAGAGTATCATCAATTTTATATAAGTTGTATTCACTATGGTCTACTAAAAGTAGCTCTTTTGCTCCAAAGTCTTGAACTTGAATAGAGAGTTCACTACCGATACTTCCACCTGCTCCTGTAATTAGAACTCTCTTTCCTTTTATAAATTTCTCAATCGCTTCCAAATCCAAATCTTTTGGGTGTCTCGCAAGAAGGTCTTCAATAGAGATGTTATGAATGTTGTTTGAAAGGGGTGAAGCAACTTTTACATCTGAAACTTTGTGAAACTTCAATTCATCAAAAATACGATTTAGAGAGTCTACTTCTTTTGTGATAATTGCAGATTTTATACTGTAATTTTTTATCACTTTTCCTAAAGAGTCTCTACTATAAACTTTGATATTTGAGATATATCCCTGTTTGCTATCTGATTTTAAGTCGAGAATTGCTACTGGAGTGTAAGGAAGTTCTCCTTTTCGAGACTTCTTAATTATATAGTCTATCTGTTCATCAATTCCAATGATAAGAGTTGGATTTGTTGTAATTGTAATTCTATTCTCGATATAGAGTCTTCTTAGCATCCTAAACAGAGAAATTACTCCAATACTTAAAAAGAAATCTATGATGATTACACTTTTTGGAATTGGAAGAAGATAGTCGATATGAAGCAAAATTAGAGCCGTAAATATTCCATAACTTACAATATGAGCTTTTAAAATATTGACAATATCATGAAGAGAGGTAAGTCTCCAGATGAGGTAGTAGACACGGTATCTGAAAAGAAAGAGGGCTTTAAGAGTGAAAATAGTTAGAAATATCTCCAAAAGATTTTTTTGAAAATTTTCTGGAATATCAAAATTGAACCGTAAAAGATAAGCGAGATATAGAGTTCCAAAAGAGAATATAAAATCGAAAAAGAAGAAAAAGAGAACTCTATTTATCATTCAAAACTCCAGCTACCCTTTTTACATCTTCTCTACTCATTGCAGTTCCACTTGGAAGACATAAACCAGTTTCAAAAAGTTTTTCAGAAGTTCCATCAACTTCAGAAATTGCATCTTTGAAGAGAGGTTGAAGATGCATCGGTTTCCAAAGTGGTCGTACTTCTATACCCTCTTTTCCAAATTTCTCCACAAGAGAATTTGTATCTCTTTTAAGATTTACAGTTGTAAGCCATCTATTTCCTTTTGAGTTTGGAATTTCAGGCATAAATTCCACCTCATCGCCTAGCTCTTCTCGATACCACTGGAAGATTTGTCGTCTCTTTTCTACTCTTTCACTCAAAACTTCCATTTGAGCAACTCCAATCGAAGCTAAAACATTGCTGAGTCGGTAGTTATATCCAAACTCCTTGTGTTCGTAATGGATAAAATCCTCTTTTGCTTGAGTTGAAAGAAACTTTGCCTTCTCTATCTTCTCTACATCTTTTCCAATTAGAATTCCTGCCCCTGAAGTTGTGAGGATTTTATTTCCATTGAATGAAAAGACTCCAAAGTCTCCAAAAGTTCCACTCTGCTTTCCATTTAAAGATGCTCCAAGAGACTCGGCAGAGTCCTCAATTAGAACTATTTCATATTTTTTACAAATGTCTGCAATTCTTTCCATATCTGCCATCTGTCCGTAGAGATGAGTAACAATTAGAGCTTTCGGTTGTGTGTGGAACTCTTTCAGAAATTTCTCTAAAAGTTCGGGGGACAAATTCCAAGAAGAGTCAGAGTCTATGAAAATTGGAGTAGCACCAACATATAAAATTGGTGCAATAGAACCTATGAAAGTGAAACTGGAAGCTAAAATAAAGTCTCCTGCTCCAACTCCAGAAACTCGTAAAGCTAGATGTATGGCAGAAGTTCCACTATTTAGTGCTAGAGCATTGGGTGATGAGGTGTAAGATTTGATACTCTCTTCAAATTTTGTTACAAACTCTCCAAGAGGTGCAATGTAATTACTCTCAAATACTTTCTCAATTAGTTGTAGTTCTTTCCCGCTCATGTGGGGAGGCGATAAAAATAGTTTTTGCATTTTTACTATATTTTAGCGAAAAACTACCTTTTTAACTCCATACAAACTATCTGCTTACCATCTTTAGATTTGGTCTCTATCTTCTCAAATTCAAACTTTTTATAAAGTTCTATCGCTTTATAGTTCTCTTCAAAAACTTCTAAGTAGAGATGTTTGTAGGGAAAAGAGAGAATTGCCTCCATGAGCTTCTCTCCAACTCCAAACTTTTCAGGATTGGAGTAGAGTCCAATTTCAGCAAACTCTCCATCTATTCTTATAAAATCTATTACACCTAAATCTTCCACAAGAAAATAGGCTTTACTTCTATTCTCTTTTAGATGTTCTACAAATTTTAGATGATGCTCTTCTGAAATAGGTTTTGAGTCATACATCTGTTTTCGGACTCTTTCCGAATTTCGCCAAGATAGAACTTTTAAACTCTCCTCTTTTGAAAGGTTTGTAAAATTTTTTATCATATAGAGACTCCTTTTCCAATTGTGATAAATTCTCTCCCTGGCTTTTCGGCTTTTAGAAGCAATTTATCTATCTCTTTTGGTATTTCTATTTCTATTTCACTCTCTCCAATTAGGTCTTCAAACCCTTTTAAACGATGCATGATAAACCACTCTATTCCGCTTTTTGTAGAACCCAACCATTTCAAAAATCTTCTTACATCTACTTTAGAACTACTATATTTCTCTTCTAAAGAAATTGCCTCTTCTTTAGAAATCCTACCATGTCGTATCTCTCTAACTAAGTGGTCTCGAACTTTTCGATATCCGACTCTTTTCAACTTCAACAAATCGTGAAATTCGTAATAGACGGAGCTACCAGCTCTTTCGTAAATATCAAAACTACTTCTATTTTCTTGAGGTTTAAATCCAAACTTCAAGGTTGAATGGTTCTGTTTTAGAGGATCCCATTTGAAATAGTTACTTAAATAGAGACCTCTTACTTTTCCTAAAGATGAGATTTTTGGATATTTATAGTAGTTCAAATCTCTATAATCTACTTGTGCCCCATTTCCAATTAGAGTATCTATATCAGTTCTAAAGAGGTCATGCTCTTTTCGACTCCATTCACTCATTTCAACACTATCGTAGTGAGAAAATTTCCCGACCTGCTCAACAGCTTGATTTTGACCCCAGATAAGAAAAGGGATATTTCTCTCTTTTGCAATATGAACTGGAAAAGATGTGTGAAGAGTTAAAAATGGTAGAAGAATATGGTCAAATTTTCGGAGAGAAGTTCTAATAAGGTCTTTATAAACTCTAATATCTGGATTGAACATGATGGAGTCTACATCAAAATAGGTGATGAGGTTATGAATATTATGCCAACCTATATCATTTTTAAAATAGTCATTTACAGAAACCACAAGAGGATTAAGACCTAATTCTAAAACTTTTGAGAGAATATAGTAATCTTCAGCATCTCCAACAACTGGAACAACACAATCATATCTTTTCCCTCTTTTCTTAAGGATACTCTCTAACTTCTCTCTTCTCTTTTCCCAATCTATACTATATTTCTCTTCGTGAGTATCGCAACCAGAACAAGTTTCATTTACAGAGAGACCAAAAGGGTGTTTGGTGTTATAAAGGCACTTTTTACACTCTGCCATTTTTATAACTCCTAATTGAGAACTCTTTGTGGAGAACTCGGTTTTCGATAAGAGCTGAAGCTAAACTCTTCTCTTTTGCAAACTTTACAGTCTCCAAACCAACTCCACCAGAGATAACTATCTTCTCTTTTCCAATTTGGAACTCTTCCAAAATTTCCTTTTGAAAACTATTTGGAGTTCCCTCATTTTCAGTATCAAATAGAATTACTTCGTTTGCATATCTCTCTAAAAACTCGAAATCCAATTTTGAAATATCTAAAAATCTATTCTCTTTTGAAAGGAAGACTTCTCTATTTCTGAAAGGAATTAAAGCCTGAATAGATTGGTGTCCAAAGAGTTTTTGAGCAAATTTGATAGGTTTCGAGTTTTTTTCAATAAAAGCAGAAGAGAAGATGAGTCTCTCAATTGGAAGTTGGTGAAGAAGTTTTATATGTTCAATACTATTTAAACCACCTCCAAAACTGATTGGTGTCATAGAGTTTAGATTTCCGATTACATCTATATCTCTTCTGAAACTTTCCAAATTCTCCACTTCTCGAACAGGTCTTATAATCGCCACCTCATCAACTTCATACTTTTCAAGAGAGTCTATTACACCTTGAAGTTCGCCTAAAGGTCTCACTCTCTTCCAGCCATAAGACTGGTAGCAATATCCATTTAAAAATAGAATAGTAGCTCCAACTCTCATTCTCTTCCTTATAGTATCATTGAGATAAGTTCTAAGCCACTCTTTTGGCTCTTTTCAGGGTGAAACTGCATTCCAATTATGTTTTTTCTAATTACCATAGAGCTATACTTTTCATAAGAAGTTGAGATATATTTGTTGAAAGCACTCTTATCATCTAAAACAAAACCGTATTCATGGTTGTAAAAAACTCTACCATCTACATTTCTCTTTTTTGTCAGTTTCAATTTTGACTCAAATCTATTCTCTCCTAGTTCATCGCTTCTAAATTGTAACTTTTCCCAACCATTATGTTGAGCTAACTTTTCAACTTTGCCATTCAGAATTCCCAAAGTTTCAACTCCACCATCTTCTTCTGAAAAATTGCCCATAATTTGAAACCCTAAGCAGATACCTAAAATTTGCTTTCCGTTATCTACATGCTCTAAGACGGCTTTATCAAAATCACCTTTTCTCATTCTCTCCATATATGAACCAGCAGAGCCAACACCCGGAAGAATTAGAAAATCGGAACTTATCTTTTTGGCATCTGTAACAATATTTGTAGGAACATGTAGGCGGTGAATTAGATTTTGAATAGATTTTATATTTCCACTTCCAATATCTAAAATATCAACTCTCAAAATCTACTCCTACTTCAAATTTTCTTCTTGGTCTCTCTCCATCTCGAATTTCAAAAATATCTTGATTTACCCATCTATTTGCAATATCCCAAAACTCATTTTCTGAAATTCCAACATATTTGCAAAAGTTTGAAATGATGTAGTCATCACAAACGCCATCATACTTTTTGACAACTTCAATTCCCTCTTCTCTGCTAATCTTTCCTTGTCTAATTCTCTCATTGATATTGTCAGTAGTTCTTCCAAATCCAAATTTATAATATTTCAACATCATGTTTATATTTGTAAACTCTTCATCTAACATGGAAGCATTTGTAATATCACCCGTAAGGTTCTCTTCTCCAGGTCTCATTGTAAGTCCTTGAAGAGAAGCATAAGTAGAGTTACTATCATTACTCCAGTCGTCCCAAGCTGGACCTAAATAGAAAATGTCGATTTTACTCTTTTCAAACTCTATCTGATTGGGATATATGTAGTGTTCCTGAAGATACCTCTTATCTCCTAAAACATCTTCTATCCAATCTATTCCACCCTCAGTTAAAGTATTCAGATTTCTTAAACTATTTCCATCAAACTCATCGACTCCCTCAACCGCCGAGTCTCCAACTTGAAGAGCTGGGTTTTCACCCCAAAAAATCATATTTATTTTTAAATCTATGGCAACTCTTGGAACAGTTGCAAAAAGGGACATTTCAGTAGATTTATTAACATTTCCAAATTTCTTAAAAGATTCCAATGCTAGTTGTGAGGCAGTTTGAGGAGCAGGTGTTACAAGCATTAAATCAAAACCCATTTCAACGAGGTTTGATAGATTGTCAGCACCTATATCTGTCATCTGTTTTGGAGGGTAAGCACCACAAATTAGAAGAGGTCTAAGTCCTAACCTATCCCTAACCCAGTGAGCCTGACGAGTACTGTCTTTTCCCCCACTTACTCCAACTATACAGTCGTAATTTCCTCTATTGCCTCTCTTTTTGATGTTCTCTTGAATTTTGTTTTGTAAAATCTTCAGCTTTATAGAAGAAGTTACACTCTTCTCTTTCTCTGAAAATTTACACGCTATACAGACACCATCTTCAAAGTGTGAATTTGGTCTTAAATCAGTAGTTAAACACTTTTTACAAAATTTCATTTTAAATATGTTTTTAAAATTTTTGCTGGATTATCTTCTATATTCATATACTCTCTTTTTAGATTTTGAAAGTGTATATCTACCTCATCAGAGTCTGAAAGAAGTAAGTCTACCCTATCTCTAAAAGTTCCATATCCATTTTCTAAAAGAGTGTGTAACTCTTCTTTATCAACATCTTGCTTAAAAATAGAGCAACACTCATTATAATTTATCCAGAGAACTCTTTTATCAAGCCCATAAGCCTCTCTACCAACACTTGAATACATATTTAAAATAAGTTTAGATTTTTGAACTAATTGGAACATATTAGAGCCATAAGCACCAACAAATTCTATCTTTTCTCCTAATATCTCTTTTGCTGAAAGAAAAGGCTCTTTTTCTACATATCCAGGTTTTGCTACATATATTGCTTTTATATCTCTCTCTGAAATGTATCTTTGGAAATTTTGAAGAAGTATCTCATGTTCTTCTATGAGTTTCTCTTGGTCTAAAAGAAGAGAAGCACCCTGTTTTAAATTGTCATGAACAGTTTGATTTATAAATAGAATATCGTATTCTAATTTTGTCTTTTCTAAAAATGGTATCAGCTGAAAACTTCCAACAGAAATAAGTTTAGCTCTCCCAACTCCCTCCACTTTTGAATTTGAATCTTCAGAGTGTGTGAAATAGAAATCACAATAGATAAAAGTTCGATTGATTAAATCATCTTTTATATTGTGTTGGATTAGAACTATATTTCTGATTCTCTTCTTGAATTGGAAATATTTAACAGGATTCCAGTAGTAGTCTCCAGCCATGATAAGGTTTTTGGCTTCTACTTTCTGAACTTGTGTTTTGTAGAGTAGAACTTTTCGGAGAAAGCGTAGGTAGATGTAAGTAAGATTTGTCTCTTTTGAGCTTTTCCAAAGTTTCCAGAAGAAGAGAGCTTCTTTCCAAAATACTTTTAAAACTTCTCTCCACTCAAAAAGAAAAGCTCCATATCTCCGATTTACACTGTCTCCACTCCAACCATTTATCTTTTCTTTCCAAAACGGTTTTGCAGGAGCAGGGTGGTCGAAAAGTATAGCTCTATTCTTTTCAGATATTTCAGAGTCTATATATTTATAAAAACGACTAAACCAACTTCGTTCTTCCCACATCTCTTCATAGAGGACATCATATTTTCGAGATTTTAAAAAATGAGTAAAAATGAAATTGAGAAATCCTGAAAATAGAGAGATGAGAAGAAAAGATATATATTTTAAAGTCCAAAAGTTTCGCCTTTTTGAAAAGAGATTTTCCCTATGTCCTTTTCCAATATGTCCATTTGTAATTTCATACAAAATAGAGTCTTTAGCAGTTTCAAAATCCATTCCATACTTCTTTTCAACTCTATCTATCAGAGGAACTATCTCTTCTATATGAGTTTTATAAAACTCATATACTTCTATCCAATATTCATTCTCTTTTAAAGACTCGAAATCTACTGCATATTTTTTGAACTCTTTTTTCAACTTATATCCTCAAATACTTCTATCCACTCTTTCACCCAATCTGATGAGGTTCGAGCATATTGAAAAACAAACTTCTTTCTAGCTTCTTGCACCTCATCGGAACTCCACCAATTTTCTGAAAAGTTTTCTATTCCCTTTATAAGCTCTTCAACTTTTTCAAAAGCAATTTTTGAATCCAAAAGTAGTTTTAGATATGGTTTAAATTCGTCTCTGAAAGAGTAAATTTCAGGGTCTAAAAGAACTAAGGTTGGAATATTTTGTGCAAGTGTTTCAAGAAAAGTTGTTGAAGAGTGGAGGGAAATAAAAAGTTTTGTATTTTGAAGGCTTTTATCAAAAGAGACTTCTTTGGGACTTTCTATTTCTACTTCTGGGAACTCTATTCTAATTCTCTCTATGGTATCTC
This sequence comes from Candidatus Thiovulum imperiosus, assembly GCA_024281175.1. Classification (GTDB taxonomy): domain Bacteria; phylum Campylobacterota; class Campylobacteria; order Campylobacterales; family Thiovulaceae; genus Thiovulum_A; species Thiovulum_A imperiosus. The sequence goes on from JAMJTW010000022.1 coordinate 52,393, forward strand.
TACCATTATGAGTATAGTAGTTTCTTAAAACTATATCTTTCCTGCTCTTCAAAACTTGCCAAAGAGAAGTTTCAAACTTTTGAAAAGTAGTTGAAAAGTGTTGAGTTTGAAAACGGTGGATATATCTTGGAGAGAAGTCCAAAGCTAAAAGTATCTTTTTCCCTCTTTTCTTCTTGGGAAATAGAAGTCTAGGGGTTGGTATATAGATGGACTCTTCATCTTTCCAGCCCCAAGTGTAGAAAATATCTGAGATGCTTTTTTCATACTCCTCGTTTGGCATATTTTTTAAAAATCCATAATTTCCACCATGCTGGTGTGTTACAACTTTTGGAGAGTTTTGAGCTATAAAGAATTTATAAACATAGTTTCCATAGAGAGAATTTGCATTGTAAAACAGTTCTGTCTTTGGAATTTCTAAATCTTCAACTTTTTTCCAAAACTCTAAAAATCCCTCTAAAAAGAGAGTTGGAATATTTTTAGGAAGAAGAGAGAAAAGTATATTTTCGAACTCATCCTCTCCCTTTCCAAACTCTAAACTTTTTCTATTTTCCCAATTTGGCTCAGCTTCTACTTCTAACTTGTATTCAAAATCATCAAATCTAAGTTTTCCAGTTTTAGCAAGAGAAAGATAGTTTTGAAAAGATTTGTATCTAAAATATGGAGTTGTAATTGTAAAATTAAGTCTTTTTGAGAAAAGATTTAGAAATTTGAAAAGAAACTTTTTCTTTTGATTCTCAAAAACTTGAAATTTTGATTTCTGTTTCAAATCTATTTCTATTTCTGTAAACTTCACATCATCTGTCATTTTTTTCAAAATTTGAGAATAGAGATGCAAATTGTAGCTATCCTCTCTTAAAAGAGTTAAATATTCACTATATTCTGTTGGAACAAAGTTTAAATTTGAAATATAAGTTTCTAAAATATCATAGTTTTCTAAAGCATATTTTAGATGAGTGTATTTATCGTATAATTGGTTTGTAAAAGGTTTTAGCCAGTTTCCTAAAATTATATGATATTGCTTTTCAGAGAGTTCTATTTCATGAAATATATTTAGCTCTCTTCTAATTTTTGGAAGAGTTTTTTTATATATCTTTTCACAAAAGAGATATGCCTCATCTACTTTTTTTGGATTGTTCCACTGGAAAGGAACAGTTTCTCCTTTTCCAGCCCAATCTCCAAGATATAGAATTTCTAAGTTCGTATTTGCTTTTACAGAAGTTGTTTGAAGAAAATATTTAGTAGTACCCAAGAGATTTGCCTTTTAGCTTTTGAATAAGTAGTTGCATGAACTCTTCTGGAACACTTTTGTATTTCACATCTAATTTAACTTCAGTTCGGAAATTATCTTTTAGCATGTCTTCTATATTTTCTATTCTTAACTTCTCTGTCTCTCCAATTTTAGGAGAGCTGTTTACTATTTCAGTGTCTATTTTTATAGGAGTAACTTTTATAAAATCTGTGATATATTTGAGATACGAAGATTTATCTTTCTTAAAATCTTCATATCTCAAAACTAAAATATTTTCTTTTCCAAATTTTTTAAAATAAGTATCTACTATTTCAGTATAGTAGTAATCTGGAAGATAGATAGATTTTCTTTTAAAACAAGCATAAGGAGTCCTTTTAAAGTCAATGCTATTTTCAAAAGAAGTTAGAATATCCCCAGCTTTAATACTATATTTATAAAAAGATAGCATAGCATCTATCGGTTCTCGGAATGACATAATGATTTTTACATCAAAATCTTGAAATATCTCTTTAATTCTTTCAAATTGCTCATACCACCCTCCAGCAATTAGGAAAGCTTCTGAGGAGATAAGGTTCTTTGAAACACTTTTTTGATTTACAACTTCTCTAATTCTATTCTTCTCTTTTTGAAATGAAAAATCATCTAAATAGTGCAAATCTATAAGCCACTGAGGATAATCTTTTTCACTTTTTCCTAAATAGTTTACATCTAATTTTGGAAAAAACTTTTCTTGTAAAAATGTTGTTCCTGTTCTGCCGTATCCTATATAAAGAAAGATAGTTTTTCTCACTCTCCAACTTCCTGTTTCCTATTTACATAGTTCTCTATCCAAATTTCTCTACCATTGACAAAAACCATCTCATCAGGAATAGCTTTTCTAGGGTAGTAGCATAACCGACAAGCATCAATAGATTTAAATCCATCTTTTTTAGAGTGAATATCTCTAAGTCTATTTAACTTCTCACCATGCCAAATATCGTGAATGCTCTCTTTTGTTGCATCTCCAATCACTTCTCGAACCTCATCATCATTGCTACACATTGCTACTTCACCAGTAGCACTAACTGTAACTCTTTGATAGTATTGAGGACATGAAAAGTTCTCTTCATAAACAATATCTTCATCTTTATGCAAATAGTCGATGAGAGGATTGTAAGCCACAACATCAACAAGAGGAGAGAATAAATTATAGAACTCTTCAGCATTCTCTCGCATTGCAGGCCAAACACTCTGAATTTTAATTACAGGTTTTGAGAGACCATTTTTAGTTTTATACTCTTTTATGTCTCGTATCTTTCTTAAAGTATCTTCAAATTTCAAAGGTTTCCGAATTGCGTTGTATCTCTCGTCTGTTCCATCAACTGAAATCGTTATCCAATCTATTCCAGCTTCTTGAAGTTTTATAAAATAGTCCAATTCTAATTTACTACCATTTGTTAAGAAAGAGGTCTCTCTAATTCCCTTATCTTTTGCATATTTTATAATTTCAACTAAATCTCTATGTAGTGTAGGCTCTCCAACCCAACTTAGACGAAGAGCATTCACTTTTCCAGCAATCTCATCTATCACTTTTTTAGCCAAATCTGTATCGATATTAGTTTTTTTTGTATGACTTCTAAACTCATCTGTAATTGTTGGACACATTGGACAGAGCAAATTGCATTTTGAAGAGAGTTCTAAATCTACTAAAATTGGATATTCTAAAACCTCTTTTCTTTTTGGAGCTTCTGACCAATTCTCTCTATATATCTTGTATTCATCTTCCCAACCTTCTCCAAGTTTTCTTGAAAACTCAGCCATTCTTTCAGGTGTCTCTAAATCGTCAAAGTGTCCCTTATTTATTGGAACATACTTCTCTTCCTCTTCCAAACTCTACTCCTTTATCTCTTTTGTAATATTGTCTATGTAACTTTTATCTATATCTTCATTTGTCCAGATATTTAAAATCGTATCTGAAACCTTATCGCTATTTAGAAATTCTCTATTTCTCTTTTGAAAAAGAATATCGACAGAGTGATACCAGCTACTAATTTTGTATCTCTTTTTTAAAATTCTTTGAAAAACATCATCACGATTCTCTAAAAAGATATTGTATCTCCAAAAAGTGGAAACCATTTCTGGGTTTTGAAGAACTATTCCAGAATTTTCCAGTTTTTCAAAGATGTATTTTGCATTTGAGATTCTATTTTGAACTTTAGAATCTAGTTTTAAAAGCTCTTCTGAAATCTTTGGAATTAGATTTTTGTCGAATTTGTAGAGAAAATTTTTTGCACCATTTTTTAAAAAACTTTGGAAATAGTTTCTATGTTCGCCTAAACTCTTTCCAAAATCTATATTGTAAAGTTTGGTATGAGTTTTACTAAAAAGTTCTAGTTCCTCTTCTTTAAAAGAGTTAGAAAGTTCTATTTTTGAAATTTCCTCAATTAGATTTCTATCTCTACTAAAAACAGCTCCACCGTTTCCGACATCGATAACTTTTCCACTTCCAAAACTAACAATTGAGGCATCACCCCAACTTCCAACATTTTCTAAACCTTGAGCTATGGCAAAATCTTCAATTAGAAAAACATCTTTACAAATTTCAGAAATCTCCTCTATTTTACAAAGATTTCCGTAATTGTGAACTGCAATTACAACAGCTACCTCATCGATATATTTTTCTAGCTCTCTTGGGTCTATTCCAAGAGTCTCCATTTCAATATCTAAGTAGAGAGGTTCATTTCCAGAAAGATAAATTGCAATTGGAACATTCATACAAACATTATTTGGAATTGCTACTTTTTGGTTTTCAATTCCAAGAGCTTTAAGAATTAGATGGATAGCAGTTGTTCCATTTCCAGTTAGGGAAACATATGGAATTCCATGGATTTTAGATAATCGATTTTCTAAATTCATAATATGTTCTTATATCTCCACCAAAACTAGATTTAAACCAGCCTCGATGAGGTGAGTTTATTCCCTCTAAATCTACTTCAGAGATACCAAGTTCTGCAAGAGCTTCAAATCCACTCCAAAGAACCGCAGTTCCTGTATGCTTATTTCGTAACCTTGGTTCATTTGCCCCAAAAAGATAGTAGGCTCTTTTATTATCTACTCCAAAAAAGGCTGAGCTTCCCAACTCTCCATCTGCTGTTTTTGAAAAAAACATCTTTCCCATTCCATTTTCTAAAAGGGCTTTTACAAGATTTTCAAGATGTTCTATCTTTTCGCCCTTTTCCAAAACTTCATCTTCTGAAATAGTGTTTTTATAGAAATCTACGAAAAGTTTAGTATCTGAGCTTTCAAAAGTTTGAACACCTTTTTTAATTCCATATCGTATCTCTTGCCGTCTTGCAGTTGAAGAGTTTTGAAAGGCGTCTCTCTCTTCTAATTTTTTATGAAAATCTGAAATATCTAAATAGGAGGTGTATCTTATATCTGGAACATATTTCGGCAAATTCTCTTTTCCATAATTTACCCAGAGAAAACTTCGTATATCTAAAATAGTTGGGTGCAAGGCAACTTCTAAATTTCTATATTTTTCAATTAGCTCTTCAGCTACAAATTCAGAAAGCCGAAACTGTTCAGAGATTTGCTGAGATCGATTTTGTCTATTTGTAGGTTTGTTAAAAAGGATACCGTTATAAACGATAAAATTATCTAAAACAGCATCTTCTCCTTTGACAACAGTAGCAAATCCACCTCGAAGCTCTTCACCTTTAAATACAAAATAGATATGGTATTCACCACCAAAAGATTTTAGATAGATAGATTTGCTAAAAATAGTTCCTTGGGGAGAGTCATCTACTAATGTGTCCCATCTCTCAAAATCTAAAGTATTTTTTAATCTATATTTACTCAATTCTCTCTAAAATTCCTTTTTTTAAATATTTAGTCAAATTGTAACAAAGAGGATTTTATATCCATTCTCATTTTGCAAACAATCGCTATCTCTCTATATTCTGAAGTCTTAAAACCTCATCAACAATTAGGTATTTCATGTACATCGACAAAAAGTTTTAAAATAGCAATTTTGAGAAGAATGTCTCTTTCAATACTAAACTCTTTCTAACTTTTCTTTAAACCAACTTACTCTAAATTTTAAGATACGATACAATTTTTAGCAGAAGAGTATTTGAGAGATAGTAGAGTGGAAAGAAGATTGGATATACAGATAAAAGAGCTAATTCAACGACCTGCAATTGAAGTTAATGAAGATATTTATGTTGCTGAAGTTCTTCAGCTTTTTGAAGAGAGTGATAATACATCTGTAATTGTTTTAGAGAAAGGAGTTCCAACAGGAATTATAACTTATCATGATGTAGTATACCACTCTGCTCATTGGGGAGACTTCCTGAATATGAGAACTATTGATATCTCTTCAAAACCACTAATTATTATCTCTGGAAACACTCCTTTTTATGAAGCATTCTGGTTAATGAATGAGAAAGGTGTTCGTCATATAGCTATTGTTGAAGAGAACAGAGTAATAGGTGTAATAGATGATAGAGATATTTTGCAGACTCTTACAGAAGTTGAGTTTCTCTCTATAAAACCTGTTATTGATATTATGAGAGCAGAGATAATTACAACTAAAATAGATACAGATATTTCAAATGCTATGAGGCTTATGGTTGAGAATAGTGTAAGTTCCATTGTTGTTGAAGAGGATATGAAACCTATTGGTATCCTAACTGAGAAAGATGCTGTCTCTTTAGCAAAGATGGGGGATTTAGCACTCCAAGAGCCTTTGGAAAAATATATGCACTCTCCAGTTATAACAATTCACTATAAAAGAAGTGCAATTGATGCTGAAAAATTGATGATAAAAGAGAGAATTCGAAGAGTTGTTGTTGTAGATGATTTAGGAAAGATAGCTGGAATTGTATCTCAACATGATTTAATGGACGGAGTTTCTGGAGTTTATGTAGCACTACTTAAACAGACTATTGAGTCGCTCTCTTCAAATTTGGAAAAAGAGTTAAAGAGAAGCTCTTTTTTATCAATGAACCAACACATGGTAGAGAACTTAGGACACATGGTTTACTTTGTCAATAGAGATGGAGAGTTTGTTTATGCGAATGAGAAGACAAAATCTATACTTAAATATTCAAAAGCTGAAATTGAGAACAGATGCATCTGGCATGTTGATAGCTCTATCTTTAAAGAGAACTGGAACTCTATTTGGGAGTATAAGAAAAGAGTTGGGAATTCTATTTCAGATAGCAAGTTTATCTCTAAATATGGTGATGAGGTGGAAGTTCAAACAAACTCTAGTTATGTCTATTATGAGGGAAAAGAGTTCCTTTTTGGAATAGCTATTGATGTTAGAGAACATAAAAGAAAACTTCAAACTCTCCAAGAGAATCAGAAGATGTCTGAAATATATCTTGAGATTTCAAAAACCCTATTTCTAATAGTAGATAGAAAAGGTGAAGTGCTACTTGTAAATAGAAGAATATCTGAAATTCTATCCCTGCCAAAACATGAAATAATTGGAAAAATTTGGTTTGATAATTTTATTCCAGATTTTGATAAAAAAAGTGTTCGAGATTCTTTCTGGAAGTTAGCAAGAAAAAGAGAAGTTGATGGATTTGAACATTTTATTAAAAGTAGTAGAGGAGAGTTGCGAAAAATTCGTTGGACATACTCTTGCACATATAGAGATAAAAAAATAGAGAGGATAATTCTATCTGGAGTTGATATTTCTGAAATTAGAGAGATGGAAGAGAAATTAAGAGTTAGTGAAAATAAGTATCACTCTCTCTTTAGAAAAAGTAGAGCAAATATGCTACTTATCGATGCTAAAACTGGAGAAATAGTAGATGCAAATGATAAAGCCTTAGAGTATTATGGCTACTCTTTAAAGGAGATAACAGATATGAATATCTCTGAAATAAATACACTTTCAGCAACAGAAATATTTTTAGAAATTGAAGGTGCAAAACAGAAAGAGAGAGACCACCTCTATTTTAAGCACAGACTAAAATCTGGAGAGATTAGAGATGTTGAAGTTCATACAGGTCCAATATACCACAATCATAAAAACTATCTCTACTCAATAATTCATGATATTACTGAGAGAAAAAATCTTGAAAAGAGAAATGATGAGTATCGAAAAAAACTTGTTGAGATAAATAGAAATTTAGAAAAGAGAGTTACAGAAGAGTTAGCAAAGAGAATAAATAAGGAGATAGCTTATAAAAATCTTTTTGAGAATGCAGGTGATGCTTTTTTAGTAATCAGAAATGGCCTATTTATAGATTGTAATGAAGAGGCTCTAAATATCTTAGGATATAAAATAAAGAGTGATATTTGCGGTCTCTCTCTTGTTGATATATCTCCAAAAACTCAGCCAGATGGAGAGACCTCATCAGCACTTTTCAGAAAAATATTAAAAAAAGCTCTTAGTAGAAATAGTAGTGTTGAGTTTGAGTGGACTATAAAAAGAGAGAGACTTTTGAATGTAAAATTCACTCCCATAGAGTCTGATGAAGAGATACTTATTTATGCTGTATGGCACGATATAACAGAAACTAGAGCTTTAGAGATTAGAGAGAAAAAGCAAGAGAAAATGCTTATTCAACAATCTAAACTTGCTTCAATGGGAGAGATGATGGGTGCAATTGCTCACCAATGGAGACAGCCTTTAAACTCTATCGCTATCATGCTTGGAAACCTTGAAGATTTAGTTGAGATAGATGGTTCTGTGTCTAATGAACTCCTCCTTCAAACTGTGGAAAATAGTATGCAAAAGATAGAGAGCTTAAGTAAAACCATAGATGATTTTAGGCACTTTTTTAAACCATCTAAAAATAGAGAGAAGTTTCAAACTCGACAAGCAGTTGATGAAGCTATAAAAGTCTTTTCAGCACAATTCTACAATTGTGGTATCAGAATAGAAACAGATGGTGATGATTTCCAGATAGATGGTTATCGAAGTGACTTTCTTCAAGTTATTACAAATATTCTCTCGAACTCTTTTGATGCTTTGCAAAAATCAGAAAAGAGAGAAGTAAAGATATCTATTTCAGATAAAACTGTATCTATTTTAGATAGTGGTGGTGGAGTGTCTGAAGATATTATTGATAGAATTTTTGAACCTTACTTTTCTACAAAAGAGGAGGGTAAAGGTAGTGGTATTGGACTCTATATGAGTAGGTCTATAATTGAAAATATGAGAGGTAAAATTTATGCTGAAAACAGAGATAGTGGTTTAATTGTCAAAATAGAGTTTTAAATTAGTTGTACTTCTGCTGGAGCTTCAATCCTATTTACAATTTTTTTCGCATATTTCAAATCACTAACTTTTCCAATTAGAAGGAGATTTGACTCAGCAGTAATTAAAACATCACCTTTTGGCATTGGTGTAAACTCACCTTCAAAATTTCTAATTCCAACAATAGATACATTAAATATCTCTTGCATTTTTACCTCTTTTATTCTTTGGAGAACTAACCAGCTATATTTTGGAACAAAAATCTCTTCCATATCAAGAGCTGTCTTATTTGCATAGAGAAATGCTTCAAGAAGATTTTCTAAATCTGGAGAAATAGCCATTGTACTAATTCTTTGAGCTGTAAGTTTTGTTGGAACAACAACACTATCAGCACCAAGTTTTCGTAATTTCTCAGCACTACTAGAGCTTTTAGAACTTGTAATAATTTGAAATGGTCTTCGTTTTCGATGCTCTTGTTCAAAAAGACGAACTGAAACTATTAGTGCAATATTGTCTGCCTCTTTTTCAGAAAGAGTAATTACACCTTTAGCCATTCCAAGATTTGCTCTCTTTATTGCAATTTCTGTATGAGGTTCAGCTTGGAAATAGTATGGAAATTTCAGTTTTTTTGCTCTCTCTTCAAGTTCAGGACTTGGGTCTACAACAACAAAAGGTATATGATTTTTTCTTAAATTATTGGCAATTTCTATTGTATAGTCATTAAGATAGTAGATAACAAAATGTTTTTTTATTCTTGCAATTTGGTGAAGCATTCGTCGCACCTTAATAATATTAGTTACCTCGCCGTTTGTTACAACATTTATAGATGTACCGACAGCAAGAGTAAATACGGCAAACCCAACAATAATTAGGGTAATTGTAAATATTCTTCCAAGAAGAGATATTGGAGCTGTTTCACCAAAACCTACGGTTGTAAAAGTAATTCCTGTTTGATAAATTGCGTCCATAAGAGAAAAACCATCAATTATCATATATCCCAATGTACCAAACAACATTGTTAAAACAATCATTAAAATTGGAAGTCGGAAATGCCTTAACTCATAATAGATGGCTTGGTCTAAAAAGATATCCTCTTTTTTTTGTCTATTCTCACCACTCTTCTCAAGGAATTCTAAGAAACTCTTAGAGATTTTCACGAAATATTAGATTTTTCCCTTTTTCTTAAGAGTTCTTAACTCTTTTGCAGAAACTCTAACTCTCTTAACAGAACCATCTTCTAAAGTGATTTTTGCACTTCTTAAGTTGGGAAGAAATCTTCTTTTTGTTTTGTTGTTGGCATGACTAACATTATTACCAACCATTGGACCTTTTCCACTAACACTACATCTTCTTGCCATTTTAGAAAAACCTCATTTTTGAAAATTTAGAGTGGAATTCTACCATACTAAAAGCAAGAAATAGAATTTTGTGGGAGTGACCACGGGGCTATTCATTCCACTTCGTTCCAATCACCTCGATTGGAACAGAGATATAGAAATGTATCCAAAAACTCGCTAAAATTACTTGTAAATTAAGTAAAACTAATCTTAGTTATTACTTACATGATTAAAGTTTCTTAATTTTTTTTTAAAAATTTAAAGAAAAATCGATATATTGTACATAGATAACTTATAATTTATATTTTTTTAATAAAGGAAAAAGATGTTTAACCATTTAAAATTAGTAGAAATGAATTGCAGAGACAATGCAGAAAAAGTTTTTTCTTTTAGAGAAAGAAAGATTTTAAATCTTATAGACCTCTATTTAAGTAATAAAAATCCTTATGTAATTTTTGAAATATCGTGTTCAATACACGGTTCTTATAAATTTAAGTTCTTTAATGGAATTGTTGAAGTGGATAAACATTTTCTGGAAAAAGATGATTTCTTTAAAGGGTTGGAGAGTTTTCGACAATCTCTAAAATATCTGGAGTGTGATTTGAGAGAGACTTCTATTTTAGAAGAGTTAAAAGATGTATTAAAGTAATCTAATACAAAGAGTCTTTTACCATTCTTGTCATTTCGACATGAACGAAGTGATTGAGAAATCTTAGAAACTTATCGTTTTACTCGAAGTAATGGAAAAGATTTCTCACCCGAAAGGGTTCGAAATGACATATAGAGTCTTTTTAGACTCTTTGAAATTTAAAAAGTGTAGCTATCTCTTCTGCCCAGATAGATGGGTCGATAGTCTCTAAAACAAGGGGTATCTCATCTATTCTGCTATCGTTCATAATAAATTTGAAAGCGTCTAGTCCAATTTCACCTTTTCCAAGAGAGTGGTGTCTATCAACTTTACTTCCAAGTTTAGCTTTTGAGTCATTGATGTGCATTCCTTGAAGATATTGAAAGCCAACTACTTTTTCAAATTCAGACATTGTTTTTTCATAGCTCTCTTTAGTTCTAATATCATAACCAGAAGAGAAGAGGTGACAAGTATCGATACAGACTCCAACTCTACTTTTATCTTCAACTTTATCTATTAGGTAAGCGAGATGTTCAAATTTATATCCTAAATTGCTACCTTGTCCAGCAGTATTTTCAATGATAAGAGAAACAGAATTTGTCTGCTCCAGAGTTCTATTCATATTTTCAGCAATAAGATTTAGAGACTCCTCTTCAGAAATTTTTTTGAGATGACTTCCAGGGTGAAAGTTTAATCTATCAAGACCAAGAGTTTTACATCTCTCAACCTCATCAACAAAAGCATTTAAAGATTTCTCTCTCTTCTCTTTTTCAGGATTTCCCAAATTTATAAGATAGCTATCATGTGGTAAAACTTGATGAGGTTTGAAACCAAACTTTTCCATATTTTCATGAAACTTATCCACTGTTTCCACATCAAGCGGTTTTGCTTTCCACTGTCTCTGATTTTTTGTAAAGAGTGCGAATGCAGTTGCTCCAATTTCTGAAGCTCTAACAGGAGAGTTGAAAACCCCCCCGCTACTGCTAACATGAGCTCCTACATACTTCATAGATTTATTGGCATCACAATAGTTTTAAAATTTTCACCAACAATTACAAATGGTCTATTTGCTTCATTAAATTGTAAAGTGAAATCATCTTCATCTAAAACATTTAAGGCGTCAAGAACAAACTTAGAGTTAAATCCAAACTCTATCTTTTCAGGAAAACTCTCTGGAACATAAAACTCTGTTTCTCCTTTTGTCTTTGAACCACTATCAGAGATAGTCTCAAGAGAAACTCTATTTTCAAAAAGGGTAATTTTAAGTTCCTGTTTGATATTTGCGACTAATCTCACATTTTCAAGAAATGTATTTTTGTCAAATTTAAATTCATGTTCAAACTCATCTGGAACTATTCTTTTCCAATTTGGATAATTCCCATTTATAAGTTTTGTAAAGAAGTAGAGAGAGCTATTCACAATTAGTAGATTTTCACTATCATAAAAAAACTCAACTTCTCCATCAAAAAGTTTAGGTATCTCTAAGATAGCCTGTTTTGGAATTATAAGTTCCAATTCATCTATATTTGGAAACTCTATCTTTTCATGAACAACTGTCAATCTTTTTGTATCTGTGGAGACAAATCGCACACCATCTTCTGATATTGCAATAAGTCCTCCTGTAAGTTCATATTTTGGAGAAGTACCATCAATACTTGGAGAGAACTTTTTAAAAGCCTCTTTTAAAATATCTCCATTAAATTTAATACTCTTTTTATCTGAAACAACTGGGAAATCTGGAAAGTTTGCAGAGATACTCTTAATTTCAAGTTTAGTTTTTCCCTGCTCGATTCTAAGAATCTCTCCACTTTTTTCAAAAACAAGATTTTCTCTTCGAGTTCCTTTTAAAACTCTCAAGAGTTCAGAACCATTTACTAAAACTTTTCCAGTTTTCTCAACAAAAATACCATTTTGAACTTTTACTCTTAAACCACCTCTTAAATCTGTTGCAACAACTTCAACAAATTCGTTTGTAGCTTCTATAAAATAGTTTGCAATTATTGTATCGCTATTCTTCTTTTCAAGAAATGGAGAAGCTAAATGTAGAGCTTTCTCAAAATCATTTTTATCTATTGTAAATTTCAAATATATTCCTAAATATGGTAGTTTGGAGCTTCTTCTGTGATGATAACATCGTGAACATGAGACTCTCGAAGTCCAGCAGAAGTGATTTGAACAAATTCAGAGTTTTCCCAATACTTTCCGATACTTTCAGAACCGCAATATCCCATAGAAGAGCGAAGTCCTCCAATAAGTTGATGAATGATATTTCCAATACTGCCTCGATATGGAACTCTACCTTCAATTCCTTCTGGAACAAGTTTCTCTTTTGCTGTTCCCTCTTGAAAATATCTATCATTACTACCTTTTTTCATAGCTCCGATACTTCCCATACCTCGATAAGATTTATATTGCCGACCTTTGTACATAATCACATCTCCCGGAGACTCATCAGTTCCAGCAAGTAGAGAACCAATCATAACTGAAGAAGCACCAACTGCTAAAGCCTTTGCAACATCACCAGAGTATTTAATTCCACCATCAGCAATAATAGGAATACCTCTACTTCTACCAACTTCAGCACACTCATCGATAGCTGATATTTGAGGAACTCCAACTCCAGCAACAATTCTAGTTGTGCAGATACTTCCTGGACCAATACCAACTTTTACAGCATCAACTCCAGCATCAATTAGAGCTTCAGTCGCCTCTGCTGTTGCTACATTTCCAGCAATGATATCTACGGAGAGTTCTGATTTAAGATTTCTTACAGTATCTAAAATCCCTTTGGAGTGTCCATGAGCAGAGTCGATAACAAGAACATCAACTCCAGCCTTAACTAAAGCTCTAGCTCTATCATAATCTCCAACACCAATTGCAGCACCAACAACAAGCCGACCAAAATCATCTTTATTTGCCTCTGGATAATCTTTTTTCTTCTGAATATCTTTAATTGTGATAAGACCTTTTAGATAGTCATTATCATCTACAATTGGTAATTTCTCAATTCTACTTTGATGCATAATTTTCTGAGCCTCTTCCAGAGAAGTTCCCTCTAATGCTGTTTTAAGAGGCATTGAAGTCATTGAGTCTTTTGCAATTTTGTCTTCAGAAACTTCAAATCTCATATCTCGATTTGTGAGAATTCCAAGAAGTTTACTATTTCTATCAACAACAGGAAGTCCTGAAATTTTATATTCACTCATAAGAGTTTCAGCTTCATGTAAAGTTGTTTCAGGATAGATAGTAATAGGGTCGATTATAATACCACTCTCACTCTTTTTAACTCTTGTAACTTCTCTTGCTTGAGTCTCAATATCCATATTTTTATGAATAATTCCAATTCCACCAAGTCTTGCCATTTTTACAGCAGTTCTATGTTCTGTAACTGTATCCATTGCAGCAGACATTAATGGTATATTTAAATCTATATTTTTTGTAAGTTTTGATTTTACAGAAACCTCTTTTGGAAGAACTTCTGAATATTTTGGAACAAGTAAAACATCTTCAAAAGTTAATGCTTTTTTTCTAATTCTCATTTTTGCCTCTCTCTTCTTTAAAAAGCGATTTTACCAAAAATGCTACTAGTAAAAGGGGAGTGACCAAATAGCTGTTCTTGTCACCTCGACTGGAGCATCGCGGAATGGAGAGGTCTCTTTTGTGAGATTTCTCACCCGAAAGGGTTCGAAATGAGATAAGAAAAGAGAAATATTTGATAGATTTGAGTATAGCTAAACAAATTTTGATAAAATCCACGAAAACTATTTTAAAGGAAAAATTTTGGGAGAAGAAGCTAATTTTATCACTTCATTTCTGCCTCTGATTATTCTATTTGCTATTTTTTACTTTTTGGTTATTCGACCTCAACAGCAACAGGTTAAAAAGCATCGAGAGATGATAGAGAACTTGCAGAAAGGTGATAAACTTGTTACAAATGGCGGTCTTATCGGAGAGGTTGTTAAAGTTGAAGAGGGGTTTTTTAAAATCTCACTTGGAGATAAAATCGAAGTTAGATTAGATAAAGAGTCTGTTTTAAGAAAAGTGGAAGATGAAGTTTAATTTTCGTCTATCTATACTACTTCTTGCTACACTATTTGGAATTGTCTTTTCAGTTCCATCTCTTTTACAAACAGAAAATGGAAAAAGAGTAAATTTAGGACTTGACCTCCAAGGGGGTCTCCATATGCTTTTAGGTGTTAAGAGTGAAGAAGCTCTAAAGTCTAAGATGAAATCTATCGCTACGGGAATTGGATATTTCACTGAGAAAAATGATATTCTTGTAGAAGATTTGAAAATTTCAGAAAAAAATGAGATATCTTTCATATTTTTAGACTCTGATGATAGAGTCCAGATAGAAGAGTATTTAAAAAAATTAGATGATGTGAAGTATATTCAAAATGGCGATACTTTTACAATTTTAATTACTCCTGAAGGTTCTCAAGCTATTCAAGAACAGGCTTTAAATCAAGCTGTTGAGACAATACGAAATAGACTTGACCAGTTTGGATTGGCTGAACCGACTGTTGCAAAACAGGGTAACGACAAAATTCTTGTTGAACTTCCAGGAATTAAGTCTGCTGAAGAGGAGAAGAGAGCTAGAGACCTCATCGCAAAATCTGCTCAACTCTATATGATGGCAATTGATGAGAGACATCAAAGTAAAGCACCTCTCTTATCAGAAGCTCAAGCAAAAGCATATGGAGACCTCCTATTACCAGATGTAAATGATGAGGAGATAAAATATCTGGTTCGTTCAATTCCAATTCTTGATGGTGCTAGACTTAAAAATGCAAATGTGGTTTTTAATGAGATGCAACAGCCTGTTATCACATTCTCTTTAGACTCTCTTGGTTCTGAAGTTTTCGGAAATTTCACTGGAAAAAATGTTGGAAATAGATTGGCAATTGTTCTTGATGGAAAAGTCTTTTCGGCACCTGTTATTAATGAGAGAATTGGTGGTGGAGCTGGACAAATTTCTGGAAATTTCCAACTTCAAGAGGCACAAGATTTAGCAATTGCACTCCGAAGTGGAGCGTTACTTGCACCAGTTTATGTTCTTGAAAAACGAAGTGTTGGACCATCTCTTGGTGCTGACTCAATTCGTTCAGCAACTATTGCTCTAATTGGAGGTTTTCTTCTTGTCATAATTTTTATGGCATTCTATTATGGTCGAGCTGGATTAGTTTCAAATGTAGCTTTGATTGTAAATCTCTTTATAATTCTTGCAGTTATGTCTCTTTTTGGAGCTACACTAACTCTACCAGGTATGGCTGGTATTGTCTTAACAGTTGGTATGGCAGTTGATGCAAATGTTATTATTAATGAGAGAATTCGAGGACTTCTCTATGCAGGAAAGTCTGTATCTAAAGCTATCTCCGAAGGGTATGAAAAAGCCACAACCGCTATTTTAGATGCAAATATTACAACTTTAATTGCTGCTGTTGTTCTTTATGCTTATGGCAATGGACCAATCAAAGGTTTTGCTATTACGATTTCTATCGGTATTTTAGCTTCTATGCTCACAGCAATTTTAGGAACTCGAGGAATTTACGAAGCCTTTGCAACCTCTGTTTCTAAAAAAGGTGTCAAATATTTTGGAATAAAGGATATTAAATGAAAAAAATTATAGTAACTCTCTCTCTTTTAGCAACTTCTCTTTTTGGAAGTTCGGAAGTTGAGAATAGAGTAAAAGCTGAATTGCTATCAAATGGGGTGAAATTTGATGAGGTCAAATGTATTGGTGTTTTACATCAAAATTGTGAAATTTCAAATCTTGTCTATTTGGAGGGAAATAGAACAACTGCAACTCTCAAGTCACTAGTTCTTGAAAATGCGGAAAGACTTAACACTTTAAATAGTCTTGAAGAGCTTTCAGATGGAACTTATCCAATAGCCGTGTCTGCCAAAAATTTAGATATTTTAGAATATGACTCTGGTCTTTTTGTAGACTCATATCAAGATATTTCACTAAAACTCATTGCAACAATTTCTCAAAATAAGGGGATTTTAAATTTAAATTTAGATGAACTATATTTAGAAAATAGATATTTTGGCGTATCTATCTCTTTCCAAATTAAAGGAAGGAGTCAAGAAGATATAGCTGTAAAAAGTCTAGGACTATTTTATGAAGATAGAGGTCTCATTGAAGGTCTTCTTGTTGCAGTCGCAAAAGATGAGAATAGAACAGTAGCAGAAGTCAAAGCTGAAATAGAGAGTAGTGCAGAAAATGAAATAGTTCAATACTCTGGAGTTTTAAAAGAGATAGTAGAAGCTACCCTCAAAATAGTTACAGGAAAAGCAACAAGCATCAATATTTCAATAAAAACAAAAGATGGTGAATATATCAAAGCTATGGATTTATATACAAGATATAGTATGGCTATGATGTTTGGAATTGGTGACGAATTTTTAAATAGTGTACTTGATATTAAGGTGGAGAGTAAATAGTGGAGTTTTTTAAACGAAAACAAAACTACAACTTTATGTCAAAGAGCAGATATCTACTTCTGCTCTCTCTCTCACTTATGGCCTTTTCCTATTTTTTACTTTTTACTAAAGGTTTAAATTTCGGGATAGACTTTGCTGGTGGAACGGTAATTCAAGTTCAATATGAGCAAGAAGCTCCTATTTCAAAGATGAGAGAAGCCTTGAATTCATATCCAGTCTTTGAAGGCTCTTCAATTACAGAGTTTGGTTCTCCAGAAGAGGTGATAATACGAGTTAAAACCTCATCAGGTGAACTTCAAAGGGATTTAGGAGATGTGGTTTCAGAGGCACTTCAAAGTACTGGAAATTTTGAGATAAGAAGAGTTGATATGGTTGGAGCTAAAGTTGGAGGTGAACTTAGAGAAAAAGGAGTAACTTCCCTACTTTTAGTTGTAATTGCAATTCTTATCTATGTCTCTTTCCGATTTGAGTGGCGTTTTGCATTAGCATCTATCTTTGCTCTTGTTCACGACATTACAATTGTTCTTGGAGGTTTGGTTCTTTTTGAAATAGAGGTAAATTTAGATACTCTTGCTGCACTACTTACAATTCTAGGATACTCCTTGAATGATACTATCATTGTCTTTGACCGAATTAGAGAGGGTCTTGTAAAGTATAAAGGTATAGTTCTTTCTCATATAATAGATGAGTCTGTAAGTAAAACTCTTTCAAGAACAACTCTTACCTCTTTAACAACTTTCTTTGTTGTCTTAACACTACTTCTTTTTGGTGGTGAGATAATTTATAGTTTCGCATTTACTCTTTTAATTGGTGTCATTATTGGAACATATAGTTCGATATTTATCGCTTCTCCAACTCTTATCTGGTTTAGATTTAGTGTTGAAGGGTATAGGAAAATGTTGGCAGAGAGAGAAAAGCGGGAAAAAGAGAAAGCTAGAATGAGAGCTATGTATGAAGGCGGAAGACTTTAGGTGAATATAGTGGGAGTACCATATCTAGTTAAAGCTCCTTTAGTTATCAGTTTTGAAAAGATTTCAGAAGATAGGGAAGAGGAGTTTGAAAGAGAGTTCCAATCTTTAAGTGAAGTTGATAGTGATGCTATTGGACACTGGTTAAAACTTCAAAAAGCAAAAGGAGAGACAGGAGATACTGATGAGGTAGTTCTAAATCTTCTTGTTGAACTTCATAGAAAAATCGACAAACTTGAAAAAATAATTCTTAAAGGTGATAAGAGACTTTTAAAATTAGATATTACATCTCGTATAGAAGAGATAGGTTTTCACCACTTTCAACTTGAAGAGAGTAGTTTTGAAGAGAATGCTATCTATTATGGTAGAGTTGAAATGGTCACATATCCTCAAAGAGAGCTTCCAATCTTTTTTAAAGCTGTGAATACAAAACTTGCAAAAGTAAATTCAATTCATGAAAAAGATGAAGTTGATTGGGCTTCATACTTTAGAGCTAGAGAGAGAATTATGATAAGAGAAAGGAGAAAATAGTTTTGGTATCAGAACTCTTTATAATTGTATTAGGAGTAATAATAATACTTCTAATTATATATATCTACATTAGAGAGCAAGATTTTAATAAAAAGTTTAGGATTTTAGCTTCTAAATCTGATACGATGAGTCGTCAAATTCACATTATAAATAAGAACTTTTCACGAGAACTTACTAAACATAGAGAAGAGATTGCAGCAGAAGTTGGTAGTTATGTTGAAGCAGAGATAAATCAACAAAAATCACTTGAATATAATGAAGATATGGAACTTGTAAAAGAAGCAATTGAGAAACTGATAACGGAAGTAAACTCTTTAAAAGATTTTGATAAAAGAATTCACCTTTTAGAGAGTGGAATGAAAACAGCAGTTTTGGAAAGAAATAGCTCTATGGACAATACTCAACAGATAATTAGCTACCATCAGCAAGGCTATTCTGTTGATGACATTAGCAATATGCTTCGAATATCAAAAAGAGAAGTTGAGTTTGCTATCAAATTAGGAAATCAGAGAAATTGAAATTAGAAACAGTTTTTGCAGTTGGAATTGGTGGATTTATTGGTGCAAACTTACGACTCTATTTAAATGGTCTTGCTAGTTCCTATTTCCATTTATCAGTTCCAATTGGAACTCTTTTTGTAAATTTATTAGGAAGTTTTTTTATTGGCTTCCTTTTTGCCTACTTTCATACAAATGATGTTTCTCCAGCAATTAAAACATTCCTAGTTACTGGTCTTCTAGGTGCTTTAACAACATTCTCAACTTTTGCTTATGAAAACTACCTTTTTATTCAAGGTAGCAATTTCAAAGGTCTTTTTTTAAATATGAGTCTAAATATGTTTGGAACTCTTTTGGCTGTTTATCTTGGAGATAAGATAGGGAAAATAGTTTTTAAATTTCTCTAAAATGTGGTATCTCAATAGTAAAACAAGCCCCCTTTTCATCTCTATTTATACACATCAAATTACAATCTGAACACTCTAAACTATTTTTTGCGTATATGTTTCCATGAAAACTTTTTTCAACCAACTCTTTAGACATATAGAGTCCTAAACCTGTACCTTGGGTTTCATGACGAGTTGTGAAATACGCATCAAAAATTTGGGAGATGACATCTTTACTAATTCCACCAGCATTATCTATAATAGTTATATTTAGAGCTTTTTCTGTGAAAAAATGGTCTATTTTTATAGTTCGTGGTTGAATGTTTCTTTCGCGGAACATATCTTGAGCATTGTGAATGATATTCAAAACTACTTGCTTTAAATCGTTTTCTATCCCCTTTACTTCCACAAACTCTAAATTTACAGTGTTAATAAGTTTTATCTTTTCTCTAGCAAGAGATATTGAAACAAAATCCTCAATATCTTTAAAAAACTTATATATATTGAAATATTTTCGCTCCTCTTCTCTATTGAAAATTACCGCTTTTCTAAAATCATCAACAGTATCAGAGAGGTATTGAATATAGGAGTTCACTTTGTCGTATATTTCATTATAGGTTTCTGCAACAACTTCTTTGATCTCATCACTATCTTTTTCAACATAAATAGTTCCCAAGTTTACTTTAAAATAGAAATCTTGTAAAAGTAGAGAGACTATATTTAATGGTTGTCTCCATTGATGAGCAATCTTTTCAATAGTTTCTGAAACAACTCTATGTCTTAAATTTGCCTCTTCAACACTGTTTCTATCTATATTGTCTCTATTTATAGTTAATTCTCTTCTATCTGTTACATCTAAAATATATCCTGAAAGAGTTTTCCACTTTCTATTCACATAACTAATCGTAATATATATATGTATATCTTTAAATTTATGTTTATCAGTTTTTATTTTGAGTTCTGCAACCATATCATCTTTGAGCTTTCTTGTTTTCTCATAAAATTTTGTAATAAACTGAGATAGACTTTGAGAATCTATACTCTTTTTGATTTTATTTCTTTCTGAAATATTGGAAATTGCAATTCCTAAATTTTTTTCAAAATTTTTTGATATCTTAAGTGTAGTTTTGCTATTTATTTTTTCTACCTGAAATGCAACAAGATTACCAAGATTTAAATTACTATCTAAAGTAGAAATTTCTAAATTCATAACTTCTCTATTGAGATTGTTTTCCATATATGACAATTTTTAATTTCCCTTATAATATTTACGAATAAATCGTTTACAAGATATTTTATCTTAAATCATATATTTGGAAATCAGAAAATAGGGAAAGTGTTTTCAGGTAAATTTAAGGAACTCTTCCCTATACTTCCACTCACGAAACGAAAGTGGGTTTCCCAAATTCGTCAGTTCTTTTAAAAAGATGTTGTTAAATTTTTATAGCTGAATTAAATAGATTCACCAGAGAGGTAGCGTTGAAAAAGTTACTCAAGGTTAATGGTGGATGCCTTGGCTGATGGAGGCGATGAAGGACGTACTAGACTGCGATAAGGTTCGACGAGTTGTCAAGAAGCTTTGACTCGAACATTTCCGAATGGGGCAACCCAATAGTGAAAACGCGAACCCAGTGAAGTGAAACATCTCAGTAGCTGGAGGAAAAGAAATCAAACGAGATTTCCTTAGTAGTGGCGAACGAACGGGAAACAGGGCAGTGCAATTTAGAGAGCGATTTAAAAGAAGTTTCTGGAAAGGAACGCCGTAGAGAGTGAAAGTCTCGTATTTGAAAAGTCGCTTTTGGAACTAGGTGCACGAACGAGTAGGTCGGGACACGTGTTATCTTGACTGAATATGGGGGGACCACCCTCCAACCCTAAATACTACCATCAGACCGATAGTGCACAAGTACCGTGAGGGAAAGGTGAAAAGAACCCCAGTGAGGGGAGTGAAATAGAACCTGAAACCATTAACTGACAATCATTCGAAGCCCTTTTTATGGGTGACGGACTGCCTTTTGCATAATGAACCTGCGAGTTGTGTTGTTTGGCAAGGTGCGAGCCGGAGCGAAAGCGAGTCTTAATAGGGCGATTAGTCAAACAGTGCAGACCCGAAACTTAGTGATCTATCCATGGGCAGGTTGAAGCACGTGTAAGAGCGTGTGGAGGACCGAACGGGTAAGCGTTGAAAAGCTTTCCGATGACCTGTGGATGGGGGTGAAAGGCCAATCAAACTAAGTGATAGCTGGTTCTCTCCGAAATATATTTAGGTATAGCGTCATGTTCGAAGTGTTAGGGGGTAGAGCACTGAATGGGCTAGGGCTGCTCACCGCGGTACCAAACCCAATCAAACTCCGAATACCTAGCACGAATTCATGGCAGTCAGGCGGTGGGTGATAAAATCCATCGTCGAGAGGGGAACAACCCAGATTACCAATTAAGGTCCCAAAGTTCTATCTAAGTGGAAAACGATGTGAAATTGCTCTGACAATTAGGAGGTTGGCTTAGAAGCAGCCATCCTTTAAAG
>JAMJTW010000023.1 GCA_024281175.1 Candidatus Thiovulum imperiosus
AACACCTTTTACTGAAGTTACTCTCTCTGCACCATCTTTAAAATCAACCATACAGCCAGAATTTCTCTCAATTTTTACACGATTGTCACTATTCAGTCTTATACAACTCTTAGATTTATAGCTTGTAACAACTATATCTCTTGGAAATAGCTCCATACCAACAGTTGCTAATTTTGTTCTCTTTCCACTAATGACAAAAACATTGCCTAAAATAGTTTCTATCTTTCCTACAGTTGTTGGTGGTTCACCATTCTCAAAAAGTTCAGGACTTATATCAAGAGCCTCTCCCTCTTTAAGCTCTATGGTTTTCCCTTTTGCAGCAACTGTTACAACTCCTTTGAGACACTTGACACCCTCACCTTTTAATGTGACATTTCCTTCAAACTCAGTTCCTCGAACACCTATGGTAGCTGTTTTTGTTTTCAATTTGAAATTATCTCGAGCTACTTTTCCAACTTCTCCTGTTACAACACTAAAGAAACCGTGCTTGGCTCTAAACTTAGCTTTTGACCTCTCTGTTTTATCAAACATAAACTCTGTAACTTCAAAAATTGAGTTCTTTCCAACTGTAACTTTTGTTCCATCTTTAAAAAGAAGTTTCGCTTTCGCACCATCTGATGTAACAACTATATCTTTTGGTATCAGTTCATAACCCTCTTTTGTATCGTAAGTTTCGAAATTTCTTACAACAAAAACATCTCCCCGTTTACTAACAATCTTTCCAGCTGGTTCTTCTGCAAATAGCAGAGATGCAAACAGAAGAAATAGAGCTAATTTCATTCTCTTCCTTTCTTAAAATTTTATCAAAATTGGATTTTATTTTTTATTGAAGAAATCTATTTTTTATAGGTAGCAACTGCTATGGCATAATCTCCATCGTGAGTAATTGAAACGGCGATTTCTGAAATTCCAAATCTTTGAGGTACTTTTACAAAAGGTGCATTTTTACTATCTTTGTAAATCTCAATTTCATGAAAAGATAACTCCTTTCCAATTCCAGTTTTTAGAGATTTAGAAACAGCCTCTTTTACAGCCCAATATCCTGCAACTGTTTCAACTCTGTTTTTAGAACTCTCTATTTCTGCTTCAGAAAGAAATCTTCTCAACCCCTTTTCTCCAAACTTAGCGATGAGGTTCTCTATTCTTGAAATTTTTACTAAATCTATTCCAATCACTATTTAAATCTTATTTGTAAATTTAAAATAGAATTTATCATCTTTCTTGAAAACCTCAAACATTTTATATCTTGAAAAACTTGGACTATCTAATTTAATATTTTTAATTAGATATTTATCAACTAAGTTTTTGAAATAGATTAAGTCCAAAAGATAAATATCACCATCTTTTTCAACAAGTAAAATACCACCATTCACTTCATTGTAGCCACTCCACTCTTCACTTGCTCTCATACCAAATGTAACAGCATTTGCAAAGTCACCTAGTTTTTTTCTGAAATAGATTTTGTCAGATTCACTCTTTGTAGAAAACTCTATTAGTTTCTCAATATCTTTTTCATTTTTTGTATAAGAAAGAAGTAGCATTTCAGCTAAAACCTCATCAAGTTTTGTATCAACAAGTTTTAAATTTTTAGCGAACACTTCGCTTTCAACTTGTAAAAACTCAAACTTGGTACCTTTTGAAATAAGATAATTACATCTATCTAATAGTTTGGTTCTGGTAAAAATAGAATTATTTGCTTTCATAATACTTTCATTTATATTTTTAATTTCATATATAAAGTTTGTATGTTGTGAAGCATTCAGAAGAGTTGCTTTTGCTCCGAGATTAGATTTTATATTATAGGAGATACTTACTTTTCTATTTTGCTTTTTATCCAATACATTTGCTTCTAAATCTCCTTTTTCTCGGGAATTACCTTTTATTTTTTTACCATCAAATAGAGAATCAATTATAGATTTAATTTCTGGAATTTCAAAAGAGCCTTTTGAACTTTTTTGAGAAACAATTTTTTTAAATAGGAGATATAAACTTTTAGAAATATCTTCTATTTTATATCTTTCTTCATTTGTAGAAATTTTTATAATTTCATTTTCTTTAATCTCATATTTTTTGTCACTTAGAATAATTTCTAAAATTTGAAAAATATTATTTTCAATTGGCTTTATATTTTCATCAACAATCACCAAGTTACTATTTTTAAATAGATATAAAAATGTGTATAGTTCTGACCACTCACCTTTATTGAAATTCACTCAACTCCTTCAGTTTCAGATATATGTATTTTGCCAATTCTTCAATTACAGGAATTGATACACTATTTCCAAGTTGTTTATATTGTTGAGTTTCACTTACCTCTTTCGGAAACGAAAATTTGTCCACTCCGTTTTCAACAAAAGCGTAACCTTTAAAACCTTGCAATCTTGCCCACTCTAAAGGAGTCATAACTCTAATTCCCTTATTATTGATTGGAGTTTTTTTGTTTCCAAACATTTTTCCATAGATTTCAGGTTTTTCTTGAAAGATAAGGTTTCTCTCTTTTCCTGAACCTCCAGTAGCTAAAATTGTATTTGCAATAGATTCTTTTTCAAGATTAACAATTCGAAAACCGAAACCATTTCCTTTAGTCTTATGACGATTTTTATGTTTTTCAAGTGTTTCCAAATACTGTTCAGAAAGATAATATTTAGGAGAGACATCTTTTTCTAAAAGAGAATCCAAGTTTGAAAAGATGGTTTTCTGATTTGAAGTTGGAAGAGAATCTAACTTATAGTTTTTTGGAACTATTTTTGAATTAAAACCTACTATATAGGTTCTTACTCTCTTTTGAGGTAAGCCGAAATCTGTTGTTTTTCTTAAAAATGATTCTGCTTTGAAATCTAAATATCCAAATTCATTTTCTGAAACACCGACAACTTTATACCCCAGCTCTTTAACCAAAGTATCAATGATAATTCGAAAGGTATTACCTTTATCATGTCGATAAAGTCCCTCAACATTCTCTAAAAGAAAGGCTTTTGGTTCTGTTCGACTTAAAATATCCGCAATTTCAAAAAATAGAGTTCCTCTTGTTGTATCAGCAAAACCCTTTTTATTTCCTGCTATTGAAAAGGACTGACATGGAAAACCAGCTAAGAGAACATCATAATTTGGTAAACTCGTCTTGAATTCTTCAGAACTTACATCATTACAAGGACTTTCATTAAAAAGGTGTTGGTAAGTTAAACAGGCGTATTTATCAATTTCAGCTGAAGATGCATTTTTAAAAAAACCTGTAAGCTCAAAACCTTTTCTAATTCCGCCTATACCACTAAAAAGGTCTAATGTTTTAAACATCACATCAAAACCTCTATTTCCCTCTGAAGTTCAATTCCAAACTCTTCAAAAACTCTCTTTTCAGCTGTTTCAATAAGTTGGAGTGCGTCCTCAAAAGTCCCTTTTCCCAAATTCATTAAAAAATTTGAGTGGATTCTTGAAAACTCCATATCTCCAATTTTGAAACCTTTCATTCCAACATCTTGAAGAAGTTTTCCAGCAGAAAATCCTTTTGGATTTTTAAAAGTACTACCTGCACTCTTTCCTTTTGGTTGATTTGCTCTCATATTTTGAAACATCTCTACAAGTTCTTTTGAAAAGCCTTTTCCAATTTCAAATTCAGCTTCAAGAATCACACCATCAATTTTTGCAAATCTATATCCAAACTCTATATTACTTTTAGGAATCCAACCATTTTCAGTTTTAACTCTAAGTAAGTTTTCAAAAGTTTCATACTCTTTTAAACCAGCATTCATTTTCACTAGTCCACCAAGTGAAGATGGAAGATATTGAAGAAATTCAAAACCTGAAAGATTCTCTTTTTTTGAAAAGTTGAAAATTTTTCCATTTAGAGTTGCTCCACCAATGGAAATTTTAGGAAATGAGAAATTTATGAAATCAAATTTTTTTGACAGTTTCAGAAGAGTACCTTTATACTCTGGAGAGATTAAAAGATTGTTTCCAGCTCCTATTATGTAAAAATCTCCAATTTGTAGAACCTCATCTGCAAATTCAATTTCAAAAACATCTAATTTACCACCAACTCTAATTGATGAGAATTTTGAAAAATCTACGCTTTTTACAACCATTGGGAGATATTCTCCCTAATTTGAAATGCTTCTAATATCATATAGTTTTAGCTCATTTTTGACAAAATCTATACTCTGTTTACTAGGAGATGTAATATGAAATTTGATTTTGTCACCTTTTTCAACTATTTTGTACCTAATCTGTTTTGTTTTATTTAGAACTTGATTTACACAAAAGTTTTGATATGGCTCAAGATATTCAGTAGATATAGAGAAAACTTTCTCTTTTTTTGGTTGATAGACTGGAAGATGAATTGAGACCTCTTTTACAGGGTAGTGATACTCTTCCACTTTACTATCTTGAAAACTTTGTAACCAGTTATCATCTTTTTTGAGAGAGATATCTGCTCTCTCTCTCTCTTCTTGCTCTATTTTTAGAGCTTCTGTTTTAGTTAAAAAAACTTTTTTTGATGAGGTTTCAATCTCATTTTCACTGCT
Organism: Candidatus Thiovulum imperiosus; assembly: GCA_024281175.1. GTDB lineage: Bacteria > Campylobacterota > Campylobacteria > Campylobacterales > Thiovulaceae > Thiovulum_A > Thiovulum_A imperiosus. Next base: position 4,521 of record JAMJTW010000023.1, read on the forward strand.
AACATCACCTACAAAAGTTGTTAAAAAAGTTCCCATCCCAAAAGCAAGAACTAGGATAGGAAAAAGGATATGAGGTTGCATGAGTCAAAAATTCTATTTAAATTGCTCTTTTAAAAGCTCACCTAAAGTGTTACTTTGGTCATTCTCTGCATTTATTTCTCGAAGAAGCTCTTGCTCTTTTGCTTTTTCAAGTCTTTTTATGGAGAGTCTTAATCTATCTCGTTTCGGATCAAGAGCTATTATCATACCCTCTACCGTAACTTTTTCTCTATTAGCTTTGTCTCCACTTCTTAACTTCTCTTCAAACTCTTCTCTGTTTTTAGGGAACATATCTTCTGTTCGAATAAGAGCATCAACATTTTTACCAATAGTGATAAATGCACCAAACTCTTTAATATCTCGAATTGTTCCTTGAACAATATCTCCAACTTTATGAGTTTTTGCAAATTCCTGTATAGGTGTTGGGAGTAAAGCTTTTCGACTTAGAGAAACTTTCTCGTTTTTATGGTCAATTTCATGAACTTTAACTTCTACTGTATCACCAGTTTTTAGATGGTCAGAACATTTAGAACCTTGGTTCCAGTCATAATAAGAGTTTCTTAAAAGTCCTTCAACTTGGTCTACTTTAATAAATGCACCAAATTCTCTAACATTTACAACTTCACCAGTAATAACATCACCAACTCTTCTATTTTGTTCAAATAGCTCAAAAGGTTTTGGAAGAAGTTTTTTTCTGGAAACTCTTAATCGATGTGCTTCAGGGTCAATTTCAACAACTTCAACTTCAATTACATCACCAACAGTTATATACTTTTTTGGATGTTCAATCTTCTTATCCCAAGCAACTTCTGAAACATGAAGAAAGCCTTCAGCATCATTTCCAATATCTACAAAAGCACCATAATGTTCAATATTACTAACTGTAACTTCGATTACATCACCCGGTTCTATGCTCTCTTGAATTTCAATCCAAGGGTCTACTGTAATAGCTTTTATAGAAAGATTTAAAATTCTCTCTTTTTGGTCATAATCGATAACTTTAGCTTCTACAACATCACCTCTTTGGTAGCTTCTAAAAGGATTTATCTTTCCTCTATGGCTAATCTCTTCAGCATCGATATAACCTTTCATCTTACCATCATCAATATCAACAACAAGTTTATCTTTTGTTACAGCAATTACTTTACATTGAGTAGACTCTCGCTCTTTAACTTCTTCAATAAACTCTTGTCTCTTTTTGATTTCATCTCGAATATATTGCTTTCGAGAAACAATGATACTGTTCTTCTTGTTATCTATTTTGAAGATTTTAGCTTTTACTTTTTTATCTGGCTGTAATCTTCTATTGTCTGCACCACCTTTTCTCTGAAGAAATGCTTGATTGTGTGGCATAAAGAATAGAATTCCATTTTCTTCAAGAGTATAACCTCTTTTTGTTACGCTTTTAATTGAACCATTAATAACTCTATCTAAAAGCTCATCAGCACCTTCTTGTTCAATAAACTTTCTAGTTATCTCTTGCTCTAAAAATTTCTTATGGGATATTCTGTAATTACCATCTTGAGCATTTGTAACAACAAGTTTAAGTTTATCCCCTTTTTGAAAAGAGATATTACCATCACTATCTTGTATTTCAGATAGAGGGATATACGGTTCTCTCTTCTCTCCTATTCCTATTAGAACCTTATCCTCGTTCTCTCTGATTTCAACAATCTCGCCCTCAATAACTTTACCAACCTCTTTCTCATCTTCACCCAGATAATTGTCTAGCATATCAGCGAAATTTTCGTTGTTATCAAACTCTTGACTAGCCTCTTGACTCATTCTCAACCTTGTATCATGTCTTTGGAAAATAATTTTCAAATTATAACAGAAAAAGTTGAATGAGTTGTATCTAAAAATGGTCAAGATATCTTGAAAAAAGTAAAGTGACTGAAGAGTCTGGTATATAGACTCTTCAAAAATTTAAATATAAGTTAGCATATCCTCATATTTTTTATTTCTACCGTAAACAACATCAAAGTAGGCACTCTGCAATTTTTTAGTAATTTCGCCTCTTTTTCCATCTCCAATTACTCTAGCATCAACATCTCTAATTGGTGTAACTTCAGCTGCTGTACCTGTAAAGAAGGCTTCGTCTGCTGTATAGACCTCATCACGAGAAATTCGTCTTCTCTCTACTGGAATATTTAAATCATCTGCCAGTTTTAAAACTGTATCCTGAGTTATTGATTGAAGAGCATAATCATTTGGAGGACAGATAACAATACCATTTTTCACAATAAAGAAAATCTCTCCACTACCCTCTGCTATAAATCCGTCATCATCTAAAAGTAGACCCTCTTCATATCCAGCCTCAATTGCCTCGAATTTTGCCATTTGAGAATTTAAATAATTTGCAACTGCTTTCGCTTTTCCCATAGTAGATTTCGGAGAGTTTCTTGTAAAAGATGAAATCTTTACTCGAATTCCTTTTTCCAAACCTTCATCTCCTAAATAGCTACCCCACTCCCAACTAGCAATTGAAACTTTAACTGGAGCTTTTACATGATGAACACCCATTACACCATAACCTAAATAGATAAGTGGTCTTATATAAACATTTCCTGAAAACTCATTTTTTTGAAGAAGTTCAACTTGTGCTTTTTCAAGCTCTTCTTGAGAAAAAGGAGATTTTATTGCTGTGATTTTTGCTGACTCGAGAAGTCGTTTTGTATGGTCTTGAAGTCTAAAGATAGCTAAACCATTTTCTGTTTGGTAAGCTCTAGTTCCCTCAAAAACACCATTTCCATAGTGTAGAGTGTGTGTTAGAATGTGAGTTGTAGCATTATCCCAATCTACAAACTCTCCATCCATCCAGATATATTTTGCTTTTTCCATTAAATACCTCTAAAAATAGAGCTATTTTACAATAAAAGAGTAGAGAAAATCTCTACTCAAAATCTATTTTAGATAGGTTATATCTCCATTATCAACTGTAAGAATATCTATTTTTCGAGAACTCTCATTTTTAAGTTCTATAACTCTGTCAAGAACCTCATCTTTATATACTGAAACAGTAGCTCTATTTTGTCCTCTTATTCTCTCATTGCTAGGTGAAAATACATTTACAAAAAGTTCATATCTTTTACTACTATCAATTTTCTGAACAAGAATTGTTTCTGGACCATAAGAGGATACATCATCAACATCTAAATTGGCTTGTCCACCTGAATTGTTTTTGTTACCATAGAAAATATGGTAATTATCAGTTTTGAAATGTAAATCTAAATCTCTTGGATTTTTACTCCACTCTAAAACAAATTTCACTTGGTCAGGTTTTAAACTTTTTGAAAGAAGAAATCTATGTTTCCAGATAGAACCAGTAAAAACTCCTAGCTCTGTTTGATAAGTGACATAACCATTTTTTGTAACTAAAAACTCAACTCTATCGTCCATCATATCTTCAATTAGAGAAGCAGGAAATTCAACTCTACCACTAAAATTTGTTTTCTTGGTAACTCCCGCAAAAGTTACTCTTGCATTTGCAATTTTCTGACAAGTTGTATCATCTCGAAAATGAAACTCTATCTTATCATCAAGTTCAGCATAACCAACACTTGCTTTATCTTCAACTTTCCAACAACCATTGTTTGATGAGGTAACAGCTCTAGTTGTCTCTTCAGATTGAGTAGAACTCTCATCTACTTGAGGTGTTTCACTGCCTCCACAGCCCAGAAAAATAGATGCAAATGCTATTGATATAACGGCATTTATAATCATAGGTATCTCCTATTTTCTTTTATTATAACATTACAATTTTTCCGAGTAATCTATCTCCAGCAAGTTCCGTAACTTTTAAAGGATACCTTTTTCCAAATTCCAACTTTTCAATCTCTTTATCATTTACAAGAATTTCACCATCAATCTCTTCAGCCCAGTTTATCGGTTTTGCTGAAAGGAGGAATTCATGTTCATCACTTTCCCCATTTAAAACAACTTCTATCTTTTTTCCAACCATCTTTTCTAAATTCTCGACTCTTTGCTCTTCAACTAACTCTTCTAAAATAGAGACTCTGCTCTCTATTTCACTACCATCTATCTCTACCATTTTATAAGCTGGAGTATCCTCTTCATGGGAGTAAGCAAAGATATTTATCATATCAAAACGAAACTCTTTTAGAAAGTGGAGTATCTCTTGAAAATCTTCTAAACTCTCTTCAGGGTGTCCAACAATAAAGGAGGTTCTTACAAATGAGTTTGGAGTTGAACGCATTTTTTGAAGTAACTTTAGAGTCTGCTCTTTTCCAAAACCTCTTTTCATTATTTTCAACATTCTGTCTGAAATATGCTGTATTGGAATATCAAAGTAGTTGTGAAATTTTTCTGAATTTGCAATTTTAGAGATAAGTTTTTCAGAAACTGTTGTTGGATAGAGATAGAGAATTCTTGCCGATTTCAGACCCTCTATCTTCTCAACCTCATCAATAAGTTTTAAGAGTCCATCTTTCTCTCCAATATCTCTACCATAAGAACTGCTATCTTGAGAGATAAATGAGAAGTCGTAAAATCCTTGAGCTACAAGATTTTCTATTTCAGAAACTATACTTTGCAGATTTCGAGATTGGAGTTTTCCTTTAAATTTAGGAATTGAACAGAATGAACAGCTCTGATTACACCCCTCTCCAATTTTGATATAGGCGTGAGAGATAGAACCTGTAACAACTCTCTCTTCACTATCAATAAGATACGCCTTGTTAGAAAAACGGTTTTCTCGCTCTTTTACAATTTCTGAAATTTTGTGATAGTCTCCAACACCTGTAAAAATATCAACTTCAGGCAACTCTTCAGGCAACTCATTTTTATATCTCTCACTCATACAACCTGACATCACAAGAGTTGAACCCTCTTTTCGAACTTCATCTAAATCAAAAATTGTTTGTAGAGTCTCCTCTTTTGCTGGAGTTATAAAACCACAACTGTTTACAATCAGAAGTTCAGCATCTTCGGGGTTTTGAGTAAGTTCATACTCCTCTTTCAAATTCGCAATCATCACTTCACTATCTACTAGATTTTTTGTACAACCTAGTGTAGTGATAAAAAGTCTCTTTTTTTCCATTTGTGGATTATATCTTGATAAAATGAGATTTTTAAAGGAGAAAAATGAAGATAGACCAATTTCTAGTTTCTATGCTTTCTGAAGATATTGGTAGAGGAGACCTTTTTGGAAAAATTGGAAATCCAGTTCCAGTAAAAGGGAGAATAGTTGCAAAAAGTGATGGTGTTTTTGCTGGTGAAATTTATGTTTCTCGACTTTCAGAGTTAGAGAGTTTTGAGTTGGAGTTGAATTTTCATGATGGAGATAGCTTCAAAATTGGAGATACAGTTTTAGAAATTTCTGGAGACTCTCATACAGTTTTAAGAATAGAGAGAAGTTTATTAAACATAGTTCTTCACACCTCATCAATAGCAACTCTTACAAAAAAGTTCGTAGATATAGTTTCACCTTATAAGACCAAACTTCTTGACACAAGAAAAACAAGACCTCTCTTAAGAGATTTTGAGAAGTACGCAACAAGAATTGGAGGAGCAATAAACCATAGAATGGGGTTAGATGACTCTCTCATGTTGAAAGATACTCATTTAAGAAGTATAGAAAATTTAGATGAGTTTTTAAGAAAAGCTAGAAAAGAGATACCTTTTACAACAAAGATTGAGCTTGAAGCTGAAACTGTTGAGATGGCAAAAGAATTTCTTCTAAAAGATATAGATATTTTGATGTGTGATAATATGAGTGTTGATGAGGTTCAGGAAGTGATAGCTTTTAGAAATGAGTATGCTCCAAAAATTCTACTGGAAGCTAGTGGAAATATGAGTCTTGAAACTATTGAAAAATATGCTAAAACTGGTATTGATGCAATTAGTGTTGGTGCAATCATTCATCAAGCAAACTGGATAGATTTGTCTATGAAAATAGATTAAATCTAAATAGGAAATTATAAAGTGGAGAGTGACCAAATAGAGGAAAAGTTCTATTTTGTCACTATCTATCTTTTTCAGGATTTACAATCTAACTTCTATAAATGCAACTCTTTTTTAAATCGTAAGAACTTTCATATCCCAAAAGTTACCATTTGTTATGTGCCTAAGAAAAATCAGTATAGTTTTGAAAAAATAGAAATTACAAAATTAGGAAAAATAAAATGTAGTTGTTGAAAACATAACTTTCTCTCAAGGTTTTGTCGAAACTTTTGAATTACTGAAATCTAAGCAAGTTTGGGTCAAGAAAAAATGAGGTGGATGAGTTGTGAGACTCTCCACCAAATACTCTGAAAGGAGGTAATCCAACCGCAGGTTCTCCTACGGTTACCTTGTTACGACTTCACCCCAGTCGCTTATTCCACCGTAAGCGGTAGTCTGTTTAACTTCCCGATTTCGGGTGAAATAAACTCCCATGGTGTGACGGGCGGTGAGTACAAGACCCGGGAACGTATTCACCGCAACATTCTGATTTGCGATTACTAGTGATTCCAGCTTCATGCTCTCGAGTTGCAGAGAACAATCCGAACTGAGAGATATTTTAAAGATTAGCTCCACTTTGCAGTCTTGCGACTCTCTGTATATCCCATTGTAGCACGTGTGTAGCCCTACCCGTAAGGGCCATGATGACTTGACGTCGTCCTCACCTTCCTCCTCCTTACGAAGGCAGTCTCCATATAGTTCCCAGCCGAGCTGATGGCAAATATGGACGAGGGTTGCGCTCGTTGCGGGACTTAACCCAACATCTCACGACACGAGCTGACGACAGCCGTGCAGCACCTGTTTTCAAGCTCCC
>JAMJTW010000024.1 GCA_024281175.1 Candidatus Thiovulum imperiosus
CCAAAATATCGTGGTTTTTGAGAAAATAGAAAACTCGAGAATAGCGAAAGTTTCGGGGTTAGCATTTTCCATTTATGGATTGAAATAAGAGAGCAACTAAACTGTATCGTCTGCCGTATGTGATTGGTTAGCATTTTCCATTTATGGATTGAAATTTATGGATTGAAACTCTTCAAAAATAGTCTTTTGAAAATCTGGGACTGACCAAATATCTGTTCATTTCACCTCGACTGGAGTTTCTCGGAATGGAGAGGTCTCCTTGGAGTATTTCAGAGATAAGAACTACAAATATTTAAGAAGTCTGTTTGTGCTACGAGAGAACAATCAAGAAGCTGACAAATGTTTCAACTTCTTGTCAAAAGAATCTCAATTTTAAAAAATAAGCAAGAAGATATTTGTGGATTTAGTCAAGATTTAGGGACTGACCAAATAGAGTATTTTTAGGCTTTAACAACTTATATGTCATTTCGAACCCTTTCGGGTGAGAAATCTTTTTTATTACTTCGATTAAAACGATAAGTTTCCAAGATTTCTCAATCGCTACGCTCATATCGAAATGACAAGAGTGGCAGAAGCCTATTTGGTCACCCCCAAGATTTAAATCTTTAAGAGCATCTTTCTGAAAAATATTTTCTATTTGATAATATGTCCAACAAATTTGCTCATATTATCAAGAATATCTCCACCTCTTCTAAAAGCGAGACCACACCCTTCATAAGCGAAAAAGACTCCAGCTTGGTATTTCTCACCATTTTCATCTTTTGGGAACTCTATAAACTCTTGAAAAATAGATTTGAATTCACCATACTCTCCATCAGTCTCTTTTATGATACTTCCAAATTCATCATAAATTTTTGTGTTTGCACCCTCTCGACCAAACATCTTTTTCTCAATATATTTCTTTCCAAAAAGAGGCTCAAAAGAGGTTTCTAAAAGATATGGAGAATCTGGAAATAAATCGTAAAGAATTTTCATAATTCCTTTACTTTGGAACATAAGTGTATAAGCTGGATTTAAAACTATCGCTCTTCTATCAAGTTCTATTTGCTCTAAAAGAGTTGCAAGGTCAGGCTCTTCAAATCCAATTCCCTCCCAAGGAAATAGTTTAAACCAGTATTGAAACTGCTCTTCATCTTTGAAAATTCCCTCTTCTGAAAAACCAACTTTCTGAAGATACTCAAAATCTGTTTTAAAGCCAATATCGGAAGCCATCTTTTGAAGAAGTTTTACAGTCTGTTCCTCTTCAGCACTGCCCTCAAAACTGGAAAAGAGAATTTTCCAACCTTGATAATTTAGATCGAAATTTTCAAGTTCACCATCTAAAACTATAAGTCTTTTGAAGTTGTCGGAAATAGCTTGATAAACATTGTTAAATTGGGAGTCTGGAAGATTATTATGTTTTAAAATTGCCCACTGAATTACAGCTGTTTCAAAGAGTCCTGTTGGAGTATCTGAATTGAATTCGATAAGTTTTATCGGCTTCCCATCAACTCCACCAGCCAAATCAAAACGACCGTAAAGATGCCAGTGCTGGTCAGTCTCCCATGAATTTTTGATGAGGTCTACTAAATTGAATGGAATTCCAAGTTCATGGAAAAGATTGTTTTCAATTACAAAATCTCCAGCTTTAACAAACATCTCATAAATCTCATTTACAGCTTCATAATACTCTTCAGCTTCATCTTCAGAAATTACGACTATCTCATCAGCAACATAAGAACTACCATCTAAATCTGTATGCCAAGAGAAACCTATCTCTTCTAAAACAGCTTCACTTATCGGCTCTACTTTTTCTATTTTCATTAAAAATCCTATTCGAAATTACTTGCTATAAATTTTAGCAGTGATTCTATATTTTTCAATTTTGAGACATTGTTGATATTTGAATTGAAGTAGAGAGAGTCGGCTATCTGGTCATATTTTGCTGATTGGATATTTCGCTCTCCCTCTTTTGTAATAAAGTCAAAGTTCTCAATACTTCTCTGGTAAAGAGATGGAAAAGGCTGTATCTCTTGAAAAATGTATCGAAGAATTTTTATAGAGAGTGCTGGAAAATCTTGAGCTCCTAAGATGTGATACTCTCCATTAAGATATATTTTAGCTTGACTTCTATCTAAAAATTCAAAGAACTCCTTAACTTCACCCTCTTTTTTACTTCGAATTGCCTTAATTTGGAAATCATCTGAACTTTTCTCTTTAGGTTTCTCTTCTACTTTCTCTATTTTGGGTTTCTCTTCTGCTTCTTCTACTTTGGGTTTCTCTTCTACTTCTTCTACTTTGGGTTTCTCTTCTACTTCTTCTACTTGGAGCTTCTCTTCTACTTCAGGTGTCTCTTCTATTTTAGGCTTTTTCTCTTCTCTTTTTTTTTCAACTTTAGGTTTCTCTCTTATCTCATTTTCAAAACTAGAAGTTTCTAAAACTTTTCTACACTCTTTATCACCAAATTGAATGCCCATATTTATATACTCAATATATCTATTAATATCTTCTAAGCTATAACGAGATGCAAAGAAAAAGAACTTTTTTAAAATATTCAAATCACAATCTGTAAGTTGGAAGAGATTTAGTTCATGAATTTTTTTCTTTTCAAGTCCCTCTTTTCTATTGTCAGCTAACCAGTAATCTGAACCGTTTGTGAGAAGTCCGAAATTTATATTATCATCACTATTTATATATAGAGTTAGCTGTTCAAAATCTTTCATAGTGAGTTTATGAGAGAACCTTTTTACCTCTATTAGGAAACTGCTATCTTTATTATGAAATGTTATATCGACTCTCTTTTTAGTCGATGTTGTATCTTCATAAATTACTATATTTTCATTGAAAATGTCCCAACCCAAATATTGAAAAAGAGGAAGAACAACGGATATGAGAGTCTGATTTTCGCTTATGTCTCGCTCTATGCTATTTATTTTTTTAATAATAGGAATTAGCTTCATACAAAACCCCAAAATTGTAACTCCTTGAATTATATCATCTTTAAATTTTTATACTTGACAAAACAATTTTGGTTCACTTTAGTTTTTAAAAGAGTATTATTTCAAATAAAAAGGGATTATATTTTGTCTTTATTAGAGATAGACTCTAAACTAAATAGTCTACAAAAGAAAGACCTTATCTACATCTATATCATGATAGTTGGAGGCTCTTTCTTTCTCTCTTACTATTTTCTCTTTGAAAGCTCAGAAAAGAGTCTGGAAAGTGCGAAAAAAGAGGAGAGAGAGATAAGAAAAGAGATAAGAGAGTATAAGGACTATCTTCTTTTTCATGATGATTTTGAAATTTCAAAATTGGAGAAAGAGATAGAGGAACTCAAAAGAGAAGTTTCAGAATTTGATATAAGAAAGAATTATATAGAAATTGAAGTTTCAAAGTTGAAGAAAGTAATTTATAATCAAACTAGTTGGACTGGATTTATAAATAGTATCTCAAAAGAGGCTGAAAATATTGGAGTTGAAGTTGAGCGAATTGAGAATAGTTATATGAATAGTGGTGAAACTTTTGCAAATCGACTTAGTGTAGCTCTACAACTAAAAGCGAACTATCTAAACACAATACTTTTTATAGATAAATTAGAGAGAAGTAACCTCATCGTCAATGTTGAAAATATCGATATGGCTGTTGGAGAAGATGAGAGTGTTTCAACAAAACTTTTTCTTTCTGTGTGGGGGATAAATGGTTAAAGTATTTCATAAAATCAGTAATAGCAGATGGTTCTCTAATCTTACAGTAACTATTATAATTCTTTACGCATTCATTCTTGGATTTAAAACTCTTGAAGAGGCTGAAAACCAATATGGAAATCTAATATTTTACATAGACTACTTAGTTACTATCTATTTTGTAATTGAAATATCAATTCGCTTCTTTGCTTATGAAAGAAAGAGAGACTTCTTTAAAAGTGGCTGGAATATTTTCGATTTCGTAATAGTTTTTATCACAACAGTTCCAATTGAGCAGACAGACTTTGCAGCAATTGCTAGAGTTATGAGAGTCTTCAGAGTTTTAAGGCTCATCACTGCAAGACCTGAATTGAAAAAGATAATTGATATGCTAATTAAGGCGATACCATCTATTGTAGATATTGTTTTACTGATGTTCATTATCTTCTATATTTACGCAATCATTGGTAGTTTCATATTTGCTGATTTAAAATCTGGACTTTTTGACAACTTCTTAACAGCGATGCTAACTCTCTTTAGAATTCTAACTTTTGAAGATTGGACAGATGTTATGTATGAAGCTATGGAGTTGCATCACCTCTCTTGGATATATTTCATCTCTTTTGTAATTATTACCGCTTTTGTTCTATTCAATTTATTTATAGCTGTAATTATAGATGAGATGCAAAATATGAATAAAAAAGATGATGATGAGGTTTCTAAACTTCGAAATGAGATTGCTGAACTAAAATCTATAAATGAGAAAATTTTGAAAGAACTTCAAAAATAGTAAAATTTCGTAAAAAAATAGGAGATAGTATGAGTGAAGCTGTTGAAGAGATATTAGAAGAGACAAAAATGGGAATGGAAGATAGTATTGACGCTTTAAAAAGAAGTTTCAAAACTATTCGAACAGGAAAAGTTAGTACAAATATTTTAGATGGGATTTTTGTGGACTATTATGGTGCTTCTACAAAACTTTCACAAGTTGCTACTGTCTTAGCGTCTGATGCTACAACAATTACTGTTTCACCATGGGAAAAGAACCTTTTAGGAGATATAGAGAGAGCTATTCAGAGTGCAAATATTGGTGTAAATCCAAACAATGATGGAGACCAGATAAAACTCTTTTTTCCTCCAATGACAACTGAACAGAGAGTTGAAAGTGTGAAACAGGCAAAATCGATGGGAGATACGGCAAAAGTCTCAATTAGAAATCATAGAAAAGATGGAAATAATAGTATAAAAAAACTTGAAAAAGAGAAAGAGATAACTGGAGATGAGTCAAAATCTTATCAAGATGAGATACAGAAGATAACAGACTCTTTCACAAATTCCGTAGATGCTCTTTTCAAAAGTAAAGAAGCTGAAGTGATGAAAATTTGAGTTTAGAAGAGATTTATAAAAGAGAAGAAGCACTTCTCGAGGGACATTTTCTTTTAAGTAGCGGGAACCACTCAAAGTTCTATTTGCAGAGTGCAAAAGTTCTTCAAAATCCGAAAGTTGCCGAAGAGTTGGCAAAAGAGTTGGCAAGTCGGATTTTAGAGAGTGGTTTAAAAGTTGATGTTGTCTGCTCTCCTGCTCTTGGTGGTGTTATTGCTGGTTATGAACTTGCAAGAGCTTTGGGAGTTCGCTCTATTTTTACTGAACGGAAAGATGGCACCATGACTTTGAGAAGAGGTTTCGAAGTTTCTAAAGATGAAAAGGTTTTGATTTGCGAAGATATTATTACAACAGGCGGTTCTGCTCTTGAGGCTGCTGATGAGGTTGAAAGTAGAGGCGGTGAAATCGTCGGCTTCTCAGCTCTTGCAAATCGAGGCTTCTGTAAAAGAGTTGGAACAGATACGACTCCAGATTTGAAGTGCAAACTTCCTAAAGAGAAACCTCTTTTTGCTTTAGATGATTTCATCTTTGAAATCTACACTCCAGAAAATTGTCCAATGTGTAAAGAGGGTTCAGAAGCTATCAAACCTGGTTCTCGAAACTAAATTTTTAGTGAGACGATTTAAGTCTCACTATTCAGATATATGATAGAGTTTTGAGAAAAATAGGACAATTTTTGATAGAAAGAAAAAAGATTTACAATCCAAATTCCGATGAAACAACTAGCGATAGAAAGGTTGTTGGTGGAGACCCAACAGGGATTTTTGAACTCAATGATATTAAATATCAATGGGCTTATAACCTTTGGGAAGTTATGTTAAATAACACTTGGTTTAAATAGAGACCAAGTAAAACCCCTTGAATTGCTGGAAACTCTCAAATAGACAATCAGCAGGTAAGTAAATTGGTTTCCAATTTAAAACTTCAACGACTATCGAAAAGGCTTAATTTTTTAAGGAACTGAGTAGAGTAGGATACAAGCCAATGGTATTCCGAAGCGGGGGGAACTCGAAAGAGTTATGATATAGTCTAATCTATGTAGAAATATGTAGCAGTTCATAGGAGAACGGGCAAGAAGTTGCGATTTTTGTTGAATATATTGTCCAAGAGAAGTAAACATGTCTGGAGATGTAAAAGATTATGAAAATCTATCTAATAGGGAGAAGAGTTCTTACGATAAAGCATTGTCGCAACTTATATTTATGGACTCTCTCCAAACAAATAATGTGATAGATAATATCAATCCTTATGTTACAGCTCCAGAAATAAATTTAGTATTGGTTCGTCAGAGCTTCGAGGAGGCATTGCACTGCTATGTCGAGGGAACTGAAGTTCTAACAAAAGATGGTTTTATAGATTTTAGAGAAGTAAAAGATGATACACAAATTGCAAACTATCATGAAAATGGAGATGTAACTTTTTCTTCTCCAACAGAAATTATTGTTGGGGATTATGATGGAGAGATTTTCTCTTTTACAGGTCAGCGATACAATGTTTCTGTTACTCCTAATCATCGAATGGTAAGATGGAATACACGAGAGGGAAATCGATTTGAAACCCTTTTGGCTGAAGATATTTCACTTCACAATCACAAAGCTCCAGTTAGTGGATATTTGAAATCTGAAAAAGAGTTAGAGTTCTCTCCTTTAGATAGACTAAAAGTGGCATTTCAAGCTGATGGAACTGTTACAAATGGTGGAAACTTTACAGAACATGGAGTTATGTATAAATTCTATTTAAAAAAAGATAGAAAGATAGAGAGACTTTTACAAATTTTAGAAGATGGGAATTTCAAACACTCTATAAAAGAGGCTGGAGAGTATAAAAATATATATGCATGGTGCAAAGAGGAGTTAGATAAAGAGTTTGATTGGGTAAAACTAGATGAGATTACACTATCTTGGGGACTCTCTTTTATTGAAGAGCTAACTTATTGGGACGGCTCAAGAAGTGGCGGACTTTTAAGATACTCAAACACAAATGAGAAAGCCATAAATAAAGCCACCTCTGTTGCTACGGTTTGTGGACTTCGAGTTGGTGTTAATAAAAGTAAAACATCTGGTTTTCATGGAGAGGATTTAGGAGAGAGAAGTAGAGACTATTGGACTCTAAATTTTGTGGATACAGATTATGTTTCTGGAAGAAGTATTGAAAAGAGAAAAGAGAGTTATCAAGGGAAAATTTACTGCGTTACAGTTCCATCATCTTATCTAATTGTGAAACATAGAGATAAGGTAGCTGTTTCTGGAAATTCGCAATCGTACGCCGTAATGGTCGATAGTATCTCTCAAAAATCTGATGAGATTTACCAACTTTGGCGAAAAGATATGATGTTAAAGTCGAAGAATGATGCTATTGCAAAAGTTTATGAAGATTTAGCAAAAAATCCAACAGAGCGGAATTTTTTGAAATCGCTTTTTGCAAATCAGATATTAGAGGGTATCTACTTCTATTCAGGTTTTGCCTATATTTACGCTCTTGCAAATAGTGGAAAGATGTTGGGAAGTTCTCAAATGATAAAATTTATAAATCGAGATGAACTTACACACCTTACTCTTTATCAAAACATGATAAAAGATTTGAGAAGAGAGAAACCTGAACTCTTTACAGTCGAACTCATTTCAGAAGTGAAAGAGATGTTTCAGAAAGCAGTAGAGTTAGAAGTATCTTGGGGAAAATATATTACAGATGGAGAAATTCTTGGTCTCTCAGGAACAGTTTTAGAGAGATATATTCAATATTTGGCAAATGAGAGACTTAAAAAAGTTGATATTGCTCCAATTTATCCAGTTGAGAAAAATCCTTTAAAATGGGTTGAAGATTTCGCAAAATTCAACGACACTCGAACAAACTTTTTTGAAGGAAATGTTACAAACTACTCAAAAGGAAATTTAGAGTTCGAAAATAATTGGGATAAAATTTAACAGATATTAGGTATATTTATAACTTTCCAGTAAAATTATATACATTTTTTTTATAATTTAAAGGGAAGTTATGAATATATTGAGTAAGTTTTCAATTAAGAAAACTATTATATTTGCAACAGCTACACTCTTTTTCTTCGTACTGGTCAATGCTTTTATGACCTATTTAAGCTCTGAAAGAACAAAAAATAATTTTTTAGCTTTAAAAGATGAGTTTCTTCCACAATCATTCAATTTTATAAATGTAAAAACATTAACTCTTCAATTTGAAAAAATGGTTTTAGAAAATGCTTTAAATAGTAAACAGCTTCAAAATAGTGAAGATGTCTATTTTACTATTCTTGGAATAGTTGGTGAAACAAAAAAAGAGAGCCATAAAGCTGGAAATTATGAACTTGTTAAAAAGTTGGAGAAATTGAGTAGAGGTATCAAAAGACATTATGATTTATCAGAAACTTTTCTAAAGAGAAGAGATTTGAAAAGTTTGAGAGAGTTTCAAACTTTTGGAAAATATATTTCAAAAAACATAGATATTTTAATTGCAGAGTATCAAGATATGAGTAGCTCTATTACAGCTAAAACTTTTGATGAGGTTTCAGAACTTCAAAGAATGAATTTACTAAATGCCTTTCTCTTTCTTCTAATAGTTTCAATAGTTTTTGCTTATATTTTTAAAGTTATGGAGGGTAGTAAAACAATTTTAAAAGCGATAGAGAGTTATAAAAATTTAGACTTCTGTGTCAATACTGAGATAGATGGAAATAGTGAAATATCAATTCTTTCAAAAGAGTTACAAACTTTAATTGAGAAGATGAGAGATATATTTATTCATGGTAAAGAGATTGATACTCAAGTTTTAAATAGAGGAGAAAAAATCTACTTTGATGTTGAAGACGCTTCTCAAAAATCTAAAGAGCAACTTGATGCAACAAGAGATGTTGAGAGTGAATTGAATAAGATATATCACTTGGTAGATGGTCAAAGATTTACTTCAAAAGAGGCTGTTCAAAACGGTATTGAGATAGGTAGAACCTTTCAAAAAGTTGCAGAAATTGTATCCACTGTAAACAGCACTATAAATCAAAATTCTGAGAAACAGCGAACTCTTTCAAAAGAGCTTATAGAACTCAACAATTCAGTAAGAGATATCTTAGAGATACTTGAGAAAGTGGACTATATCTCAAATCAGATAGACCTTTTAGCACTTAATGCAGCAATTGAGGCGAGTCGAGTTGGTGAATATGGTCGAGGTTTCACAGTTGTTTCAAATGAGATACAGAAACTGGCTGAAGCTACAAATAGTGTTGTCTCTTCAATAGATGTGAAGTTGGAAAACTTTGTTAAAGATATTGAGATATTATCTAAAGATATAGAGAAAAGTGCTTCAGATATTGAAAATATAAGTTTCAAAATTACAGATTTAGATAAGACAACAGCAATTGCAAATACAAAGATGGTTTCAGCAATTTCAAATTCAGAAAGAGGTTTTCAGACAGTTGAAGAGATAAAAACAGCACTCAAGGCTCTTTCTGAAAACTATAAATTTATCTCTAAAACAGCTATGAATTACAACTTCAATATAAAATCCATTCTCGATTTTTCAAATGATTTTCTCCTTGAAATAAAAGAACACGAAGAAAAATGGAAAGACTTTCATCTGGTATAATATGAAATATTATAAAACAGGAGTATAGTATGAAACTACTACTTATAGCCTCTCTCCTCACAACTCTCCTATTTTCATTTGATGTTAAAACAGCTGATGCAGACCAATTTTTGAAATTTAAAGGTATTGGCCCTGTTATTGCTGGAAGAATTATTGTATATCGACAAAACCACGGTTTCGAAACGGTGGACGACCTCATCAAAGTAAAAGGTATTGGTCCAAAAAAGTTGGCAAGTATAAAAAGAGAAATTAAGAGTTCCGAAAGCAGTATCAATGTCTCAAGATATATAAATTAGAAAATCGCTTCTGCTAAACTTCTTATAAAAGTTTAGTAGGAGATTTCTATGAGAGTTCTATTTCGAGCTGACTCATCAAGTAAAATTGGGGTAGGACATATTATGCGAGACCTTGTTCTTGCAAAAGAGATGATTGAAAATAGCGATGAGGTCTATTTTGCTACAAAGAATTTAATAGGTAATATTTCACATAAAATTCCATACCCTGTAACTTTCTTAAAAGATGGTGATATTTCTGAACTACTTGAAATTATCAAAAAACTAAAAATAGATTTAGTTGTTTTTGACCATTATGAGATAGATTGGAAATTTGAGTTTGAAACTCGAGACAGAGGTGATGTCAAAATTCTCTCTTTTGATGATACTTATGAAAAACACTACTGCGATATTCTCTTAAATCATAACATCTCTGGAAACTCAGAGAGATATAAAAGATTGGACTTGCTACCGCATTTTTGCGAAATTAGAGCTGGAAAAAAATATACTCTAATTCGAGATGAATTTAAGATTGAGAAAAGAAAAAAGAGAAAAAAAGAAAATATCTCTATTTTTATCGCAATGGGTGGTAGTGACCCTCAAGGTCTCACTTTAGAAATTTTACAACTTATTCCAAAAGGAGTTTTCGCAAATGTTGTTACAACTTCCGCAAATGCTCACCTGAAAAAATTGAAGAAATTTTCATTTCAAAATAGATGGGTAAATCTACATATCAATTCAGATAGAGTTGCTGAAATTATGAATAACTCCTCTTTCGCTATTGTTACTCCAAGCGTTACAGTTCATGAAGTTATCTATATGGGCATTCCCTTTTTAGCTATTAAAACAGCAGACAACCAAAATGATATCTTCAACTATTTAAAAACAAACCGCTTCAACACTCTAAGCAAATTCACAAAATCTAAATTTAAAATTGCTCTCAAAAACTCTATTTTTAAAACTTAGAATCTAAACTCTGATTCCTAAATTCCAAATTGGGAATCTAAACTCCAATTCCTAAATTCCAAATTGGAAATCTAAACTCCAATTCCTAAATTCCAAATTGGAAATCTAAACTCCAATTCCTAAATTCCAAATTGGGAATCTAAACTCTGATTCCTAAATTTCAAATTGGGAATCTAAACTCTGATTCCTAAATTTCAAATTGGAAATCTAAACTCTGATTCCTAAATTCCAAATTGGAAATCTCAACTCTGATTCCTAAATTCCAAATTGGGAATCTAAACTCCAATTCCTAAATTCCAAATTGGGAATCTAAACTCTGATTCCTAAATTTCAAATTGGAAATCTAAACTCTGATTCCTAAATTCCAAATTGGGAATCTAAACTCTGATTCCTAAATTCCAAATTGGGAATCTAATTTGGAAGTCAAAGTTTTTGAATTAGATTCTTTTTTTAAATTATTAGAAATATATTTTTAACTAATATTTCACTCATAATTTATAATAAGGAGATATTTCTATTGGGAAAAATAATTTTATTTGTATCAATACTTTTTTCTTCTGTTTTTGCAGAAGAGAGTATAAAAATAGGTATCAAGCCGAGTGAACCGTGGGTAATGTTTGATAAGAACAGTACAGAGAACCCTAGAGGTTTTAGTATCGATTTATGGAATAAGATTTCTGAAGAGTTACAGTTGGAGACTAAATTTGTCTATTACAACAATACAAAAGAGATAGTTGAAGCTACAAAAAGTGGTGAGATAGATGCTGGAATTACGGCTATCACAATGACAGCAAGTCGAGAAAAAGAGATAGATTTTTCCCACTCCATGTATGAACTTGGTCTACAAATTATGGTTTCTGCTGATGAGGTAGACTCAAATCCTCTCAATGTATTTTTAAAAGAGGCTCAAAAACTTTTTAGCATTACAGGTTTTCTCTATTTTCTTCTATTTCTATTCATAACTATAAATTTGAGATGGTTTGCAGACAGACGACTTGTTTCAGAAAAGGCATTTGCTGATAACTATATTGTTGGTATTTACGACGCTTTCTGGTGGGCATTAACAATGTTGATAACTTGGGAAACTCCACGAAGCAAAGGTCTTGCAAGAATTATAGATTTAACTTGGCATGTTATCGGTCTTGTCGGACTTAGTATCTTAACAGCTGTTGTTACAGCATCACTTACAGCAAAAACAATTAGTGGTTCAATTAAAAGTGAAAAAGACCTCATCGGCAAATATGTAGCTACTGTTGAAAATGATGCACCACATGAGTATTTAGAGCATCTTAGAGCTAGAGTTGTTCCTGTTAAAACACTAGATGAAGGAATTGAACTTGTAAAAAGTGGAAAAGTAAAAGCCCTCGTTTATGATGGTCCTCGTCTTGTCTATCTTAAAAATGAGATAAATAAGATAGCTCAAAAGAAAGTTTTAGAAGTTCTTCCTTTGACTTTTAACCACCAAAATTACGGTATAACTTTCCCAACAAACAGCAATCTTATTGAACCTGTAAATAGAACTCTCTTAAAACTTAGAGAAGCTGATGGTATTGAAAAGAGCTTCCATGATAAATTAAAAGAGAAGTGGATGTCTCAAAACTAGAAAGAGAAGAGTCTTTGACTCTCTCTAATCATTAAAGATTTCGCTTTCAGCCCACTCTGTAATTTTTCCCCGAACAACTTTATTCAATTCAACAGCATAAACATTTACTGTATCAAACTTCTTATCCATTTTAGAGAGTAGTCTTGTGAGTGATGAGGTGTGTTTGTTTAAGTAGATGTTATCTATCTGTCTTAAACTTCCAATAATAACAACTTTACAATCATCAGCAACTCTTGTGAGAATTGTTTTCATTGTTTTATCAGAGATGTTTTGAGCTTCATCAATAATTACAAAAGCGTCATGAATTGTTCTACCTCGAAGCTCTCCAACCCACATTGTTTCAATACCGTACTGCTCTATGATTTCACCCATTCTCTCTTCACTGATTTTAGCTTCACTCTCTTTATTTACACCCTTTCGATTTGAGTTGCTAACTCGACTCTTCTCTCTTAAAATAAAATCTAAACTATCATAAAGAGGGTGGTTGTAGATTGCGAATTTTTCAGAGTTACCTGAAAGAAAACCAACCTCTTCACCCTTATCTAAAGACTCAATAGAGTTTCTTATGTAGACAATTCTGGAGTACTCTTTTCGTTTTACAAGTGAAATTGCTGATGAGAGAGTAAGTAGAGTTTTTCCAGAGTTATGAGAAGAGATACCATCTAAGTAGTATTGGTGTTTTAATGAGTTTACCTCTAAATCATAAACTTTCTCTTTTCCTAAAAATCTCTTTTGCAGAAGATAGACAATACCATTTTCTCTTAAAATTGGGATTTTCTCATTTAAATCTTTTGCAAAAACCCAATCTCCATTTAAAGTTTCAAAAAGGTGATTGTGGGCAACACTTAAAATTGTTCCATCGGCAAAAATCAGTTCATAACTATCTTCATACTTTTCAAAAGTATCTACAACTTCTTGAAGACCACTATCTGTAACTATCTTACATCTATATTTGTGAAGTTGTGAAATATCTATTTTCATAAATTATCCTTTTGACACTCTTTGCAAATTCCAAACATTTGGAGAGAGTGGTCTGTTATTTTAAAACCAAAAGAAGAGGCTATCTTCTCTTGGAGCATCTCAATTTCTGGATTTAGAAACTCTTCTATTTTTCCACATTTATTACAGATAATATGGTCATGATGCTCTTTTGTGAGTTCATACTGTTTAACTCCACTATTTATAAAAGTTGTTACAAAATTTTCACTCTCAAGAAGGGAGAGAGTTCGATATACAGTTGCAATACCAATTTTAGGATTTTGCAAAGAGTGGTAAAGCTCTTCAGAAGAGATATGACTTTTTGAATTATATATCGCTTCTAAAATCTCTTCTCTCTGTTTTGTAAATTTCAGCTCATTTTTTTTCAGTAGTTTCTTAAATTTTTCCAAGATATTTTTGTAACTATTTTCCATGCCTACAATTTTACAATATCTATATATATCGATAAAATAATAAGAAAAGGTTCTCTTTGAAAATAGATGTCAATTTAAAAAAAAGTGTTGATGACTCTTATAAAATTGAGATAGGTGATGAGTTAGAGAAGATTGAGATAAAAGGGAAAGTTGGGATTGTTACAAATCCAAAAGTTGCTGGATTGCATCTAAAAGAGCTTCTTTCTAAATTAGAGGCTGATGAGGTTCATATTATAACAGTTCCTGATGGAGAAGAGTTCAAAAGTTTAAAAAGTGTGAACTCTATTTTAGAGTCTCTTTTCATTCATCAATTTGATAGAAAATCAACACTTATCGGTTTTGGAGGTGGAGTTGTTGGAGATATAACAGGATTTACAGCTTCTATTTTTCAAAGAGGCATAAATTTTATTCAAGTTCCAACAACACTTCTTTCACAAGTAGACTCTTCTGTTGGCGGAAAAACAGGTGTAAATAGTAGATTTGGAAAGAACCTCATCGGCTCTTTTTATCAACCAAAAGCTGTTTTTATAAACACATCTTTTCTAAAAACTTTGCCTGAAAGAGAGATTTCAGCAGGTATTGCTGAAATTATCAAAATGGCAATTATCTTTGATGATGAATTTCTTCTCTGGTTAGAAGAGCATGATGTTCGAAAATCTAGTAAAAATCTTCTCTATGCTATTCGACAAAGTATCGAGTTGAAAGCGTGGGTTGTCTCAAAAGATGAGAAAGAGAAAGGACTTAGAGCATCTCTAAATTATGGTCACACATTTGGACATGTTATTGAAAATGAGGGTAACTATACAAGATATCTTCATGGAGAAGCTGTATCTATGGGAATTGTAATGGCTAATAAATTAGCTGTTGAAATTGGAGATTTATCACAAGGAGCTTTTGCAAGAGTTGTTTCTCTACTTAAGAAATATGGTCTACCAACAAAATATGAAATCCAAGATATAGAGACTTTCTACGACAAATTCTTTTTAGATAAAAAGAGTTCTGGAGGGAAAATTAAATTTGTTCTGCCAAATGGAATTGGAAAATTTAAATTTCATGATGATATTGGTGAAGAGACAATCAAAAAAGTTTTAGAGAAATTTATTTGATATTTGGAAAAATAGAGTATTTAAATCTACTTCCTTTTCACACTTTTTTAAAGAGAAGAGTTGGAAGTAGTCGATTTCAGAAATCGATGAATTACTGGCGTGGAGTTCCTTCAGAAGTAAATAGAGATTTCCATAAAAAAAGAGTCGATTTCGCTTTCATTTCAAGTATAACTTCCAAAAATAGTAAATGCGGAAACTTAGGAATTATTGCTCGAGATAAAGTTCTCTCTGTTTTAGTTTTAAATGGAGAGAATAGAAAAGATAGTGCTTCTGAAACTTCAAACCATTTAGCTTCTATCTTAAATATATCTGGAAAAGTTGTAATTGGAGATAGAGCCTTACACCACTATTTTCAATCGGGAACTGGCAAAGATTTAGCTCAAATCTGGAAAGAGAGATATAAATCTCCTTTTGTTTTTGCAAAACTCTGCTTTCACAAAAGAGAGAAAATCTTAAAGAAATTAGAAAATCTCTTCAAAAAAGAGAAAACTCATATCCCACACTACATCTTGAAAAGAGAGATGAACAGAGTTGGTTTAACTCGAAATGAAATCCTATTTTACCTCTCCAAAATAGATTACTTTTGCGATTCTAAAAGTAGAAAAGGCTTTCGCAAATTCACTTCTTTAGCAAATAGAATTTGAAATTCGAAATTTAGACTTTAAAATCTTTAGCTAAAATAGAAATAAAGTGGGAAATATGACTTTACTAAATCTTGTTGAAATCTCAAAGCAGTATGATATAAAAAAGATTTTAGATGGTATAAGTTTTGCGATAAATTCTGAAGACCGAGTTACTATCATTGGAAAGAATGGTGCTGGAAAGTCTACAATTATGAGAATTGTTTCTGGCGATGAGGTTGCCGACTCTGGAGATAAGATAGAAGCGAATGGTATTCAAATTAAGATGTTACCTCAAAATCCAAAATTTCCAGATGGTATCTCTGTAAGAAAAGCGATAGAGTTACAACTTACAGAAATTCAAGAAGTTTTAAGTGAGTATGAAAAAGTTTCAAAAGAGCTTGAAACAGATTTTGAGAACTCTGAACTTCTTCAGAAACATGCCAAACTTACAACCTATCTTGACCACCACTCTGCTTGGAACTTGGACGATAGGGTAGAAAGAGTTTTAGGTGAGTTTCGTTTAAAAGAGATGGAAAATCGTAGTGTAAATACTCTTTCAGGTGGTGAAATTCGGAGAGTTGCTCTTGCAGGACTTCTTCTTCAAAAACCAGATATTCTACTTCTTGATGAGCCGACAAACCATTTAGATGTCTATATGGTTGAGTTTTTGGAAGAGATAATTTTGAGAGAGAAATTCACTCTACTTTTTATCTCTCATGATAGATATTTTATAGACCGTATTGCTACTCGAACTCTGGAGATTGAAGATGGAAAAATTCGAGAATTCAAAGGTGGATACCAGAGTTATATTGAACAGAAAAACCAACTTGTTTTAAATATGCAGAAACAACATGAAAATCTTCTTAAATTTCTAAAACAGGAAAATGAGTGGTTTGCAAGAGGAGTAAAAGCTAGAGTAAAACGAAATGAAGGACGAAAATCTCGGCTACTTCAACTTCGAGAAGATGCAAAAAGAAATCCATCTCTAATTCGGAAAATGCACTTAGAACTTGAGAGGGAGAAGAGTAACTTTCAGAGAGAAAAGAGTGTAAATCGTCAAAAGATGCTTTTTGAGTTGCATGAAATTTCCAAAAGTTTGGGTGGAAAAACTCTAATTCAAAATTTCACATATCGAATTCTTCAAAGAGATAGAATTGCTGTTGTTGGAAGAAATGGAACTGGAAAGTCTACTCTGCTTAAACTTCTTTTAGGGAAAATGGAGTTGGATAGTGGAAAGATAGAGCGAGGAGAATTCAAAATTGGATATTTCGACCAACATCGAGAGATGCTTGATGACTCCAAAAACCTCATCGAAACTTTCTGTCCTTATGGTGGAGATAGAGTTACAGTTCGAGGTAGCTCAATGCATGTTTACGGCTATTTAAAGCAGTTTCTCTTTCCAAAAGAGTTTTTAGATAAAAAAGTTGGTCTCCTTTCTGGTGGTGAAAAGAACCGTGTGGCTCTAGCCCTCCTTTTTACAAAAGAGATAGATTGCCTCATTTTAGATGAACCTACTAATGACTTGGATATTGCAACTATAAATATTTTAGAAGAGCAACTTCAAAATTTTCACGGTGCTGTAATTTTAGTTTCTCATGATAGATATTTTGTCGATAAAGTTGCCAAGAAACTTCTCATTTTCCAAAATGGAGAGATAGAAGAGTCTTATCAAGAGTATTCAGAGTATCTTCAAATTGAGAGAGAAATCGAAAATTTAGAGAGTTTTGAAAAAGAGGTGAAATCTGAAAAGGTGGAGAGACCGAAAAGTAGAAAAGCGAAACTCTCTTATGCTGAAAAGAAGATTTTAGAGGAGTATCCAGAAAAGATAGAGAAATTGGAAACTGAAATTTCAGAATTAGAAACTTGTTTAGGAACTCCAGAGTGTTATCAGAAAAGAGGAATTTCGGAAGTCTCAAAAGAGTTAGAAGAGAAGAGAGAGTTTTATGAAAAGATGGTTGAAGAGTATCTACAAATTGAAGAGAAGAGAGAAGAGTTAGAGGGTTAGAATTTTAAGGAGATAGAAATTTCTATTCTCCTCCAAATGGAACTAAAGCACTACCCCAAGTTAGACCACCACCAAAAGCGTCTAAAAGCATCAATTCACCTCTTTTCAATTTTCCACTTTCATATAAGTCATTTATCGCCATCGGTATTGAAGCTGATGAGGTATTTCCATATTTTCCAACTGTTAAAGCAACTTTCTCTTTTGGCATTTTTAGAGCATCTCCAACAGCTTTAATAATACGATAGTTCGCTTGATGAGGAACAAAATGGTCTATCTCATTTGAGTCTATTCCATTCTTCTCTAATATCTCAATCACATCTTTTGTAAGAGTTTTCACTGCCACTTTAAATGTTGCATTTCCTTGCATTTTCATAAAGTGTCTTCTATTTTTTATAGTCTCAAGAGAAGTTGGTTCAGCACTACCTCCACCTGGTGTAATTAGATAATCTGAATAGTTTGCATCTGCTCCTGTATGAACATCAATTATCGCCTCTTGTTGCATTTCTGTTCTACCAATTACAGCAGCACCTGCGCCATCTCCAAAAAGAATACAAGTTGTTCTATCTTCATAATCCACAATAGAGCTAAGTTTTTCTGCTCCAATTATAAGAACATTTTTGAAAGTTCCAGATTGCACAAAAGATTTTGCCATGTTTAAAGCGTATATGAAACCTGTACAAGCAGCAGAGATATCAAAAGAGGTAACAGGATTTAAACCAAGTTTATGAGAAATCATATTTGCAGTTGAAGGCATACAGAAGTAATCTGGAGAAATTGTTGCACAGATAACAGCATCAATCTCATCTTTTCTGAGTCCAGCTCTACTGATTGCTATCTCTCCAGCTTTAACTCCCATATCACTTGTAATTTCATCTTCAGCAATTCTTCTTTCACGAATTCCTGTCCGTTTCTGTATCCACTCATCAGAAGTATCTACCATCTTTTCAAGGTCTTCATTTGAGAGAATTTTTTCAGGAACATAAGCTCCTATCGATTTAAATGAAGCTAACACTATTTCTCCTTTAGAGTTTCCAACTGCTTCTCAATTTCTACTTCAATTCCACCTTCAACATAAGATATTGCTTGGAAAATTGCATTTTTGATAGCTTTTGAATTACTTTTTCCGTGTCCAATAATTACACCTGATTTTAGTCCAAGTAGAGGAGCTCCACCATATTCAGCATAATCTATCTCTTTTTTCAGAAGTTTAAAGACACCTTTTAAAAGAATTGCTCCAGTCATAGCAATAGGAGAACTTTTAATTTTCTGTTTTAGAAAGTAATTTATTGTCTCAGCAACACCCTCGCTTGTTTTAAGAACAAGATTGCCCATAAAACCATCACAAACAAGAACATCTACTGAGCCGTCAAAGATATTATTTCCCTCAACATTACCTTTGAATGATGGGAGTTTTTTTAGAAGTTTAAAACTCTCTTTGGTGAGTTCATTCCCTTTGCTATCCTCTTCACCATTTGAAAGAAGACCAACTTTTGGAGATTTGATTTTGAGAGCATGTCTCATATATGCTTCACCCATAACTCCAAATTCAAAGAGATTTTCAGGTTTGCAATCTACATTTGCTCCAACATCAAGAACTAAACTTCTCTTACCATCTTTTGCTGGCATAAATGTAGCAATTGCTGGACGAGTCACATTTTTAAGTCTACCAATTCGGAGTGTAGCAAGAGACATTGTAGCTCCACTATGACCAGCTGAAACAACTGCATCAGCTTCACTCTTTTTTACAAGTTCAATCGCTTTATAAATTGAACTCTCTTTTCTTTTAAAAACATCAGTAGCAGAGTCTTCCATAGCAATTACATCTGGTGCTTCAATAATGGAGACTCTATTTTCAAACTCAGCTGGAAGATAAGGTAATATCTCATCTTTTTTTCCAACAAGAGAGAGCTGAAAATCATCTCTCTCTTGTAGAGCTTGAATTGCACCAGTTACAATGGGTTCAGGACCAAAGTCTCCACCCATTGCATCGAGGGCTATATCAATCATCTAATCTATCGTAATGACCTTCTGAATTCATTCTATGAGGCATTCTCCACTCACCACTCTCATCTTTTACAGGTTTAGCAAGTGTAACTTTATAGTGTGTTCTTCTTTTTGCAGAACGACTTTTACTAACTCTTCTCTTAGGTACTGCCATTATTTCTCCTTAAAATTCTAAATCTAATTCTATGTTTTGACAACTTTCGCATTTGTGATAATCCCCACTCTCTAATAGCTCTAACTCTCCAAGAAGTATCTCTTCTAAAGAGACCCCTCCAAAAATTTCGACTACATCAAACTCGTCGTGGAAACCTTTGTACACTCCATCACTTAGAAGAAACTCAATATCCTCTTCAATTTGAATTGAAACAGTTTCTAAACATGAGTTACAAGGTATTTTTATAGAGCCTCTTATTTTTAATAGAGAGTGGAGAAGATTTCTATCTTTGATTTGAAATGAGAAGATAGCGTCAATTAGATACTTGTCATCTTTTTTCTCTACTGTATAGCTATCTTCATTTCCAATTCTACTAAAAGGAATCTTCATAAATTGAAGATTTAGTGTATCTCTCTTTTACTAAAGAAGAACTTTATCTCAATATCTGCGTTTTCAATTGAGTCACTACCATGAACAGCATTTGCATCAATACTATCTGCAAAATCGTGTCTAATAGTTCCTTTTGCAGCATCTTTTGGATTTGTAGCTCCCATAATAACTCTGTTCTCAACAACAGCATTTTCACCTTCAAGAACCATAATTACAACTGGACCACTTACCATAAAATCTACAAGGTCATTGAAAAAAGGTCTCTCTCTATGAATTCCATAAAATTCTCCAGCATCTTCTCGAGAAAGCTGTGATTTCTTCATAGCAGCTATTCGAAGCCCCTTGCTCTCAAATCTGTCAATTATCTGCCCGATAACTCCCTTAGATACAGCATCAGGTTTGATTATCGATAGCGTCTGTTCAATAGCCAATACACTTCCTTTAAAATTAAAAAACAGTTTTGCGATTATACCAAATATTCAAAAAGAGAAAAACTCTATTACAAGTTTCAAACTTAGGAAAAATAGTAATTTTTAAACTGTTTTACTAAAGCTCTTTTTAGAATTAGCATATTTGTTCATGTAGCTATCAAAAACCATAGAGATATTCCGTATTATCATACTTCCCGTAAAGCTAACTTCTAAACTCTCTTTTGAAAGTGTAAGAAGTTCCTCTTTTTGAAAAGGTTGTAGTTCTGTAAGTTCAGATTTGAAATAGTTTTCAAATTTTATTCCAAATCTCTTCTCAAACCTTGCAATATCTAATTTGAAATTGCTCATAAGCTCAATAATAACAGCTTTTCGAATTACATCATCTTCAGAAAGTTTAACTCCTCTAAAAATTGGAAGTTCATCTCTATCAAGAGCCTCTTCATAAGAATTCATATCTTTAAGATTTTGAATGTAATATTTATCACCCTCTCCAATAGAAGTGAGTCCAATTCCAACTAAAGTTGCTCCACCTTTTGTTGTGTATCCTTGAAAATTTCGGTGAAGTTCACCCTTTTCAATTGCTAAGAAAAGTTCATCATCAGGTTTTGCAAAGTGGTCCATTCCAATCATTTTATACCCATTTTCTGTAAGAAACTCTATTGTCTTTTTCAAGATTTTAACTTTCTCACTCGGTTCTGGTAGAGTCTTTTCATCAATTTTTCTCATAGTTTTCATAAGCCAAGGAACATGAGCATAATTGAAAATTGCAAAACGGTTTGGTTTCAACTCCACTGCTTTCTGAAGAGTTTCTGAAAAAGTTTGTAGAGTTTGGTAAGGAAGACCATAGATGAGGTCTACATTTACAGACTCAATTCCATACTCTTTTGCTAAATTGTTGCTTTTTTGAACAATATCTAAAGGTTGAATTCTATGAACTGCTTCTTGAACTTTATGGTTAAAATCTTGAACTCCAAAAGATATGCGGTTAAAACCGTTTTTTGTTAAAACTTGTATCTGCTCTTCATTCAGATATCTTGGGTCTACTTCGCAACTGATTTCAGCATCTTTTGAGAAGTTTGGAAAGTGTGAGTAGATAGAATTTATAATCTCTTCCAATTCAGGTGCTGTAAAAAAAGTTGGAGTTCCACCCCCAAAATGAAGTTGTATAACTTCTCGAGAAGTGTCCATCTTTTTTGAAAGAAGTTCCATCTCTTTTTTTAGATATTTGATATATCTCTCTCTTTTACTCTCTTTTGAAGTATAAACAACATTACAGCCACAAAAGTAACAAGCACTTCGACAAAATGGAAGGTGGAAATAGAGAGAGAGAGGTTTATCAGAGTTTTGCAACTCCTTGAAATACTCTTCTACCACCTCATCAGACTCTTTAAACTCTAAAGCTGTTGGGTAACTTGTATATCTAGGTCCAGCTTTAGAAAATTTTCCAATCTTTTCAAAATCTATCATTTTTAAACTTTTTCAGAAGTATATCTTTTAGCAGGTGATGACACAATTTCTACCAGATAGTTTTGCCGTATAGAGAGCTTTATCCACTCTGCCAACTATTTCATCTACACTCTCAAACTTTCTATACTCGGTAATTCCAAAACTTGCTGTTACATGTATATCTTTGAAAAAACGATGACTCTCAACTATAAATCTTAACTTTTCAGCAAGTTTTGTTGCTCCAATCATTCTATCCTCAACTAAAACTACAAACTCTTCTCCACCCCATCGATAAACAAAATCACTTCTTCTAACTTTGTTATCAATAACTTCTCCAAACTCTATTAAAATCTTATCTCCAGCAAGATGTCCATTTACATCATTAATATCTTTAAAGTTGTCTATATCAATTAGAATTAGAGAAAAAATTTTGTTTTTAAAGACATACTCTTTTATATCTGTTTCAAATTTGTGTTTATTGTACTGATTGGTGAGTTTATCTCTATTTGCCTTATCTTCAATTGCTCTCTTTTCTAACTCGTTTGATGTAATGTCTGATAGTATCAAAAGATATAAGTTCTGTTCATCTAAATAAGCCACATTTATTGAGAATACCCTTACTATCTTTGTAGAGTTTTCAACTATTTTTACTCTATGATTTACATCTGGATTCGCTAAAATGTATTTAATAATATGATTATTGTCTTTAAAGTTTTTAAAGATATAGCCTTCTTCTTGAATGAAAAAATCACAAATACAATCATCAGACTCTAAAAGTTCCTGAAAAGAAACATATCCGAAAAATTCTAAAAGTCTCTGATTTACTTTTATGACTTGTTTGTCATCTTTAACCATAATTAGGCTATTTTGATTGTCCAAAATCTTATTTATAAACTTCAATTCCTCTTTTCGAACATGAATAATTACAGCATAAATAAGGAGAAAAATAATAGCTGTTCCAATAATTGTATAAGCTACAAATTTATTAAATTCGCTACTCAGATATTTATCTTGGCTGTAACTTACAATATATCCAACTTGATTTCCTTCAATATTTTTAATTGGAAGAAAAAGAAGAAGATAGTCTATGTCATCGTAAGAAGTTGTAACTGAAAAACTCTTCATACTTTCAAGTTCAGTAACAATACTCTCTTTAATTTCTCTATTTATCTTTTCAGAAATATTATAGAACTCTCTATTTTCAAGAATTCTTGAATTGATATATGATTTTTCAACATAGAAATTGCTATTTAGGGAGCTGACTTTATAATTTTTAGTAGGCATATAAGATTTCTCATCAACTAAATCTTTTCTAATTATAAATGTATATTCATCTTGAAAAATACTTTTAAGAGTCTCACTAACTTCTTTAAATGAGAAACTAATTTCTACACTACCATAATGTTCTCCCCTATATACTAAAGGATAGACATTTCTAAAACCGTTATAAACTCTACCTTCTTCAAATCCATGATGACTCTTTATAAGTTTATTTGTTGCAACTACTGAGTATCTTATATCTTCTAAATTGTCATCATAGTAGTCAGAACTATGAACTCTTAAAAATGAGAAGTTATCTTTTGTATGAAAGTGAAATTGTCGAACATTTTTTGCTCTCATTCTCTGATATATTGGAGAAAAGTTTTTAACAAGCTCTTTTCTTATCTCTTCTCTATTTTCTACTGCTTCTATATTTCTCAATTTTTGTAATATATCTTCTCTATTTACAACCTCATCAAAATAGATATCGCTTCTCTTTTTCAGCTCATTTGAAACTATATTGTATCTATGGGAAAGAAGAGAGAGTTCTTTAGACATATACTCTACACTCTCTTTATAATACACAAAGTATGAAATCACACCATTAATAATTGTGAAAATAAAAAATAGCATGATATAAAATCTAATTTTCTTCTGATGAGTCACACTACACCCTAATTTTTAAATATAAATATCTATTCACTCAAAGCCCACCTTGTAAATTTTATAACTTCTATTACAATATCTTCATATTGAAGTTCTGTTTCAAAATCCATAGTAATGACTATAACATTTTTGATTTTTATTTTTTTTAGATTTTTTAAACTTCTGTTCAGATATTTTTCAATATTCTCTTCATCAAAAAATGGTAAAGAAACAAAGGCTCTATCTTTTATGTAGAAATCAATACTTCTATAATATCTCCCATTATATCCTTTTTTTGAGAGTTCTGATATTACCATATTTTCAAATAGTCGGTGAAATTCACTCTTTCTACTAAAGCTATTTTTTAAAGCTGAGTCGATGAGGTAGAACCTACTATTTACACTTTTATTAAACTCAGGTACAGATACAATATAGCCATCTCTAATTAGATTGTCAAAAATTAAATAAAACTTATCTTTTGAAATCTTCATCTCCTGTTTGAGTGATTGAAAGATATTCATCTTACTTCTCGAGACTCCTATATTGTTCGCTACATCTTTTAGCATAGCTATCTCTTGTTCTGATAATGCAAAGTAGAATACTCTTTTCAAATGTTTAAAAATTAGAGGACTTGAAAGTTTTGCAAAAATTGGAAAACCTCCCATTTGAGAATATCGTAAAAGATAGTGTTCTAAATTTTCACTGTTTGGCTTAAATGCAACAAGCTCTTCAAATAATAAAGGATATAAAACAATTTTCTGAAAACCTGCAATTTCTCTATTTCTCCATGAGATTATAATTATACGACTATCTGGAAGTAGAGGAAGTAGATATAAAAGAGAAAAATTATAAGTTTCCAAAACAAGAGTTTTTGGAACACCCTCTTTTCTTAAAATTTTAGGCAATTCTTTAAATTCTTTCTCATTTTCAAAATCGATGTAGAGAAAGTCATCTTGTAAACTATCCAAAACTAATGAACTCTTTCCACTCTGAGTAATTCCATGAAGATAGATATTTCCCTCTTTTGGAATTTCCAGTTTCCTCACTTCAAAATGTCTGTCTGGTAACTCTTTTAAAATCTCCATAAAAATCTTTTTAAATATTGTATTGCAAAATATAAATTTCAGAATTTTAATTCTAAAAAAAGTGGACGATTTTGAAATTAGATAACTGAAAAGGATTTTAATATGAAATTAAGAACTCATTTATTAACTCTTTCTACTGCAACTTTAGTTGCTCTTTCTGGTTGTTCAAACAAAGAGCCTGAAGCTCAACCTGTTGATCAAGATGTAGATAAATGTTATATTGAGCAAAAAGAAGCTCCTAATTGGGTTTGTAACCCTGGTGTAAATGGTGGAATGGCTGGTGTTGGTTCTGCTGAAAGAATTCCTGGACTTGGTTCTGATATGCAGAGAGTTGAAGCTGAAGCTAGTGCTAGAGATAGCCTTGCAAAACAGATGGAAGTAAAAGTCCAAAACCTATTCAAAAAACATATTGAAGTAGCAGGTGTTGGAAAAGATACAGCTGTCAATAAACATATTCAAAACACTTCAAAACAAGTTGCAAGTAGTGCAATTAAAGGTAGTGTTCCTAAAAATAGATGGGAAACTCCAGCAGGAACTCTGTATGTAAGAGTTGTTATTTCTGAAGATGCTGCTGATAAATTTAAGAAAGATGCAGTTGATACAATAAAATCTTCTTACAAAAATGAGAATGCTGCATTTCAAAAATTCCTTTCAAAACAAGCAATGGAAGAGTTAGATGCAGAAGTTGATAAGGCTTTTGAGTAAGACTCTATCCCACACAATACAACTCCCTTTACGGGAGTTTATCCATTTTACAGGAAACTTTTATGAAAAAATTTTTTTTTACACTTTTTATTCCTCTCCTTTTTCTAGGCTGTACTCCTAAAACTCCCAAATCAAATACTCCTCCTTATTGGATAGATAATCCTCAAGATCATCCAGAAATTACAGGTAAGAAACATGGTGTTGGCTACTCTGAAGAACATGCTAAGGGAAAAAGAGACCAGAGAATATCTGCAATAGCTGCTGCAATTGAAGAGATAGCTCGTCAAAAAGGTGTTGTTGTAAACTCTGTGTACGAGAGCTTAAAAACGAGTGGTGGAACACACAGTTCGCAACTACACTCTGTTCAAACTACAAATGGTGAGACAGTTGAAGCTCGAATTATAAGGTCTTGGACAAATCACTATACAAAAGAGATTTATATCTTAATGGTGGAAGAGGAGTAAGAGATGAAATATCTCACTCTACTTGCATTTCTATCTTCTCTACTTTTTGGTGATTGGCTAAATTTCTTTCAAAATGAAAATAGGAAGTTTGAAGAGTATAAAGAGAAAGAAGAAAAGGATTTTGAACAATTCAAAAAAGATTTAGAAGAGGATTTTAAAAACTATAAAGAGACTTTTGAAAAAGAGTATGCAAATTATAAGAGAGAGTTGAGTCGTTTTTGGGACAAACCGAAAACAAGTACTCCTTATGTTTGGATTGAGTATTCTGAAGATAAGAAAACTCGAAAAATAGTAGATTTTGACAAAAGAACAATTACAGTTGAAACCATCTCAAAAGCTCCTCAAAAAGAGATTGAAAAAGACCTCATCAGAGAAACATTTTTAACTATCTATGAGTCACCTTTAAAAGCTCACAAGAACGATGAGGTTGAACAGAGAGTTCAAGAGAAATTTCAAAAAAAAGCAAAAACTCCAGCTTTAAAAAAACATATTGCTGATACAACTCCTATGTTAAAAGAGGCTGTTTTTCAAAAAAAGATACCTATCAGACAACAGGTTGAAGTTATCAAAAAGAGAAAGAGTCCAACAAAAATTAGACCTTCCAAACTTACTGGATATAAAGTTTACTCCACTCAAATATCTCTACCAAGAAACTTTCCATATAAAAAAGCACAAGAGTTTTCAGGAGATATAAGGAAGTATTCGAGAAAATTTAATATTGAGTCGGCTCTTGTTTATGCAATTATGCACTCTGAAAGTAGTTATAATCCAATGGCAAAATCACGTATCCCAGCTTTTGGTCTCATGCAGATAGTTCCAAGAAGTGCTGGTATTGATGCTTATCTCATGGTTTACAAAAAGAAAAGAGTTCTCCCCGCTTCTTATCTCTACAACAGTCAAAATAATATAGAGCTTGGAACAGCTTATCTTCACATATTAGATAGTAGATATCTTAAATCTATCAAAGACCCTCAAAGTAGACTCTACTGTGTAATTTCTGCTTACAACACAGGTGCTGGAAATGTTGCAAAAGCATTTACAGGTAAAACAAATATTAGAGAGGCTTCAAAAATTATAAACTCCATGAATTCTGATGAGGTTTATCAAAGACTTATCAAGAACCTTCCTTATAAAGAGACTCAACAATATCTAAATAAAGTTTATAAAAGATATACTATCTATAAAAAAGCAAATATGTAAAATAGGGGGAAGCTCCCCCCTTAAAAAGAATTAGTATGAATTTTAATGAACTCCGTGAAATGATAGAAGTAAACTCCTTTACTAAAAATGTAAGTGGAGTAAATAAAAATGGAATAGCTTTTCAAGAAAAGATGGCAGAGATTGGTTTTGAAACTAAGACTTTTCAGAGAGAGAGTGTTGGTAATCACCTTCTTTTTAAATCCAAACAGAGTGAGGGAAAGAAAATACTACTCTTAGGACATCTTGATACAGTTTTTCCAGAAGGTACTTTTGAAGAGTTTAAAGAAGATGATGAGTGGGTTTACGGTGCTGGAGTCTGCGATATGAAAGGTGGAAATTTTGTAGCACTTCAAATTCTTAGAAACTTACATAAAAAATTTGGAGAGATACGAAATATAGATATGTTTCTTGTTTCTGACGAAGAGACAGGTAGTGACGACTCCAAAATTTTCACCAGTAAATTATCTGAAAGTTATGATTACTCTTTTGTTTTTGAAGCTAGTGGTGAAAATGGAGAACTTGTTGTTGCTCGAAAAGGGGTTGGAACTTTCTTTATTCATATAGATGGAAAACCTGCTCACGCTGGAAATAAGTATACCGAAGGTATAAATGCAAATCTTGAAGCCTCTCTAAAGCTTATTGAACTTACCAAACTTACAAACTTAGAGTTAGGAACAACAGTAAATGTTGGTCATATAGAAGGAGGTATTGGAGCAAATACAATTTCTCCTTTTGCAGAACTAACTTTTGAAATAAGATACACAAAATCAGAAGAGAGAGATAGAGTTCTAAAAGAGATAGACAGTATCGTCTCTACAAGTTTTGTCTCAGGAACAATTTCAACTCTTTCAGGAGGTATTCAGAGAGATGTTATGGAAAACTCTGAAGAGAAAGTAGCTCTTATAAGAAAATTTGAAGATATTTCTGGAAGTGCAATTTCAACTGAAAGCAGAGGAGGAGTTAGTGATGCTAATATTACTTCTTCAGCTGGAGTTCTTACAATAGATGGTTTTGGTCCTTTTGGAGATGGAGACCACACTAAAAAAGAGAGAGCTTCTAAAAAAAGTTTTGTAGATAAAATAGATTTTGGGACAGAAATTCTTTCATACTTTATGGAAAATAGGGGCTTCTAATTTCAATTTAGAAGGAGTTTTGAAACTTCTTCTAAAAACACTTGACATTAAAAAAAAAACTCTCTATAATTCCGCTACCAATTCAGGAAACGGGTTGGAAAGAGGCTGGATTAGCTCAGTTGGTAGAGCAGCTGATTTGTAATCAGCAGGTCGCGGGTTCGAGTCCCATATCCAGCTCCACTGTTCTTTTTAGAGTTTTGAAAAATACATTTTGTAGGGCAGTAAATTTTAGTTTTGTCAATTGGTGAGATACTCAAGTGGCCAACGAGGGCAGACTGTAAATCTGCTGGTTTTTACCTTCGAAGGTTCGAATCCTTCTCTCACCACCATTTATGCGGGAATAGCTCAGTTGGCTAGAGCGTCAGCCTTCCAAGCTGAGGGTCGCGAGTTCGAGTCTCGTTTCCCGCTCCATTCTACGATATTCCGATAAAAATAGATTTGTCATGAGCTTCAAGATGCCCATATAGCTCAGAGGCAGAGCACTTCCTTGGTAAGGAAGAGGTCGGCGGTTCAATTCCGCTTATGGGCTCCAGTGTTTACAGGAGCTCAGAAGAGATTAGGACTATTGTCTAATTTAGCGGATTATTGTAGAATACATTTTATAGTTTTTCCATTAATAAAAGGATAAAAAAGAGAATGGCTAAAGAAAAGTTCGAGAGAAGCAAACCTCACGTAAATATCGGTACTATCGGTCATGTTGACCATGGTAAAACAACATTAACTGCTGCTATCACAGCTGTATTAGCTGTAAAGGGTGGTGCAGCTCTTATGGATTATGACCAAATCGATAATGCTCCTGAAGAGAGAGAAAGAGGAATTACAATTGCTACTTCTCACGTAGAGTATGAGACAGAAACTAGACACTATGCTCACGTTGATTGTCCTGGACACGCCGACTATGTTAAAAATATGATTACTGGTGCTGCTCAAATGGACGGAGCTATTCTTGTTGTTTCTGCAGCTGATGGACCTATGCCTCAAACAAGAGAACACATTCTTCTTTCAAGACAAGTTGGTGTTCCATATATTGTTGTTTTTATGAACAAAGAAGACTTAGTTGATGACGAAGAGCTTCTTGAATTAGTTGAAATGGAAATTAGAGAACTTCTTGACGAGTATGAGTTTCCTGGTGATGACACTCCTATTACAGTTGGTTCAGCTTTCCAAGCTCTTGAAGAAGCTAAAGGTGGAAATCTTGGTGACTGGTCAGCTAAAATTGTAGCTCTTATGGACTCAGTTGATGAGTATATCCCAACTCCAGAGAGAGATACTGATAAAGATTTCCTAATGCCTATCGAAGATGTTTTCACAATTCAAGGTAGAGGAACAGTTGTTACAGGTAGAATTGAAAGAGGTGTTCTTAAACTCAACGAAACAATTGAAATCGTAGGTATTAGAGACACTCAAACAACTACTGTTACTGGTATCGAGATGTTCAGAAAAGAGATGGACGAAGGTCGAGCTGGTGATAATGCTGGTATTCTTCTTAGAGGTATCAAAAAAGAAGATGTTGAGAGAGGTCAAGTTCTTTGTAAACCAGGAACAATCAATCCACATAAGAAATTTGAAGCTGAAGTTTATATCTTAAGCAAAGATGAAGGTGGAAGACATACTCCATTCTTTAATGGATATAGACCACAATTCTATGTAAGAACAACAGATGTTACAGGTTCTATTTCTCTACCAGAAGGTGTTGAAATGGTTATGCCTGGAGACAACTTAAAAATCAATGCTGAGCTTATCAACTCTATCGCAATGGAAGAGGGAACAAAATTCGCTATCCGAGAAGGTGGTAGAACTGTTGGAGCAGGTATCGTTACAAAGATTATCGAGTAGTCTAAATGAGAGAGATAATTCACTTAGCTTGTGAAGAGTGTTCAAGACGAAACTATCACACAACTAAAAACAAGAAAACTCACTCAGCAAAATTTACAACTAGTAAATATTGCAAGTTTTGTAAAAAACATACAAATCATAAAGAGTCTAAACTTTAAACTCTTTTTTGGGGGGATCTTCCCCCTAATTTTTATAGGTCAGTAGCTCAGTTGGTAGAGTCCCGGTCTCCAAAACCGGTTGTCGTGGGTTCGAGCCCCTCCTGGCCTGCCACTTTTTAAGGAAATCAAAAGCATGAATAAATTAGTAAAAGCATTTAAAGACGCAAGGGTAGAACTCTCTAAAGTTATTTTTCCTACAGGGTCTCAAGTCAAAAGTGCATTTTTCTCTGTTTTTATTGTTGTTACATTTATTTCACTCTTTTTAGCTTTAGTAGACCTCATTATGTCATCTTCACTTTCTGCTATTTTAGGGTAGAATTTCGCCCTTATAGAGTTTAGGGAGTAGAAATGAGCGAACAATTTGAATGGTATAGCATTCGAACCTACGCTGGAGGTGAACAGTATGTTAAAAAGGCAATTTTAAATCTAATTGAAGAGAATGGATATCAAGATAGAATTAAGGAAGTTTTAGTTCCTACTGAAGATGTTATAGATAATAAAAATGGTGAAAAGCGTATTACTGAAAGGTCTCTCTATTCAGGATATGTCTTTGCTAATATGCTTTTAGATAAACAGAACATACTTATATCAGAAATTCAATCTCTTTCAAAAGTAAGTGGATTTGTTGGGGATAAGTTTGGTCCAACTCCCCTATCTGATGCTGATATTAAGAAAATTCTTGATAAAGTTGAAAATCGTCCAGCACCTCGTCCAAGAGTTGCATTTGAAGTTGGTGAGATGGTAAGAATTAATGAAGGACCTTTTGCAAACTTTCAAGCTACGGTTGAAGAGTATGATGTTGATAAAGGTATGTTGAAATTAAATGTTCTAATTTTCGGGAGACCTACTCCTACGGAAATAGAATATGCCAAAGTTAGAAAGATAGAGGAGTAATTTATGGCAAAAAAAGTTAGTGGTTATATCAAATTACAGATAGACGCAGGAAAAGCTAACCCATCTCCTCCAGTTGGTCCAGCTCTCGGACAGAGAGGTGTCAATATTATGGAGTTTTGTAAAGCTTTCAATGAGAAAACTAAAGATAAAATGGGCTTCAAACTCCCAGTTATTATTACAGTTTACCAAGATAAAAGTTTTACATTTGAGACAAAACAGCCTCCTGCAACGGCACTAATTAAACAGGCTGCAGGAATTAAGAGTGGTAGTGATAACCCTCTAAAAAATAAAGTTGCAAAATTGACAAAAGCTCAAATCATGGAAATTGTTGATTTGAAAATTGCTGATTTAAACACAACAGACCGAGAACAAGCTGCTAGAATTATTGAAGGTAGTGCAAGAAGTATCGGTGTTACAGTAGAGGGTTAAAATCTCTACTATCTCACCACAAGATAGAAAAGAGTGGTAGGAAAATATTTCTGAGGATTAAAAATGGCAAAGAAATTAAGTAAAAGATATAGAGAATTAAGAGAGAAGTTTGATAGAGAGAAATTACACTCTTTAGAAGAGGCTTCTACTGTCTTAAAAGATTTAAAATCTACAAAGTTTGATGAGACGGTAGAAATCTCAATGAACTTGGGAGTGGACCCTCGACATGCAGACCAGATGATTAGAGGTTCTGTTGTTCTTCCTCACGGAACTGGAAAGAAAATCAGAGTGGCTGTTTTTGCAAGAGGTGCTAAGGCTGATGAAGCTAAAGCTGCTGGTGCTGATATTGTTGGAGCTGAAGATTTAGTAGCTGATATTAAAGCTGGAAAAATCGACTTTGATATTACAGTAGCTACTCCAGATACTATGGGACTTGTTGGGCAAATTGGTAGAATTCTTGGACCAAAAGGTTTAATGCCAAACCCAAAAACTGGAACTGTGACTATGGATGTTACAAAAGCGATTGGAAATCTGAAAGCTGGACAAGTGAACTTCCGAGTTGATAAAAAAGGAAACATGCATGCAGGAGTTGCTAAAATCTCTTTCTCAAAAGAGCAAATCTTAGAGAATGTAACGGAGTTTTTAAAAGCAATTAACAAACAGAAACCTGCTTCTGCAAAAGGGAAATATATTAAAAGTGCAACTATTTCTCTAACTATGAGTCCAGCTGTAAAACTTGACTTAGTAGAAGTTTCTGATATTAAATAGAACTTGAAACTCCTCCATTTGGAGGAGAAAACATTAGTTTTTATCTTGGTCTACAATTTTATTTGCTTGTATCCAAGGCATCATCTCTCGAAGTCTTTTTCCAGTCTGTTCAATTGGATGAGCTTCAATATTTCTTCTTTCAGCAGTCATTCGCGGATATCCAGTCTGTCCTTCAAGAATAAAATCTTTTGCAAACTTTCCATTTTGAATATCATTTAAAACTTCTTTCATCGCTTTTTTAGACTCAGCACCAACAACTCTTGGTCCAGAAACCATATCTCCATACTCAGCAGTATTTGAGATAGAGTATCTCATATCAGCAATTCCACCTTCAAACATGAGGTCTACAATAAGTTTTAATTCATGAAGACATTCGAAATAAGCCATCTCTTCAGGATAACCAGCTTCTGTAAGAGTTTCAAAACCTGCTTGAACTAAAGAAGTTACACCTCCACAAAGAACAGCTTGTTCTCCAAATAGGTCAGTTTCAGTCTCATCTTTGAAAGTAGTCTCAATAATACCTGTTCTACCACCGCCAATTGCAGAAGCGTAAGATAGAGCCAACTCTTTTGTATTTCCACTTGGGTCTTGGTGAATAGCGATGAGGTCAGGAATTCCACCACCTTTAACAAATTCACTTCGAACTGTATGTCCAGGAGCTTTTGGAGCAATCATTGTTACATTGATATTCTCAGCAGGAACAATTCTTCCATAATGGATATTGAAACCGTGTCCAAAAGCAATTGTTGCACCATCTTTAAGATTTGGTGCTATCTCGTTTGTATAGATTTCAGCTTGAGTCTCATCTGGAAGAAGTATCATAACAACATCAGCAACTTTTGTAGCTTCAGCAACTTCTAAAACTTCAAAACCTTTCGCTTCAGCTTTGCTCCAAGAACTTCCACCTTTTCGAAGACCAATTACAACTTCAACACCACTATCTCGTAAATTTTCAGCATGAGCATGTCCTTGCGAACCAAACCCAATCATAGCTACTTTTTTAGATTTAATTATCTCTATATCACAACTTTCATCATAATAGACGCTTAAAGCCATTCTTTTCCTTAATCTTATATATTTGGGAATTTTATCAAAAATATGAAGTTAAAATTTAAGTTAAAATTTTAAAAAAGAGTAATTTTATGAATAGATTTGGAGAAAGATTCTCTTTTACAACTTTTGGAGAATCTCACGGAAAAGCAATTGGAGTTATTATTGATGGAACTCCTGCTGGAATAGAGTTGAGTGAAGAGATAGTTCAAGTAGAACTTGATAGAAGAAAACCTGGTGGAAAATATGCCACAGCACGACAAGAGAGTGATAAAGTTGAAATTTTGAGTGGAGTGTTTGAGGGAAAAACAACAGGAACTTCAATTGGAATGATTATCTACAATACAAATCAAAAAAGCAAAGATTACTCAAATATTAAAGACCTTTTTAGACCTGGACATGCTGATTTTACATATCATCAAAAATATGGTATTCGAGACTATCGAGGTGGAGGACGGAGTTCTGCTAGAGAGACAGCAATGCGAGTTGCAGTTGGGGCTGTTGCAAAACAGATTTTGAACCTCATCGGAATAGAAGTTTTTAGTGGGGTCTCTTTTCTTGGAGGTGTTGGAAGTGAAGATGATTTAGATTTCAATTTTGCAAAAAGTAGTGAAATCTACTCTCTCTCAAGAAAATTCGAAGAAGAGCAGAAAAGAGCTATTATTCAAGCAAAAGAGTCTCATGACTCACTTGGAGGAACAGCTGTTGTAAAAATCAAAAACTCTCCTATTGGTCTCGGAGAACCAATCTATTACAAACTTGACTCAATTCTTTCAGAAGCGATGATGAATATCAATGGAACAAAAGGTGTAGAGATAGGTTTGGGGTATGAAGTAACTAAAAAGAGTGGTTTTGAAAACAATGACCAGATGGATATACACGGATTTAAGTCCAACAACGCTGGAGGAATTTTAGGTGGAATTTCAAATGGAGAAGATATAGATATCAAAGTTCATTTTAAACCAACTCCATCTATATTTCTATCTCAAGAGACTCAGGATATTTTTGGAACACCAAAAGAGATGCACTTAAAAGGTAGACATGATCCTGCAATTGCTGTACGAGGTTCAGTTGTTGCTGAAGCGATGGCAAGAACTGTAATAGCTGATATGCTTCTTCTAAATATGGGGAGAAGAGCTGAAGATTTGGAGAAAATTTATGGGAAAAAGTGAAGCAAAAATTAAATTAGAGAGAACAGAAGCGACTTTAAAAGAGCTAATTCCAGAAGCTCTAGCCACTCTTAATGATGAAAGAATTAGAGGAATGGCTGTTGTAGATGTAGTCTGCTCAAAAGGACGAGATAACTGTAAAGTCTATCTTGACAGAGCTTTTATAGAAGAGAGTGAAATTGGTGAAATTCTTTCTCAACTTCGAAAAGCTAAGGGAGTTATAGAGGGATATTGTGCAACTGAACAGGGTTGGTATCGCTCACCAAAACTATCTTTCCACTTTGACGAACTGCTTCAGCAAGAGAATCGAATGGATAAATTATTTAAAATTGTTGAAAAGGAACTGCATGGAAAAAATTGAAGAGAGTTTGAAAAAGATGATTGAGGCTGAAGGACTTCGTTTTTATGATACTCAAATTGCAAAAGAGTTTGATGAGACAATTTTCAGAGTTCTGATTACAAAAGAGAGTGGAGGAGTTTCAATTAATGATTGTGTAAAGATTACTCATATCATCTCTCCTTTTCTTGATGTTGAAGAGCCAATAAAAGGACATTACAATTTAGAAGTGAGTTCGGCAGGAGCAGAGAGAAAACTTGAAAAGTTACGACATTATGAACTTTCTGTTGGTGATGAGGTTGAGATATCACTTTTAGATGGAACTAAATACATTGGAAAACTTAGCAGGGTTTCTGAAGAGAAGATAGAAATTTCTGATAAAAGTGTTGGAGAAGTAGAGATAGATTTCTCTGAAATTAAAAAGGGAAAGACTCTTTTAAAATGGTAAAAAGTTAGAAGTAGTTACAGAGAACTTCCTCTTCTTGAGAGGTGTTCTTTTCTAAAGAGCCGAAAAGCTCTTTCTCAAAGTTGTCCATCTCTTTTATATCATCACAATAGGATTGAATTTCCAATGTTGTCATTGCAATTATGGTAGCCGTTCCGAGAAATGGTATCGCTTTTGCTGGAGCAGAAGCTATCTTACTCTTCCCCCTACTAATTAGAGTTTTTGTCATTTTCTGTCTATGGGAAATAACACCAGCTCTAATTCGTTTCTGATTTTGGGAAAGTTTACTATTTTGACTTGACAACTTTTTATTTTGATGTGCCAATCTTCTATTTTCTCTTTGAAGTTTCTCATATTTTGTAGCAAGAATTTTAACATCATCATCTATCTTTGAAATTTGTAAAACTCCAAAAGTAGAAGCTACGGTAAGAACTATGGGAGTGGTAAAACTTGCTATAAATCTAAACATTTAAAATCTCTTTTGCTAACTCTAAGCTATGCTCTTGAAAAATAGGAACTACTCCAAACTTATTTTTGTAAAATGGATAAGTTATCTGATAAAAACTCTCTCTATCTCTCCATAAATTTAGAGTCCAAGCAAACCTCATCGACCTATTTTGAAGATGTTCCAGAGAGAGAAGAGTATCATTAATAGAACCTAAGTGTGTTGGAGCAACAAGAAGTGGTGTAGATTTTAAGTCTGAAATCAAATCAGAAATATAGTAATCTAACTCTATTGGAACTAAGAGACCTCCAGCCCCCTCAATTAGAAGAATATCTACAAACTTTTCCATTTTACTTATAGCTTCCTCTATCTTTTCTAACTTCACATTTTCATTCTCCTTTGCCACATAAGGAGAAGCTGGAAGTTTGAATTGATATGGAACAACATCTAAAAGAGAGAGAGCAGAGAGAGATGGATTTAACAATTTTGCTACTGAAAAGAGACGATTTCCATCAAGTGGTTTTTCCAAAACACCAGTTTCAATTGGTTTAATATACCCAACTCTATATCCCATTTCAGAATAGATACGAAGAAGTTTCTCTGTAATGTATGTTTTTCCAATATCTGTATTTGTTGCTGTTATGAAAATTCGTTTAGCCATCTCTCTACCTTTTGTTACAATATTTTACACAAATTGTAACAAAAGATTTAAAACTATTTAAGTATATGAGCTACAAACTCTTTAAAAATATAATTACTCTCATGAGGTCCTGGACTAGCTTCAGGGTGGTGTTGAACAGAAAAGATAGGTTTCTCTTTGTAAATCAGTCCCTCAACTGTATTATCAAAAAGATTTTTATGAGAGACTTCAGCAATCTCTTCAATCTCTTTTGGAACAGAGTAGTTATGGTTCTGAGAAGTTATCTCAACTGCACCTGTTTTCAAATTTTTAACAGGGTGATTTCCCCCATGATGTCCAAACTTCAACTTTTGAGTAGGATACCCATTTGCAATGGAAAGAAGTTGATGACCCAAACAGATACCAAACATTGGAATACTCTCTTTAACAAGAGTTTTTATCATTTCAGCTTCAGCTTTAAGTTGAAGTGGGTCTCCTGGACCATTTGACAAAAAGACTCCACCAATCTCTTTACTAGAATACTTTTCTAAAACCGTATCACTACTTATAGAGCTTGGAACAACTTCAACTTCCAATCCAGCTGAAACTAACTCATTTAAAATATTTCTTTTAACTCCAAAATCTATGGCTAAAATCTTCTTTTTACTCTCTTTCTGAATTGAGTATGCAAATTGTGAAATATCGAAAGTTCCAGTTTTATGAATATAACTCTCTTTTGTAGAGACCTCATCAAGATAATTTATATCTTCAATTCTTGGTGAAGAGTGGAGAATTTCAGAAAGAGTTTCTGCTGAGTGGTATTCCGTAGAAGCAACCATCATCATTGTTCCCTCTTTTCTTAGAGTCTTTGTAAGAAACCTTGTATCAATTTCC
Organism: Candidatus Thiovulum imperiosus; assembly: GCA_024281175.1. Classification (GTDB taxonomy): domain Bacteria; phylum Campylobacterota; class Campylobacteria; order Campylobacterales; family Thiovulaceae; genus Thiovulum_A; species Thiovulum_A imperiosus. The sequence continues at coordinate 37,584 of JAMJTW010000024.1, forward strand.
GATATTCCCATGATATTTTGAGATTTTAAGAAGCTATCTAAATTCTCTTCACCTCTAAAAGATGAGTATCTTTTGTTGTAATTTCGAACTATTACCCCTTTACAATGAGCTTTAGAACTCTCCATATCTTGACCATTTACACCAATATTTCCAATCTCTGGAGTTGTAAATGTGATAAATTGTCCTGCATAACTTGGGTCTGTGATTATCTCTTGATAACCCGTAATTGATGTATTAAAAACAATCTCTCCAACAGATGTCCCCTCTGCACCAAAACTACTACCTCTAATCACAGTTCCATTTTCCAAATATATTGTTATATTCTTCACAAATCCACTTTTTTATAATCTTATCGTATCCACTCTTTTCTAATTAGTGATGAGGTTTTAGATTGAAATATGAGTTTAAATTCAAAAATATAATTTTTTTATATAATAAAAAAAATTAATACAAGGGGTATTATGAGATTTAGTAAGCACATATTTACAGCTTCACTATCACTTCTACTTATCGGTTGTGGCTCTTCGAGTGATGAAGATAGCAACATTACTACACCAACTTTACTGCCACAAAAGGGAGAGCTGGGATATCAAGAGACTCTTCAAGATGGAACAGTGAACTATGTTTCTTACACAGGAGAGATGAAAAATGCTGTTAAAACAGTTGCCGAGGCTGAATATCACACAGGAACAGGTTATGGGAATACACTCTTTGATAGTGCAGATAAAAAGTGTCAAAACTGCCATAATGAACTTTATGACACTTGGAAAGGCTCAATGCATAATCAATCTTGGAGTGATAAAATCTTCCAATCAAAATTCCAAGATTTTTTAAGAATACATATTTCAAAAATAGGTGAAGATAAGAGTGGAGCTACTGGTGTTGATGGAGTTACTGGTGTCGAGTATACTGAAGCTAAATTTCAAGGAGCTTCACAAACTTGTATAAAGTGTCATGCTCCAGGTGCTTACTATACTGGTGATTTCAAAGTAGAATTGGAAGTTCTTGAAGATGTTGCTACAACTGAAAACTTTACAAATGCGAAAACTACTCAAGAAAATCTTGCTACTTATGTTGATTTTGATATAACAAAACCGAGTAGTGTAGTCTCTGTTGGAACAAATGGAAAACTCTACAAAGCTACTTATCATATTGGACATGAAGCAAACCGAGAGGGGATAAATTGTGCATTTTGTCATAGTATTGAAACTGTTCGAATGATGAAAGAAGATGGTGCTGATATGGGACAATATGTACTTAGAGACCATCTTAGAGCTGGACCACATGGACCTGCAAAAGCGTCAGCAGGAACTATTCTAACTTATAGTCCAGAAGCAACAGATAGAGATATGAATAAATTCTTTAGGCTTTGGGGACCTGAAAAGTATAGTGATTTTGCAAACACTCCAAAAACTGAAGGTTTTGATGAAAACAAACTGAAAGATGGTCGCTATACTATGGCAAGTATAGATATAAATGGAACAGATGGAAAAGTTCACTTTACAGGAGGACCATTTTATGGACCATTTGGTGTAACAGGAGTGAGTAATGAGAATAGTAGTGATGAGACAGAAAGAGTTGTAAATCCAGCTTTTGACATGCATGATAACAACCATTTCGGAAATCATGGGAAAGCTCTCTGTTTAACTTGCCATCAACGAGCTTCTGGTGCTCCAAATGAGAATGGTGATTTTATGGAACTATGTACAACTTGGAACTCTGTAAGTAATGGTAGTGATACAAACTACAACGACTCAACCTCATCGCCAAAATGTCAAAAGTGTCATATGGAGAGAGTTGAAGGTCGAGTTTTACATCAGTGGGCTAGACCAGATAAGTTATGGACACTCTCTGACAATCCACATCTTACAGCACACTTTGACCCTGAAGACCCTGAAAACCTTGGAGATGAGAGTCCAGTTGTTGGAAAATGGTTCAACTCTCACGCATTTTTAGGTGCAAACAAGACTGGATTTAAAGATAGTGTTGGTGCTAAAATTCAAAGTGCTTTTGATGCAACACTATCAATTTCAGAAGATGGAGAAACTCTTTCTGTAACAACAACTTTCCAAAACAAAACTACTCACATGTTTCCTGGAGCACATCCAATGAGAAGAGTTCTAACCAGAGTAATTGTTACAGACCAGAATGGAAGTAAAATAGATTTAGTTTCAGCAACAGGAAAATCGACTTTTTCTGATGTGAAGAATTCAGTTGTAACTTTAAATGAGAATAAAATTCATGAAAGCGGTGAAAGTGAAATTGAAGTTGCTTATGAAGAGGAGCGAGAGATAGATTTCCAAGGTAGAGTTCCAGATTTAGATGGTGGTGCTGTTAGTAGTCAGAAATTTTTAAATGAGACTGTTACAATTCCTGGAGCCGATAGCACTATTTCAAACCAAGAAGTTGTTGATGGAAAACTTCAAGGAACTGTTACAAATGTAACTATTGTAGATAGTGATGATAAAAGCAACTTTACTCGTATTTATGGTCGTGAAACTGGTAAAAAGTATGATGAGGTTTTTGCTGTTCGTCCAGGTTTTGACTCAAATACTGTAAATATGGACAATCGTCTTATTCCAAATGAGATGGAAACTTATGAGTTGAAATATGATATTTCTGGAAAGAGCGGAATTCAAGTTACTTATAAAATCTACTATATGCAAAAGGGTGCAAGTGGTAAGTTCCTAACTGGAGAAGATGGCTTCTTAGATGTAGAAAGTAGTGATGAAAAGAAACTACTTGTTACTGAAGTCTATTCAAAAACAGAAACTCTAAAATAAGAAGTCTCTTCTAGGAGTGACTGAAGAGTCTTTCAAGGACTCTTCGCATTCGCTCAGAGAAGAAATCCTACTCTATTTAGCTAACTTCTCTTTCTCTGCTAAAATTTCTAAAAAAGGAGAAAAATGAGACTATTTCTAATTTTTATTTTGGCACTTCCACTTTTTGGTAGAGAAGCAGAATTACTAGAGAAGCCAGTTTTTGAGAGAAGTTTAGAAAGAACTTCAGAAACCTATCCAACTCTTTTGGAAGATAACACCTCATCAGACAACTACAACAGATTTCTGAAATCTGAACATTTTCGAGTTATTTTTGGAAGAGATAGAGATGACGAAGTTCTTTTAGAAGCTCGAGGAAATCAGATTTTAAAATGGGCTGAAAACTCTTGGGCAGTAGAAGTTAAAGAACTAGGTTTTCAAAATCCAAGAAACACAGAGAGATACTTTTTAGATATCTATATTGGAAATAGAGATAGCTGGAATGGAGAGAAAGGAGGATATGAGACTATTTCTGGAATGGGTAGAGCATCTACATATTCAGATGGAACTGCTTATATGGTATTAAATCCAAAATACACTGATGAAATCTTGCAATCAACTGTGGCTCATGAATTCTTTCATACTATACAGTATAAATATCTTGAAACAAATTTGATGTCAAATGAAGTTTGGTCTTCAAATATCTGGTTTCTTGAAGCGACGGCAATTGCAATGGAAGAGGAAGTAAACTCTACAAATGATGACTATATCTCTTTTTTAAACGACTATTTTGATTATACAAATTTGGATTTAGATGACTCAAGAATATCTTATGGAAAAGGTCTACTTTTTAGATTTTTTGCAGAGAGAGATGGAGATATGGAAGTTGTAAAAGATACTTTGGAAAGAGCAGATACAGAGACTCCTCTTTTAGAAGTTTTAGAAAAGAGGGAGAACTTTAGAGAAGACCTTACAGAGTTTGGAGTTTGGCTTAAAAATCCAGAAAAGTATTTCCAAGATGGTTCAAAGTATACGGGTGTAAAAACTGGAAACAGTGTTGCTGGAAAGTATGGATTTCTTTTTCTTGATGGTGATGAGACTTATCTCTACTCTTCAAATCCTCAATACTCTCAAACTACATTCTCTGGAGAAACTGGAGTTGTAAAAGATTTAGAAAATGGACTTATAGTTTGTAACTTTTCTGATGAGGTTCTAAAATTGGAAACTATAAATAAGAATTTCTTAAAACAGATAGAACTTCAAAAAGGGTGGAATATGATAGGAAATCCATTTCAAGAGTATCTCTATTTAGAAGAGTATTTTCCAGATGATTTGGTTTGGATTTGGAGAGATGAAAAGTATGTTGGATTCTCGAAAAAGTATAGTGCTGAAATTCAGAAATATGCGTATTATACTGCTCATATTTACCCTGGGGAAGGTGCTTGGGTCTACTCTGAAAATGATAGAAATGTCTCTATTTCAGGAACTGAACTTGCACCTTTTCCAGAATTTTCTGAAGAGTATAAGTTTGTAGCTTTTGGTAGCTCATTTTCAGACATGAATGGAACTATTTTTCACTATGAAAATGGTTGGAAAGTTTATGGAGTAGAGACAGAGTTTCCAGAACTTGAAGAGATAGAGCCTATGAAAGGCTATTTTATAAAAGGGGACTGACCAAATAGAGTATTTTTATGCTTTAATAACCCATATGTCATTTCGAACCCTTCAGGGTGAGAAATCTTTTACATAACTTTAGGTAAAAGGATAATCTTTCAAGATTTCTCAATCACTTCGTTCATATCGAAATGACAAGAGAGGCAGAAGCCTATTTGGTCACTCCCTATAAAAGAGTAGTTTCTACTCTTCTCTTATTGCTAAATTTTGCTAGACTTTCCAAAAAATTGAGGAAATAATTTTTGCAAATATTTATTATTTTGATATTTTTAACGGAGTTTTTAATGAGCAGTTCGCTTTACAAGTTAGAGGTCAAAAATAGAGAAATCCCTTTCATTTTTGAAGAGAGTAACACATTACCTATTGTATCTTTAAAGATAATTTTTAGAAATAGCGGAGCAAACTTTGACAATAAATCGGGTCTTGCAAATCTTTCAGCTTCTCTACTTCAAGAGGGTACTTTGGAACTTGGTAGTGAAGAGTTTTCCCTTCTTTTGGAAGAGAGTGCTATAAATTTTAGTGTTGGAGTTGGTCGAGAAACTTTAGTCTTAAATTTAGACTCAATTACAGAGAGTTTTGATAGAGGTGTTGAACTTCTTATAAAACTCTTAAACTCTCCAAACTTTTCAGAAGAGGCTTTTAATAGAGTTCAAAAGAGAATCTATGGTCAGATTCTTCAAAAGAAATCCAATTTTGACTTTGTAGCAAAAAGTGAATTAGATAGAGAAGTTTGGAAAGGGACTCCTTTAGAATTTCCAAAAGTTGGAACTGAGGAGAGTTTAGAAAAGATAAAGTTGGAAGATGTAAAGAATTTTGTTTCAAAACATCTTGTAATTTCAAAAGCGATACCAGTTATTGGTGGAGATTTAAATATCTCTCAAGCTGAAGAGATTTTAAAAAAGATTCTCTCAAAACTTCCAGAGGGAGAAACTGGAAATTTGGAAAAATACTCTCTTTTTGAAAAGAGAGAGAGCAAGACTATGTTTAAAGATACAAAACAGGCTTACATCTACTTTTCAGCACCTTTAAATTTAGATTTATCTTCTGAAGATATTTATAAGTCAAAAGTTGCATTTTTCATTTTAGGCTCTTCTGGATTTGGTAGTAGACTTATGGAAGAGGTACGAGTAAAGCGAGGTTTAGCATACTCTGTTTACGCTTATGGAAAGGTTGAGAAGAGTTACTCTATTTTTGGAGGACACCTTCAGACAAAAAATGAAAATCTCCAAGAAGCAAAAACTGTTGTAAAAAGTGTAATAGCAGATTTTATCTCAAATGGTGCTAATAGCGAAGAGCTTGAATCTGCAAAGAAATTTATTCTTGGCAGTGAACCTTTAACAAATGAGACTCTTTCTCAAAGAGTTGGTAGAAGTTCAAATGAGTTTTATAAAGGTTTTGAAATTGGACACTCAAAAAAAGAGTTAAAAAAGATAGAAAAACTCTCTTTAGAAGAGTTGAACTCTTTCATTTCAAAACACAAAGAGATTTTAAATTTAACTTTCTCTATTGTTACAAAAGAGAACTAATTTTCAAGTTTAGAGAGAACCTCATCAGCTATCTCTTTATCTTTTGAGGAGAACCATTTAAAGGTTTCTCCGCTCTGTTTTTGTCCTTTTGCAATATCTCCACCTTTGCGATTTTCCAAGTCCATTGAAGCGATATCAAATCCATTTAAAGTTTTAGAAAATTTTTGAAGTCTCTGAATAGAACTCTCTTCTTTAGATTTTGTAAAAATGTAACAGTAACTATCAAGTCCAGTTCGTCCAACTCTACCTCGAAGTTGGTGAAGTGTGGCAAGTCCAAGTCTTTCACCTCCAACTATTACAATTACCGTAGCTCTTGGCAAGGAAATTCCAACTTCTATTACAGTTGTGGCCAATAGAATATCCCCTTTTTCTCGAAACTCTTTTAAAACACTCTCTTTTTCACTATCTTTTCCATGAGTCATATAGACATTTTCAAAATTCTCTTTCCAAAAAGGCAAACCTTCTGCCAAACTTTGGTAAGCAATTTTTTCAGACTCCTCGACAAGAGGGTAGATGATAAGAATTTGATGTCTCTTTTCAATTTCACTCTGTATCTTCTCTAAAAGTCTCGAAAAGTCTTTTGGAAATAGAACTTCAGTTTTGATAGTTTTCTGAAAAGGTATCTCTTCGATTAGAGAAACTTTAATAAAAGTGTTATTTATCATCGCTTGAGTTCGAGGAATTGGAGTTGCTGAAAGTTGAATAAAGTGAGGTTTTCTCTCTTCCCGTTTTACAAGAGTCTCTAATTTGTTTCTCTCTCGAGTTCCAAAACGGTGCTGTTCATCAACTATTACAAGTGGGATTTCTGGAAGTTCTTTATAGAGAATTGCACTTGTTCCAATTAGGATATCGAAATCTTCCAAATCCACTTTTTTAGAAGTTTTGGAAGTTAAAAGAACCACTTTTCGATTTAGGAATTTCTTAGCTTCCTCAAAAAGTTGTTCAGCAAGAATAGAAGTTGGTGCCATAAGAACAGATTTATGAGGTGAAGCAATTACCATTGAGGCTAAGATTACCATTGTCTTTCCAGAACCGACATCTCCAACAACAACTCTTCTCATTGAGGTTTCAGAATTCATATCTTTTGCAATTTCTGAAATTGCTTTTCTCTGGTCTTTTGTGAGTTGGAAAGGTAGAGTTTCTGCCCAACTTTTCCAATCTCCTGAAAGTTTTTGAAGTGGAGGAAACTCTTCAATAGAACTTTTTGTATACTTTATATAAAAGTAGAGTTCTACAAATTTCAGAGTTTGGCGATGAGGTTCTGGAAGTTCTCCAAAAATTTCAAAGTGGGTTACAAGCTCCCTATTTGGATAGCGATGTATCTCCATAAGTTTCTCAATTTTGTCAAGTTCCAACCCCTCGATTTTCAAATTCTCAAAATTCATATATTTTAAAATAGCCTCTTTGACAGACTTTTTGCTATACACTGTTTCTATCTCATCTTTTGGCTCTTTCAACTCTTTCGGATTTACAATTTGAAGTCCAAAATCTCCATCTTTTACTTTTCCTCTGATATAGAGTTTTCGACCCAATTTGAAAACTTTGAGATGAAAAGGGTAGTATGAAAAGAAGATACCTGAAAGAAGAACTCCAGAAGGTAGTCGGAATTTAAGAACCAAGTTTCTTCCAGAAACTCGAACTCCAATAATTTCTACTTCTAAATTGTTTGTTCTATCTGGAATTGGTTCTCTAAAAAGAGAGAAATCCCGATACTCTTTTGGAATTTCTGTTATTAGTTGGAGGAGGGAAATTTTCTTTTTATAACTCATTTTTTATGTAATGTTCAAACTTATCAAATTCTACAAGAAAAGCGTCATGACCATAATCACTATCTATCTCTATATGTTTGACAAGTTCTCCTTTTCTAACTTTTCTGAAGTTCTCTGCTACGATTTCAGACTCTTTTGATTGAAACATCATATCTCCAGAGAAAGAGAGTAGAAGAAGTTCCGATTTGAGTCTACTGTATGCTTCTTCCATAGAGTCGTAACCACTAGACAAATTAAACATATTTACAGCTTTTGAGAGATATAGATAAGAGAGAGGGTCAAAGTTTTTTGAAAACTTGTCTCCATTGTATTGAAGATAACTTTCAACTTGATATCTACCATTTATATCAAATTTTCCATCACCTCGAAGATAGTCTCTACCAAATTTTTTCTGCATAGAACTATGACTAAGATAGCTAATGTGTCCTGCCATTCTACCAATAGCTAGACCATTTAAACCACTCTTCTTAATCTCTTCAATATCATAGTTTCCATTTTTGAAATCTGGGTCTCTTTTTATAGCTTCTGCTGTAACTTTATTGAAAGCTATTGTCCAAGGTTGAGTAGCCCCAGTAGCAGAGATAGCAATTATCTTTTCAGCAAAATTTGGAAAATCTATTCCAAACTGTAAACCTTGCATTCCTCCCATTGAACCACCAACTATCGCTTTTACTCTTCGAATTCCGAAAGTTTGAAAAAAGATGTGTTGAGCCCTAACTATATCTCGAACTGTTATAACTGGAAATTTATACCGATATAGAGTGGAACTTCCTCTTGTAATTGGTGAAATTGGAGAAGTTGAGCCAAAAATACTACCTAAAACATTTGTAACAATTACGAAATATTTCTCTGTATCTATCGCTTTTCCATCTCCAATGAGAGCATCCCACCAACCACTGTTGAAAAATCGACTATTCTCACTTTTTACTGGTTCATGACTTCCTGTAAGTGCGTGAGTTACAACTATCACATTGCTCTTATCTGAGTTGAGTTTTCCATAAGTTGTGTAGGCTATCTCATAAGGCTCTAATATTCGCCCACTCTCAAGATATAACGGTTTTGTAAATTTTCTTGTTCCAGTTTCTATTTTCAAAAAGGAGTTTCCTCTTTTTTGCAATTATACATGAGTTTGTAGATATGGTTTTTGAGGAGTTTCCTCCCCCTTTGCAGGAGAGGTGACATTTGGAGAGGAAGCTATCTAAATTGCGTTTTCGTCAGTTTCACCAGTTCTAATTCGAACGATTTTATCAATGTCACTAACAAAGATTTTACCATCACCAATTTTACCAGTCTTGGTATTTTCGATGATAGTGTTTACCACATTGTCTACCTCATCGGCAGAAACAACAAGTTCTAATTTGATTTTAGGAACAAAATCAACAACATATTCAGCACCTCGATAGAGTTCGCTATGACCCTGCTGTCGCCCATATCCCTTAACTTCTGAAACTGTCATTCCAGTAATTCCAAGTTCCGCAAGACCATCTTTTACATCTTCCAATTTGAAAGGTTTAATTATCGCTTCAATTTTCTTCATTCTATTGCCTTTTTTGAAATTCTAGCCTATTTAAGGTGTTTAGAGAATTCAGGGTAAGCCTCAATTCCAGCTTCATGTAAATCGAGTCCATCATACTCTTCTTCATCAGAAACTCGTATTCCCATTGTAATTTTAAGGATATACCAAACTACAAAAGATGTTGCAAAAACAAATGCACCAATTACAACTATACCTGTAAGTTGAGACATGAAAGAGACATCATCTTTAAAGATAGCTACTGCAAGAGTTCCCCAAATACCATTTACAAGGTGAACACTTAAAGCCCCAACTGGGTCATCAATTTTAAATCTGTCAAAGAGTGGAACAGCAAGATATACAAGAACAGCAGCTACAATTCCTTCAATAGTAGCAGCAATCATTCCAGCATCTGGACCAGCAGTAACAGCTACAAGTCCACCTAAAGCACCGTTAAGAACCATTGTTAAATCTATTCTCTTATTTAGAGTGTATGTAAGAATAACCATTGTTGTTGCACCAACAGCTGCTGCCATATTTGTAGAAGCTACTACAAGAGCGATTGCATCAATATCCTCTTTTGTTCCCATAGCAAGTTGGCTACCACCGTTAAATCCAAACCAGCCTACCCATAGAATAAATGTTCCAAGTGTAGCTAATGGCATACTTGAACCCGGAATTGCTCTAACTTTTCCGCCTTTTCCATACTTTCCATTTCTAGCACCTAATAGTAGAACTCCAGCAAGTGCTGCCCAACCACCAACAGAGTGAACAATCGTAGAACCAGCAAAGTCAGAAAAACCTGAAAGAAGACCACCAAGTTCGCTACCACCCCAAGTCCAGTGTCCCTGAATTGGATAGATAATACCTGCAAGAACTAGTACAAAAATTAGAAAAGGAACAATTTTAATTCTCTCAGCAACTGTACCAGAAATTACAGAAGCAGCTGTTGCTACAAAAACAACTTGAAAAAAGAAGTCAGCATATAGAGAGTGGTCATCATAAGAGATACCAGAAAGTGAGAAACCACTACCAATAAAAGCGTTTCCATCTCCATACATCAAGTTGTATCCGATGAAGTAGTAGACAATTACAGAGATAGAGAAAAGAGCCACATTTTTCAGTAGAACTATCGAGTTATTTTTAGTTCTTGTTAAACCAGCTTCTAACATTGCAAATCCAGCCGCCATCCACATTACAAATGCAGCCATTATCACCATCAGAAAACTATTTAAGATATATTGAATATCTTCCAATTTGAATTCCTTTTATTTTTAAACTTAATAAAATTTTAAAATAACTTTTCTTAAATTACAATAAAATCGTAAAATAGGCATACTTGAAATATTTTTTATATAAATTTAAGATTTGAAAAAATGTAATTTAAATTTAAATTAAGGGATTAACAAATGTGAATGACTTCTCTCTTCTTTCTTGGCATAATTTCTAAAAAAGGATATAAGTTGAAAAAGCTATTTTTCTTACCAGCTCTACTCCTCTCTTACGATTTGGAAGTGAAATTTAAAAATCCAGAGAGTGGAGAATTTCGAATTGCTCTTTACAAAACAGAGAAAAATTTTAGAAGTACAAAAGAGTATTTTCGTTCAAAAGTTACTTTTAAAAATTCATACACTTTTAGAGGTGTTCCGAGTGGAATTTATGCTGTTGCTCTTTTTCATGATAAGAATGGAAATGGAGAGTTGGACAAAAATTTCTTTGGAATTCCAACAGAGGACTATGGATTTTCAAATAATCCAAGAGTTCTCTTTTCTGCACCAGATTTTGATGAGTGTAAATTTGAACTGTTTGAAAATAGAAGTTTAGATATTGAGGTGAAATGAAAAAAGTTGTAATTATTGGTGGTGGTCTTGGCGGTCTTACTGCTGGAGCATTGTTGAGTGAAGAGTTTCAAGTAACTCTTTTAGAACAACACAATATCGTTGGAGGTTGTGCTACAAACTTCAAAAGAAAAGATTTTACTGTTGAGGTTGGACTTCATGAGATGAATGGAGTCTATATAGATAAAACTATAGTAGAAGTTTTTGAAAAGTTGGAAGTTTATAAAAATGTAGAATTCGTAAAAGTTCCACAATTTTTTGAAATCAAAACAGAAAATAGAACTTTTAGAATGCCTGATGGAGTTGAGAATGTAAAAAGAGAACTTTTGAAAGAGTTTCCAAAAGAGAAGCGTGGAATTTTAAAATATCTCAAAACTATTGAAAGGATTTATAAATTTCTTCAAAATAGGAATCTGCTTCAAGTTTTCGAAGTTTTGAAATATAAAAAAAGTAGTGTTTCTGAAGTTTTTGATTCCCTATTTCAAGATGAAGATTTAAAAAGAGTTTTGAATGCAAATGTACAATACTATAATGATAGTCCAAAAACTCTAAGTTTCTTGCTTCACGCTGTTGCTCAATACTCCTATTTTCAAGGTGGGGGATATTTCATAAAAGGTGGTAGCGGAAAACTTAGCAACTATTTAGCAGATGTAATTAGAAAGAATGGTGGAGAAGTTATCACAAAAGCCACTGTAAAAAAGATTTCAAAAAATAGAGTCTATTTTCGAGATTCCTATAAGGAAGCTGATTTTATAGTTTCAAATATTTCACCAGAAGATACATATAGACTTATGAATATAGATTTTATAGAGAAGCGGGAGATTGGAAGTTCTCTACTTACAACTTACATTGGTTTCTCAAAAAATTTGAAAGAGATATATGGAGAGAGAGCATATTCTAAATTTTTATCAGATTTTGTATTTGTAGATTACTCCCAAATAGAGTCTGGACTTACAACTTCAGAAAAGTCATTTGGAGTTATCTGTAAAATTGACAATTTGGAGAATTGGGGTAGTGAGTATAAGATGGAGAAAAAAGAGTTAGAAAAGAGACTTATTTCAGAATTGGAGAAAGAGTATCCAGAGATAGGAAAGTATATTGAGTATATAGAGACAGGAACAGCAAAAACAGTTCAGAGATATATCAAAACTCCAAATGGTACAGCTTACGGTTTTAAGCCAACTCCATCACAATTCTTCAAAATTCCAAAAAGCAAATCTAAAAAAGTGAAAAATCTATTTTTTGTTGGACAGTGGGTGATAGCAGGAGGATTTGCACCTGCTATCTCAAGTGGATATCTCTGTTACAAAGAGCTAAAATCTAGCCATAATTGAGTCTACTGAACTCCAAGAGAGACTCTTCTCTTCTCTTTTGGTGATGAGGTTCTCAATATATCTGGCAAACATATCTGTTTCAATATTTACTTTAGTTCCTACTTTGTATCTTTTGAAAATCGTATTTTTCATTGTGTGAGGAATGATTGTAAGTCGAACCTCATCGCCAACAACTTCATTTATAGTTAAACTAACTCCATCAACTGTAATGCTACCTTTTGAAATTGCAAACTTGAGACTCTCTTTTGGTAAAGAGATGAAAATATTGTAGCTATTTCCTAAATTCTCTATTTTTATAATAGTTCCAACTGCATCAATATGTCCTTGAACAATATGTCCTTCAAACCTATCTCCCATCATCATAGCTGGTTCAAGATGTACCTCATCTCTATAATTCTCTATGGCAATAACTTCCACTGTTTCTGGAGATAACTCCACTGAAAAACCATCTTTTTGAAGAGATACAACTGTAAGACAAGCACCATTGACAGCAACACTATCTCCTATTTTGGGAGTGTAGGAACTCTCTACACTCAATAGTGAATTTTGAAAACTTTTCACTTTCCCAACTTCTCTAATTAGACCTGTAAACACCTAACTTTCTAAAGCTCTCTTTCTGTTTTCAAGTGCAACTATCTCTTTTTTGAGCTTCTCATTTCTCTCTTTTAAATAGTTGTGTTCTTTACTCAACTCACTCTGGTCAAGTTTCATAAACTTCTCTCTCTTTTCTAGTTCTGCTATTTTTTCACTCTTCTCTTTCAGTTCTAAATCTCTTTCAGAGAGAGTTGAAGAAATTCTTATTTTCAATATACTATTCTCATGTCTCTTATTACCAAGAACTTTATATTGAAAATAGAGTAGAGCTGACAAAATTGCAATTATAAGTATTAAAAATATCTCTATCACTTTCGAAGCTCCTCTTGACAAGTTGCAAATTTATCTTTATACCATTTGTATCCAGCAGAAAGTTTATTTCTTTGAATAGTCTCTTTTTGGAAATTATCTTCACATTTTCCTAAATTATTTGTAAGTGTCAAAATCTGATTTCTTAAATTTTGGGTCTCCTCTTCAAGAAGCTCTTTTTGAAGTTTTTTCTCAAGAGAGATAATTGCACTATCTTTACTCTCAACCTCATCTCGTAGTTCTAAGATTTCATCTTCTAAACCTTGAGTTTTTGCCTCAGCTTCCACCATTCGCTTTTCAGCAATTATCTTATCTTTTCTAAAGCTCTCTCTATCTTCCTGAAGTGTAGCTACAAGAGAACTAAGTTCATCTATTTTACTACTCTGATTTGTGTGGGATAGAAATAGAGGTATTGTTACAACACCTAAAAATAGTACAGTGAGTATCTCAAATTTATATTGAGAAACAAAACCATTTCCACTAAAACTTTTCTTTGGTTGGTAAATTGCCCACTCTTCTGTATCTCTTAAAAATATCTCTCTGGCAAACTTATCAAGGTTATTAGCAACAGCTATATAAGGTTTACTTATCTCAATATCATGTAATGATAGTTTTGGAGTGTAAAGAAAAAGTATCTCAAACTTATCTGGAAAAACTTCTCCTAAAAGATATCTTTTAACTCTGTTTTCAAAAATAGGATTTAGAAAATAGTCTGTACTCTCAACTCCATCATCATCAACAACACTTTTTCGAAGAGAAATTTCAGCAAATTTACTAAACTGACTCTCTACAAGAGCATCAAATTCAAATTTTACTTCATACTCATCAAGATATTTTGAAATACCTTCCATGATTTCAGAAAACTTTACAGTTATACCATAAGCACTATCTCTATTATCAACTATCGCTTTATTAATTTCAAAATTTATATCTTCGTAGTTAAAAAGAAAAAGAGTTGCTAATTTTCTTAAAATTATCTCATCTTCCGATATAAAAATTAGAGAGTTCCTAATTTCTCTTTCAGCAAAATCGTATCTATTGCTTTTTAAATCTGAAGTTAAAAGAAAAAGTTCTCCATTCTCAAATCTTCCAAGTGTTAAATCAAACTCATCACTTGGAGGAACTTTTCTTACCTCTTTTCTGTCCCAAAAATTTTCTGATATAGTCAATGTTTCGTCACTATTGACGCTAAACCACTGATAATCTTGTTGTTCAAAACCTCTAGTATTTAAATAAATTTGCATAAGAGCCTCCTAAGGTTATTGAAAGAATTATACTATTAGAACAAATAATTCAAAGAGTCTAAAATATAGACTCTTTGTATTTCAGAATTTTTAAACTGGTTCGATATCTTCAAGCAACATATGTTGCAGAACTTCTTCTATTCGAGTAACTGAGATGATTTTCATACTCTCTTTAACCTCATCAGGAATATCTTCTAAATCTCTTTCATAATTCTTTTTTGGAATTAGAACATAAGAGATACCAGCTTTATGAGCAGCGATAATTTTCTCTTTTAGACCACCAATTGGCATAACATCACCATGTAGAGAAATCTCTCCAGTCATTGCTGTATCACCCCGAACTTTTCGTTCTGTTAGCATTGAAGCGATAGCTGTTGTCATTGTAATTCCAGCACTCGGTCCATCTTTTGGAGTTGCTCCATCTGGAATGTGAATGTGTAAATCATATTTTGTATAAACACTCTCTTCCTCATAATGTAGAAAGTTTGTATCAAAAAGAGTTTTAACAACACTCATTGCTATCTGTCCAGACTCTTTCATAACTTCACCTAACTTTCCAGTTAGCTTCAGCATACCCTTTCCTTTAGTCCTAATCACCTCAATTTTCAGAACATCGCCACCAACAGCAGTCCAGGCTAAACCATAAACAATACCAACTCTTGGAGTTCCTTCAACTTTCTCAATTTCAAATACACTTTTGTCAAGAAACTCTTTCAAGTTTTTGATGCTTACAGATATTTTTCCAATATCGCTATTTTGTAACAGTTTCCTAGCACTTTTTCGAGAGATATCAGCAATTCTTCTTCGGAGATTTCTAACTCCAGCTTCTCGAGTGAATGAAGAGATAATCTCCTCTAAAGCTCTTTTCGAAATTGAAATTTCAGAAGTTTTTAGACCATGTTTTTTCAGTTCTTGAGGAATGAGATACTTTTTTGCAATTTGATACTTCTCTTGAGGTGTATAACTTGAAATTCTGATAAATTCCATTCGGTCTCGAAGTGGTGCGGGAATTCCAGAAATATCATTTGCTGTTGCAATAAATGTTACTTTTGAAAGGTCTAAGTTGAAATTTAGGTAGTAGTCTCGGAACTTGGAATTCTGTTCAGGGTCAAGAATTTCTAACATAACAGAAGTTGGGTCTCCTCGATGAGAACGAGCCACCTTATCTATTTCATCTAAAACTATTACAGGGTTCATCTCTTTCGCTTCAATTAGACCTTGAGTAATTCGTCCTGGCATCGCTCCAACATAAGTTCGTCGATGTCCTCGAAGTTCATTTACATCATCAAGACCACCAAGTGCAACTCTCACTAAAGCTCTCTTCATCGCTGTAGCTATCGAGTTTGCAAGAGATGTTTTTCCAACTCCTGGAGGTCCAATAAAACAGAGAATTGCTCCTTTATGTTTTTTCTTATCTTCAGCGATACCTCGAAGTTCCATCAACTCTTTTACTGCAAAATATTCAAGAATTCTATCTTTCGGCTTTTGTAGAGAGAAATGGTCTTCGTTGAGTTGGGTTTCAACATCTCCAATTGTAAGTTTTTTCTTTGCCTCTTTTCCAAAAGGAACTTCTAAAACCCACTCAACATAAGTTTGAAGAGTATTTGCATCTGAAGACTCTGGATGCATTCTGGAGAGTCGTTTTAGTTGCTTTTCAACCTCTTTAAAAGCGTCTTCTTCCATAAACTCTTTTTTAGCTTCAAGTTTTTGTCGATACTCTTCAATCTCTTCATCTCGCTGAGTATCGATGCCAAGCTCTTTCTGAATTTGTCGCATCTGCTCTCGTAAAAAATGCTCTCTATTGTTTTTTGCAATTTTGCTTTGAGTTTTGCTTCTGATATCTTTTTGAACTTTGGCTATTTCAATATCTTCATCAATAAGGTCTATGATGTCGAGCAGTTTATCATCTAAACTCTTTTCTATAAATATTTGATAAGCAACTTCAGTAGAGATATTTAGAGAACTGGCGATGAGGTCACCTATTCTTTCAGCTTCGGAACTATCATTTATTGTCTGTATCATATCTGCTGGAAATTTCTGATTGTACTTTGATAATTCAGCTACTTTACTTTTTAAAATATCCAATAGAGCAGTAGTTCTAAGTTGAGAACTCTCTTCAAATTCAAGTGGTACTATTTTTGCAAAAGTTGGAGATGTGTCCGAAATATGTTTAACTTCAACTTTTCTAACTCCCTGAAATAGAACCTTAATTCTACCATCTGGTAAAGCAACTTTTCTCATCACTGTTCCAAATACACCAGCTGGATAAATCTCTTCTAATGGACTACTCTCTTCTTTACCACTTTTTCTCATTGGAACCATGACAACAGGTAGATTGTTTTCTAATGCAAACTCTATTGTCTCTATACTAACTTTACTCGATAGAAATATTGGTGAAATCATAAATGGATATAAGAAACTATCCATCTCTGCAACTATTGGAATATCTTCTGGTAACTCATTGAAATTTATCGATTGCATCTATTCACTTTTTACAAATTGTATCAAAATGTGGTTGTATCACTATTTTTACAATTTATCTAAAGTATTTACAATTTTCTACCGTAACAGAACCGTCAAAATTTAAGATGGCATCTTCTAGAGATATTTTGCTATTTTTTGAATTTATAGAAAATTTTCTACTCTTTTCAAAATCAAGTTTGAAATCTTCAAAGAGTTCTGCCCAATTAGGAAGCTCTTTTAAATTCTCTGCAAAATGTTCCAGAATTTCGAGATTCTCTATTTCCAAATCCAGCTTTTCAAAACTCTCTACCTCTTTTCGATTTATCCCAATTCCAACTATTACAAAGTCTTTTGAGATATTTGCAATTACACCACCAAACTTCTTTTGGAGATAGAAATCATTTGGCCATTTTAAAAAGAGTTTTGAGCCTAAATCTTGTAAAGTTTTTTTGAAAAGAAGAGCAAAATAGAGGGAAAGAGACTGTTTTGGAATCTCACTAGAAATCTTTTTTGAAAAGGAGAAGAAGAGATTTCCCTTTTCTCCAATCCACTCATTTCCTCGACTTCCGATACCAGCAGTCTGATGTTCTGTCCAGATAAGAACCTCGTTCGAAAGTTCTCCACTTCTAATTTTTTCCAAGAGAAAAAGTTGTGTAGAACTTAGATTTTGGAAATATTGAATTTCCAAATTTAGATAGCTTTTACTTTATTAACAAGTGCTGTAAATCCAGCTTCGTCATTCATAGCCATATCTGCTAATATTTTTCTATCTAAATCGATGTTTAAAGTTTTAAGACCGTGCATAAAAACAGAGTAGCTAATATCTTGCAGTCTACAAGCGGCGTTAATTCTAACAATCCACAATTTTCTGAACTCTCTCTTTTTTGTTCTTCTATCTCTATAAGCGTAAACAAGACTATGTTCTAACTGCTCTTTAGCTTTTCTAAAGTGTTTTCTTCTACCACTATAAAAACCTTTAGCCTGTTTTAATACTTTTTTGTGTCTTTTTCGTCTAACGACACCAGTTTTAACTCTCATACTTTTCCTTTAACCCAGTGAAATATAATTTTAGGTGCTTGAAATTTTCAAAAATTTTGAAGTTTTCAAGACTTTTGAATTTGGAGTCTTATACTCCTAACATATCTTTAACAGCTCTCTCGTCGCTTTTTGCAACTACTTTAGGAGCTTTAAGACCTCTCTTCTCACTTGCAGAATACTTTGTTAAGATGTGGCTTCTGAATGCAGAACCTCTCTTTATAGAATTCTTTTTAGCTTTAAATCTCTTTGCAGCACCTTTGTGAGTTTTCATCTTTGGCATTACAAATCCTTTTTTTTTGAAAGTTCGAATTGTATCTAAAAGTTTTAAATATCCACTATCTGATTTCAAAAATTATTGCCAAAATTTCTATTTAAAATAACTTAAGCAGAAACTCTATTTGGATACAATATCAGCTAAAAAAGGTGTCGCTTATGAAACGGCTTCTCTCTCTATTTATAACTATTTCAACATTTCTATCCGCTACAACAGTGGAGTCTGGTTGGAATTTATTAGGGACTCCAGAAGAGATAAATTTAGAGGATAAATTTTCTCAATATAGTGATGTTTCTCTTATCTGGACTTATGAAGATGGAACTTGGAAGGCTTTTGGAAATTCCGAAAGCATGAAGACAAATATTCAAAACTCTGGACTGACAGAGACCTCATCAGTATCAGCAAATAGTGGATTTTGGGTAATAAATCTTGGAGACTCTTTTGATATCTCTTTACCAACTGGAGGTGATATAAATTTCACTTTAGAGAGTGGTTGGAATTTAGCTGGTAGTGGAGTTTCCAGAAACTTGCACTCTCTTCAAAACTATTCTGATGTACCTCTTATCTGGATTTATAAAAATGGAGCTTGGAGAGTTTTTGGAAATCGAGATGATTATCGTCAACAGATATCTTGGAGTGGTCTTTTAGAGACAGATACAATTTCTGAAAATGATGGTTTCTGGATTTTAAATAAAGGTGAAGCTGTTTCAATTTTTCAAGACTCAGATGCAAACTCTACTATTTTTGGAACGGTGGTATTACCAGACGGTTTTGGCGATTTAGAGAAAGTTCAAATCTCTCTGGAAAGTTCTACTGGTAGTGAAATCCTTTCAGAAAATTTAGAAGATAGAAATTTCACTTTTGAGATAGAGCCTTGTGAAAACTGTGTTCTAAGAATTTCAGGAGAAAACTATGCTGGTACAGAAGTTGTTGAAACTGAAGTAGAAGTATCCTCTTTTTCAGATGTTGAAATAGAAATTCCAATGCCTCCAACACCTTTAGATTTATCAAGTTTAGATAACGGTAGACCCGATATTTTACACTCTTACTTAGAAACAGACTCCGATAGAGTATCTCTAAATTTACGAGTTGCTGACCCTGAAGGAGATGCCGTTTCTTGTGAAGTAGAGTGGGGAGATGGCGAAATTTCTGAAATTGAGAACTGCTATTCCGAAGAGATTTCTCACACCTATTCTGAAAATGGTAAGTTTGCTTTAATAGTTCGAGTTTCAGATGAGAAACACTCTTTTGGAGTTGGAAAAATTGTAGACATTTCAGGAGTAGTAAGTTTAGAAAGAACTCTATCTCGAGAGCTTTCAGTTTCAGAAAGTAATGCACCAAAAATTTTCTTTTTAAGAGACTCTTTAGACCATAGCGATTTTTCACTCTCTTTCTTAGCTTATGATTTAGATGGTGATGATATAAGTTGCGAATTGGAAATTAAGAATGAGTATTTTCAATATTTTCCAAATTGTGGTGACCAGAGTGTAGATTTAATTTTCGATACAGCTGGAGAGAAGAATATTACTCTTAGAGTTTCTGATGGAAATTTTACTGATGAGTACTCTTATAAAGTTTATGTCTCTTCACTTTGGGGCGAAGAGCCAACATTTAATAGTGTTGAGTTAGTTCCAGCATCAAATAGAATTTTAAAAGTTTTGGGAAAACTTTCAGAAGAGGTTGTAACTCTTTCAATAGATTGGGGTGATGGTACACCAGTTGAGAGTTTTGAAGAGTTTGACTCATTCAATTTAAATATGAGTCATCTTTATGAAATAGATGGAAATTACACAGTTGGAATTACTGTTTTTGATGAAGCTAATATGAGTTCAGAAGGAAGTCATGAGATAGAGATTTCTCAAAGCTACGCTCCAGAAGTGGAAATTTCAAATTTTCAAATATCAAATGGTGGTGAACTCTCTTTTGATTATGAAGTTTTTGATAGAGATGGTGATGAGGTTTTAGGAGCAACTCTATTTTGGGGTGATGGAAATAGTGTAGAGATTTCTGGAAAAGGAAGTTTAGAGTATACCTACACTTCTGTTCCAACTGAAAATATCAGAATAGAGACTTCTGACGATAGCAAAGATGGAAATATCACTTTTCGAAAAGAGATGAAACCAGCACCAAAAAGTAATATTTCTGAAAGTACATTTAGAGAAACCATAGAACTTTTTGGAACAGTTGAGAAGATGTCTGAAGATTTTGATATCAACATCTCTTGGGGTGACGGAAACTGGAGCAACTATGAAGTTTATAGAGACTTCATTCTAAAATCTGAAGGTTGGGAAAAGATAAATTTAAGATTAACTGATGATGGTTGGAGTAGTGATGAACTAAACCTTTCTATTGCAAGAAGTTCATTAAGCAGTGCACCTTTTGGAGATAAGATTTATATCTTTGGAGGATATACAGGAAATAGTGGAAATCCATTTAGTAGTGCTGTTGAAGAGTTTCGAGATGAGACACTTTCTCTCTCTTCTAAAAGAGATATGAATGAAGAGATGGCTTATCTTAGTGCTACAAATTGGGACGAGAAGATATACATTCTTGGAGGTTACGGTGGACAGTGGAATAGAGAACTGAATGCCTACACTCCTAAAGAGGACTCTTGGGAAACTATTTCAAATATTCCAACAACAAGACTCTTTTTAGGACTCACTTCTTATGATTGGAAACTATATACAATTGGAGGTTTTGGAGTTAGCAAAAATGAAGTTGAGATTTACGATATAAATTCCTCAACATGGTCTACGGGAACTTCAATGCCAACACCTCGAGGTGGTCTTTCAGTTGTAACAGTTGGAGAAAAAATTTATGCAATTGGTGGAGAAGCTGAAGATAACACCTCTCTCTCTACTGTTGAAATTTATGATATAGAGAGTGACTCATGGAGTAGTGCAAACTCTCTTCAAACTCCTCGAGCTTACCACACAAGTTTCTATTTCTACAACAAGATTTATGTTGTTGGTGGTATTGGTAGTGGAAATGAGTATCTAAACTCTGTTGAGATTTTAGATTTAGATAGTGGAACTTGGAGTTATGGTGAAAGTTTAGACTCTCCAAGAGCTTATGCTACTGGCTCTTTAGTCTCAAAAAAAGAGGGTAGAGTTGGAAATTACTATCTTTTCGGAGGTAAAAAGAGTGACACTGATAGAGTTCCAGCAGTTGAACTTTACTCACCAGATTACAGCTTTATTGAAGATAACAACACAAATCTAAATTGGGAAGATGGTAATCTCTCTGTCTACTTTTCACACACTTACGAAAGTGAGGGGAATTACACAATTCGAGCTAAATTTATAGATAGAAATTTTATGATTAGAAGAGTTGATTTTCCAATTGTAGTTGATACCTCATCAAAACCGAATTTCTCAAATTTAGAAATAGAGAGAAATAATAGTTTAGAGAAAATTACACTGCTAGGCAGTTTAAGTTTTATCGACACAAATATTACAACTGCTGTTGTAGATTGGGGTAGCTCTACAATATCTCTTTCAGAATTTGAAGATATAAATTTAAGTAAGTTACTTCCAACTGGTGAAAATGAAGTTAATATCACAATCACTGACCATTATGGAAACTCTTTCTCTAAAACTTTACAAATTTGGGTTGAAGATGACCAGCCAGAAATTGTGAGTTTGCCAAATTTAGTTTCAAAAGAGTTGAATGCAACATTTGAAATTGAGGTTTCAGACGCTAGTTCTGAAGTTTATGCATTTGCTATTGGAGATAATGAAGAGGGTGAAAATCTTATTTGGCACTTTGTAGAACCAGAAGATGGAAATATCTCAATTTGGGTAGAGACAAACTCTACTGAAGATACCTATCTTTTTGTTAAAGATTTAGCTGAAAACATCTCTGAAGCCACTCTTTTAGAAGTTTATGCTGATACTGAAATTCCTGATATTTTCATAACTTTCCCAGATTTCAGAGTAGCTGATGAGTCTGGAATTGTAGCTTTTGAACTGGACGGAAATCGAACAACAGTTGAAAATAATGACTCTGCTTATCGAAAACCTCTTGATAGAAATGAGACAATTTATGGAACTTTTGAAAATGGTATTTTACAAATTGGAGATGATATAAATCTCTCAATAAATATGGAAGAGAATAAGACTCTCAAAATAGAGTTCTTTGATTTTGCTGGAAATTCAGTATCCTATTACTACTTTACAGATGAAAATGGTGTTTTAACACAAGATAAAACTAAACCTGAACTTCTGGCTGTATCAAAAGATTTCGTTTCGGTTTCAGATAATCTTGCTGGAGTTGGAAAAATTATAATTGGTGATGATGAGGTCTCTGTAGAGAGAACAGTTTCTGGAAATATCTCAATACCTTACGATTTTGGAGAAGATGGAGAGAAAAACTTAGTTGTACAAGTGGAAGATTTAGCTGAAAATAGCAGTGATTCATTGGATTTGAATTTCACTCTTGATACAACACCACCAACAGCACTCTTCACTCCTTTCCTCTCAAATATGAAATTAAAAATTGAGGCGAGTGATGAAAATGGATTAAAGAGTTACTATTTTGGAACTGAAGAGAATCAAAGCAAAAGAACTTATATTTCAAATTCTGAAGAGATAGTTTTCAAAGATTTCAATTTCACTTATGGAGAAATCTATTATGGAGAAGTTGTAGACAACTATGGAAATTACTTTGAGATAGAGATGGACTCAACAGATACAAAATATTTCTTAGATACAACTCCACCAGTTTTTGAAGAGTTGATTCTTCCAACTGAAACAAACCTTTCAAAAATAGAGTTAGAGATAGTCTCTTCTGATAATTTCTTAGGAATTACATCTTACGCGATTACAAAGAGTTCAGATTTTCCAGAAAAGTGGAGTGTAGAAGATGGAAACCTCATCAGAACATTGAGAACTGAAGATACAAATCAGACTTTCTGGATTTGGTTGAGAGATAGAGGTGGAAACATACATTTTGTTGAGAGAAGAGTTGTTTTTGATACAGAAGAGCCGTTTGCCACTTTCGAGACAAATTTGACAGATGGTAGTGTAAAAATTCTTGCAACAGACAATCATCTATTGGATAGTTACTATATTGGTATAGAGGGTGAAGATAGAAACTTTACAAAATTTGATGGAAATTTCTCAGAAATAAATCTTACGATACCTTTCTCTTTCCGAGAAGAGAACAGCTATATTGGAGTTGTGAAAGATAGAGTTGGATACGAGTATGAAGTGGAAATTACAGATTTTGTTGATGAGGTTGCTCCTGAATTAGAAGTTATATATGATGATGTTTCTCAAGATGGAAATATTGAAATTACAATCTCAATTTCTGATAACTTCTCTTCAGCTTCTGAATATAAGATAGATGATGGTAGCTGGACAGATTGGGGTAATGAAGAGAATGTAACAGTAACTTATCAGATAACAGTAGATGGTAGTGAGTTCTATACAATAGAGATTTTTGCAAAAGATCTTGCTGGAAACATTGGAGAGAAAAATATCACATCATATATAGATACAACAATTCCAACTATCTCTTGGAGAAGAGGCGAAGATATGCCACAAGCAATGAAAAATGTTGGTGTTGTTGAAAGAAATGGCTCTATCTACCTCATCGGTGGAGAAGACAACTCAAATATTTACAACACAAATTACAGATACTCTCCAGAAACAGACTCTTGGGAAACTTTAGAAGAGATGCCAACAACAAGAAGAAGTGTTGGAGTTACTGAAAGAGATGGTACTATTTTTGCAGTTGGTGGATATGATGACTTATACCATTTAGAAGTTGTAGAAACTTTCTCAAACTCTTGGAGTTCAGAAGATGATTTGATTACTCATCGAACTCCCAACTCTGTTTTAGAGATAGATGGTTCTATCTTTGTAATCGGTGGTGAAAATAGTGATGCGAATTTAAGTTCTATTGAAAAGTTCATAAACTCTTGGGAAACTCTAAGTTTAGAAACTGATGCAGGTGTTGTTTTAGAGTGGAACTCCTCTTTCTTAGCTTTTCAAAATGGAGATATAGAGAAAAATAGTTCAAATAGCTCTTGGTCAATAGTTGGAACTTACAGCACTGAACCTGAAAAAGGTCTTCGAATTGGAAGTTCCATCTATCTTTTCGGTTCTGAAATGGAAGAGAACAGTTCTGGAAGTTGGAAAGAGTTCCCAAATTTAGATAGTTCTGAATTTGGAGTTAGTAGTTATGAAGACACTATCTACCTTTTTGGTGGAGATAGAAATGGAACTATCTTAAATGAGACTCAAATTCTTCAAACAGCAGTTTTCACGCCAAATTGGGATACAAATAGTGTAAGAATTGTTTCAGAAGATGAGTATGCTTTAGGGAAGTTCTGGTTTGGAAAAGAGGGTGATGCTGTTGAATATAACACATCTATTTTTGGAGAACAGAGAGTTGAAATTGAGATAGATTATCCTCTTGAAAGCGATGAGACCTATATAGGAACTATTGTAGATAAAGCTGGAAATGAAAGAAATGAGAGTTTTTAAAACATTCTTTCTTCCTATCTTCTCTTACATTTTAGGCATAGGAACTTTTTATGCTTACTCAAATCAAGAGGAGGATTTTATAGAAATTCCTACAAACAGAGTTCAAATAGTTGAAAAAGAGGTCTGTTCAGAAGAGAACTCTATACCTGAACTTTTTATGAAGATAATTCCAGAAGATAATTACAAAAAATTAAAAGAGAGATATGGAGAGAGAGAAGAGAGTATAGATATCTCTTCTCTCTCAATTTCTGAAAAGAAAGAGAGGTTTATAGAGATAGTTCTACCCGCAATTTTAGAGAGCAGAAATAAGATTTTAATCGCTTACAGAAATGTGCTAGATGCAAAAATGGGTGATAAGAAACTTACCATACATGATGAGGAGTATTTGACTCTACTTTATGAGCAGTACAATATAAAAGATAGAGATATCGATAAATTACTTGTTTCTTTAAACCCACACCCAATTAGTATAGTTTTGGCACAAGCAGCTATTGCTAGTGGCTGGGGAACTTCCCGCTTTTTTACCCAAGGAAACAATATCTTTTCACTAATTTCTATTGATAAAAATGATGATAGAATAAAGGTAACTAATGGAGATGTATATGTGAAAAGATATGACTCACTTGTTGAAAGTGTTGATGACTATATGATACTTTTAGGTAGAGGTGATGCTTATAAGAGATTTAGGGATACAAGAGCAGTTTCTGATGACCCTTATGAACTTATTAAATATTTGGCACCCTATTCTCAACTTAGAGAAAAGTATGTTGAACAACTCAAAGATACAATAAAATATAATTATTTTCAACAATATGATAAATAGTTTTAAAAATAGGGTATATTTACATATTCGAAACCCTAAAGAGAGATAGAAGATTGGCTTATACAAAAGAAGAGATAGATAGGATAGTAGAGGAAAATATTCTTCTAAAACAGGTAGGTAATATCTCTGATGAATTTTTAATTATTTCTAAAACAGATAAAAATGGTGTTATTACTTATGTTAATAGGTCTTTTGAAACTATAAGTGGATTTACAAAAGAAGAGCTAATAGGAAAGCCTCATAATATAGTTAGACACCCTTCCATTCCAAAAGAGTTTTTCAGAATAGTTTGGAACAGACTTTCTGAAAAGAGAGAGCCTTGGCGTGGTGTAATGAAAAATATGAAAAAGAGTGGTGAGACATACTATATGGACTCAATGATAACTCCAATTTTCAATAAAGATGGGGAAGTAAGTGAGTACATCTCTGTTAGAAAAGATATTACCAAAAGAATTAGAAAAGAGAAAGATTTAAAACAGGAGACAAAATTTATTCAAGATGTTCTTGATAATCAAGACTCTATTATCATCTTAACAGACGAAGAACAGGGAATGTTAGATGTCAATCAGAAATTTTTTGAATATGTTGAATTTGATACAATTGGGGAATTTAAAGAGCATTTTAACTGTATTGGAGACCTTTTTATTCCTGAACAGGAGATGATTTATAGCTGTGCCATAGATTGGATAGAGGCGATATATAATACTCCTGATGAGGTTCACAAAGCAAAATTTATTGGAAAAGATGGAAAACTTCACTTTTTTACAATACGGGTTGATAAGATAGAAGCCTCATCTAGTAGAATTAAGAGATACAACATAAGAGAGGGTGATACAACTTATCTTCTAACACTGCATGATATTACAGAATTAGAGTTAGCTCTTCGAAAAGCTGAAGCTGGAAAAGAGTCAAAATCGAGATTTTTAGCGAATATGAGTCATGAAATACGAACACCAATGAATGGAATAATTGGATTTACAGAGCTTTTAAAAAAGACAGATTTATCAGAAGTTCAAGGAAAGTATCTCAATACAATTATTGCAAGTTCAAAAACTCTTTTAGGAATTATAAATGATGTTTTAGACTTTTCTAAAGTTGAGAGTGGAAATTTAAGTTTGGAGTTTATGAAATTCTCTCCAATCAAAGAGTTCGAACCAGCACTTGAATTACTTTCAGCAATAGCTCTTGAGAAAAATATTCGGTACCTCATCTTCATAGACCCATCTTTTCCAAGATGGATAATTCTTGACCCTCTTCGACTTAAACAAGTTATTTCAAATATTGTTGGAAATGCAATAAAGTTTACTCCAGAAAATGGTAGAGTTGAAGTTGATATCACTTACCATCGAATAAATAGTTCTCATATTGACTTAATGGTCTCTATAAAAGATACAGGAATTGGAATTCCAAAAGAGAAACATAAAACAATTTTCACTCCATTTTCTCAAGCTGATAACTCTACAACTCGAGAGTTTGGTGGAACTGGATTAGGACTCTCAATTACAAAAAGTTTCATAGAACTTATGGGTGGTGAACTTGAATTTGAGAGTGAACTTGGAAAAGGAAGTCAGTTCTTTTTTAAAATGAGAGTTGAGGCTTCTCAAGAGAAACTGTTGGATTTGGATTGGTTAAAAAGAGATGATGCACTTCTATTTGTTTCTGCAAACATGCCAGAAAGTGATGAGGCAGTTTTGATAGAGAAATATCTTTATGCTCTGAAATTTAGAGTAGTTTTATCTTCCGATATGAGATACATTTGTGACTCAAAAATTGTTTGGCTTGTCTCCTCTTCTGTTACAGAAGAAGATTTTAATAAAATTATGGAAAAGCGAAAAACTGTACCTGTTGTTCTTATAGATAGCGGTGATGATTGGGCAAAAAGAGTTAAAGGTTTTCCAAGTTTCTATAAAATCAAAACACCAATAAATGTATCTATGATTTATGAAGCTATTGTTGAACTTCTTCAAACCATAGAAGACAATTTAGTAGAGGTCTCCAAAAATAGTGATGAGAAACTCTCTTTTGAAAATATGAAAATTCTGGTTGTTGAAGATAATGAAGTAAATCAGATGTTCATAGAACTAATTCTCACAGAATATGGTATTGCAGTAGATTTAGCTGAAAATGGAAAAGTGGCAATTGAGAAAGTTACAGCAAATGAGTATGACCTAATCTTAATGGATATTAATATGCCTGTTCTTGGTGGTGTTGAAGCAACAGCAGAGATAAGAAAAATGCCTCACAGAAGAGGTTCTTACATAGTTGCTTTAACTGCAAATGCTATGGCTGGAGATAGAGAAAAGTTCTTAAATAGCGGTATGGACGACTATTTAACAAAGCCAGTTGATGTCAGTGAACTGGAAAGAGTTTTAGCAAAATTCTTAAAAGATAGTAGAAAAAAAGATAGTAGAATTACGCAAATAAACAACAGTAAAGGAGAGGTTTTGTTAGAAGTTCCTGTAAATAATTTTGAGACTATATCTAAAGATACAGTTGCACAAGAGTTGGGTATTCCACCAATGTTTGTAGATAAACTTGTTGGAAAGTTTCTGGAGGGAATAGGCAAAGATATTGAAGCATTAGAGAGTGCTATAAGTAATAGTGATACAACAGCTATTCAAAATGCGTCTCATAAAATCAAAGGTTCATCTGCAAATTTAAGATTTAAATATCTCTCTGAAATTATGAAAGATATTGAGAGTTCAGCGAAAGAAGGTATAACTGATGGTTATACAAATCTTGTTGAAGCTGGAAAAAAAGAGATAGAGAATATAAAAAATACAGTAGGAAAATGAATTTAGCCATCTTAAATTACAACATGGGTAATTTAGCAAGTGTAATTAATGCTTTGAGAAAAGTTGGAGTTGAAGCTACAATTGAGAAAAATCCAGACAATATTTTAAAGTACGACAAAATCATTCTTCCAGGAGTTGGAGCTTTTGGAGACGCGATGGAACATCTTACAGATATTGGCATGGATAGAGCGATAGTTGAATTTGCAAATAGTGGTAAATATATGTTGGGAATATGTTTAGGAATGCAACTTCTATTTGAACAGAGTGAAGAGTTTGGAGAACATAAAGGTCTTGGAATTATCTCTGGAGAAGTTCGTCGTTTTCCAAAATCTGAACTAAAAATTCCACATATGGGTTGGAATAGAATTGATGAGGTTCATCAAAACTCAATTTTTAAAGGGGTCTCAAATCCTTATCTCTATTTTGTCCACTCATACTTTGTAGATACTGAAGAGAAAAATGTTCTTGGAAAAACAGATTATGGAATAGAGTTTGTTAGCTCTGTTCAGAAAGAGAATATTTTTGGTCTTCAACCTCATCCAGAAAAGAGTCATGAAAACGGTCTCAAAATTTTACAAAATTTTATAAATCTTTAAATAAATTTTAAGACTCTATATCTTTAGAGTCTTTCAAAGTGGTCTAATGAAAAAGAATTCTGATAAAAAGAACTTTCCAGTTGAAGAGAACCTTTTTAAAATAGGTTCTCAAAAGATGTCACAAGAGAGTAGAGATAGAGCTTTAGAGACTCTTTCAAACTACTTTAGAAAACAGCAGAAAAACTTTTTAGGCTATCAAGTAAATAATAGTTTTGATTACAAAATAGCAAAAGAGTTTTTTGATATTCATATCAACAATGTTGGAGACCCATTTGTTCATGGAAATATGACAATAAATACTAAAGTTGTTGAGAAAGCTGTATTGGAGTTTTATGCAAAACTCTGGAGAAATACTCTACGACATGAAGAGAGTGTTGAAGAAGATGACTATTGGGGATATATCCTCTCAATGGGTTCGACGGAAGCAAATATGTTTGGTCTATTAAGTGGTAGAGACTATTTAGAGGGAAAACATCTTCTAATTGATGATGAGGGAAAAAGAGGTGTAAAGTTTGGTGTTGTTTCGGAAAATAAAAATAGTTTACACCCTATCGCATTTTTCTCTCAAGATACTCACTACTCAATTGTTAAAGCGATGGAAGTTCTTAAAATTGATACATTTTTTGATGAAGCTATGAAACAAGGGTACAAATCTCCTTTAGAAATGGAGGATTATCCAGTAGGGTTCTCTTCAAAATATCTTGAAAATGGTTGGTGTAAAGAAGTTCCATCTGATGAAAATGGTGCTATTTACATTCCTGCTTTAAAAAAACTTGTTGAGTTTTTCGCTTCAAAAGGTCACCCAATTCTAATTTCATTCAATTACGGAAGTACATTCAAAGGAGCTTATGACAATATTGGAGAGGCTTTTTCTGAATTGAAACCAATTTTAGAAAAGTATGGTCTATTTAGTAGAAAACTCAAAGTTGATGATGAGGTTTATGATAGAGATGGTTTCTGGTTTCATGTTGATGGAGCATTGGGTGCTTCCTATATGCCATTTATTGAAAAAGCTCTCAAAAGTGGAAAGATAACAAATCCAGAAAACTATAAATTTCCAGAATTTGATTTTATTGGACATGGAGTTCATTCACTCTCTATGAGTGGTCATAAATATATGGGTTCACCTTTTCCAACTGGAATTTATATGACTAGACATAAATATCAACTTAAACCCGTAGACAACCCTATGTATATAGGTTCACCTGATACAACTTTTGCAGGTTCAAGGAATGGTCTTTCAGCACTTATATTTTGGGAGTATCTGTCTGAACGGTCAGAAGAGGAACATATTTCAGAAGCGGTTCGATGCGAACTCCTAGCAAGAAGAACTTTTAAGGAGTTGAAAGAGCGAGACAAAAGAGGCGTAGCTATGTTAAATAGAAATCCATTCTCACTATCTATTAGAATGAAACTACCTGAAGAGAGCATAGTTGAAAAATACTCTCTTGCAAAAGAGGTTTTCTTTGTCAAAAATAGAGCTACCAAATTTGCACATATTTACATTATGAGACATGTTACTGATGAGGTGATTTCAGAATTTATAGAGGATTTGGAAAAGTCAAACTATTTTTAAAAAGGAATCGAAATTTCGATTCCAATAGTTTATTTCAAATTTTCTAATGCTTCAAATCTTTCAGCTAAAGGAGGGTGTGTATAGTAAAAAAAGATATATAAGTAGTGAGAGTTTGGAAAGTGCTTATTTTCTGTTACAAGTTTTTTCAGAGCCTCTTTCAAATAGAGTGGACTTCCAGCCAATTCACTACCAACCTCATCAGCACCATACTCATTTTTTCTGCTTATATATCCAAAAAGAGGCATTATAAAAAGAGAAAACAGAGGCGAAAAGAGAACAAAAAATGCTATAAAAATTTGAGGAGATTCCTCCAATTTTAGAGTTTCGAAAAGTTCAGTTGGAATATTTCCAAGAACATAAAAGATAGAGAAGAGAAGAAAACCAACCATACCTATATTTTTGTAGATATCTCCATTTTTAAAGTGTCCAAGTTCATGACCTAAAACAGCTAAAAGTTCTCTATTTTGAAGTTTTTCAACAAGAGTGTCAAAAAGAACAACTCTTTTTGTTTTTCCAAAACCTCCAAAATAGGCATTTAATCTACTATCTCTCTTACTGGCATCCATTACGAAAACTCCACTACTTTTAAAACCAACTCTCTTAAGTAGAGTTTCAATTTCACTCTCCAATTCACTATTTTCAAGTTTACTCATCTTATTAAAAATTGGTGCAATTAGAGTTGGATAGACCATATTTATAAATATCATAAGTGCGAAAATTGAGAAAAATGTCCACAACCACCAATACTCAAAAGAGATTAAGGCGGAGATACCAATGATAATCGGAGTTCCAATTATAAGAGATAGAGCAATCTCTTTCACTGTATCCAAAAGGTATAGTTTTTTTGTCGATTTATTAAATCCATACTTCTCATCTATAACAAATTTTTGATAAAACTCGAGTGGCAAACTCACCAACCAATTTATTGCTAAAAATCCAAAAACAAAAGCTAGAGTCTCTAAAGTTGGAGATAGTTCAGAAAAAGTAGCAGAGAGAAATTGAAGACCATCATTTATCCAAAATATGAAAAGAGCATACTCTAAGATTGTAGAAAAAAGGGATAACTTCTCTTTTTCAATACCATAATTTCCAGCTTGAAGATACTCCTCTTTTGAAAGTAAAAATGGTTCTTCTTTTCTTCTTTGGGAAATATAGCTAATTTGTGAAATTGAAATATATAGTTTTAAGGCTATATATATGAAAAATAGGGCTGATATGATTGTTATCATTAAAACTCCTTTTTAGAGCATTTTACAACAAAAGAGTTTTTAGACTCTTTTGCAATTTACTTTTTCACAAACTCTATTACTCTATCTCTAATTTGAGTTGGAAGAAAAGAGATAAATTTGATAAGAAAGTAGAACCTTTTTGGAAAAGCGTAAGATACTTTTCCTTTTTGAATTGCCTTTTCTATTCTATCCACACCCTTTTCCAAACTTAGGAGAAATGGCATTTTGAAACCGTTTTTATCTGTAAGAGGTGTGACTATAAAACCTGGTAAGATATTTAGAACTTCTACACCTTTCGGTTTTAGAA
This sequence comes from Candidatus Thiovulum imperiosus, assembly GCA_024281175.1. GTDB lineage: Bacteria > Campylobacterota > Campylobacteria > Campylobacterales > Thiovulaceae > Thiovulum_A > Thiovulum_A imperiosus. The sequence continues at coordinate 69,736 of JAMJTW010000024.1, forward strand.
AATATCTCAATCCCTCAGCGTAACTATTCAAGGCTCTTTTTGAAGTGCTGTAAGCGATTGAAGAGGGTAGAGAGATGATTGAAGCGAGAGAGGAGATAAAAACTATCTTTGAACCACTTTTAAGTTTTGGATATAGCTTCTCCATTGTTCTATGAATAGATAAGAAATTTATACTAAAGAGTCTCTCAAAATCTGCTGATGAGGTAAAGTGTTTAGAGTCGTGTCCAAGTGAAATTCCCGCATTGAAAATCAGCAAATCCAACTCTGGTAATTCTTCTCCAAGAGCTGAAGCCTCTTCTAAATTGGAGAGGTCTTTACAAATAGGTGTTACATTTTGAAGCTCTTTTTTGAGAACTTCCAACTTTTCACAACTTCTTGCTATGAGATAGAGATGGTTCTCTGGAGAGGAGTATCTTTTTGCTAACTCCTCTCCAATTCCACTACTAGCTCCTGTAATTAAGATTTTCATTATTCTCTTCCTTTTTACTTTCAGTAGTCGTCATTTTTTAAGAAACTATGATTTTTAGGCAAAAATATGGGACTGACCAAATAGAGTATTTTTACGCGTCAACAATTTATATGTCATTTCGAACCCTTTAGGGTGAGAAATCTTTGATGTTACTTCGAGTAAAATGATAAGTTTATAAGATTTCTCAATCGCTTCGCTCATATCGAAATGACAAAATAGACAGAAGTCTATTTTATTACTCCGTGAAAACAGGCTTTTAATATGGTAGTGAAATTTTTGACGACTACTGAACTTTTTACTCAAAAACTCTAAGAGGAATGCTGATTTCAAAACCAAAACTATAATTTTCTTTAAAATCAAAACTGTATTTTTCAACATCATCTTCTTTTTCTAAGCACTTACTTGTATTAAAATTAGCATAAAATTACATTTATGAAGAAGAAAAAGTTAGAATTAACTAAGGAAGATATATCTATTCTTGATGGAATGGTAAAAAATAGTAATAGCTATTTTATAAGACGAAAAGCCCAATCTCTATTGTTATTGCATGAGGGTAAAATGATTAAAGAGCTTGTTGAAATATTTAAAGTCAATAGAAATACTCTTGGAGGTTGGAGAAAAGAGTGGGAACAAAGCAAAAAAATTGCAATGAAAAAAGGGAGGGGTAGAAAAGAGAAGTTATCTCAAGAGATACAAATGGAAATACATACACTTGTTAAGCAATATCCAAATAATATAAAAAGAGTTCATCAGGACTTGAATTACTACAAGTAAATAGTGTTGAAAAGAAAAAAGTCAAAAAGAGTTGTGTTGAAATAAACTCTCTTTTCAAACAGATTGCAAAATTTCTCCACCCAGATATTGTTAGCGATGAGATGAAAGAGATGGCAAATATTCTTTTTAGAGACCTCATTATTGCTAGAAATTTTCGAGATGCCAAATACCTTGAAGAGACATTAGAAAAACTTAAAAGTAGTGGTGAAAAAGGCACCAAAAAGACAGCTTTAGATTTCTGTAAAAGGAAGCTAGAAACTCTCTCTTCTGAAAAAAGTAGATTACAAAAAGAGATTGAAATCCTAAAGGTAGATGAAAACTTTGTTGAACTCTTAGACATCTTTGAAGTAAAAACAAGAGTTGAATTAGATGAGGTTTTTTCTAAAAACAACGAAACAGCGTATCAAAGACTAGCTGAATATTTTCAAAAGTGGCAAGAAGAACTTTAGAGTTCTTTTTCCCTATTTTTAATTTTCAAATAGCTTCTTATTGTTCTAGTAGAGACTCCCAGTTTTTCAGCCAATTCCAGATTTGTAAAATTTCCACTTTCTAAAATCTTTTCCAATTTTGAAATCTTCATCTCTTTTGAAGCTCTAATTCCAAACTTTTCAAAAACTTCAAAATCTTTAGAAACTTTTCTGATTTCAGACTTCAAAATCTTTTCAGAAACTTGAAATTTAGAGACAAGTTCCCACATTTCAACTTTTGAAAAATCTGTTTTTTTCAAAATCTCAATTCTCTCTTTTTTGGAAATCTTATCTTCAAAAGCAACTTTGTAAATATCTTCTAAAATTTGGAAATCTTCCTCTTTATCAAAACGGAATTTTGTATCAACTTCCCCTTTAAATGGCAGTTTGTGATATCCAAGCATTAAACCGTAAAGGAGAAGAAAGGTGTTTTGCAACTCTTTTTCCAAATTCTGATTTTGTTCAATCAATCCAGCTAAATTGTCATTCATTTTATAGTCATATTTTTCCAAAATTACAAGCAGGTAGGTTAGAGATTTTGTTGGAATTTTGTCCAGCTTGTAAAATCCCCAACTCTTTTCCAACTCTATCTTTTCTCTTTTTGCAAACTTCTCTATCAAATCTCGTGAAATCGCCTGAACCTCTTTTTTCCTCAAAACTATCTTTTCAATTTCTCGATACTTCTGCTCTATGAAATATCGATTTTTTGGAAAATCTGTCTCAACTCCAATCACATTTTTAGTCACAGCCAAAGCTCCAAGATATTTTGAAAAGAGTCGAAGTTTTCTCTCAAAATTCTCTTTTGGTTTTGCAATTCGTTTTCTTTTTGGAACTGGAATATGTTCTGGACTTTCGTCGAGTCTTAGAAGCTGTTTTGGAAAAGGTGCAGTTGAAATTGTTAAATTTGAAACAGAGATTTTCATCTGCTCTTCTTTTTGAAAGTAGATATTTTTCACTTTTGAAAATGAAAATGGCTCAGGATAGAGAAAGAAGTTTTCATCAAGTTG
>JAMJTW010000025.1 GCA_024281175.1 Candidatus Thiovulum imperiosus
AGAGTATTTGGTGGAGAGTCTCACAACTCATCCACCTCATTTTTTCTTGACCCAAACTTGCTTAGATTTCAGTAATTTACAGATTTCAAATTACATAACAATTACCTGTACACATTTTAGATAGTACAAACTAGAAACTAACTGCAAAAGCATGGTGCTTGTGAATTAATTAAGATGAATTTTGTGTATAATATTTCAAATTTTTAAAAGGGATTTAAATGAATCCACAAGAAGAATTCTTAATATTAAAAGGTAAAAAGTCTCCGATTACTAAAGAAACTGAACATATGAGAGTTAAAGAGGTTCGTGATTTATTTGAAGAGGATAAATTGACTCTTGAAAACTATCAGCGAGAATATGTTTATGGAGAAAAGAAATTCTTAAAAGCATCAAAGGTGATAGAAACTATCCTCTTTGGAAATGTGCTACCTGCAATTGTCTATTTTCGCAATGATAAAGAAAAGATAGAAATTGTTGATGTTCAGTTGAATAACTTTACAGTAATCTCAATAAAATTAGTTAAAATCCCCTTAATTACTTCATTTTTGTAAATTAGATTCAAAACTTAAGTTTGCAAAAAATTAAATATTTTGGAATAATTTCGTTGCTGAAATCGAAATCCAAGATTGCAGTATTTGAGAAGTTGTGGTACTTATTTAAAATAATCCACAATAAAAATTTTATTAGGGAGCTTGACCCTTAATCATAACAATAACCTTGTGATTATTGCGATTTTAATCAAGAGATGAAGCACATATGTTAAAAGGTTTCTATTACAGAGATTTGCAACAAGAGCTGAAAACTTCTATTTTAAATTACGGTTTAACCTTTATTAAAATAATAACTGATGATTCAAAAAGAGTTACAGATGTTTTTCTCGATTTGAACTATCAACCCACCCCAGTAACAAAAAATGAAATTGCAATCTCTATAAATTATGGCTCTATTGCAAAAGAGGCAAAACGACTTTCAAAAACTGGAGCTGGTAAATTTGTAGATTTTCCTATTAGTTGGGAACTATTTGGTCACCAAAAGGCATATAAGAAAGATGGTAGTTTCACAATTCAAAGTAAAGATAAAGGCGGTTCTCTCTCTTTTGAGGTTTTTAAAAATATGGCATCTTTTGTTGAAAAGAGAATAGTTATAAACAAAAATAGAAATTGGATAAAGAAACAAGTAATTGAAAGTGGAGAAGAGAAACTTTCAGAATTTGGTTTAGATAAATATCTCGATATTTCAAAACTTATTGCTACGGTTTTCAGAATGGAGTTAGAAAGTAAAGAGAAAGAAAACTCCCCTCTTTTTGCAAATATAAAAGGGAAAATATCTTTTATCCCTATTCTTGCTGATTTCTTATATCTTTCACTTTTAGAGATACAAGATGTTGATAAAGAGAAATTAAAAGAGACTTACAACTCTTTTAAACCTAGAGTTTTAGAAAATTTAGAAAATGAAAAGGTACTAAATGACCTTAAAAATGAATTTGTCAAGGAATTAAGATGAGACAACACACACTTCCAGAACTTAAAGATGAGTTGAGTCGGTTAGAAGAAGAGAGAATTAATCAACTCTCTTCGAATATAAATCAAATTAAAGTAACTTTTGAAGTCGCAAAAGGTAGATTTGAGAAATATGACTCAAAAAAATCTATAAATTCTTTTTTAAAAAATATTAAAAATAGTGCCGACCCAATGAGATTACTACTCTCTGCACCAACTCTTGAAAAACACTATTCAAATTTAAATAGACTTTCAGAAATCTCAGGAATCTCTTTAGAAAATCATGAAGATTCTATTTTTCTTCAAAATTTTTATGGTCTTTTTTTTAAAGCTCCAAATGGAATCTCAAAAGAGAAAAAAGAGGAAATATTACAAAATGATGAATTACTAAAAGAGACTGTTCTTTTCTTTAAAAAATTAGATGATTCTCAAAATCTTACAAAAGAGGATTTAAAAGATGCTATTTCGATTTATAAATTGAAAGTTGAAAATGGTGAAAATAAAGCTGAGATGCTTATCGAAAAATACAAAAACAGCTATCTTTTTAAACAAAACATGAAAGAAGTTGTTGCAACTTATAAAAATGCAATTGAATCTGGAAAAAGTTTTGATTTTGTAAATAAGAATATTGTCTCTCTTCTTACTATTTGGATTTTAAAATCAAACAAGCAAGAGTTCCTTGATTTTATCAATTCAGATTTAAATTTAGAAAAGTTTCTTGAAGGGAAAAAGGGAAAGCGAGAAATAGATTTAGAGTTTTGGGCTTATGCAAAAGTTCTAACTCAAAATCTAAAAGATAACAAAGAACTTGCATCTTTAAAGAAGAATATCTCAAATGATTTTACAAAAGCATTGAGAAACAAATTTTTGAAATTGGGAACTCCAGCTAAAAAGGATAGAGAGTATTTTTCCAGATTTATCTCTAAAATAGAACTGGAAAAAGAAAGAATCTTCAACTATTTACAAACATCTTTACAAGTGTGAGACTATCACCTTTTGAACAGAAGACCATTCTCCAAACAGCACATGAAGTTTTTGGAGAGTGTGAAGTTTTTCTCTTTGGAAGCCGAGTAAATCGAGAAGCAAGAGGTGGAGATATAGATTTGTATTTGAAAGTTCAAAACAGAGAAAATCTCTTTAAAAAGAAGTTGAAGTTTCTTGCAAAACTCTCTATGAAATTGGAAGAGCAGAAAATCGATATAGTTTTCAACGAAAATCCAAATAGAAAAATTGAAAAGGAGGCTCTAAAATGGGGAGTCAAAATTTAGATTTACAGATAGTTCAGCAACACTTAAAAGAGGGTTTTACTCATCTTCGTAGAGTTGATGAGGCGATAGAGGAGATAGAAAAGAGATACAGATTTCCAATTTCGGAAGTTGAGTTTCATGAAATTCTGGAGAATCGTGTAGACTTAGCTTTTTCTGACCAAATTATCTACCGTTTCTCAAAACTTCAAGACCTTATCGGTGCAAAACTTTTCAAATCTTTTCTTCTTTACCAAGGTGAAAATGTAGACAAACCGTTTCGAGATATTTTGAACAGATTTGAAAAAATTGAGATTTTAAATGTTGAAGAGTGGTTTGAAGTTCGACATCTCCGAAATGAGATAGCTCACAACTACGATAGCAATGAAGATGTAGTAATAGAGATTTTAAACGGTATTTTTGAAACTCGAAATGAGTTGAAGAGAATATTAGAAAAGATTAAAAGTTTTGTTTAAGTTTATTTCCCTTTAACCTCCACACACGAATTTATTCCATTTTCTCTATGCATGTGTTACATATCTTACCTAATAATTCAATAAGCACTATTATGACTTTTGCAATAAATTGCTAAAATGTTTTAATTACAACTTAAAGGCTGGAAAATATGGAATGGCTAGAAATCGGAATTATTCTTGGAAAAAGAAAATTGGTTTCTCAATCTAAATTAGCCAATGGAGGTATCACTTTTCAAATGGAAAACTATTTATTCCCAAAAATTTGGGAAAACTACAAGAGTTTTATAACTAATCAATGAACCTAAATTCTCAACAACTCCAAGCTATAAATTCTCCACTTGGATACAACTTAGTAATTGCTTCTGCTGGAACTGGAAAGACTTCCACAATTGTTGGAAGAATTGCAAACCTCATCAAAAATGGAACTCCGCCTGAAGAGATACTTCTTCTCACTTTTACAAATAAGGCATCTATCGAGATGATAGAGAGAGTTGCAAAGCTCTTTTCAAAAGATATTGCTAAAAAGATAGAAGCAGGAACTTTTCACTCTGTCTCTTACAGATATTTAAAAAAGAGAAATCCAAAACTAATTTTGAAACAGGAAGCTGACATCAAAACTCTTTTTCGAACAATTCATGAAAAGAGAGACTTTTCCAAAATGGTATCAGAACTTGCAACTCCATACACCTCAAAATATCTCTATGAAATTTACAACTTCTACCAGAACATCGAACTTGAAAAGAGTTTTGGAGATTGGGTAGAGGAGAATAGGGAAGAGCATTCTATTTTTGCTGATGTGTATGAAGACATAGTTTCTGAGTTTGAAGAGACCAAAAGAGAGTTAGGTTTTATGAACTTCAACGACCTCCTTTTAAGAATGAGGGAGAGTTTAGATGTGTCGAGACCAAAATTTGTGGAAGTTCTTGTAGATGAGTATCAAGACACAAATCTTTTACAAGACTCCCTAATTTCAAAACTTCAGCCAGACTCTCTTTTTTGTGTTGGAGATTACGACCAGAGTATTTACGCTTTCAATGGTGCAAGTATTGAGATAATTGGAAGTTTCAAAACCAAGTTTCCAGATGCAAATGTGCATACTCTTACAAAGAATTATCGCTCTACAAAACCGATTTTGGATTTAGCAAATAGGGTGATAGAGAAGAATGAGAGACTTTATGAGAAGAGTTTAGAAGTTACAAAAACTTCCCCAAACTATTTGCCAAAACTTCTAAAATTTGAAGAGCTTTTTGAGCAGTATGACGGTATTGCTGATGAGGTTCGGAAAAGTAGAACTCCTAGAGAAGAGATAGCAATTCTTTTCCGAAACAACTCTTCTGCTGATGGTATTGAGGGTGCTTTACGAAAATTTGGAATTCCTGCAAAAAGGCGGGGTGGTCGAGGACTTTTTGAGACTCGAGAAGTGAAAGCCCTGCTCGACATCTACACTCTTCTTCAAAATCAGAAAGATATGATGGCATTCATTCACATTTTTGAGTATGGAAAAGGAATAGGAGCAAGTATTGCAAAAGAGCTTTTTGAGGGATTGAAAAAGTTGGGAAAAGGGGATTTGTATAGAGGTTTCTACTCTCCAGACCGAAATATTTCAAATCCTTTTGAAAAAGGGCGAACTAGCACCCAACTTCTACTAACAGACTATTTTCAAGAACTTGGAACAGTTTCAAGATTTCGCCATTTGGAATTTCCAGACTCTTTTCTCTCAAATCCAATTTTGAAACACCCAAGACTTTCAGAAGATGGTGCGGTTTTGCTTTATGAGTTTCGAAAACTGCTACGAGATTTTAGTGCTGTAAAATCTCCTGTAAAAGCGATAGAAACAATTGGAAATGGTCCTGTATATCGATATATTACAAGGTCTTTAATTCATGAACGGTCAAAACTTCAGAGTGGAGAGATTTCAAAAGAGAAAGGAGAAGAGGCGAGAGATAATATCTGGAATAGAGCAAAAATCATAAAAAAACTATCGATGTCCTATAATGAACATATCTCATTTCTAAATGCGATGATACTTGGTTCAAAAGACCTCACAAGTGGAGAGGGTGTAAATCTTCTCACTGTTCATGCAAGTAAGGGATTGGAATTTAAAGAAGTCTATATCTTAGATTTGATGGACGGACGATTTCCAAACAAAAGACTTGCAACTCAAAATGGAGGAATTGAAGAGGAGCGACGACTCTTTTATGTAGCTGTAACTCGTGCAAGAGAAAAGCTATTTCTCTCTTTTGCAAAAATAGATAAACAGAAGAAAAAAGAGTTTGAACCATCTCAATTTCTATATGAAGGCAAACTAATTTAAGGAGAAAATATGAAAACATTACTATTTCTAATTCCGCTACTCTTTCTAAGTTGTAGCGATAGCTCTTCGGAAACACCTGAACAGAACTCTTCTCTAGTTTCTGAAGAGATAGAGAGTTCCGAAAGTGAAGTGGAGACTTCTGAAGAGGAGGAAAGCGGAGAGGAAACTCCTGAAGAGGAGAGTTCCGAAAGCGAAGTGGAGACTCCTGAAGAGAGTTTCGAAGTAGAAGAGGAGAATTCTGAAAGCGAAGTGGAGACTCCTGAAGAGGAGAAAAGCGAAGAGGAAACTCCTGAAGAGGAGAAAACTGAAATTCCTGAAGAGTTTGTCGAAGAAGTTTTAGAAGTTAGAAATCTTGGAAGCATTCAAGTTTTTGAGAATCCAAAGTATGAGATTCTTTCTCGAGAAGCAAAACGAATTTCAATTCTGCTTCCTCAAAATTTGCGGGTTTTAAAATCTGTTGGAACTCAAAGTGTTTCAAGAATTACACTCTCAATTTTCTATCCAGATTCTTCTGCCTATCTTGAAGATTTAGAGTTTCTTGAAACAGACGGAATTTGGGAACTAGAACTCTTAAATTTTCCAGTAATTGCAGATTCATATAGATTTGCAGTTTCAGTTTTTGATGATTCTAATGAGACTATTATGAGTGGAGAGTTAGTTACAAATCTTCAAAGTGAAATAGAGATACCACTCTCTTTTGTAGAGCCAAAAGTTGTGGAGCTTTCGGTTTTAACAGATATATCTTTGCAAGTTTCAGATACAAATATATCTCTTAAGTTTCAAGTTTCAAATCCAAGCAATGATACAAATCTCTCTTATGAGATTTTTGGAGACCCGCTACTTTTTGAGACAACTTCAGGAATTTCTGCAAACTCTGGAACTATTTCACCTGCTGAAATTTCAGAATTGGAACTCCTAATTCCAAACAGTTTTCAGAAAGGAACTTCTTACATCTACAAATTCTCTCTTATCTCTGGAAATGGAAATCTGGTTTCACAATTTTTTGAAATTTACATTCCTTATGAGAGAATTTCTCCAAGAGTTAGACTTCTTTTTCCAACAGAACCGACAGGAATAGAAGTGGAAATTGGAGATAGCAACATCACATTTTTAGCACATTTTGATAAGAATGTTTCAGAGACAAATTGGAGTTTAGAAAACTCATCTTTCACTTTCCAAAATAGTACTTCAAATCCAGCTGTTCTCGATTTCAACGGTAGTATTAGCGATACAGTAGTTCTGAAAGTCTTAGATGAAAATGGTCTGGTTTCTATTACAAAATACATTTTAAATTTGAATGATGAGGTAGCTCCAGAAATTCCAACCGTAGTTTTTCCAAACATAGTAGGAGCTACTTCTACTTTAGTTTCCGTTTCTGGAGAACCAAATACAGAAATTCTTGTAGATGGAGTCTCTTCTGGAGAGATACCTAGTTCTGGAACTTCTGAAGTAGAAGTCTCTTTAAGTAGTGAGGGGAACAACACAATTTCAATTTCACTTCAAGACCGTTCTGGAAATATTGGAGATGAGAGAAATATAACAATTTTCCGAGACACAACACCACCAGAAAGAGCAAGTTTCGACTTCTTCACTACCAATTCTATCTCTCCAAACCTCATCGGCGAAATCCCTGCGGGAGGAAGTTGGGTAAGTGTAGAAGTTGCTGGTGAGAACTACACACCTGATACAAATGGAACTCACTGGAATTTAGAAATCCCATATTTAGAAGAGGGATATTATGATGTAAATATCACAGGTTACGATGAGTTCAATAACTCCTCTTCCAAATATATCCGAAATAGTTTTCGAGTTCTCTACTCAGCTTTTCTCAAAAATCCAAAAATTGAGGGAGTCCGATATGTTTCTGGAAGTTTCGAGGGAAATACAAATATAAGTGGAATGTTCAAATATGAAGATAGTGTTGAACTCTTTCTTGGAAACTTCTCACTTGGTAGCCTACCTATCTCCTATTTAGAAGATGGAGAACTCGATTTCCTAAAAGTTGTAAATGGTTCAGAGACCCAAGACTCCTATTTAAGCCGAAACACAATCCGACTTTTAGCCTCTTTTGATGCCGACAAAGATATTTCAAATGGAATTCTTATCGACTCAGCAACAGCAGAAGCCTTTGTTCTTGCAAATCCAAGTATCGATTTGGAAACCAACATTTCTGAAAACTCTGATATTTCAGATATCTTCAACGATTTAGCTCCACACTTTGGAGAGCATCGAGGTCTGATTTCTGAAGAGGACGCCTCTACTCTTGTAAGCTCTCTCATTTCTGGTGAACTTGTTCAAATTTCCTACACTTCGGAAGAGAACATAATTTCCATTCTTTCAGGAACTCTTCAGAGTGTTGAAGGTCCAGTTGAGGGAGTCGCTTTCCGTTCAGGAAGTCAAAGTGGTTTTACAGATGAAAATGGAACTTTCTACTATGAAGATGGGAAAAAGGTTCGGTTTAGTATCGGTATGATGGAACTTTCAGAAACTGATGCAAAAGCAACAATGACTCCTTATGATATGGTAGAAAGTGTCTCTTTTGACCACCCAAAACCTCGAAACATAGCATCTTTCCTAACTATGGTAGATGCGATTTCTGGAGATGCAAAAGTTAGTATAGACCAAGCTGTTCGAGATGCGATAGATAAATATAGAAGTCCAGTAGATTTAAATCTTCCAGATGGTGCTGAAAATTTAGAATTGAATATATCTGCTAGTGAAAATGAGTTTTTAGCTCAATTTGATAGATTTGAAATCGGTTACGAACTTATGGAAGAGATAAATGTGAGTAGAGGAGTTTCTCTTTCCAGAACTTTACACTCTCTTTCTGGAAGTTTAGAAGATTTACAAGCTCTCCAAGTTTCAGCAAATGCTGACAAAGTTTTAGAAAAACTTTATGAGGGAGTTTCTGAATTTCACATTTTCCAGAGATATATGAGTTGGACAGCTATTGATGCCTTTACAATTCTTGTCAATGGAGATGCGGGAATGCCTGTTTTTTCGGCAAGAAGTGAGAAAGACCCAATTGAAATAGAGTATCCAATTCGATACAACGAACCTGTAAGTAGATATCTGGAAAGTGAATATCCAACTTATCATGCTCCAATGGTTTCAGCAGGAACAGTTGGAAATGGAAAAATAGTGGCAATGAGTTCATACCTTTACGGTTCAATTCTTGTAAATCCTAGAAACTACTCAATAAACTTTAGAAATGGTAGTGATGAGGTAGTAGATAGCGAAGATATGGAAATCTTCTTTCACAACCTTTTTTCTTGGCTGTCTGGAGAGAGATATGAAAATGAAATCATCTCAATTGCTACAAATAAGAGATATACAACTTTCTGGTCAATTGGAGGTTGGAATTATAGTAGCGATGCACAAGATTTTGAACTTCATGAAAATTACAATGCAAACTTAGACCTCATCACAGACTTTGAAACTCTCGACCCTGAAACTCACCCAATTCTAATTTTGGAAGAGTTTGGAAGATATGGAAACAACAGTATTGTAGAGAGGTATCTGGAGCAGGAAGACTTGGAATATCTACTAACTTATCTCCGAAAAGGTGGTTCAGTTCTACTTCTTGAGTCTTTCCAATATCCAGATAATGAGCCAAAAACTATCATGGAAAAACTCTTGGAAAAGGCTGGACTTTATGTAATTAGAAATAGAGCAAATGGGGTATCTTTCTTGCCAAAACATAATAAAGTTGGTGGAGTCCACGAATTTGATATGTGTGTTCAAGACTACTTCTCTCTTACAGATTTAGAGCGAAAACTTGGAATAACAACTTACGAAAATGTTCCTGAAGATATGGAAAGTTTGGTTTCAGGTATCATTGCTCACGGTGGAGAGTCTGGCTTAGAAGGAAAACTTGACGAAATTTTAAAAGGTCGAAAAAGAACTGTTTATAAAGTTGGAACAGAAGAGAACTCTACGATTTCGGATTGTACCGTTACAGTTGTAGATGAAAACAATACAGAAAGGGAAGTAGAAGTTCAACTTGTAAAAGGTGATGGAATTCCTGGAGATGGCAATAACTGGTATAAGTCAGACTACTATGCAAAATATCCAATCGACTTAGGTTTTGTTGAAGCTCAAGGTGATATGAGTGGAAAGATGAATGAACTTTTAGCTCATGAAGAGGGCGAAGAACTTTTAGGAGATGCTCTTCTCGAACAGCAATATACAAATATGTATGCTCTTCTTATGAATGATGCAAATTTTAGTGGTGAGAAATTTGAGAATTTGAATTCACTCTTAGATTTATACAAAGAGCCAAACACCTCTAAAACAAATGAGTTTGGAGAGTTTTCCCCAAGTTTCGTTCTAAACTATCGAGAGAAGCCTGTAACTCGTATTATGTTGGAAAGAGCTTTCTACGACTCTCAACTTCTCTACGACCCAACAAGTTTCCCTGGAAAAGTGGTAGCAGGAGATACAGAAACGGCAACTATCTTCCTAAAAAAGATTTCAGAACACTCTCAATGGTATGCCCGAAATATGCAATCGACTGGACTTTTTGCACCTGCTCATGAGGAGGTAACAGTTACAGTTCCAGCTGGAGTCGATTTCACGAAGTTACAACTTCAAGTTGGAGTTGGAGACAATGTTTCTGGACTAATTAAACACGAACTAAAATTACGACGACCTCCAAGAATAGTGAAGAAATATAGTTTCTCAAGCAACACTTTAACTTTCAAACACCCTTACGGAGGACTCATTTTTATAACTTCTCATGATAGAAATCCAACTTCTGAAATGGCAACTTTCACTTTTGAAAATGTTGAAAAAGCGATACTTTTCAAACTTGGAGAAACTACGGAAGTAGAGTGGGAAGAGATGAGAAATTTTAACTCTCCAAAAGCGGAACTCCAAACTAAACACTTTATTCTTACAGTGGCTAGAAAGAACCTTTCAGAATTAGAGTTCTCTGAAGTAGAAGATATAGCAAACGGTTATGATGAGGTAGTTGAAAATGCGTATGACTTTTACGGATACGATAGAAACTGCTCTGAAGATATTGTAAATTTCACAATCCACACACCTCCAACTTGTGAAACTCGAAAAGGGTATAGACATCGAGAAGTTTTTGACCCTCACATCTCAATTGGAGCTGGGCACTCTGGTTATCCAATCATGATAATGAATTGGAAACCAGACTCTAGAAAATTCCCTCAAAACCCTAGAAATAGCTGGTTACTCTGGCATGAACTTGGACACAATACAGCTAAAAAGTGGCTAACTCTACCGGGAGCTATTGAAGTTGCAAATAATGTTATGGCACTTTATCAGCAAAAGAAGTTTGGATTACCTCTTAGAACAAATTCTCGAATGTCAAACTCTGGAATTCTTGTTTCTAAGCCACAATCCTACGGTGATGGTGGTGCTTTTGGAAGATTACTTATGTTTGCTCAAATTCCTCTCTGGGTTGAAGAGAACTATTTGGCAGAGTTCCAAACTAGAAATACAAAATACTTTGAAGCTGATGGAACACCAAAATTTGATTTCCTTGATGGTTCTGCTTGGGACTTATATAAAATCATGCATCGAGAGAGTAGAGAAAGTGGAAACTCATGTTCTGGAGATAGCACTCTTACAAAAACTGAAAATTTTGGAGTCTGTATAAGCTCTATTTTAGGATTAGACCTTTCTAACTTTTTAGAAGAGTGGGAAGCTGGAACAGTTGGTGCTGGAAATGTTGATGGGATTTCAATCTACGATACTTCAGGCGGATTTGGACAAAATGGAAAAGATGCAATCTCTGATATGTCTCTACCAACTCCAAACACTCCAATCCAAAACTATACAGGAAACTAAGTTTCCTACTCTATTTAGCCAGTCCTAAAAAGAAATCTTCGATAAAATCTTTCAAAAATTTTTGGGATTTAATTTGTTTAGAGATATTTATCGAGGAAAAAAGGTTCTAATTACTGGACACACAGGTTTTAAAGGCTCTTGGCTAACAACTTGGCTTTTAGATTTGGGTGCAAAAGTTGTAGGAATTTCAAAAGATATTCCTACAAAACCGTCTGCATTTGAAGTTTTAGGGCTTAAGAAAAAAATTACTCACTATATTGCTGATATTCGAGATTTAGAAGAGATGAAAAGTATTTTCAAATTAGAAAGACCAGATTTTCTATTTCATTTAGCAGCACAGCCGATAGTATCTCTATCTTATGAAAATCCTCTTGAGACAATCTCCTCAAATATTATGGGAACAGCTAATATTTTAGAAACTCTTCGAATATTGAACTCTCCAATTACAGCAATTATAATTACAAGTGATAAGGCTTACGACAATATTGAGCAAGTTTGGGGTTATAAAGAAGATGATAAAGTTGGAGGGAAAGATATTTACAGTGGTTCAAAAGGTGGTGCTGAAGTTGTCATAAACTCCTATTTTCACTCATTTTTTAAAAAATCTAAAAATATTCGTTTGGCAGTTGGTAGAGCTGGAAATGTAATTGGTGGTGGAGATTGGGCAAGAGATAGAATTGTTGTTGATTGTGTTGAGGCGTGGAGTAGAGGAGATAGTGTAGAAATTCGAAGTCCAAAGGCTACTCGACCTTGGCAACATGTTCTTGAGCCTCTTTCAGGATATCTAAATTTAGGTGCTGAACTACACTTCAGAGATGAGTTGCATGGTGAAGCATTCAATTTTGGACCTCGAGCTGAACAGAACCATACTGTTTTAGAACTTCTTACAGACCTCTCAAAAGGGTGGGATATTGAAAATGCTTATGAAGTTACAGATAATATACCATTTCATGAAGCTGGACTTTTGAAATTGAATTGTGATAAAGCCCTTTTCTATTTAAATTGGCAAAGCACAATGCTCTATGCAGATACCATAGAATTCACTCGAAGTTGGTATTTGGATTTCTATAAAGATAGAGATATTTTTGAAAAAACAGTTTCTCAAATTAAAGAGTATATAAGTCTCGCAAAAGAGAGAAACTTAGAGTGGAGTAGATAGTGAAAAATAGCGAATTTGTAGATAGAGATTTAAAAACAGTTTGGCATCCATGTTCTCAGATGAAAGACCATGAATTTCTACCAATGATACCTATCAAAAGTGGAAAGGGAGTCTATCTTCAAGATTTTGAAGGGAATAGATATCTTGATGCAATAAGTTCTTGGTGGGTAAATCTTTTTGGACATAGTAACGAGTATATAAATAGCAAAGTTTCTGAACAGTTAGAGACCCTTGAACATGTTATTCTCGCTGGTTTTACACATGAAGGAGCTGTTCGACTTTCAGAAAGAATTTTAAAAATAGCACCTCAAGGTCTCTCAAAAGTGTTTTTTGCTGATAACGGCTCTTCTGGTGTAGAAGTAGCATTGAAAATGAGTTTTCACTATCACAAAAATAGAGGAGAGACCCGCCCCTATTTCATCTCACTTAAAAATTCATATCATGGAGAGACTCTTGGAGCTTTAGCTGTTGGAGATGTTGAGTTGTACAAAGATACTTATAGTGAAATGCTTATGAAAACTATACAAGTTCCTGTGCCAGAAGACCAGAAAGAGGAGTCAATTTGGGAGCCAATTCAGGAATTGGAAGTTCTTCTGGAAAAGCGGTCTCATGAGATTTCAGGCATTATTTTAGAACCTCTTGTTCAGTGTGCTGGTTCAATGCACATGTATCACTGGAGATATCTTATAGAGGTGAAGAGAGTTACAGAGAAATTTGGAATTCACCTCATCGCCGATGAGGTAGCAACAGGATTTGGTAGAACTGGAAAGATGTTTGCTCTAAATCATGCCGAAATCTCTCCAGATTTTATGATACTCTCAAAAGGATTGACTGGAGGATATCTTCCACTCTCTTTAGTTCTTACAACAGATAGAGTATATAGAGAGTTCTATTGCGATTACACTTTACAAAAATCATTTCTTCACTCTCATAGCTACACTGGAAATGCTCTCGCCTGTTCAGCCGCAAATGCAACTCTTGACATTTTTGAAAATGAAAATATCTTAAATTCCCTATCTGAAAAGATGAAATTTATGAAAAGAGAATTGG
Source organism: Candidatus Thiovulum imperiosus (assembly GCA_024281175.1). Lineage (GTDB taxonomy): Bacteria > Campylobacterota > Campylobacteria > Campylobacterales > Thiovulaceae > Thiovulum_A > Thiovulum_A imperiosus. Next base: position 13,563 of record JAMJTW010000025.1, read on the forward strand.
AGAAATTTCAGAAATTACCAAATGTGAAAGAGGTTCGACAAACTGGAATGATTGGAGCTATCGAGTTACAAGGGTATAAGTGGGAAGATAGAATTGGACTAGAAGTTTACAAATATGGTTTGGAAAATGGTGTCTTACTTCGACCTTTAGGACATATTGTCTATTTTATGCCCCCTCTCTCTATCACAATTCCTGAAATGGAAAAAATGATTTCCGTAGCATTTGGTGGAATTTCAAAACTAATTCAATAGATTTCTTGAGTGACCTTTCCAGTCGAGGTCTCTCTACTAACTAAAAGTATTCTTATATATTTTAAATAACTGTTTTTTATAATTCTGCTACTATTTTATAGATACTTTCTTTGAAAAATAAGTATCTAATAAAATTAAACTTTTTATAAGGAGTAGTGTAAATGATAAAAAAGATATACCTATTTCTATTTCCAATTTTTCTATATGGAAACTTTTCAGAAGGTGTTCTCTATTTTCAAGATGGAAACTTCTCTAAATCTTATGAGATTTTTCAAAAACTATTTCGAGAAGATATGGAGAATCCGCAAGTTAGTTTCTATTTAGGTCGTTCTGCTTTTGAATTGGGATTTTATGATGAGTCAGCTATCGCTTTTCAGAGAGTCCTAATTTTAGACCCAAACCATTTGAGAAGTGAACTGGAACTTGGAAGAATTTACCTCTTTTTAGGAAATTTTAAAGAGGCAAAAAGTAAATTGCAAAAGGTTTTGAGTTCGGAGATTCCAGACGAGGTTCGAAAAAATGTTGAGAAATTGTTAGTTGAAGTTAAAGAACAAAGAGACTACTTCACTCTGCTTTTCTCTGTTGAGAGCGGTTTTGAGACAAATATAAATTCATCTGCTGGAGATGAGAAGATTAGAGACTATCTCTCTGAAAAGTATGGTTTAAATAGAGATGGTTTTGAAGTTGAGGATAGAGAGGACTCAATTTTTCACAATGAAACTCTCTCTCTACAACACAAACACAATTTCAGAAACACCTATTTACAAACTTCTCTAAATCTTTTCAATCAGAGCTATATTGAAAATAGCGATTACAACATCTTTTACAGTAGCATTGGAACTCTTTTAGGATTTCAGAACTTCCGTTTTCAGCTTTTGGCAGATAGAGTATTTTATGGAGAAGACCCACTTTTAAACTCCTATTTTGCAGAAGTAGAGTATCGAAAGAGTTTTGAGTCTTTCCAATTTGAAACATATCTGAAACATCGCTGGAAAGTTTACGAAGAGAGCGACCGAGATAGTACTCAAGATGATGGTGGAGTCTCACTTTTTAAGAGTTTTGGAAAAAATCTTTTTGGACTTAGTTACAGCTACCTCATCGAAAATAGGAAATCTGGAGATTACAGATTTATAGATAAAGATGAACACTCTTTAAAATTTCTCTATAAAAGAAAACTTCCTTTTGGAATTTATGGAGATTTACAGTTTTATAAAAGATTTATAGATTTTGATGATGAGGTAGATGGAGAGAGTAGAGAAGATATATATAGCTCTTTTCTAATTTCATTCTCAAAAGAGATTTGGAGAGATTTCTCAGCAAACATCTCATATAACTACATTGAAAATAGTTCAAATTACACACCAGTTGAGTATGATAAAAGTATCTACTCTTTTGGAATAAATTATAGGTATTAAAATGAAAACAGCACTATTTCTAATTTTCACTCTCCAGCTTTTTGGAGGTGTTGGCGAATTTTTAGCAGTTCGAGGCGAAGTAAAATTGAATGAAGATGATGCAAAAGTTGGAATGGTAGTTCAAAACAGAGATGTTGTAAAGACACAAAAAGGAAAAGCTCAAATTCAACTTTTTGATAAAACTACTATTCAAATTGGAAAAAACTCTATTTTTGAGATTTCAGATTATAAGAAAAATAGAACTCTTTCTGTTCCACAAGGTCTCTTTTCAGTCGTAACTGGAAAGATGAGAAGATTTGAGAAAAGTAAATTTAAATTAAAGACAAAAACTTCAACAATTGGAATTCGAGGAACTCACTTTGGAGGTAGCGTTTCAAAAAACTCTGAAACTATGTTCTGTTTAGATGGTAGTATCATTATCTCTCTCTCTGATGAGGTGATAGAACTTCAAAAAGGTGAAATGATAAAAGTTGAAAATGGTACTTTTCAAAAGATAGAGAAGTTCAAACTGGAGAAAGAATCTACTCTTGAAGAACTATTAAAACTCTCTCCAGAATTTCTTAGAAAGTTAGAGAATTTAGATTTTGAAGCTCAAAAAAATCTTTTAGATTCCAGTTCAAACGGTTATGCAAGAAGTGAGATATTCAGAGATATAAGAGAGATGGAGGGAGACCTTTTCTATATTGCTCAGCAAGAGTATATTGATGAGATGTTGAAAGAGACTCATGAAAATGCAGGAACTCCTATCGATATGAGTTTTCTATTTCCAACTGGTTCTGAAAATATAGATAGTTGGGGCTTTTTTTCAAAAGAGGGAGCCAGTGCAATAGAAATTGCAAATGGAAATTCTCTGTTTACTCCTTTTGGAGAGAGTAAGATATTAGACAGAATAGAACTTCTTTGGGTTGGAGAGAGTGAAGTTACTCCATACAATGTTATGGCTGACAAGATAGGCTATTTTGATGAAGAGATTTTAAGTTCTGTTAGAAGTTGGGACGGTCGTTCTGTAACTAAAGAGATGGGAAGATATAAGGGGAAAGTTTTTGGACTTACTCACGACTACATAGGGAATTTCTCTTTTATTGAAAATGGAGATTTTGAAATTGTTGTTGATTTTGGAAATCAATTCTCAACTGCAACAACTACATTTAATGATGAGTATAAAGAGTGGTATTTTCAAGTTGGAAATATTAAAAATAAGTCAGTAAATATTACTGGATTACAGAGTAGTTCTGTTGGAGTAGAGAAAGGAGATAACTTCTTCTCTATCGCTTCAAATCTCTATGATGGTAGATTTTTTGGTGTAGATGGAGAGACTTTTTATGGAGTTCCATCAGCTCAATCTCTCTTTTTAGGAGTTGATATCTCTGGAAAAGAGTTTTATGAAATGTATCAGAAAGGGGAACTAGAGTATGGTGATTTCTATGGAAGCATAGACAATCTTTACGCAATCGCAATTGCTGATAGAACTGAAAAGGTACTCTTTTCAAAAGAGGAGATTGGAGAAAACGACTATTTCAAATGGGGATATTGGAGTAGTGAAGATGAGGTGGAGAGTTTACCGACTAAAAGCGGTGCTTGGATAATTCCAAAAGTTGAAAGAAGTGAAGTTCAAGATTTTGATTTAAGAGCAAGATACAAGGGTTCTGTTTTTGGAACAGTTCACTACCCATTTGAAAATAGAGATACAGAGATAGTTCAGAATGGAAAAATAGAACTGGATATAGGAGTTGCTGGAATATTTGGAAAGATAGACTTTAATGCTGGAGAAGATAGTTGGAAAATCTATATTGAGAGTGGTTGGCTCTCAACTAAAGATACAGATTTTCTATTTGACAATATAGCTTATGGTGTAGATTTACTACCTCTCTATTACGATACAAAGATGGTGACTTCAAGTGGCGGAACTGTTTCAGATGGTGATGTTATAAATCAACTTGATGGTTCAGGAAATTTTTATGGAGAGAGTAGTGAACTTATTGGAGGTGGTTTTAGTGCTGGAACTGAAAATGGAAAATATGTTATTGGTGCTTTTACAGGAGAGAAGTTTGATGAGTATGACTCATGGGGTGAGTGGAGCGAGTTTTCAGATAGCTATGAACTTTTTAGAGAAATTACACCTTTTGAAGTTATAGATGATTTCAAGAATTACAATTTAGAGGCGAAGTATAGAGGTGACCTACAAGCTGAAAATATTGAAAATGGGGAATTGGAACTGGATATAGATTTTGGTCAAATGAGTGTTTCTGGAAATATGAACTTTTTACTAGACTCTGAAGAGTGGAATATCGATTTTGAAAATGGTGGAGTTGGAAATGAAGCTGATATTTGGCTCTATTCAGAAAGTGGTTCTATCACAAAAGGTGATGAGGTTGTTGATAGTGTAAATAGAGCTGGAATGGTTGGAAACTTTTATGGAAAAAGTGGCGAATTTGTAAAAGGAGAATTTGTAGCAGAAAGTGTAAATGAAAAATTTGTAGATGGTTCTTTTATAGGAAGTAGAGAATAGAACTAAATTGTAACCATGAGCAAAGATTTTAGATTATAATTTAAATATTTTTAAATAAGGAAATATTAAATTTGGTAGACAAGAAATCTTCTCACATCAAAAATGTTCTTCACGGCTTTTTCCTCTCAATTGGAACAACAGTAGCAGAGCCATCAACAATTCTTCCTTTAATAATAAATTACTTTTCAGGTAGTTCAATTCTTGTTGGGGTTTTTGCTTCACTATTAAAAGGTGGAGCGATATTTGTTCAAATGATTGCTGCATTTTATGCTCAATCTTATCGTCTTGTGATGCCTTATCTTCGGATAGTGTTTATATTTCGATTTTTATCGTGGTTTGGAGTTGGAGTAGTTATCTATTTTACAGAGTCTCACACTCTTGCTCTTTGGGGAATTGGAATTACTCTTTTCATTTTCTCATTTTCAGCAGGTTTTGGAAATATCTATTTTAAAGAGATACAAGGAAAAGTTTTTACTCATAAATTTCGAGGTCGAAGTATGGCTTACCGTCAATTCTTCTCTGGACTTGGTGCAATTCTTTCAGGAGCTACGGCTGGAGTTTTCTTAGAACACTTTTCTCCTCCAAATAGTTTTGCCTACCTTTTTATGATAAGTGCTTTTTTAATGGGAATTGGATTTATCGCTTTCGGTTCAATTGAAGAGCCTGAAAAAGAGGAAATTAAAGAGAGAGATGGAACTTTTTTCAAATTTTTAAAAGAGAGTTTTGTCTACTTTGGAAAAAGCAGAATTCTAAAATATCAAGTTCTCTCATTTCTATTCTCATACTCCCACCTCATCGGACTCCCTTTTATAATTCTCCAAGCTGAAGAGAATATAGAACTTTCTGGATATATAGTTGGAATGCTTCTCTCTATTCAGATGTTAGGTGGAATGCTAAGCAACATTCTCTGGGGAAATATCTCTTCCAAAGGTGAAGATAAGAAAATTCTCTATATCTCTTTTGGAATTATGATACTCTCTTTTCTTTTAGCCATCTTCTTCCAAAATATTTATATCTACTTTCTCATCTTCTTTCTTATTGGTGCTTCAATTGATGGAAATAGACTCGCTTTTGGAAATCTAATACTTATCATCGCTCCACCAGAAAAGAGACCAACTTATGTTGCTCTTCAGGCTAATATATCATCTTTAGGTCTATTCTTTCCAATTCTTGGAGGTGTTCTTCTCTCTTTTACAAATTACACAACAATCTATATCTTCTCTATTTTAGGTCTTTTTATTGGTCTTTTTTATCTTTGGAAAGAGAAGAAACTTATCAGATAGATTTTCACTACTTTCTGGAGAACTCTCTTTTTAGAGAGTTCTTATATCTACTTTTCAAAATATATTTCTAGCTTTAGTAACGAAATTGGTAAGTTGAAATTTTCCATTTTTACAAAATCTTTTTCAGTTGTAAGAATAGAAGTTGCAGACTCATCTTCTAAAATTTGAAGAAGTTCATCTTTTGAGAAAGTGTAGTGGTCTGGAAAATAGTGTTTTGGAATAGCACTTTCTAAGTACTTTTCTAATCTTTCAGGTTTTGAAATAGCTGTTACTAAAACCATCTTTTCTGTTCGATTTTCCAAAGAGACTTTTCGAAAAAACTCTTTTCCCTCTTCCAACTTCTTTACATTTTTGAAAAACCAAAGTTTTTCTCGATATCCACCAGCAGGTAGAAGAAAAGGATTTTTAGGTTTTGAAACTATAAGATATTCTATATCTTTCTCAATTTGATGTTGGCGAAAAGAGTCATCAAGAAATATAATTTCTCCACCAAGTTCTATGCCAAGTTCTATTCCAGAAGTTCGATTTTCAGAAACAATTACAGAGGCGTTTGGTAGAGATTTTGCATAAAGCATCGCTTCATCTCCAGAAATGGAAACATTTTCTAAAATTTTTCCCCACTTTGAAATCAGGGTTCTGCCAACACTTTTTCTTCCATATCCCCTTAAAACTATTACAGCTTTTTTCTCACTTTGAGCTAAAGCTATTGTGAGCGGTGTTTTCCCGCTACCACCCAAAACAAGATTGCCAACTCCAACAACTTTTACTGGAAACTTCTCTCTTTTGAGATGTTTTTGAAAAGCATTTAGAAAAGTGAAAATTGTATAGAGACCAGATATTGGAATTAGAGGTATAATGATTGGGTAGTGGTAAATTTTTGGGTCGAAGAGAAGCTCTTCAAAAAAGAAGAAAATTTTTTTCAAAATAGTGTTCCAAGTATCTCTTGGAACAGATTTCTATTTAGCTTTAATAATACTTAGAATTGAAACTCTATCAGCAAGTCTAATATCTAAAGTCTCATTTTCAGGAAGGTCTCTAACTAAAACAGCATCACCAACATCTAAACTATTTACATCAATCTCAATCGCATTTGGAAGATTTTCAATTGCACTCATAACAGGAACTCTTGGTTTAGAAACACTTAAAACACCCTTGTTCTTAAGACCAACTGGTGTTCCAACAGGTTTGATAGGAACAAAATATTTTGTTACCACACCCTCTTGAGCTACCATTAAATCAACATGAAGTAGCACATCTGTAATAGGGTGAGTCTGATAATCTTGAACAACAACTTTCATTACTCTATCACCAACTTTTACATCAAAAGCTACACTCTCTTTACTCTTAACAGTTCTAATGTAATCTCCAAGTTTAAAAGCAGAGTTTATATTTTCAAACCCTTTTCCATAGATGTTAGCAATTAGATAACCATCTCGTCTTAAAGCCTTTGTTGCCTTTTTACCGATACTTTCTCTAACAATACCTTCTAGCATTTTCAATTTCCTTTGATTTTTAAAAGACCAATTTTATCATTTATTTTTTCTTTTTAAAAGGAGAGAAACTTTTAATAAATTTGCCAATTAGTTTTATCTCTCTCTTCTCTATTGGTCTTGAAGTTCGCATTGTTGCTGTTCCAACTCGAACAGTTAAAATACCGTGTCCGACACCTTCAGCAACCGAAGAGGAAATTTTAGAGAGAAAAGTTTGACCAGTTACAGTACCAATAGCTTCTTCAGTAACTTCAGCAACTCCAACAAAAATAAGTTGTTCTAAAACTCTTTTAAGAAGAATTATATTTCCGAGAAAACCAGCTCTAAAGCCATACACCTCAACAATCTCATTTACCATTCTGATATTTCTCCAAGTTAGAAAGAGGAAATCAAAGAAAGGTATTGGAGATATAGCAGTAACCATAGCATTTTCTTTTGCATATTTAAAGATAATTTCTTCAGCTTCTCTATCTAAATTTGTAAATAGGGTAGAGTCTAAAACAGGAACTATCATTTCAGAAGAGAGATTTGGAAATGATGTTTGAAAATTTGCAATATTGGTTTGAATACTCTCTTCTTTTCTATTACCATAAATATCTAAAACATGTTTTCCAAAAGAGACAGGATTTTTTTCGGCTAACTCTTTTAACTCATCTACTTTTTTCATCTGTAAAAATTTAGCTACTTCAAAATAGAGAAAGTAGCTGATGAGGTAGAGAACCAAACTAAATAGTGCTATATATAGATATCCTACAAATTGTGAAACTTCAAAAAGCTCATTTGCAAATAGTATTGTTTCTGCTAATATTCCAACAAAAACTAATAGTGTTAAAGATATAAAAAATAGAGATAATTTTCCCAATTTTAAACTTCTCTCTAAAAATTTGGAATTTCCATTTTCTATCTGTTCTTTAAATCTCTCTTCTTTAATATCTTCTTCAGTTATCTTAAAACTCATCGGCTCAACACTACTCATAACTTTTCCTAAATTTTTATTGGAAATTGTAACATTTCCAAAACAGCAAAAGTTATTAACAGGAAATATGTAGATTTTGGGAGTAACCAAATAAGGAAATATTTTGCGAGTGACCAAATAGGCTTCTGTCTCTTTTGTCATTTCGAAATGAGCGAAGTGATTGAGAAATCTTGGAAACTTATCGTTTTATTCGAAGTGATGTAAAAGATTTCTCACCCTAAAGGGTTCGAAATGACATATGGGTTGTTAAAGCGTAAAAATACTCTATTTGGTCAGTCCCTAAAAATCTACTCCTTCAACTCTCTCTGTTAAGGGTTGAATAAATTTTCGATTTTTTAAAACTTCTTTAAAGTCTATTTTGTGAACTCTATTTCCCTCAAGAAAAGTTCCATCTGGAAGAAAAATTCCAGAACCACCACAATACTCTACTTTTGAACTATCTTTTCCAACTCTATTTGAGAGAACTAAAATAGCTTGATTTTCAATAGCTCTACTTTGTGCAAGAGTGTGTAATACACTACATCTAGGTTTTGGCCACTCTGCTGGAATTAAGAAAATATCTGTTCCTGAAAGTGCTAATTTCCGATACATCTCTGGAAATCGTAAATCATAACAGATAGTTGGAGAGATTTGAAACCCTTCCAGCTTCATAGAAACAAGTTCTTCACCTCCTTTTAAAAACTTATCTTCTCTCATCGGTTTAAAAAGGTGAGCTTTATCATAAAACTCTTTTTTACCTGTAAGGAAAAATCTATTTGAAAGAACTCCATTCTCATTCCAAAGAATTGAGAAACCAATACTTTTTTTTAAATTTGAAAGTATCTTCAAAATTTCATTACTACTTTTGGATAACTCAATCCACTTTTCTGTTTCATAACCAGTTGTAAAAAGTTCTGGAAAGAGAAATAAATCAGCTTCAAAACTATTTACAATTTCTAAAACTCTGTTTAGATTTTCCATTGGATTTGAGTCATCTATCTCTAAATCAAAAGTGGCAATAGAGATTGTCTCTTTTTTCATTTTATTCGCTTTTAAATAATTGTTTCTAAAATGTTACTAAGAACTTTTAAAATTAGAGAATTATAAAACTCATTTTTTCTAAGGTCTATATATGAATACTCTCAACAAAAGATTTTCTCTATCTCTAGCTTCTATTCTTGTTGGAACTTCTTTAACTTTTACTGGTTGTGGTAGTAGTAGTGACGATGACACTCCTGCTGAAACGGAAACTCCTGCTGAAACAGAAACTCCTGTTGAAACAGAGACTCCTGCTGAAACAGAGACTCCTGCATCTGAAACTATCATTGGAGATATTACAGAAGATACAACTTGGAGTGCTGACAAACTTTACTATCTTCAAGAGACTGTAAATGTAAAAGATGGTGCTACTCTTACAATTGAGGCTGGAACTGTAATTGCTGGTCTTACAGGAAATAGCTATCTTGCAATCAACCAAGGTGCAAAAATTCATGCTGAAGGTACAGCTACAAACCCAATTATTTTCACTTCTAAAGATGATGTTGAGACTGGTGAAGGTGAAGCTGGAGGTTGGGGTGGTTTAACTATCCTCGGTTATGCTCCTACAAATGCTGGTGTTCAAGTTTATGAAGCTGGAACTCAAGAGTTTGGTGGTGATGATGCAACAGATAACAGTGGTGTTCTTAAATATGTTCAAATCAAATATACAGGTTTTGCAGTTGAGGCTGATAAAGAGTTAAATGGTTTATCTCTTGCTGGTGTTGGTTCTGGAACTGAGATTAGCCATGTTGAAGTTTATGTTGGTGTTGATGATGGTGTTGAACTTTGGGGTGGAACAGTAGACCTCTCTTATATCTCTATCATTGGTGCTGGAGATGACTCTTTAGATTGGACTGATGGTTGGGTTGGAAAAGCAGACCACATCTATATTCACCAAACAGATAATCTTGTTAGTGATGATCCAAGAGGTATCGAAGCTGATAGTAATGGTGATAATATGGATATTCAACCACGGTCAAATCCAACAATCACAAATTTAACAATTGTTTCTGATGACGAAGGTGCAAACCAAGGTATTCTTTTAAGAAGAGGAACTTCTGCTGAAATTTCAAATGCAATTGTTACAGGTAGTAGAAGTAAAGCGTGTGTTGAACTTCGAGATGAAGCTACTTTAAATGCTACTCCATCTTTTACAAATGTGGTTCTTGGTGGTGGGTGTGATACTCATGTAAATGGAAAAGAACCTCTAGTTACTTCTGATGTTGAAGCTCTTTTTGATGCAAATGGAAATGTGATGTCTGAAGAAACAGACATAGAAACACTCGCAGGTCTTATCTCTTTAGAAACTGGATATATTGGTGCATTTGACCCGAATGGTGCCAAATGGACTGATGGCTGGAACCACGAGTCTGTTTCTGCTAAAAAATAGATTTCCCTACACCCTCCCTTTTGGGAGGAACTCTGATATAATTCCACAAATTTTTACCGATAAGGTTTTTCTATGAAAATTATAATTACAACACTTTTGGGAACTTTAGTTCTTTTTGGAGATTCAATTGAGAATCTAGCTGAAGAACTTGTTAAACTTCGAGCCGATGTTGAGAGGCTTCACGAACAGATAGATGCTGAAAAAGAGAGTTTTCAGATGAAATTCAAATCTCTTCAGATGCAGAAAGCAGAACTTGAAGCAAATATTAGAAGAGAAGATACAAAAATCAAGAATCTAAACTTGAAATTGGATAAAGTGAAAAGTGAAAATAGTAAGAAAGTTGAAGACAGTCAAAATTTAAAACCTCTTGCACTTAAAACTATATCTAGTTTGAAACTGACACTTCAAAAGACGCTACCTTTCAAATTGCGAGAACGACAGATAGCATTGGAAGAGTTAGAAGCTCTTATTGTATCAAACACAATTTCATCTGAAAGAGCTTTAAATAAGATTTGGTCATTTGTGGAAGATGAGATTTCTCTTACAAAAACAAACACAATTCATAAACAGACTATCGAAATTGAGGGTGAAGAGAAACTTGTTGATGTAGCAAAAATCGGAATGGTGATGCTCTTTTTCCAGACAGCAGAAGATAGAGTTGGGTATCTTGAAGAAAGTGAGTTCCGATACGCTTCTAAAGAAGAGGAGAAACTTATCTTAGGACTTTTTGACTCAATTAAAAAGGGAATTAGAGCTGGATATTTCCAAATTCCAAATAAAATTTTAGGAGTTGAGTAGATGAGATTTTTTACATTTCTACTTTTAACATCTTTCCTTTTTGGAAAGAGTGATTTAGAACTTGCTTATGAAAAGGAGTTTGCATTTTTAGAACTTCAAAAGAGAGAGCTTCAGAAGAGACTTCGAGAAGTTAAAAAGAGTAATGGTTCAAAACTGTGGGTTGCAAACAGAGATATTGAGAAACTCCAGAGTAAGTTTGTAACAAAGCAGGGAGAGAGTGAAAGTATTTCGAATAGAATTACAAGTATTGAAATGGAAACAGAGTCTTTAAGCCTAAATACAGATACTTTAGAAAATACTCTTCTTCAATCTGAAACTACACTTTCCAGATACCATAAATTTTCTCACGACGATAGAGAGGATATCTCAACACAGCTTGAAAAGGCATTTGTTTTAGGAAATAAGACAATTTTAGAACTAGCTTCTATCCGAAAAGAGCAGGGTGAATTCTTTTTAGCTGACGGAAAAGGTGTTGAGGGAACAATTCTAAAAATTGGAAATATCGCATCTTATGGAATTTCAGAAGAGGCAAAAGGAATGTTAGCTCCAGCTGGTGGAGAGAGATTAAAAGTTTGGTCTGTTCCTGCTGATGAGGTTGTAACAAAACTTGAGGCTGGTGAGAAACCTGAAACTCTCGATATCTTTCTTTACGAGTCTCTCACAAAAGAGATAAGTGAAAGAAAAGAGAAAACAGCATTAGAAGTTATAAATAGTGGTGGTATCATTGGTTGGGTGATTGTTGTACTTGGAGCTTTTGCAGTTCTCTTAGTCCTAATTCGATACATCTACCTCCAGAGTGCGAGTGGAGATATAAATAGACTCTATAAAAAAGTGCAAGGGCATGTTTCAAATGGAGAAATTGAAAAGGCTCTTGAGATTTCTCATAGCAAGAAAACTTCAATTGCAAATGTTATGAATGCAACTTTGAGAAACATAGACCGAGACCGACAACATTTAGATGACATAATCTCAGAGGCGATACTTCATGAAAGCGGTAGACTTGACAAATTCAACACTCTTATCATGATAATTGCAGCAGTTGCTCCACTTCTTGGACTTCTTGGAACTGTTACAGGAATGATTACAACTTTTGACCTCATCACCGAATTTGGAACAGGAGACCCGAAAATGCTTTCAGGCGGTATCTCTGAAGCTCTTGTTACAACTGAACTTGGACTTATTGTCGCAATTCCTGCTCTTGTATTTGGAAATATGTTAAGTGGTTGGGCAGAGAAGATAAAAGATGATATGGAACACTCAGCATTAAAAGTTTCTAATATCTACTCTATCTACAAAGAGAAGTAAAAAGATGTTAGAAGCTCTAATATTCTTTTTGGAGTATATGCAGAGTGGAGGGGCCGTTATTGCCATTCTTACTATTCTAACTCTAATTCTTTGGTATGGATTGGGTTTTCGATACCACCTTCTGAAAAGAGGTAATGGTCGAAACCTCCGAAGACTCTTTGAGAAATATAGTTCAGGTGATTTTAAAAATAGAAAACCTAAAGGGCTTATAGATAGGGCGATAGTTGAAGCCCTAAAAATTAGTAGAGAGAGAAAAGAGAACACTAGAAAACACTTAGATGAGGCGTTTTACAAATATGAAGTTGAGATGAGAAGTTTTGCTGGAATTGTTAAAATAATTGTAGTTGTAGCTCCACTTCTCGGTCTTCTTGGAACTGTAATTGGAATGATAGAGACTTTTGACTCTCTTGCAGAAATGAACCTCTTTTCTCAAGGTGGAGGTATTGCTGGAGGTATCTCTCAAGCTCTCTTTACAACTCAGATGGGATTAGTGGTCTCTGTTCCGGGTCTCATATTTGGAAATATGCTTTTGAGAAAACAGGAGAAGATGGAGATGGAATTAAACCAAATTAAAGATTTAATAATTAGTAAGGATATAAATTATGAGATGTAGAAGAAAAAAGGGGCAGACAGATATAGATATCTCGCCTCTAATTGATATGGTTTTTATTCTCCTTATCTTCTTTATGGTTAGTACAACTTTTGTTAAAGATATGAAACTCGATATAAATCGTCCAAATGCTTCAAGCTCTTCGAGTGCATCTACAAAATCGGCAAGGGTTTACATAGATAAGAGTGGTGAAGTCTACTTTCAGAACCAACTTGTAAAAATTTGGGTTCTTCAAGGTAGAGTTAGAGACTTCTTAAAATCCACTGGACAAGGTTCTGTTTTAATAATTACAGATAGTGGAGTTCGAGCTGATAGACTTGTAGAGGTGGTAGACCAGTGTAAGTTGGCTGGAGCTAAAGATGTTGGTGTCTCCACGGAAAAAGAGTAATGAAAAAACTTAAATTGCACTTTTTTGCAACTTTCTGGATGATGGGAGGAACAACTCTCATTGTCTCTTCTATCTTTTTGATGAATAGTAACTTTCTACCAAAACTTCCAGAGAAAGAGAAGAAAAAGATAGTTTTTGAAGCGAAAAGAACTCCTCCAAAACCAAAACCGAAGCCGAAACCAAAACCGAAGCCGAAACCAAAACCGAAACCTCAAAACAGTCCGAAACCGATGATGCCAAATTTAGGTTCTTCGCTTAGTGGTGTAGCCTTAGGAATGGGAAGTTTTGGAATTGATAGTGGAATTGGAGAAGTTGGAGATGATATTCTTGGAGATATGAAAGATGTTGTTATGACTGGTGACTCTGTTGATGTTCCTCCAACTGTTTCAGAAAGAGGTCAAGGTATTGTCTATCCTCCAAGAGCTAGGGCAAGAGGAATTACAGGTTTCGTTTTGGTGAATATACTTATAAATGAGAGTGGAAGCATCGAGAAAGTAAAAATTTTGGAGTCTGAACCAGCTGGAGTTTTTGATGAGGTAGCTCTAAACTCTGTAAGAACATGGAGATTTTCACCTGCTCAATATCAAGGAAAAAGCGTAAAAGTTTGGGCAAAACAGAAAATCCGCTTTGACTTAGATTAGTCAAGACATTTCTCATTTCGAGTTTTTCCTTTTTTGTCATTTCGAAATGAGCGAAGCGATTGAGAAATCTTAAAAACTGGAAAAAGATTTCTCACCCAAAAGGGTTCGAAATGACAGGTGAATAAAGGGTTCGGCATGACAAGGTCAGTTTTTGTAAAATTTCAAAAAAGGAAAGTTTTGGAAGAAGAGAATTTAGTAAAAAAGACTTGCCGAGAATTGGGAATTACACAAAAAGAGTTAGCTGAAAAGATTGGAGTAAGTAGTAATGCGATTTCAAACTGGAAAAATCAAAAAAAATCCATTCCAAAATGGGCGATAAGGTCATTTGAGTTAATTAAAACAGAAAATAAATATAACCAAATTATATCAGCACTTCAAAAATAAAACAAACTATAATAAATACATTAAAAAATCAATTTTATTGTATAATAAAGACTCCAATTGGGAACACATCTAACCTTATCCCCAACTGGTGAAATTCAACTAAAGGAAACTTCTTGGAAATTATAACAAGAGAATATGAAGGAATTGAAATCTACTTTTCTTCAGAAACTAACTTAAATATCTATTTAAATGCTACGAAAACAGCTAAAAACTTTGGAAAAAAGCCTGATGATTGGCTCAGAACGGATCAGACAAAAAAATATATAAAAGCTGTTTCTGACCGTTTCGCAAATATGCGAAACGACTTGGTAATAGTCAAGCAAGGTGGAAAAGCTGAAGAGCAAGGAACTTGGATACACAAAAAACTAATTATTGCTTTTGCTCGTTGGCTCTCTCCAGATTTTGCCGTTTGGTGTGATGAAATCATTGAAGAAGTTTTAAAAACAGGAAACTACTCCATTTCCCAACTCCCAAACTTTTCAGAAATCATTTCCCAAAATGAAGAAGCTCTAAAGCTGATAGAACTTTTAAAATCTTCCTCTTCTTTCGATTTACTACTTCTCCAAAAGCTCTTAAAAGAGAATTCTGTTTCTTCTCTCTTCCAACTGGACTTTTCCCAAACCTACTTTCTCCCAACAGAACTTGGAAAGTTGCATGGCATTTCTGGAAGAGAAACGAACTTACTTCTGGAGAAAAGAGGCTTTCAGGAAAAGCAGGGCGAAGTTTGGAAACTTACCGAAAGTGGAAAAGATTTTGGAATAGAAGTTGGAGGAGCTTACCACCAACTAAAATGGAAACTTGAAACTCAACTTTAGAGTCTAAACCAGCTGGAACTTTTGATAAAATCAAAAAAAAGGAGTGCCAATGCGGTATCTAATTTTAGTTTTCCTGCTATTTGCGGGGTGTGGAAAAGAGGATAGGATTTTAGTTCCAGTAAAATCTGAGACGATAACTGCTTCAAATCGAGTAGCTTTAGTTTTCGGAAATGGAACTTACGACTCTATTGGGGATTTGGACAATCCAACAAATGACTCTCGAGATGTGAGAGAGAAATTAGAAGATTTAGACTTTCAAGTCTTCTATCTTGAGAATGGAACTCTTGAGCAGATGGAGGCGAAACTATACGAATTTGAAAAGAGTTTTAGTAAAGATACAGTGGCTCTTTTCTACTATGCTGGTCATGGAGTTGAAAATGGTGGAGAGAATTTCCTAATTGCAAAAGACTCTGTTGTAAACAGTAAAGCTGATTTGAAATATAGAACTTTTCGACTCAATCGACTTTTAGAGGGTTTTAATGTTTCTGAAAACAAGCTAAATGTGGCAATTCTTGACGCTTGTCGAGATAACCCTTTTCGGAATTTGAGAAATACGGGAAAAGGTCTTGCTACGGCTGGAGCTACGGGAACTCTTATCGCTTATGCAACTGCTCCAGGGGAAACTGCTGAAGATGGAACTGGCGAAAATGGACTTTTTACAAAACATCTCTTAAACCATATCGATAGAAGCGATGTTGAACTCGAACAGATGTTTAAAGATGTTGGAACTGATGTCTCGAAAGAGAGCAAGGGAACTCAAAATCCTTGGCGGAACTCTTCGATTTCTGGAAACTTCTATTTGAGAGGTGATGGAAATGGCGAGAGCGATGAGGTTCGGAAATTGAAAGAGCAACTTGCAGAGTCTGAAAGAAAACGAAAGGAGGCAGAAGCTGAACTAAAAACCGTCACCTCGAGAGAAACTAGAGCAGGAACACTTCAAAAAGAGACAGACTCTTATCGAATTTACAAAGATGTTTTTGTTGATAAGAAAACAAATTTGATGTGGCAAAAGAATGGAGATGGAAAAAAATACACTTGGCAAGAGGCGATGAGGTATTGTGAAAGCTTAAATCTTTCTGGGTATTCAGGCTGGAGACTTCCAAACCGAGATGAAGCAAAGAGTTTGCTTACAGAATATTATGGAGAGTGGGACTATTATGAGAAGTGGAATAGGTGGTTCAATAAAAACAAGCATAAAATACACAATGATAAATTTGTTAAAAATGAAATTTCACAACTTTCACTACATTGGATATGGACTTCAACAAAATATAGCGAAAATAGTGTCAACTCATGGATTGTCAGTTTCGAGAGTGGTAATGACGACTGGGTTAGCCAAGCTGATAGTGAGCTCGTCGTCTGTGTTCGTGGCTTATGATTTTTAATAATTTTATTTTATCACTTCAAGTTTCCCCCTTGTCATTTTGAAATGAGCGAAGCAATTGAGAAATCTTAAAAAGATATTTCACTTCGTTTAATACAAGGATTTCTCACCCAAAAGGGTTCGAAATGACAGGTGAGTGAAAGGGTTTGAAATGGGAAACATCTCATTTCATCATTTCGACTTTCCCCCCCCCTTTGTCATTTCGAAATGAGCGAAGCGATTGAGAAATCTTAAAAACTGGAAAAGGATTTCTCACCCTAAAGGGTTCGAAATGACGAGTGGGTTTTGTCATTTCGACATGAGCATAGCGATTGAGAAATCTTAAAAAGATGCGATTTCAAAAGAAAAGGAGAAAAACTTGAGAGAGTATTTTGTCTATATCCTAACAAATTGGAACAACAAAGTTCTTTACATCGGTGTAACCAATGACTTAGCTAGAAGATTAGAAGAGCATCAAAATAAGAGAGATAAAAACAGTTTTACAGCAAAATACAATTTCAATAAACTTATCCATTACGAAATATTCTCAGATATAGGTGAAGTTATATCAAGAGAGAAAGAGATGAAAAAATGGAGAAGAGAGAAAAAAGATAAATTAATTTCAGAATTTAACAATGAATGGAAAGACCTTTCTGAAATTGCTTATATGCATTAAGAAAAGATTTCTCACCCTAAAGGGTTCGAAATGACAGATGAGTAAAGGGTTTGAAATGACAAATGAGTAAAGGGTTCGAGTGAAAGCCCCCCATTTTGTCATTTCGAAATAAGCGAAGCGATTGAGAAATCTTAAAAAGATATTTCACTTCGTTCAATACAAGGATTTCTCACCCTAAAGGGTTCGAAATGACATGTTTCCCCTCTTGTCGTAACCTCGACTGAAGCGGAGCGGAGAGTCTTTTTGGACTCTTCACATTCGTTCAGAGTGGATTTTAAGAATTCAATCTCTCTTCTAAGAATTTTTCCCTCTCTTCAATAGAAAGTTTTTGCAAAAGCTCAAGAATTGTAATAGCTGACTTTGGAACACCCCTAACACTCCAACCTAGAGCTGAGTTTGGTTTTATTCCTTCTAATCTTCCTAAATCTGCAATTGATAACCTCATCTTTTTTAAAGATGTTTTAACTTCTTTATACTCCATATTTCAAATCACTTGTTTTTAGAAAAGTTTTTTTATTTTAAAAATAATGTTTTAATAAAAGTATAAGATATATAACCTTATACTTTTAAATGATTGAGATTGGTAGTAATTCATAAGTTTTGGCAGACCGAAGAAATTCCACCAATCTCTAAAACACCCATTTAAAGGATATGTTTTGAAAAGTATAACACAAAACAGCATTGAAGATTTTTTCTTCCAATTTGAAAGCAACTCTTCAAAAATAAGAACTACGCTTGATGAAAATGGAAATATTTGGTTTGTTGCGAGAGATGTTTTAGATGTTCTTGGTAAAACTTCTAAAAGTGGTGCCGACTTCCAAGATTTAGAACAAGATGAGCTGAGTGTTTTTAAAATACACTCAGGTGGTCAAATGAGAGAAGTAAAAATTGTTTCAGAGTCTGGACTCTACTCTCTAATTATGAGAAGTAGAAAACCAGTTGCAAAACCTTTTCAAAGATGGATAACTAGAAAAGTCCTACCAAGTATCAGAAAAACAGGAAGCTACTCTTTAAGTTCTCCAAACTTTTCAGAACTCCTTTTCAAAAACGAAGAAGCTCAAAAACTTGTCGAACTTTTTGAGGAAACAAAGCCTTTCCATTTGCTACTTCTCCAAAAGCTCTTAGGTGAGAAAAGTGTCTCTTCCCTTTTCAAATTAGACTTTTCCCAAACTTACTTTCTTCCAACAGAACTTGGAAAGTTGCATGGCATTTCTGGAAGAGAAACGAACTTACTTCTGGAGAAAAGAGGCTTTCAGGAAAAGCAGGAAGAAGTTTGGAAACTTACCTCATCGGGAAAAGAGTTTGGAATGGAATTTGGAGGGAAGTTTTCCCAACTTAAATGGAAGCTAGAAACACCTCTGTTTGTCATTAAAACTGACAGGTAAGTAAAAGGGTTCTGATAAAATTTCCCAAAATTTTAGAGGTATTGATGATTTTAAAATATTTTTACGGTTCATTCCTAATCACATTTTTAGGATTAGGATACGCTTTCTATTACGGTAGTTGGGAAGCTCTTTATATCACAACACTATTAGCAATTCTTGAAGTTTCACTCTCTTTTGATAATGCTGTTGTGAATGCAAAAGTTTTGGAAACAATGACTCCAGCTTATCAAAAAGCATTTATCTGGTTTGGAATTCCAATTGCTGTTTTTGGAATGAGACTTCTGTTTCCAATACTCATAGTCTCAATTGCTGGAAATATGGGTTTTTTGGAGAGTTTCAATTTAGCACTAAATGACCCTGAACAGTATCATGAAAATTTAGTTCAAAATGAGCAACTAATTTTTGCATTTGGTGGCTCTTTCCTTCTTATGGTATTTTTAGATTTCTTCTTTGATGAGGAGAGAGAAGTAAAATGGATAAAACTGCTTGAAGAGAACAAATATGTAAATCGTCTTACAGCTGTACCAAATATAGAACTTATCATCGCAATTTCAGTTGGACTCTATCTCACTACTGTAACAGGAAACTCTGATGTGGCTCTATCCTATTTTGGTGGTGTTCTTCTCCACTCTTTGCTAAATTCAATAGATGATATGTTTTCAGCAAACTCTGTTAAAAGTGGAATTGCTGGACTCATCTATTTAGAAGTTTTAGATGCCTCTTTCAGTTTTGATGGTGTTATTGGAGCATTTGCTTTAAGCAATGACATTTTTATCATCATGATTGGTTTAGGTGTTGGAGCAATGTTTGTCAGAAGCCTTACAATATATTTTGTTGAAAAGAAGACTCTTGCAGAATTTATCTATCTTGAACATGGTGCTTTATACGCTATTGGTGCTTTGGCTACTATTATGCTCTTTAAAATGTTTACTCATATAAACGAAGCTGTAACAGGAACTATTGGAATTCTCTTTATTACAGTGGCATTTTTCCACTCAATTTTTGCAAAGAGAGATATAGAGTAGTTTTAGAAGTGGGTTGGGAGTTCCACTTCCTCCTATTTGTGTTACTATTTTACTTAAAAAGAGATTATATGTTTAATGATAAAACTATCTTAATTACAGGCGGAACTGGAAGTTTTGGAAAGAAATATACTGAGACAATTTTAAAAAGATATAAACCTAAAAAACTTATTATATTTAGTAGAGATGAACTTAAGCAGTATGAGATGGCACAAGAGTTTACAGACCGTGTGATGAGGTTCTTTATTGGAGATGTTCGAGATTTAGATAGATTAAAAATGGCGATGAATGGTATTGATTATGTAATTCATGCAGCAGCACTAAAACATGTTCCAATTGCTGAATATAATCCAATGGAAGCTGTTAAGACAAATATTCACGGTGCTGAAAATGTAATTCAAGCTGCGATTTATAATAATGTAAAAAAAGTTATCGCTCTATCCACTGATAAAGCTGCAAATCCTGTAAATCTCTATGGAGCTACAAAACTCGCTTCTGATAAATTGTTTGTTGCTGGAAACAACTTGGTAGGAACTAAGCAGACTCGTTTTGCTGTTGTGAGATATGGTAATGTTGTTGGAAGTAGAGGTAGTGTTGTTCCTTTCTTTCAAAAGATACTCTCTGAAGGTGTAACAGAACTTCCAATTACAGATGAAAATATGACACGATTTCTAATTACTCTCCAAGATGGTGTCGATTTTGTCTTAAAGAATTTTGAAAGAATGCAGGGTGGTGAAATATTTGTTCCAAAATTACCATCAATGAAAATCACAGAATTGGCAAAAGCTATGGCTCCAGATTTGAACCAAAAAATTATAGGAATTAGACCTGGTGAAAAACTTCATGAAGTTATGTGTCCAGCTGATGACTCTCACCTCACACTAGAGTTCCATGACCACTTTGTAATCCAACCAACTATCGATTTTTATAGCTCTATAACAAACTATGCAACAAATCCAATCGGTGAAGAGGGAAAACCTGTACCTCAAGGCTTCGACTACAACTCTGGCAATAACAGAGAGTGGCTCACTCATGAAAACTTCCTAGATATGGTAAAAAGAGCATAAAACTTTTCTGGAATCGAAACTTTAGTTTTGCAAAAGGTTCTGATTCCAAACTCTTCCAAAACTTTTCTGGAATCAAAATTTGAATTTTGCAAAAGGTTCTGATTCCAAACTCTTCCAAAACTTTTCTGGAATCGAAACTTTAGTTTTGCAAAAGGTTCTGATTCCAAACTCTCTATTTTTGACACTATTTAAATTTAAGATTTTTACTGTTATCATGTTGTCATTAAAATTTTTTTAAGCGAGATTATATGACTGCACCAGAGTTTTTTAAGAAGTGTGAAGAAGAAGAGATAGAGTTTATTGATTTCAGGTTTACTGACATAAAAGGTGCTTGGCACCATGTTACTTACAGAATTTCTTCTGTTGGTGAAGAGGAAATGGAGAACGGTTTTCCTTTTGATGGAAGTTCAATTGAGGCTTGGCAACCGATAAACAAATCTGATATGATTCTTAATCCAGACATATCAACTGCTTTTGTAGACCCTTTCACAGCTGACCCAACAATGGTTGTAATTTGTGATGTTTATGACATTTATAAAGAACAGGCTTATGAAAAATGTCCAAGAAGTATCGCTAAAAAAGCTGTCCAATATATGAATGAAGCTAATATTGGTGATGTTGCATATTTTGGACCTGAAAACGAATTTTTCATCTTTGACAATTTAACTTTCCGAGACGATATCAATTCACAATCTTATGAAGTAGACTCAGAAGAGGGTATTTGGAATTCCAATAAACCAGCAACTGATTTAGAGCCAAATGTTGGACATAGACCAGGAACAAAAGGTGGATATTTTCCAGTAGCTCCTGTGGACTCTATGGTTGATTTAAGAAATGAGATTGTGAAAGTAGCTGAAGAAGTTGGTCTTGAGTGTTATGTTGTTCACCACGAAGTTGGACAAGCTCAAGGTGAAATTGGTGTAAAATTTGGAACTCTTGTTGAAGCTGCTGATAATGTTCAGAAATTCAAATATGTAGTTAAAAATGTAGCTCACATGCACGGGAAAACTGCTACTTTCATGCCAAAACCTCTTTATGGAGACAACGGAAATGGAATGCATGTTCACTCTTCGATTTGGAAAGATGGTGAAAACCTTTTTGCTGGAGATGATTATGCTGGACTTTCAAAAATGGCACTCAACTATATTGGTGGAGTTCTTCATCACGCTAGAACAGTTTCTGCATTTACAAACCCTTCAACAAACTCTTTCAAAAGACTTATTCCAGGATTTGAAGCTCCAAGTATCTTAACTTACTCTGCTCAAAACCGAAGTGCTTCTTGCCGAATTCCTTTTGTGAAATCTCCAAAAGCAAAAAGAGCTGAATTCAGATTTCCAGATAGTTCAAGCAACCCTTACCTTGCATTTACTGCAATTCTTCTTGCTGGAATTGATGGAATTAAGAATGAGATGGTTCCAGTTGGACCGATGGAAGAAGACCTATTCGAGCTTACACTTGATGAAATTAGAGAGAAAGGGATAAATCAACTTCCTCATACACTTCGAGGTGCTTTAGAGTCTCTCATCAGAAATCATGATTTCTTAAAAGCCGTTATGACAAAAGATTTCATTCAAACTTATCAAAGCTATAAATTTGAGACTCAAGTTTGGCCAGATGAGGCTAGACCAACAGCATTCGAATTTAAATCAACTTACTCTTGCTAATTTTGTTGTCGGATTTGTTCCGACAACCTTAACAGAGAGAACTTTTTATATCAAAAATGTATGGACGGATGAGGTTCGGAATTTTTCGAACTCGACACCGCTCTTTAAACTCTTTTGTCATAACGGCTTTTAAGAAATCATGATTTCTGATGAGAGACTCTAAAGCACCTCGAAGTGTATGAGGAAGTTGATTTATCCCTTTCTCTCTAATTTCATCAAGTGTAAGCTCGAATAGGTCTTCTTCCATCGGTCCAACTGGAACCATCTCATTCTTAATTCCATCAATTCCAGCAAGAAGAATTGCAGTAAATGCAAGGTAAGGGTTGCTTGAACTATCTGGAAATCTGAATTCAGCTCTTTTTGCTTTTGGAGATTTCACAAAAGGAATTCGGCAAGAAGCACTTCGGTTTTGAGCAGAGTAAGTTAAGATACTTGGAGCTTCAAATCCTGGAATAAGTCTTTTGAAAGAGTTTGTTGAAGGGTTTGTAAATGCAGAAACTGTTCTAGCGTGATGAAGAACTCCACCAATATAGTTGAGTGCCATTTTTGAAAGTCCAGCATAATCATCTCCAGCAAAAAGGTTTTCACCATCTTTCCAAATCGAAGAGTGAACATGCATTCCATTTCCGTTGTCTCCATAAAGAGGTTTTGGCATGAAAGTAGCAGTTTTCCCGTGCATGTGAGCTACATTTTTAACTACATATTTGAATTTCTGAACATTATCAGCAGCTTCAACAAGAGTTCCAAATTTTACACCAATTTCACCTTGAGCTTGTCCAACTTCGTGGTGAACAACATAACACTCAAGACCAACTTCTTCAGCTACTTTCACAATCTCATTTCTTAAATCAACCATAGAGTCCACAGGAGCTACTGGAAAATATCCACCTTTTGTTCCTGGTCTATGTCCAACATTTGGCTCTAAATCAGTTGCTGGTTTATTGGAATTCCAAATACCCTCTTCTGAGTCTACTTCATAAGATTGTGAATTGATATCGTCTCGGAAAGTTAAATTGTCAAAGATGAAAAATTCGTTTTCAGGTCCAAAATATGCAACATCACCAATATTAGCTTCATTCATATATTGGACAGCTTTTTTAGCGATACTTCTTGGACATTTTTCATAAGCCTGTTCTTTATAAATGTCATAAACATCACAAATTACAACCATTGTTGGGTCAGCTGTGAAAGGGTCTACAAAAGCAGTTGATATGTCTGGATTAAGAATCATATCAGATTTGTTTATCGGTTGCCAAGCCTCAATTGAACTTCCATCAAAAGGAAAACCGTTCTCCATTTCCTCTTCACCAACAGAAGAAATTCTGTAAGTAACATGGTGCCAAGCACCTTTTATGTCAGTAAACCTGAAATCAATAAACTCTATCTCTTCTTCTTCACACTTCTTAAAAAACTCTGGTGCAGTCATATAATCTCGCTTAAAAAAATTTTAATGACAACATGATAACAGTAA
The DNA here is from genome assembly GCA_024281175.1 of Candidatus Thiovulum imperiosus. Taxonomy (GTDB): domain Bacteria; phylum Campylobacterota; class Campylobacteria; order Campylobacterales; family Thiovulaceae; genus Thiovulum_A; species Thiovulum_A imperiosus. The sequence continues at coordinate 37,483 of JAMJTW010000025.1, forward strand.
AAATCTTAAATTTAAATAGTGTCAAAAATAGAGAGTTTGGAATCAGAACCTTTTGCAAAACTAAAGTTTCGATTCCAGAAAAGTTTTGGAAGAGTTTGGAATCAGAACCTTTTGCAAAATTCAAATTTTGATTCCAGAAAAGTTTTGGAAGAGTTTGGAATCAGAACCTTTTGCAAAACTAAAGTTTCGATTCCAGAAAAGTTTTATGCTCTTTTTACCATATCTAGGAAGTTTTCATGAGTGAGCCACTCTCTGTTATTGCCAGAGTTGTAGTCGAAGCCTTGAGGTACAGGTTTTCCCTCTTCACCGATTGGATTTGTTGCATAGTTTGTTATAGAGCTATAAAAATCGATAGTTGGTTGGATTACAAAGTGGTCATGGAACTCTAGTGTGAGGTGAGAGTCATCAGCTGGACACATAACTTCATGAAGTTTTTCACCAGGTCTAATTCCTATAATTTTTTGGTTCAAATCTGGAGCCATAGCTTTTGCCAATTCTGTGATTTTCATTGATGGTAATTTTGGAACAAATATTTCACCACCCTGCATTCTTTCAAAATTCTTTAAGACAAAATCGACACCATCTTGGAGAGTAATTAGAAATCGTGTCATATTTTCATCTGTAATTGGAAGTTCTGTTACACCTTCAGAGAGTATCTTTTGAAAGAAAGGAACAACACTACCTCTACTTCCAACAACATTACCATATCTCACAACAGCAAAACGAGTCTGCTTAGTTCCTACCAAGTTGTTTCCAGCAACAAACAATTTATCAGAAGCGAGTTTTGTAGCTCCATAGAGATTTACAGGATTTGCAGCTTTATCAGTGGATAGAGCGATAACTTTTTTTACATTATTATAAATCGCAGCTTGAATTACATTTTCAGCACCGTGAATATTTGTCTTAACAGCTTCCATTGGATTATATTCAGCAATTGGAACATGTTTTAGTGCTGCTGCATGAATTACATAATCAATACCATTCATCGCCATTTTTAATCTATCTAAATCTCGAACATCTCCAATAAAGAACCTCATCACACGGTCTGTAAACTCTTGTGCCATCTCATACTGCTTAAGTTCATCTCTACTAAATATAATAAGTTTTTTAGGTTTATATCTTTTTAAAATTGTCTCAGTATATTTCTTTCCAAAACTTCCAGTTCCGCCTGTAATTAAGATAGTTTTATCATTAAACATATAATCTCTTTTTAAGTAAAATAGTAACACAAATAGGAGGAAGTGGAACTCCCAACCCACTTCTAAAACTACTCTATATCTCTCTTTGCAAAAATTGAGTGGAAAAATGCCACTGTAATAAAGAGAATTCCAATAGTTCCTGTTACAGCTTCGTTTATATGAGTAAACATTTTAAAGAGCATAATAGTAGCCAAAGCACCAATAGCGTATAAAGCACCATGTTCAAGATAGATAAATTCTGCAAGAGTCTTCTTTTCAACAAAATATATTGTAAGGCTTCTGACAAACATTGCTCCAACACCTAAACCAATCATGATGATAAAAATGTCATTGCTTAAAGCAAATGCTCCAATAACACCATCAAAACTGAAAGAGGCATCTAAAACTTCTAAATAGATGAGTCCAGCAATTCCACTTTTAACAGAGTTTGCTGAAAACATATCATCTATTGAATTTAGCAAAGAGTGGAGAAGAACACCACCAAAATAGGATAGAGCCACATCAGAGTTTCCTGTTACAGTAGTGAGATAGAGTCCAACTGAAATTGCGATGATAAGTTCTATATTTGGTACAGCTGTAAGACGATTTACATATTTGTTCTCTTCAAGCAGTTTTATCCATTTTACTTCTCTCTCCTCATCAAAGAAGAAATCTAAAAATACCATAAGAAGGAAAGAGCCACCAAATGCAAAAATTAGTTGCTCATTTTGAACTAAATTTTCATGATACTGTTCAGGGTCATTTAGTGCTAAATTGAAACTCTCCAAAAAACCCATATTTCCAGCAATTGAGACTATGAGTATTGGAAACAGAAGTCTCATTCCAAAAACAGCAATTGGAATTCCAAACCAGATAAATGCTTTTTGATAAGCTGGAGTCATTGTTTCCAAAACTTTTGCATTCACAACAGCATTATCAAAAGAGAGTGAAACTTCAAGAATTGCTAATAGTGTTGTGATATAAAGAGCTTCCCAACTACCGTAATAGAAAGCGTATCCTAATCCTAAAAATGTGATTAGGAATGAACCGTAAAAATATTTTAAAATCATCAATACCTCTAAAATTTTGGGAAATTTTATCAGAACCCTTTTACTTACCTGTCAGTTTTAATGACAAACAGAGGTGTTTCTAGCTTCCATTTAAGTTGGGAAAACTTCCCTCCAAATTCCATTCCAAACTCTTTTCCCGATGAGGTAAGTTTCCAAACTTCTTCCTGCTTTTCCTGAAAGCCTCTTTTCTCCAGAAGTAAGTTCGTTTCTCTTCCAGAAATGCCATGCAACTTTCCAAGTTCTGTTGGAAGAAAGTAAGTTTGGGAAAAGTCTAATTTGAAAAGGGAAGAGACACTTTTCTCACCTAAGAGCTTTTGGAGAAGTAGCAAATGGAAAGGCTTTGTTTCCTCAAAAAGTTCGACAAGTTTTTGAGCTTCTTCGTTTTTGAAAAGGAGTTCTGAAAAGTTTGGAGAACTTAAAGAGTAGCTTCCTGTTTTTCTGATACTTGGTAGGACTTTTCTAGTTATCCATCTTTGAAAAGGTTTTGCAACTGGTTTTCTACTTCTCATAATTAGAGAGTAGAGTCCAGACTCTGAAACAATTTTTACTTCTCTCATTTGACCACCTGAGTGTATTTTAAAAACACTCAGCTCATCTTGTTCTAAATCTTGGAAGTCGGCACCACTTTTAGAAGTTTTACCAAGAACATCTAAAACATCTCTCGCAACAAACCAAATATTTCCATTTTCATCAAGCGTAGTTCTTATTTTTGAAGAGTTGCTTTCAAATTGGAAGAAAAAATCTTCAATGCTGTTTTGTGTTATACTTTTCAAAACATATCCTTTAAATGGGTGTTTTAGAGATTGGTGGAATTTCTTCGGTCTGCCAAAACTTATGAATTACTACCAATCTCAATCATTTAAAAGTATAAGGTTATATATCTTATACTTTTATTAAAACATTATTTTTAAAATAAAAAAACTTTTCTAAAAACAAGTGATTTGAAATATGGAGTATAAAGAAGTTAAAACATCTTTAAAAAAGATGAGGTTATCAATTGCAGATTTAGGAAGATTAGAAGGAATAAAACCAAACTCAGCTCTAGGTTGGAGTGTTAGGGGTGTTCCAAAGTCAGCTATTACAATTCTTGAGCTTTTGCAAAAACTTTCTATTGAAGAGAGGGAAAAATTCTTAGAAGAGAGATTGAATTCTTAAAATCCACTCTGAACGAATGTGAAGAGTCCAAAAAGACTCTCCGCTCCGCTTCAGTCGAGGTTACGACAAGAGGGGAAACATGTCATTTCGAACCCTTTAGGGTGAGAAATCCTTGTATTGAACGAAGTGAAATATCTTTTTAAGATTTCTCAATCGCTTCGCTTATTTCGAAATGACAAAATGGGGGGCTTTCACTCGAACCCTTTACTCATTTGTCATTTCAAACCCTTTACTCATCTGTCATTTCGAACCCTTTAGGGTGAGAAATCTTTTCTTAATGCATATAAGCAATTTCAGAAAGGTCTTTCCATTCATTGTTAAATTCTGAAATTAATTTATCTTTTTTCTCTCTTCTCCATTTTTTCATCTCTTTCTCTCTTGATATAACTTCACCTATATCTGAGAATATTTCGTAATGGATAAGTTTATTGAAATTGTATTTTGCTGTAAAACTGTTTTTATCTCTCTTATTTTGATGCTCTTCTAATCTTCTAGCTAAGTCATTGGTTACACCGATGTAAAGAACTTTGTTGTTCCAATTTGTTAGGATATAGACAAAATACTCTCTCAAGTTTTTCTCCTTTTCTTTTGAAATCGCACCTTTTTAAGATTTCTCAATCGCTATGCTCATGTCGAAATGACAAAACCCACTCGTCATTTCGAACCCTTTAGGGTGAGAAATCCTTTTCCAGTTTTTAAGATTTCTCAATCGCTTCGCTCATTTCGAAATGACAAAGGGGGGGGGAAAGTCGAAATGATGAAATGAGATGTTTCCCATTTCAAACCCTTTCACTCACCTGTCATTTCGAACCCTTTTGGGTGAGAAATCCTTGTATTAAACGAAGTGAAATATCTTTTTAAGATTTCTCAATTGCTTCGCTCATTTCAAAATGACAAGGGGGAAACTTGAAGTGATAAAATAAAATTATTAAAAATCATAAGCCACGAACACAGACGACGAGCTCACTATCAGCTTGGCTAACCCAGTCGTCATTACCACTCTCGAAACTGACAATCCATGAGTTGACACTATTTTCGCTATATTTTGTTGAAGTCCATATCCAATGTAGTGAAAGTTGTGAAATTTCATTTTTAACAAATTTATCATTGTGTATTTTATGCTTGTTTTTATTGAACCACCTATTCCACTTCTCATAATAGTCCCACTCTCCATAATATTCTGTAAGCAAACTCTTTGCTTCATCTCGGTTTGGAAGTCTCCAGCCTGAATACCCAGAAAGATTTAAGCTTTCACAATACCTCATCGCCTCTTGCCAAGTGTATTTTTTTCCATCTCCATTCTTTTGCCACATCAAATTTGTTTTCTTATCAACAAAAACATCTTTGTAAATTCGATAAGAGTCTGTCTCTTTTTGAAGTGTTCCTGCTCTAGTTTCTCTCGAGGTGACGGTTTTTAGTTCAGCTTCTGCCTCCTTTCGTTTTCTTTCAGACTCTGCAAGTTGCTCTTTCAATTTCCGAACCTCATCGCTCTCGCCATTTCCATCACCTCTCAAATAGAAGTTTCCAGAAATCGAAGAGTTCCGCCAAGGATTTTGAGTTCCCTTGCTCTCTTTCGAGACATCAGTTCCAACATCTTTAAACATCTGTTCGAGTTCAACATCGCTTCTATCGATATGGTTTAAGAGATGTTTTGTAAAAAGTCCATTTTCGCCAGTTCCATCTTCAGCAGTTTCCCCTGGAGCAGTTGCATAAGCGATAAGAGTTCCCGTAGCTCCAGCCGTAGCAAGACCTTTTCCCGTATTTCTCAAATTCCGAAAAGGGTTATCTCGACAAGCGTCAAGAATTGCCACATTTAGCTTGTTTTCAGAAACATTAAAACCCTCTAAAAGTCGATTGAGTCGAAAAGTTCTATATTTCAAATCAGCTTTACTGTTTACAACAGAGTCTTTTGCAATTAGGAAATTCTCTCCACCATTTTCAACTCCATGACCAGCATAGTAGAAAAGAGCCACTGTATCTTTACTAAAACTCTTTTCAAATTCGTATAGTTTCGCCTCCATCTGCTCAAGAGTTCCATTCTCAAGATAGAAGACTTGAAAGTCTAAATCTTCTAATTTCTCTCTCACATCTCGAGAGTCATTTGTTGGATTGTCCAAATCCCCAATAGAGTCGTAAGTTCCATTTCCGAAAACTAAAGCTACTCGATTTGAAGCAGTTATCGTCTCAGATTTTACTGGAACTAAAATCCTATCCTCTTTTCCACACCCCGCAAATAGCAGGAAAACTAAAATTAGATACCGCATTGGCACTCCTTTTTTTTGATTTTATCAAAAGTTCCAGCTGGTTTAGACTCTAAAGTTGAGTTTCAAGTTTCCATTTTAGTTGGTGGTAAGCTCCTCCAACTTCTATTCCAAAATCTTTTCCACTTTCGGTAAGTTTCCAAACTTCGCCCTGCTTTTCCTGAAAGCCTCTTTTCTCCAGAAGTAAGTTCGTTTCTCTTCCAGAAATGCCATGCAACTTTCCAAGTTCTGTTGGAAGAAAGTAGGCTTGAGAAAAGTTTAGTTGGAAGAGAGAAGAAATAGAATTCTCTTTTAAGAGCTTTTGGAGAAGTAGTAAATCGAAAGAAGAGGAAGATTTTAAAAGTTCTATCAGCTTTAGAGCTTCTTCATTTTGGGAAATGATTTCTGAAAAGTTTGGGAGTTGGGAAATGGAGTAGTTTCCTGTTTTTAAAACTTCTTCAATGATTTCATCACACCAAACGGCAAAATCTGGAGAGAGCCAACGAGCAAAAGCAATAATTAGTTTTTTGTGTATCCAAGTTCCTTGCTCTTCAGCTTTTCCACCTTGCTTGACTATTACCAAGTCGTTTCGCATATTTGCGAAACGGTCAGAAACAGCTTTTATATATTTTTTTGTCTGATCCGTTCTGAGCCAATCATCAGGCTTTTTTCCAAAGTTTTTAGCTGTTTTCGTAGCATTTAAATAGATATTTAAGTTAGTTTCTGAAGAAAAGTAGATTTCAATTCCTTCATATTCTCTTGTTATAATTTCCAAGAAGTTTCCTTTAGTTGAATTTCACCAGTTGGGGATAAGGTTAGATGTGTTCCCAATTGGAGTCTTTATTATACAATAAAATTGATTTTTTAATGTATTTATTATAGTTTGTTTTATTTTTGAAGTGCTGATATAATTTGGTTATATTTATTTTCTGTTTTAATTAACTCAAATGACCTTATCGCCCATTTTGGAATGGATTTTTTTTGATTTTTCCAGTTTGAAATCGCATTACTACTTACTCCAATCTTTTCAGCTAACTCTTTTTGTGTAATTCCCAATTCTCGGCAAGTCTTTTTTACTAAATTCTCTTCTTCCAAAACTTTCCTTTTTTGAAATTTTACAAAAACTGACCTTGTCATGCCGAACCCTTTATTCACCTGTCATTTCGAACCCTTTTGGGTGAGAAATCTTTTTCCAGTTTTTAAGATTTCTCAATCGCTTCGCTCATTTCGAAATGACAAAAAAGGAAAAACTCGAAATGAGAAATGTCTTGACTAATCTAAGTCAAAGCGGATTTTCTGTTTTGCCCAAACTTTTACGCTTTTTCCTTGATATTGAGCAGGTGAAAATCTCCATGTTCTTACAGAGTTTAGAGCTACCTCATCAAAAACTCCAGCTGGTTCAGACTCCAAAATTTTTACTTTCTCGATGCTTCCACTCTCATTTATAAGTATATTCACCAAAACGAAACCTGTAATTCCTCTTGCCCTAGCTCTTGGAGGATAGACAATACCTTGACCTCTTTCTGAAACAGTTGGAGGAACATCAACAGAGTCACCAGTCATAACAACATCTTTCATATCTCCAAGAATATCATCTCCAACTTCTCCAATTCCACTATCAATTCCAAAACTTCCCATTCCTAAGGCTACACCACTAAGCGAAGAACCTAAATTTGGCATCATCGGTTTCGGACTGTTTTGAGGTTTCGGTTTTGGTTTCGGCTTCGGTTTTGGTTTCGGCTTCGGTTTTGGTTTTGGAGGAGTTCTTTTCGCTTCAAAAACTATCTTTTTCTTCTCTTTCTCTGGAAGTTTTGGTAGAAAGTTACTATTCATCAAAAAGATAGAAGAGACAATGAGAGTTGTTCCTCCCATCATCCAGAAAGTTGCAAAAAAGTGCAATTTAAGTTTTTTCATTACTCTTTTTCCGTGGAGACACCAACATCTTTAGCTCCAGCCAACTTACACTGGTCTACCACCTCTACAAGTCTATCAGCTCGAACTCCACTATCTGTAATTATTAAAACAGAACCTTGTCCAGTGGATTTTAAGAAGTCTCTAACTCTACCTTGAAGAACCCAAATTTTTACAAGTTGGTTCTGAAAGTAGACTTCACCACTCTTATCTATGTAAACCCTTGCCGATTTTGTAGATGCACTCGAAGAGCTTGAAGCATTTGGACGATTTATATCGAGTTTCATATCTTTAACAAAAGTTGTACTAACCATAAAGAAGATAAGGAGAATAAAAACCATATCAATTAGAGGCGAGATATCTATATCTGTCTGCCCCTTTTTTCTTCTACATCTCATAATTTATATCCTTACTAATTATTAAATCTTTAATTTGGTTTAATTCCATCTCCATCTTCTCCTGTTTTCTCAAAAGCATATTTCCAAATATGAGACCCGGAACAGAGACCACTAATCCCATCTGAGTTGTAAAGAGAGCTTGAGAGATACCTCCAGCAATACCTCCACCTTGAGAAAAGAGGTTCATTTCTGCAAGAGAGTCAAAAGTCTCTATCATTCCAATTACAGTTCCAAGAAGACCGAGAAGTGGAGCTACAACTACAATTATTTTAACAATTCCAGCAAAACTTCTCATCTCAACTTCATATTTGTAAAACGCCTCATCTAAGTGTTTTCTAGTGTTCTCTTTTCTCTCTCTACTAATTTTTAGGGCTTCAACTATCGCCCTATCTATAAGCCCTTTAGGTTTTCTATTTTTAAAATCACCTGAACTATATTTCTCAAAGAGTCTTCGGAGGTTTCGACCATTACCTCTTTTCAGAAGGTGGTATCGAAAACCCAATCCATACCAAAGAATTAGAGTTAGAATAGTAAGAATGGCAATAACGGCCCCTCCACTCTGCATATACTCCAAAAAGAATATTAGAGCTTCTAACATCTTTTTACTTCTCTTTGTAGATAGAGTAGATATTAGAAACTTTTAATGCTGAGTGTTCCATATCATCTTTTATCTTCTCTGCCCAACCACTTAACATATTTCCAAATACAAGAGCAGGAATTGCGACAATAAGTCCAAGTTCAGTTGTAACAAGAGCTTCAGAGATACCGCCTGAAAGCATTTTCGGGTCTCCTGTTCCAAATTCGGTGATGAGGTCAAAAGTTGTAATCATTCCTGTAACAGTTCCAAGAAGTCCAAGAAGTGGAGCAACTGCTGCAATTATCATGATAAGAGTGTTGAATTTGTCAAGTCTACCGCTTTCATGAAGTATCGCCTCTGAGATTATGTCATCTAAATGTTGTCGGTCTCGGTCTATGTTTCTCAAAGTTGCATTCATAACATTTGCAATTGAAGTTTTCTTGCTATGAGAAATCTCAAGAGCCTTTTCAATTTCTCCATTTGAAACATGCCCTTGCACTTTTTTATAGAGTCTATTTATATCTCCACTCGCACTCTGGAGGTAGATGTATCGAATTAGGACTAAGAGAACTGCAAAAGCTCCAAGTACAACAATCACCCAACCAATGATACCACCACTATTTATAACTTCTAATGCTGTTTTCTCTTTTCTTTCACTTATCTCTTTTGTGAGAGACTCGTAAAGAAAGATATCGAGAGTTTCAGGTTTCTCACCAGCCTCAAGTTTTGTTACAACCTCATCAGCAGGAACAGACCAAACTTTTAATCTCTCTCCACCAGCTGGAGCTAACATTCCTTTTGCCTCTTCTGAAATTCCATAAGATGCGATATTTCCAATTTTTAGAATTGTTCCCTCAACACCTTTTCCGTCAGCTAAAAAGAATTCACCCTGCTCTTTTCGGATAGAAGCTAGTTCTAAAATTGTCTTATTTCCTAAAACAAATGCCTTTTCAAGCTGTGTTGAGATATCCTCTCTATCGTCGTGAGAAAATTTATGGTATCTGGAAAGTGTAGTTTCAGATTGAAGAAGAGTATTTTCTAAAGTATCTGTATTTAGGCTTAAAGACTCTGTTTCCATTTCAATACTTGTAATTCTATTCGAAATACTTTCACTCTCTCCCTGCTTTGTTACAAACTTACTCTGGAGTTTCTCAATATCTCTGTTTGCAACCCACAGTTTTGAACCATTACTCTTTTTAACTTCTCGAAGTCTCTTCTGAAGCTCTCTCTTTTGAAGTTCTAAAAATGCAAACTCCTTTTCATAAGCAAGTTCTAAATCACTCTTTCCAAAAAGGAAAGATGTTAAAAGTAGAAATGTAAAAAATCTCATCTACTCAACTCCTAAAATTTTATTTGGAATTTGGAAATATCCAGCTCTAATTCCCTTTTTAATTGAGTCAAAAAGTCCTAAGATAAGTTTCTCCTCTTCTTTAGAAGCGTATCGGAACTCACTTTCTTCAAGATACCCAACTCTATCTTCTGCTGTCTGGAAAAAGAGCATCACCATTCCGATTTTTGCTACATCAACAAGTTTCTCTTCACCCTCAATTTCGATAGTCTGTTTATGAATTGTGTTTGTTTTTGTAAGAGAAATCTCATCTTCCACAAATGACCAAATCTTATTTAAAGCTCTTTCAGATGAAATTGTGTTTGATACAATAAGAGCTTCTAACTCTTCCAATGCTATCTGTCGTTCTCGCAATTTGAAAGGTAGCGTCTTTTGAAGTGTCAGTTTCAAACTAGATATAGTTTTAAGTGCAAGAGGTTTTAAATTTTGACTGTCTTCAACTTTCTTACTATTTTCACTTTTCACTTTATCCAATTTCAAGTTTAGATTCTTGATTTTTGTATCTTCTCTTCTAATATTTGCTTCAAGTTCTGCTTTCTGCATCTGAAGAGATTTGAATTTCATCTGAAAACTCTCTTTTTCAGCATCTATCTGTTCGTGAAGCCTCTCAACATCGGCTCGAAGTTTAACAAGTTCTTCAGCTAGATTCTCAATTGAATCTCCAAAAAGAACTAAAGTTCCCAAAAGTGTTGTAATTATAATTTTCATAGAAAAACCTTATCGGTAAAAATTTGTGGAATTATATCAGAGTTCCTCCCAAAAGGGAGGGTGTAGGGAAATCTATTTTTTAGCAGAAACAGACTCGTGGTTCCAGCCATCAGTCCATTTGGCACCATTCGGGTCAAATGCACCAATATATCCAGTTTCTAAAGAGATAAGACCTGCGAGTGTTTCTATGTCTGTTTCTTCAGACATCACATTTCCATTTGCATCAAAAAGAGCTTCAACATCAGAAGTAACTAGAGGTTCTTTTCCATTTACATGAGTATCACACCCACCACCAAGAACCACATTTGTAAAAGATGGAGTAGCATTTAAAGTAGCTTCATCTCGAAGTTCAACACACGCTTTACTTCTACTACCTGTAACAATTGCATTTGAAATTTCAGCAGAAGTTCCTCTTCTTAAAAGAATACCTTGGTTTGCACCTTCGTCATCAGAAACAATTGTTAAATTTGTGATTGTTGGATTTGACCGTGGTTGAATATCCATATTATCACCATTACTATCAGCTTCGATACCTCTTGGATCATCACTAACAAGATTATCTGTTTGGTGAATATAGATGTGGTCTGCTTTTCCAACCCAACCATCAGTCCAATCTAAAGAGTCATCTCCAGCACCAATGATAGAGATATAAGAGAGGTCTACTGTTCCACCCCAAAGTTCAACACCATCATCAACACCAACATAAACTTCAACATGGCTAATCTCAGTTCCAGAACCAACACCAGCAAGAGATAAACCATTTAACTCTTTATCAGCCTCAACTGCAAAACCTGTATATTTGATTTGAACATATTTAAGAACACCACTGTTATCTGTTGCATCATCACCACCAAACTCTTGAGTTCCAGCTTCATAAACTTGAACACCAGCATTTGTAGGAGCATAACCGAGGATAGTTAAACCACCCCAACCTCCAGCTTCACCTTCACCAGTCTCAACATCATCTTTAGAAGTGAAAATAATTGGGTTTGTAGCTGTACCTTCAGCATGAATTTTTGCACCTTGGTTGATTGCAAGATAGCTATTTCCTGTAAGACCAGCAATTACAGTTCCAGCCTCAATTGTAAGAGTAGCACCATCTTTTACATTTACAGTCTCTTGAAGATAGTAAAGTTTGTCAGCACTCCAAGTTGTATCTTCTGTAATATCTCCAATGATAGTTTCAGATGCAGGAGTCTCTGTTTCAGCAGGAGTCTCTGTTTCAACAGGAGTTTCTGTTTCAGCAGGAGTTTCCGTTTCAGCAGGAGTGTCATCGTCACTACTACTACCACAACCAGTAAAAGTTAAAGAAGTTCCAACAAGAATAGAAGCTAGAGATAGAGAAAATCTTTTGTTGAGAGTATTCATATATAGACCTTAGAAAAAATGAGTTTTATAATTCTCTAATTTTAAAAGTTCTTAGTAACATTTTAGAAACAATTATTTAAAAGCGAATAAAATGAAAAAAGAGACAATCTCTATTGCCACTTTTGATTTAGAGATAGATGACTCAAATCCAATGGAAAATCTAAACAGAGTTTTAGAAATTGTAAATAGTTTTGAAGCTGATTTATTTCTCTTTCCAGAACTTTTTACAACTGGTTATGAAACAGAAAAGTGGATTGAGTTATCCAAAAGTAGTAATGAAATTTTGAAGATACTTTCAAATTTAAAAAAAAGTATTGGTTTCTCAATTCTTTGGAATGAGAATGGAGTTCTTTCAAATAGATTTTTCCTTACAGGTAAAAAAGAGTTTTATGATAAAGCTCACCTTTTTAAACCGATGAGAGAAGATAAGTTTTTAAAAGGAGGTGAAGAACTTGTTTCTATGAAGCTGGAAGGGTTTCAAATCTCTCCAACTATCTGTTATGATTTACGATTTCCAGAGATGTATCGGAAATTAGCACTTTCAGGAACAGATATTTTCTTAATTCCAGCAGAGTGGCCAAAACCTAGATGTAGTGTATTACACACTCTTGCACAAAGTAGAGCTATTGAAAATCAAGCTATTTTAGTTCTCTCAAATAGAGTTGGAAAAGATAGTTCAAAAGTAGAGTATTGTGGTGGTTCTGGAATTTTTCTTCCAGATGGAACTTTTCTTGAGGGAAATAGAGTTCACAAAATAGACTTTAAAGAAGTTTTAAAAAATCGAAAATTTATTCAACCCTTAACAGAGAGAGTTGAAGGAGTAGATTTTTAGGGACTGACCAAATAGAGTATTTTTACGCTTTAACAACCCATATGTCATTTCGAACCCTTTAGGGTGAGAAATCTTTTACATCACTTCGAATAAAACGATAAGTTTCCAAGATTTCTCAATCACTTCGCTCATTTCGAAATGACAAAAGAGACAGAAGCCTATTTGGTCACTCGCAAAATATTTCCTTATTTGGTTACTCCCAAAATCTACATATTTCCTGTTAATAACTTTTGCTGTTTTGGAAATGTTACAATTTCCAATAAAAATTTAGGAAAAGTTATGAGTAGTGTTGAGCCGATGAGTTTTAAGATAACTGAAGAAGATATTAAAGAAGAGAGATTTAAAGAACAGATAGAAAATGGAAATTCCAAATTTTTAGAGAGAAGTTTAAAATTGGGAAAATTATCTCTATTTTTTATATCTTTAACACTATTAGTTTTTGTTGGAATATTAGCAGAAACAATACTATTTGCAAATGAGCTTTTTGAAGTTTCACAATTTGTAGGATATCTATATATAGCACTATTTAGTTTGGTTCTCTACCTCATCAGCTACTTTCTCTATTTTGAAGTAGCTAAATTTTTACAGATGAAAAAAGTAGATGAGTTAAAAGAGTTAGCCGAAAAAAATCCTGTCTCTTTTGGAAAACATGTTTTAGATATTTATGGTAATAGAAAAGAAGAGAGTATTCAAACCAATATTGCAAATTTTCAAACATCATTTCCAAATCTCTCTTCTGAAATGATAGTTCCTGTTTTAGACTCTACCCTATTTACAAATTTAGATAGAGAAGCTGAAGAAATTATCTTTAAATATGCAAAAGAAAATGCTATGGTTACTGCTATATCTCCAATACCTTTCTTTGATTTCCTCTTTCTAACTTGGAGAAATATCAGAATGGTAAATGAGATTGTTGAGGTGTATGGCTTTAGAGCTGGTTTTCTCGGAAATATAATTCTTCTTAAAAGAGTTTTAGAACAACTTATTTTTGTTGGAGTTGCTGAAGTTACTGAAGAAGCTATTGGTACTGTAACTGGTCAAACTTTTCTCTCTAAAATTTCCTCTTCGGTTGCTGAAGGTGTCGGACACGGTATTTTAACTGTTCGAGTTGGAACAGCAACAATGCGAACTTCAAGACCAATAGAGAAGAGAGAGATAAAACTAATTGGCAAATTTATTAAAAGTTTCTCTCCTTTTAAAAAGAAAAAATAAATGATAAAATTGGTCTTTTAAAAATCAAAGGAAATTGAAAATGCTAGAAGGTATTGTTAGAGAAAGTATCGGTAAAAAGGCAACAAAGGCTTTAAGACGAGATGGTTATCTAATTGCTAACATCTATGGAAAAGGGTTTGAAAATATAAACTCTGCTTTTAAACTTGGAGATTACATTAGAACTGTTAAGAGTAAAGAGAGTGTAGCTTTTGATGTAAAAGTTGGTGATAGAGTAATGAAAGTTGTTGTTCAAGATTATCAGACTCACCCTATTACAGATGTGCTACTTCATGTTGATTTAATGGTAGCTCAAGAGGGTGTGGTAACAAAATATTTTGTTCCTATCAAACCTGTTGGAACACCAGTTGGTCTTAAGAACAAGGGTGTTTTAAGTGTTTCTAAACCAAGAGTTCCTGTTATGAGTGCAATTGAAAATCTTCCAAATGCGATTGAGATTGATGTAAATAGTTTAGATGTTGGTGATGCTGTTTTAGTTAGAGACCTTCCTGAAAATGAGACTTTAGATATTAGACTTGCTGATAGAGTTTCAATTCTAAGTATTATTAAAGCTAAATAGAAATCTGTTCCAAGAGATACTTGGAACACTATTTTGAAAAAAATTTTCTTCTTTTTTGAAGAGCTTCTCTTCGACCCAAAAATTTACCACTACCCAATCATTATACCTCTAATTCCAATATCTGGTCTCTATACAATTTTCACTTTTCTAAATGCTTTTCAAAAACATCTCAAAAGAGAGAAGTTTCCAGTAAAAGTTGTTGGAGTTGGCAATCTTGTTTTGGGTGGTAGCGGGAAAACACCGCTCACAATAGCTTTAGCTCAAAGTGAGAAAAAAGCTGTAATAGTTTTAAGGGGATATGGAAGAAAAAGTGTTGGCAGAACCCTGATTTCAAAGTGGGGAAAAATTTTAGAAAATGTTTCCATTTCTGGAGATGAAGCGATGCTTTATGCAAAATCTCTACCAAACGCCTCTGTAATTGTTTCTGAAAATCGAACTTCTGGAATAGAACTTGGCATAGAACTTGGTGGAGAAATTATATTTCTTGATGACTCTTTTCGCCAACATCAAATTGAGAAAGATATAGAATATCTTATAGTTTCAAAACCTAAAAATCCTTTTCTTCTACCTGCTGGTGGATATCGAGAAAAACTTTGGTTTTTCAAAAATGTAAAGAAGTTGGAAGAGGGAAAAGAGTTTTTTCGAAAAGTCTCTTTGGAAAATCGAACAGAAAAGATGGTTTTAGTAACAGCTATTTCAAAACCTGAAAGATTAGAAAAGTACTTAGAAAGTGCTATTCCAAAACACTATTTTCCAGACCACTACACTTTCTCAAAAGATGAACTTCTTCAAATTTTAGAAGATGAGTCTGCAACTTCTATTCTTACAACTGAAAAAGATTTTGTAAAAATGGAAAATTTCAACTTACCAATTTCGTTACTAAAGCTAGAAATATATTTTGAAAAGTAGATATAAGAACTCTCTAAAAAGAGAGTTCTCCAGAAAGTAGTGAAAATCTATCTGATAAGTTTCTTCTCTTTCCAAAGATAAAAAAGACCAATAAAAAGACCTAAAATAGAGAAGATATAGATTGTTGTGTAATTTGTAAAAGAGAGAAGAACACCTCCAAGAATTGGAAAGAATAGACCTAAAGATGATATATTAGCCTGAAGAGCAACATAAGTTGGTCTCTTTTCTGGTGGAGCGATGATAAGTATTAGATTTCCAAAAGCGAGTCTATTTCCATCAATTGAAGCACCAATAAGAAAGAAGATGAGAAAGTAGATATAAATATTTTGGAAGAAGATGGCTAAAAGAAAAGAGAGTATCATAATTCCAAAAGAGATATAGAGAATTTTCTTATCTTCACCTTTGGAAGAGATATTTCCCCAGAGAATGTTGCTTAGCATTCCACCTAACATCTGAATAGAGAGAAGCATTCCAACTATATATCCAGAAAGTTCTATATTCTCTTCAGCTTGGAGAATTATAAAAGGGAGTCCGATGAGGTGGGAGTATGAGAATAGAAATGAGAGAACTTGATATTTTAGAATTCTGCTTTTTCCAAAGTAGACAAAACTCTCTTTTAAAAATTTGAAAAAAGTTCCATCTCTCTCTTTAATTTCCTCTTTTTCAGGCTCTTCAATTGAACCGAAAGCGATAAATCCAATTCCCATTAAAAAAGCACTTATCATAAAAAGGTAGGCAAAACTATTTGGAGGAGAAAAGTGTTCTAAGAAAACTCCAGCCGTAGCTCCTGAAAGAATTGCACCAAGTCCAGAGAAGAATTGACGGTAAGCCATACTTCGACCTCGAAATTTATGAGTAAAAACTTTTCCTTGTATCTCTTTAAAATAGATATTTCCAAAACCTGCTGAAAATGAGAAAATGAAAAGAGTAATTCCAATTCCCCAAAGAGCAAGAGTGTGAGACTCTGTAAAATAGATAACTACTCCAACTCCAAACCACGATAAAAATCGAAATATAAACACTATCCGAAGATAAGGCATCACAAGACGATAAGATTGAGCATAAAATGCAGCAATCATTTGAACAAATATCGCTCCACCTTTTAATAGTGAAGCAAAAACCCCAACAAGAATTGAACTACCTGAAAAGTAATTTATTATTAAAGGAAGAATTGTTGATGGCTCTGCTACTGTTGTTCCAATTGAGAGGAAAAAGCCGTGAAGAACATTTTTGATGTGAGAAGATTTCTTGTCTACCAAATTTAATATTTCCTTATTTAAAAATATTTAAATTATAATCTAAAATCTTTGCTCATGGTTACAATTTAGTTCTATTCTCTACTTCCTATAAAAGAACCATCTACAAATTTTTCATTTACACTTTCTGCTACAAATTCTCCTTTTACAAATTCGCCACTTTTTCCATAAAAGTTTCCAACCATTCCAGCTCTATTTACACTATCAACAACCTCATCACCTTTTGTGATAGAACCACTTTCTGAATAGAGCCAAATATCAGCTTCATTTCCAACTCCACCATTTTCAAAATCGATATTCCACTCTTCAGAGTCTAGTAAAAAGTTCATATTTCCAGAAACACTCATTTGACCAAAATCTATATCCAGTTCCAATTCCCCATTTTCAATATTTTCAGCTTGTAGGTCACCTCTATACTTCGCCTCTAAATTGTAATTCTTGAAATCATCTATAACTTCAAAAGGTGTAATTTCTCTAAAAAGTTCATAGCTATCTGAAAACTCGCTCCACTCACCCCATGAGTCATACTCATCAAACTTCTCTCCTGTAAAAGCACCAATAACATATTTTCCATTTTCAGTTCCAGCACTAAAACCACCTCCAATAAGTTCACTACTCTCTCCATAAAAATTTCCTGAACCATCAAGTTGATTTATAACATCACCATCTGAAACAGTTCCGCCACTTGAAGTCACCATCTTTGTATCGTAATAGAGAGGTAGTAAATCTACACCATAAGCTATATTGTCAAATAGAAAATCTGTATCTTTAGTTGAGAGCCAACCACTCTCAATATAGATTTTCCAACTATCTTCTCCAGCATTAAAGTCTATCTTTCCAAATATTCCAGCAACTCCTATATCCAGTTCTATTTTTCCATTCTGAACTATCTCTGTATCTCTATTTTCAAATGGGTAGTGAACTGTTCCAAAAACAGAACCCTTGTATCTTGCTCTTAAATCAAAATCTTGAACTTCACTTCTTTCAACTTTTGGAATTATCCAAGCACCGCTTTTAGTCGGTAAACTCTCCACCTCATCTTCACTACTCCAATATCCCCATTTGAAATAGTCGTTTTCTCCAATCTCCTCTTTTGAAAAGAGTACCTTTTCAGTTCTATCAGCAATTGCGATTGCGTAAAGATTGTCTATGCTTCCATAGAAATCACCATACTCTAGTTCCCCTTTCTGATACATTTCATAAAACTCTTTTCCAGAGATATCAACTCCTAAAAAGAGAGATTGAGCTGATGGAACTCCATAAAAAGTCTCTCCATCTACACCAAAAAATCTACCATCATAGAGATTTGAAGCGATAGAGAAGAAGTTATCTCCTTTCTCTACTCCAACAGAACTACTCTGTAATCCAGTAATATTTACTGACTTATTTTTAATATTTCCAACTTGAAAATACCACTCTTTATACTCATCATTAAATGTAGTTGTTGCAGTTGAGAATTGATTTCCAAAATCAACAACAATTTCAAAATCTCCATTTTCAATAAAAGAGAAATTCCCTATGTAGTCGTGAGTAAGTCCAAAAACTTTCCCCTTATATCTTCCCATCTCTTTAGTTACAGAACGACCGTCCCAACTTCTAACAGAACTTAAAATCTCTTCATCAAAATAGCCTATCTTGTCAGCCATAACATTGTATGGAGTAACTTCACTCTCTCCAACCCAAAGAAGTTCTATTCTGTCTAATATCTTACTCTCTCCAAAAGGAGTAAACAGAGAATTTCCATTTGCAATTTCTATTGCACTGGCTCCCTCTTTTGAAAAAAAGCCCCAACTATCTATATTTTCAGAACCAGTTGGAAATAGAAAACTCATATCGATAGGAGTTCCTGCATTTTCATGAGTCTCTTTCAACATCTCATCAATATACTCTTGCTGAGCAATATAGAAAAGGTCTCCCTCCATCTCTCTTATATCTCTGAATATCTCACTTCTTGCATAACCGTTTGAACTGGAATCTAAAAGATTTTTTTGAGCTTCAAAATCTAAATTCTCTAACTTTCTAAGAAATTCTGGAGAGAGTTTTAATAGTTCTTCAAGAGTAGATTCTTTCTCCAGTTTGAACTTCTCTATCTTTTGAAAAGTACCATTTTCAACTTTTATCATTTCACCTTTTTGAAGTTCTATCACCTCATCAGAGAGAGAGATAATGATACTACCATCTAAACAGAACATAGTTTCAGAGTTTTTTGAAACGCTACCTCCAAAGTGAGTTCCTCGAATTCCAATTGTTGAAGTTTTTGTCTTTAATTTAAATTTACTTTTCTCAAATCTTCTCATCTTTCCAGTTACGACTGAAAAGAGACCTTGTGGAACAGAAAGAGTTCTATTTTTCTTATAATCTGAAATCTCAAAAATAGAGTTTTTTCCAATTTGAATAGTAGTTTTATCAAAAAGTTGAATTTGAGCTTTTCCTTTTTGTGTCTTTACAACATCTCTGTTTTGAACTACCATTCCAACTTTTGCATCATCTTCATTCAATTTTACTTCGCCTCGAACTGCTAAAAATTCGCCAACACCTCCAAAAAGCTGGAGAGTGAAAATTAGAAATAGTGCTGTTTTCATTTTAATACCTATAATTTATTCCAAAAGAGTAGATACTTTTATCATACTCAACTGGTGTGTAATTTGAACTATTTTCAATGTAGTTATATGAGATGTTTGCTGAGAAATCTCTCCAAATCTCTTTTGAGAATGAAATTAGAAAAGAGCTATATATATCTTCTCTACTCTCTCCATCTACCTCATCATCAAAATCTATAAATCTTTTATAAAACTGTAAATCTCCATAAATTCCAAAAGGAAGTTTTCTTTTATAGAGAAATTTTAAAGAGTGTTCATCTTTATCTATAAATCTGTAATCTCCAGATTTCCTATTTTCGATGAGGTAGCTGTAACTAAGTCCAAAAAGATTTTTTCCAAAACTCTTAAAAAGTGAGACTCCACCATCATCTTGAGTACTATCTCGGTCGCTCTCTTCGTAAACTTTCCAGCGATGTTTCAGATATGTTTCAAATTGGAAAGACTCAAAACTCTTTCGATACTCTACTTCTGCAAAATAGGAGTTTAAAAGTGGGTCTTCTCCATAAAATACTCTATCTGCCAAAAGCTGAAAACGGAAGTTCTGAAATCCTAAAAGAGTTCCAATGCTACTGTAAAAGATGTTGTAATCGCTATTTTCAATATAGCTCTGATTGAAAAGATTTAGAGAAGTTTGTAAATAGGTGTTTCTGAAATTGTGTTTGTGTTGTAGAGAGAGAGTTTCATTGTGAAAAATTGAGTCCTCTCTATCCTCAACTTCAAAACCATCTCTATTTAAACCATACTTTTCAGAGAGATAGTCTCTAATCTTCTCATCTCCAGCAGATGAATTTATATTTGTCTCAAAACCGCTCTCAACAGAGAAAAGCAGAGTGAAGTAGTCTCTTTGTTCTTTAACTTCAACTAACAATTTCTCAACATTTTTTCGAACCTCGTCTGGAATCTCCGAACTCAAAACCTTTTGCAATTTACTTTTTGCCTCTTTAAAATTTCCTAAAAAGAGGTAAATTCTTCCAAGTTCCAGTTCACTTCTCAAATGGTTTGGGTCTAAAATTAGGACTCTCTGAAAAGCGATAGCTGACTCATCATAAAATCCCAATTCAAAAGCAGAACGACCTAAATAGAAACTAACTTGCGGATTCTCCATATCTTCTCGAAATAGTTTTTGAAAAATCTCATAAGATTTAGAGAAGTTTCCATCTTGAAAATAGAGAACACCTTCTGAAAAGTTTCCATATAGAAAAATTGGAAATAGAAATAGGTATATCTTTTTTATCATTTACACTACTCCTTATAAAAAGTTTAATTTTATTAGATACTTATTTTTCAAAGAAAGTATCTATAAAATAGTAGCAGAATTATAAAAAACAGTTATTTAAAATATATAAGAATACTTTTAGTTAGTAGAGAGACCTCGACTGGAAAGGTCACTCAAGAAATCTATTGAATTAGTTTTGAAATTCCACCAAATGCTACGGAAATCATTTTTTCCATTTCAGGAATTGTGATAGAGAGAGGGGGCATAAAATAGACAATATGTCCTAAAGGTCGAAGTAAGACACCATTTTCCAAACCATATTTGTAAACTTCTAGTCCAATTCTATCTTCCCACTTATACCCTTGTAACTCGATAGCTCCAATCATTCCAGTTTGTCGAACCTCTTTCACATTTGGTAATTTCTGAAATTTCTCCAATTCTCTTTTCATAAATTTCATCTTTTCAGATAGGGAATTTAAGATATTTTCATTTTCAAAAATGTCAAGAGTTGCATTTGCGGCTGAACAGGCGAGAGCATTTCCAGTGTAGCTATGAGAGTGAAGAAATGATTTTTGTAAAGTGTAATCGCAATAGAACTCTCTATATACTCTATCTGTTGTAAGAACTAAAGAGAGTGGAAGATATCCTCCAGTCAATCCTTTTGAGAGTATCATAAAATCTGGAGAGATTTCGGCATGATTTAGAGCAAACATCTTTCCAGTTCTACCAAATCCTGTTGCTACCTCATCGGCGATGAGGTGAATTCCAAATTTCTCTGTAACTCTCTTCACCTCTATAAGATATCTCCAGTGATACATGTGCATTGAACCAGCACACTGAACAAGAGGTTCTAAAATAATGCCTGAAATCTCATGAGACCGCTTTTCCAGAAGAACTTCCAATTCCTGAATTGGCTCCCAAATTGACTCCTCTTTCTGGTCTTCTGGCACAGGAACTTGTATAGTTTTCATAAGCATTTCACTATAAGTATCTTTGTACAACTCAACATCTCCAACAGCTAAAGCTCCAAGAGTCTCTCCATGATATGAATTTTTAAGTGAGATGAAATAGGGGCGGGTCTCTCCTCTATTTTTGTGATAGTGAAAACTCATTTTCAATGCTACTTCTACACCAGAAGAGCCGTTATCAGCAAAAAACACTTTTGAGAGACCTTGAGGTGCTATTTTTAAAATTCTTTCTGAAAGTCGAACAGCTCCTTCATGTGTAAAACCAGCGAGAATAACATGTTCAAGGGTCTCTAACTGTTCAGAAACTTTGCTATTTATATACTCGTTACTATGTCCAAAAAGATTTACCCACCAAGAACTTATTGCATCAAGATATCTATTCCCTTCAAAATCTTGAAGATAGACTCCCTTTCCACTTTTGATAGGTATCATTGGTAGAAATTCATGGTCTTTCATCTGAGAACATGGATGCCAAACTGTTTTTAAATCTCTATCTACAAATTCGCTATTTTTCACTATCTACTCCACTCTAAGTTTCTCTCTTTTGCGAGACTTATATACTCTTTAATTTGAGAAACTGTTTTTTCAAAAATATCTCTATCTTTATAGAAATCCAAATACCAACTTCGAGTGAATTCTATGGTATCTGCATAGAGCATTGTGCTTTGCCAATTTAAATAGAAAAGGGCTTTATCACAATTCAATTTCAAAAGTCCAGCTTCATGAAATGGTATATTATCTGTAACTTCATAAGCATTTTCAATATCCCACCCTTTTGAGAGGTCTGTAAGAAGTTCTAAAACAGTATGGTTCTGTTCAGCTCGAGGTCCAAAATTGAATGCTTCACCATGCAACTCATCTCTGAAGTGTAGTTCAGCACCTAAATTTAGATATCCTGAAAGAGGCTCAAGAACATGTTGCCAAGGTCGAGTAGCCTTTGGACTTCGAATTTCTACACTATCTCCTCTACTCCACGCCTCAACACAATCAACAACAATTCTATCTCTTGCCCAATCTCCACCACCAATTACATTTCCAGCTCTACCAACTGCCAAACGAATATTTTTAGATTTTTTAAAAAATGAGTGAAAATAGGAGTTTATGACAACTTCAGCACCACCTTTTGAACCACTGTAAATATCTTTCCCTCCAACTTTATCATCTTCTTTATAACCCCAAACTTGCTCAATATTGTCGTAAGCCTTATCACTTGTAATTATAATTGCTGTAATTGGAGAGTTCAATATTCGAAGAGTTTCTAAAATATTAGCTGTTCCCATAATATTTGAGGAGATTGTCTCAAGAGGATTTTCATAAGATAGAGATACTATCGGCTGTGCTGCTAAATGAAATAGAAAATCTGGTCTTTCTAATTTGAAAATACTTTTCATCTCTTCTAAATCTCGAATATCAGCAATATAGTGAGTAATTTTTTTCTTAAGCCCTAAAACTTCAAATGCAGACGGTTTTGTAGGAATATCTTTTGAAATTCCTACAACTTTTGCACCCAAATCTAAAAGCCAAGTTGTTAGCCAAGAGCCTTTAAAACCTGTGTGTCCAGTAATTAGAACCTTTTTTCCTCGATAAATATCTCTAAACAAATTAAATCCCAAAAATTTTTGAAAGATTTTATCGAAGATTTCTTTTTAGGACTGGCTAAATAGAGTAGGAAACTTAGTTTCCTGTATAGTTTTGGATTGGAGTGTTTGGAGTTGGTAGAGACATATCAGAGATTGCATCTTTTCCATTTTGTCCAAATCCGCCTGAAGTATCGTAGATTGAAATCCCATCAACATTTCCAGCACCAACTGTTCCAGCTTCCCACTCTTCTAAAAAGTTAGAAAGGTCTAATCCTAAAATAGAGCTTATACAGACTCCAAAATTTTCAGTTTTTGTAAGAGTGCTATCTCCAGAACATGAGTTTCCACTTTCTCTACTCTCTCGATGCATGATTTTATATAAGTCCCAAGCAGAACCATCAAGGAAATCAAATTTTGGTGTTCCATCAGCTTCAAAGTATTTTGTATTTCTAGTTTGGAACTCTGCCAAATAGTTCTCTTCAACCCAGAGAGGAATTTGAGCAAACATAAGTAATCTTCCAAAAGCACCACCATCACCGTAGGATTGTGGCTTAGAAACAAGAATTCCAGAGTTTGACATTCGAGAATTTGTTCTAAGAGGTAATCCAAACTTCTTTTGCTGATAAAGTGCCATAACATTATTTGCAACTTCAATAGCTCCCGGTAGAGTTAGCCACTTTTTAGCTGTATTGTGTCCAAGTTCATGCCAGAGTAACCAGCTATTTCTAGGGTTTTGAGGGAATTTTCTAGAGTCTGGTTTCCAATTCATTATCATGATTGGATAACCAGAGTGCCCAGCTCCAATTGAGATGTGAGGGTCAAAAACTTCTCGATGTCTATACCCTTTTCGAGTTTCACAAGTTGGAGGTGTGTGGATTGTGAAATTTACAATATCTTCAGAGCAGTTTCTATCGTATCCGTAAAAGTCATACGCATTTTCAACTACCTCATCATAACCGTTTGCTATATCTTCTACTTCAGAGAACTCTAATTCTGAAAGGTTCTTTCTAGCCACTGTAAGAATAAAGTGTTTAGTTTGGAGTTCCGCTTTTGGAGAGTTAAAATTTCTCATCTCTTCCCACTCTACTTCCGTAGTTTCTCCAAGTTTGAAAAGTATCGCTTTTTCAACATTTTCAAAAGTGAAAGTTGCCATTTCAGAAGTTGGATTTCTATCATGAGAAGTTATAAAAATGAGTCCTCCGTAAGGGTGTTTGAAAGTTAAAGTGTTGCTTGAGAAACTATATTTCTTCACTATTCTTGGAGGTCGTCGTAATTTTAGTTCGTGTTTAATTAGTCCAGAAACATTGTCTCCAACTCCAACTTGAAGTTGTAACTTCGTGAAATCGACTCCAGCTGGAACTGTAACTGTTACCTCCTCATGAGCAGGTGCAAAAAGTCCAGTCGATTGCATATTTCGGGCATACCATTGAGAGTGTTCTGAAATCTTTTTTAGGAAGATAGTTGCCGTTTCTGTATCTCCTGCTACCACTTTTCCAGGGAAACTTGTTGGGTCGTAGAGAAGTTGAGAGTCGTAGAAAGCTCTTTCCAACATAATACGAGTTACAGGCTTCTCTCGATAGTTTAGAACGAAACTTGGGGAAAACTCTCCAAACTCATTTGTTTTAGAGGTGTTTGGCTCTTTGTATAAATCTAAGAGTGAATTCAAATTCTCAAATTTCTCACCACTAAAATTTGCATCATTCATAAGAAGAGCATACATATTTGTATATTGCTGTTCGAGAAGAGCATCTCCTAAAAGTTCTTCGCCCTCTTCATGAGCTAAAAGTTCATTCATCTTTCCACTCATATCACCTTGAGCTTCAACAAAACCTAAGTCGATTGGATATTTTGCATAGTAGTCTGACTTATACCAGTTATTGCCATCTCCAGGAATTCCATCACCTTTTACAAGTTGAACTTCTACTTCCCTTTCTGTATTGTTTTCATCTACAACTGTAACGGTACAATCCGAAATCGTAGAGTTCTCTTCTGTTCCAACTTTATAAACAGTTCTTTTTCGACCTTTTAAAATTTCGTCAAGTTTTCCTTCTAAGCCAGACTCTCCACCGTGAGCAATGATACCTGAAACCAAACTTTCCATATCTTCAGGAACATTTTCGTAAGTTGTTATTCCAAGTTTTCGCTCTAAATCTGTAAGAGAGAAGTAGTCTTGAACACACATATCAAATTCGTGGACTCCACCAACTTTATTATGTTTTGGCAAGAAAGATACCCCATTTGCTCTATTTCTAATTACATAAAGTCCAGCCTTTTCCAAGAGTTTTTCCATGATAGTTTTTGGCTCATTATCTGGATATTGGAAAGACTCAAGAAGTAGAACTGAACCACCTTTTCGGAGATAAGTTAGTAGATATTCCAAGTCTTCCTGCTCCAGATACCTCTCTACAATACTGTTGTTTCCATATCTTCCAAACTCTTCCAAAATTAGAATTGGGTGAGTTTCAGGGTCGAGAGTTTCAAAGTCTGTGATGAGGTCTAAGTTTGCATTGTAATTTTCATGAAGTTCAAAATCTTGTGCATCGCTACTATAATTCCAACCTCCAATTGACCAGAAAGTTGTATATCTCTTATTTGTAGCAATTGAGATGATTTCATTTTCATATCTCTCTCCAGACAGCCAAGAAAAAAGGTTGTGAAAGAAGATTTCCATATCTTCGCTATCTACTACCTCATCACTACCATTTCTAAAGTTTATTGAGTAGTTTCTAGGATTTACAAGAATTGAACCGTAAAGGTATGAACTCATTGCCACTATTTTTCCATTTCCAACTGTTCCTGCTGAAACCATTGGAGCATGATAAGTTGGATATTCACTTTCCAGATATCTACTTACAGGTTCGTTGTATCGAATTGGATACTCTATTTCAATTGGGTCTTTCTCACTTCTTGCCGAAAAAACAGGCATTCCCGCATCTCCATTGACAAGAATTGTAAAGGCATCAATAGCTGTCCAACTCATATATCTCTGGAAAATGTGAAATTCAGAAACTCCCTCATAAAGTTTTTCTAAAACTTTGTCAGCATTTGCTGAAACTTGGAGAGCTTGTAAATCTTCTAAACTTCCAGAAAGAGAGTGTAAAGTTCTGGAAAGAGAAACTCCTCTACTCACATTTATCTCTTCCATAAGTTCGTAACCGATTTCAAATCTATCAAATTGAGCTAAAAACTCATTTTCACTAGCAGATATATTCAATTCTAAATTTTCAGCACCATCTGGAAGATTTAAATCTACTGGACTTCTATATTTATCTATCGCATCTCGAACAGCTTGGTCTATACTAACTTTTGCATCTCCAGAAATCGCATCTACCATAGTTAGGAAAGATGCTATGTTTCGAGGTTTTGGGTGGTCAAAAGAGACACTTTCTACCATATCATAAGGAGTCATTGTTGCTTTTGCATCAGTTTCTGAAAGTTCCATCATACCGATACTAAACCGAACCTTTTTCCCATCTTCATAGTAGAAAGTTCCATTTTCATCTGTAAAACCACTTTGACTTCCTGAACGGAAAGCGACTCCCTCAACTGGACCTTCAACACTCTGAAGAGTTCCTGAAAGAATGGAAATTATGTTCTCTTCCGAAGTGTAGGAAATTTGAACAAGTTCACCAGAAATGAGAGAGCTTACAAGAGTAGAGGCGTCCTCTTCAGAAATCAGACCTCGATGCTCTCCAAAGTGTGGAGCTAAATCGTTGAAGATATCTGAAATATCAGAGTTTTCAGAAATGTTGGTTTCCAAATCGATACTTGGATTTGCAAGAACAAAGGCTTCTGCTGTTGCTGAGTCGATAAGAATTCCATTTGAAATATCTTTGTCGGCATCAAAAGAGGCTAAAAGTCGGATTGTGTTTCGGCTTAAATAGGAGTCTTGGGTCTCTGAACCATTTACAACTTTTAGGAAATCGAGTTCTCCATCTTCTAAATAGGAGATAGGTAGGCTACCAAGTGAGAAGTTTCCAAGAAAGAGTTCAACACTATCTTCATATTTGAACATTCCACTTATATTTGTATTTCCCTCGAAACTTCCAGAAACATATCGGACTCCCTCAATTTTTGGATTTTTGAGAAAAGCTGAGTAGAGAACTCGAAAACTATTTCGGATATATTTGGAAGAGGAGTTATTGAACTCATCGTAACCTGTGATATTTACATCATAATATCCCTCTTCTAAATATGGGATTTCTAAATTCCAGTGAGTTCCATTTGTATCAGGTGTGTAGTTCTCACCAGCAACTTCTACACTTACCCAACTTCCTCCCGCAGGGATTTCGCCGATGAGGTTTGGAGAGATAGAATTGGTAGTGAAGAAGTCGAAACTTGCTCTTTCTGGTGGTGTTGTGTCTCGGAAAATTGTTATATTTCTCTCATCTCCAATATTTCCAGAACGGTCTTGAAGTGAAATTGAAATTGTGTTGTTCCCCTCACTACTTAAAGAGACTTCTACTTCAGAAGTTCCAGAACTAGGTATCTCTCCAGAAGAGACTCCATCTACAAGAATTTCTGTATTTGGTTCTCCAGAAACGGAAACTAAAGTAGAAGTAGCTCCTACTATGTTTGGAAAAACTACGGTTGGAATTTCTGGAGCTACCTCATCATTCAAATTTAAAATGTATTTTGTAATAGAAACCAGACCATTTTCATCTAAGACTTTCAGAACTACTGTATCGCTAATACTACCGTTGAAATCGAGAACAGCTGGATTTGAAGTACTATTTTGGAAAGTGAAAGATGAGTTTTCTAAACTCCAATTTGTCTCTGAAACATTCTTATCAAAATGTGCTAAAAATGTGATGTTGCTATCTCCAATTTCCACTTCTATTCCTGTCGGTTCTGTTGGAAAAAGAAGTCTAACTCTTGGAGAAATTCTCTCATAAGGAATGTAAATTTCAAAAAATTGTGAAACCAGATTTCCATTTCCAGAGATAAGAGAGAATTTGTAGATGTAAGAAGTTCCTTTCTGAAAACTGTTTGGAATTAGGAGTTCCAATTCTGAAATTTCAGCAGGTGAAATAGTTCCAGAGTTTGCAGAAATTCCTGAAGTTGTCTCAAAAAGTAGCGGGTCTCCAAAAATCTCATAAGAGAGATTTGTATCATTGCTTGGATTTGAAACTTGAAACTTAAGAGATATATTTGTATCTGAAACTTGCAAAGATATATCTGTTAAAACCGAAAGCTCCACAACTTTTGGCTCTACAAAAGAGAGTGGTATCTCTATTTCACTTTGAAGATTTGTAACTAACTCTCCACTCATAATAGTCTCATTAGAATCATCAAAAACTGAAACTGCAAATCTATATGAATCTGCAATTACTGGAAAATTTAAGAGTTCTAGTTCCCAAATTCCGTCTGTTTCAAGAAACTCTAAATCTTCAAGATAGGCAGAAGAATCTGGATAGAAAATTGAGAGTGTAATTCTTGAAACACTTTGAGTTCCAACAGATTTTAAAACCCGCAAATTTTGAGGAAGCAGAATTGAAATTCGTTTTGCTTCTCGAGAAAGAATCTCATACTTTGGATTCTCAAAAACTTGAATGCTTCCAAGATTTCTAACTTCTAAAACTTCTTCGACAAACTCTTCAGGAATTTCAGTTTTCTCCTCTTCAGGAGTTTCCTCTTCGCTTTTCTCCTCTTCAGGAGTCTCCACTTCGCTTTCAGAATTCTCCTCTTCTACTTCGAAACTCTCTTCAGGAGTCTCCACTTCGCTTTCGGAACTCTCCTCTTCAGGAGTTTCCTCTCCGCTTTCCTCCTCTTCAGAAGTCTCCACTTCACTTTCGGAACTCTCTATCTCTTCAGAAACTAGAGAAGAGTTCTGTTCAGGTGTTTCCGAAGAGCTATCGCTACAACTTAGAAAGAGTAGCGGAATTAGAAATAGTAATGTTTTCATATTTTCTCCTTAAATTAGTTTGCCTTCATATAGAAATTGAGATGGTTCAAACTCTTTTTTCTTCTGTTTATCTATTTTTGCAAAAGAGAGAAATAGCTTTTCTCTTGCACGAGTTACAGCTACATAAAAGAGTCGTCGCTCCTCTTCAATTCCTCCATTTTGAGTTGCAAGTCTTTTGTTTGGAAATCGTCCGTCCATCAAATCTAAGATATAGACTTCTTTAAATTCCAATCCCTTACTTGCATGAACAGTGAGAAGATTTACACCCTCTCCACTTGTGAGGTCTTTTGAACCAAGTATCATCGCATTTAGAAATGAGATATGTTCATTATAGGACATCGATAGTTTTTTTATGATTTTTGCTCTATTCCAGATATTATCTCTCGCCTCTTCTCCTTTCTCTTTTGAAATCTCTCCACTCTGAAGTTTTGACCGTTCATGAATTAAAGACCTTGTAATATATCGATATACAGGACCATTTCCAATTGTTTCTATCGCTTTTACAGGAGATTTTACAGCACTAAAATCTCGTAGCAGTTTTCGAAACTCATAAAGCAAAACCGCACCATCTTCTGAAAGTCTTGGGTGTTTCAAAATTGGATTTGAGAGAAAAGAGTCTGGAAATTCCAAATGGCGAAATCTTGAAACTGTTCCAAGTTCTTGAAAATAGTCTGTTAGTAGAAGTTGGGTGCTAGTTCGCCCTTTTTCAAAAGGATTTGAAATATTTCGGTCTGGAGAGTAGAAACCTCTATACAAATCCCCTTTTCCCAACTTTTTCAATCCCTCAAAAAGCTCTTTTGCAATACTTGCTCCTATTCCTTTTCCATACTCAAAAATGTGAATGAATGCCATCATATCTTTCTGATTTTGAAGAAGAGTGTAGATGTCGAGCAGGGCTTTCACTTCTCGAGTCTCAAAAAGTCCTCGACCACCCCGCCTTTTTGCAGGAATTCCAAATTTTCGTAAAGCACCCTCAATACCATCAGCAGAAGAGTTGTTTCGGAAAAGAATTGCTATCTCTTCTCTAGGAGTTCTACTTTTCCGAACCTCATCAGCAATACCGTCATACTGCTCAAAAAGCTCTTCAAATTTTAGAAGTTTTGGCAAATAGTTTGGGGAAGTTTTTGTAACTTCTAAACTCTTCTCATAAAGTCTCTCATTCTTCTCTATCACCCTATTTGCTAAATCCAAAATCGGTTTTGTAGAGCGATAATTCTTTGTAAGAGTATGCACATTTGCATCTGGAAACTTGGTTTTGAAACTTCCAATTATCTCAATACTTGCACCATTGAAAGCGTAAATACTCTGGTCGTAATCTCCAACACAAAAAAGAGAGTCTGGCTGAAGTTTTGAAATTAGGGAGTCTTGTAAAAGATTTGTGTCTTGATACTCATCTACAAGAACTTCCACAAATTTTGGTCTCGACACATCTAAACTCTCCCTCATTCTTAAAAGGAGGTCGTTGAAGTTCATAAAACCTAACTCTCTTTTGGTCTCTTCAAACTCAGAAACTATGTCTTCATACACATCAGCAAAAATAGAATGCTCTTCCCTATTCTCCTCTACCCAATCTCCAAAACTCTTTTCAAGTTCGATGTTCTGGTAGAAGTTGTAAATTTCATAGAGATATTTTGAGGTGTATGGAGTTGCAAGTTCTGATACCATTTTGGAAAAGTCTCTCTTTTCATGAATTGTTCGAAAAAGAGTTTTGATGTCAGCTTCCTGTTTCAAAATTAGTTTTGGATTTCTCTTTTTTAAATATCTGTAAGAGACAGAGTGAAAAGTTCCTGCTTCTATCTTTTTAGCAATATCTTTTGAAAAGAGCTTTGCAACTCTCTCTATCATCTCGATAGATGCCTTATTTGTAAAAGTGAGAAGAAGTATCTCTTCAGGCGGAGTTCCATTTTTGATGAGGTTTGCAATTCTTCCAACAATTGTGGAAGTCTTTCCAGTTCCAGCAGAAGCAATTACTAAGTTGTATCCAAGTGGAGAATTTATAGCTTGGAGTTGTTGAGAATTTAGGTTCATTGATTAGTTATAAAACTCTTGTAGTTTTCCCAAATTTTTGGGAATAAATAGTTTTCCATTTGAAAAGTGATACCTCCATTGGCTAATTTAGATTGAGAAACCAATTTTCTTTTTCCAAGAATAATTCCGATTTCTAGCCATTCCATATTTTCCAGCCTTTAAGTTGTAATTAAAACATTTTAGCAATTTATTGCAAAAGTCATAATAGTGCTTATTGAATTATTAGGTAAGATATGTAACACATGCATAGAGAAAATGGAATAAATTCGTGTGTGGAGGTTAAAGGGAAATAAACTTAAACAAAACTTTTAATCTTTTCTAATATTCTCTTCAACTCATTTCGAGTTTCAAAAATACCGTTTAAAATCTCTATTACTACATCTTCATTGCTATCGTAGTTGTGAGCTATCTCATTTCGGAGATGTCGAACTTCAAACCACTCTTCAACATTTAAAATCTCAATTTTTTCAAATCTGTTCAAAATATCTCGAAACGGTTTGTCTACATTTTCACCTTGGTAAAGAAGAAAAGATTTGAAAAGTTTTGCACCGATAAGGTCTTGAAGTTTTGAGAAACGGTAGATAATTTGGTCAGAAAAAGCTAAGTCTACACGATTCTCCAGAATTTCATGAAACTCAACTTCCGAAATTGGAAATCTGTATCTCTTTTCTATCTCCTCTATCGCCTCATCAACTCTACGAAGATGAGTAAAACCCTCTTTTAAGTGTTGCTGAACTATCTGTAAATCTAAATTTTGACTCCCCATTTTAGAGCCTCCTTTTCAATTTTTCTATTTGGATTTTCGTTGAAAACTATATCGATTTTCTGCTCTTCCAATTTCATAGAGAGTTTTGCAAGAAACTTCAACTTCTTTTTAAAGAGATTTTCTCTGTTTTGAACTTTCAAATACAAATCTATATCTCCACCTCTTGCTTCTCGATTTACTCGGCTTCCAAAGAGAAAAACTTCACACTCTCCAAAAACTTCATGTGCTGTTTGGAGAATGGTCTTCTGTTCAAAAGGTGATAGTCTCACACTTGTAAAGATGTTTGTAAATAGTTGAAGATTCTTTCTTTTTCCAGTTCTATTTTAGAGATAAATCTGGAAAAATACTCTCTATCCTTTTTAGCTGGAGTTCCCAATTTCAAAAATTTGTTTCTCAATGCTTTTGTAAAATCATTTGAGATATTCTTCTTTAAAGATGCAAGTTCTTTGTTATCTTTTAGATTTTGAGTTAGAACTTTTGCATAAGCCCAAAACTCTAAATCTATTTCTCGCTTTCCCTTTTTCCCTTCAAGAAACTTTTCTAAATTTAAATCTGAATTGATAAAATCAAGGAACTCTTGCTTGTTTGATTTTAAAATCCAAATAGTAAGAAGAGAGACAATATTCTTATTTACAAAATCAAAACTTTTTCCAGATTCAATTGCATTTTTATAAGTTGCAACAACTTCTTTCATGTTTTGTTTAAAAAGATAGCTGTTTTTGTATTTTTCGATAAGCATCTCAGCTTTATTTTCACCATTTTCAACTTTCAATTTATAAATCGAAATAGCATCTTTTAAATCCTCTTTTGTAAGATTTTGAGAATCATCTAATTTTTTAAAGAAAAGAACAGTCTCTTTTAGTAATTCATCATTTTGTAATATTTCCTCTTTTTTCTCTTTTGAGATTCCATTTGGAGCTTTAAAAAAAAGACCATAAAAATTTTGAAGAAAAATAGAATCTTCATGATTTTCTAAAGAGATTCCTGAGATTTCTGAAAGTCTATTTAAATTTGAATAGTGTTTTTCAAGAGTTGGTGCAGAGAGTAGTAATCTCATTGGGTCGGCACTATTTTTAATATTTTTTAAAAAAGAATTTATAGATTTTTTTGAGTCATATTTCTCAAATCTACCTTTTGCGACTTCAAAAGTTACTTTAATTTGATTTATATTCGAAGAGAGTTGATTAATTCTCTCTTCTTCTAACCGACTCAACTCATCTTTAAGTTCTGGAAGTGTGTGTTGTCTCATCTTAATTCCTTGACAAATTCATTTTTAAGGTCATTTAGTACCTTTTCATTTTCTAAATTTTCTAAAACTCTAGGTTTAAAAGAGTTGTAAGTCTCTTTTAATTTCTCTTTATCAACATCTTGTATCTCTAAAAGTGAAAGATATAAGAAATCAGCAAGAATAGGGATAAAAGATATTTTCCCTTTTATATTTGCAAAAAGAGGGGAGTTTTCTTTCTCTTTACTTTCTAACTCCATTCTGAAAACCGTAGCAATAAGTTTTGAAATATCGAGATATTTATCTAAACCAAATTCTGAAAGTTTCTCTTCTCCACTTTCAATTACTTGTTTCTTTATCCAATTTCTATTTTTGTTTATAACTATTCTCTTTTCAACAAAAGATGCCATATTTTTAAAAACCTCAAAA
Organism: Candidatus Thiovulum imperiosus; assembly: GCA_024281175.1. Taxonomy (GTDB): domain Bacteria; phylum Campylobacterota; class Campylobacteria; order Campylobacterales; family Thiovulaceae; genus Thiovulum_A; species Thiovulum_A imperiosus. The sequence continues at coordinate 70,939 of JAMJTW010000025.1, forward strand.
GAGAGAGAACCGCCTTTATCTTTACTTTGAATTGTGAAACTACCATCTTTCTTATATGCCTTTTGGTGACCAAATAGTTCCCAACTAATAGGAAAATCTACAAATTTACCAGCTCCAGTTTTTGAAAGTCGTTTTGCCTCTTTTGCAATAGAGCCATAATTTATAGAGATTGCAATTTCATTTTTTGTTACTGGGGTGGGTTGATAGTTCAAATCGAGAAAAACATCTGTAACTCTTTTTGAATCATCAGTTATTATTTTAATAAAGGTTAAACCGTAATTTAAAATAGAAGTTTTCAGCTCTTGTTGCAAATCTCTGTAATAGAAACCTTTTAACATATGTGCTTCATCTCTTGATTAAAATCGCAATAATCACAAGGTTATTGTTATGATTAAGGGTCAAGCTCCCTAATAAAATTTTTATTGTGGATTATTTTAAATAAGTACCACAACTTCTCAAATACTGCAATCTTGGATTTCGATTTCAGCAACGAAATTATTCCAAAATATTTAATTTTTTGCAAACTTAAGTTTTGAATCTAATTTACAAAAATGAAGTAATTAAGGGGATTTTAACTAATTTTATTGAGATTACTGTAAAGTTATTCAACTGAACATCAACAATTTCTATCTTTTCTTTATCATTGCGAAAATAGACAATTGCAGGTAGCACATTTCCAAAGAGGATAGTTTCTATCACCTTTGATGCTTTTAAGAATTTCTTTTCTCCATAAACATATTCTCGCTGATAGTTTTCAAGAGTCAATTTATCCTCTTCAAATAAATCACGAACCTCTTTAACTCTCATATGTTCAGTTTCTTTAGTAATCGGAGACTTTTTACCTTTTAATATTAAGAATTCTTCTTGTGGATTCATTTAAATCCCTTTTAAAAATTTGAAATATTATACACAAAATTCATCTTAATTAATTCACAAGCACCATGCTTTTGCAGTTAGTTTCTAGTTTGTACTATCTAAAATGTGTACAGGTAATTGTTATGTAATTTGAAATCTGTAAATTACTGAAATCTAAGCAAGTTTGGGTCAAGAAAAAATGAGGTGGATGAGTTGTGAGACTCTCCACCAAATACTCT
>JAMJTW010000026.1:0-35098 GCA_024281175.1 Candidatus Thiovulum imperiosus
GAGAGCTACTCCAAAGTAACGGTGTTAAATTCCAAAGAGAGCAGAGAACTTTTAGAACCTTTTCTTATTTGGCAAGAGAAAACATTCTTATTTTTCAAATATGCTCAAACTCTAAATGGAAATATCTCTGATGGAGTTATCTCTTCCAAAGAGTCTCGAACTTTTGTTCATGAAATTAGAACAAAAATAGATTTACTTATAATTGGAGGAAATACAGTTCGAACTGATAGACCAACTCTTGATAGTAGATTGATAAATGGAAAAGCTCCAGATATTCTAATTCTCTCAAAAGAGAAAGAGTTTGATAGAACAATTCCTCTATTTCAAGTTCCAGATAGAAAAGTTTATATAGATAACAACTTGGAAAGAGTTTCTAAGTATAAATTTGTGATGGTAGAGGGTGGATACTCTTTACTAAAAGAGATTTTAAAAGAGATAGATATGCTTCTTCTCTTTATATCTCCAAAACTTAGAGAGTTTCCAAAAGGAGAGTTTTTGGAAAGCGACTTCCAACTTCTTCACTCCAGAAGAGTTGGAGATGATACGCTTCTCTATCTTAAAAAAGATACCGAAGAGTCTTTATAAGACTCTCTATCTTGTAAACTTGCTTCCTTTATGAGAAAGTTTTGGAATGAGAGTATCTATCGCTTTTAGAGATGCTGATTTGATGGCGTCAAATTTGATAGCCATGGAGATAGAGACATTTGGTCTAACTGGAAATTCATAAAATCCATTTAGAGTGTAGAAAGAGGTTCTGCTAATTCCATGGATTTTATAGATGTGTCTTGCTTTCAAAACAACTTCAGTTCGATAGAGAATAACATAACCATCTTCATATTGAAGTGGACGAAATTCAAGAGATTTTAGAGTTAGATAGAGTTCAGAGTCTGCATTTTCTCTACTTGAGAAGCGAACATCTAATCTTGTTTGAAGAGCCTCTTTCAAGGCGTCTTCAATTAGAAAAGAGTTTTCAGGTTCTTCGATGATTGTTTTTACAGAAGCGTAAATATTTTCTCCAACAACTTCATGAACATATTGTGATGATGGTTTATATCCAGAACATGCAAAAAGAAATGGAATTAGAAGTATAAATCTCATTGAAGCAATTTTGCAGTTTCCACAAGTTTTATAAATTCAGCTCTAAGACCATCATTATCTTCTCCTTTCGACTCTTTTGCAATTTCTAAAACTTTTTCATAAGATAAATTTCCAGAAAATTTAGACTCTTTAAGAAGCATTCCAAAAGAGATAACAGCGGAGGCAAATTGGAAATCTTGAGAAACTACATCTTTGGAGTTTTGAACAGTGTGAACTATCTCTTTTGAGCTGTTCTCTTCAACTTCTTTATATCTAACTTTTAGAGTCAAAAGTTCTTTGCTATCTTTTAAAGAGATATTTTGATATTTCAAACTGCTTGAGAAGTTTCCATCTGACGGTACAATTTCATAAAAAGCTGTAACCTCATCGCCAACTCCAATTTCTCCAGCATCTTTTTTATCATCTTTAAAATCTCTATTCTCAAGTTTTCGATTTTCATATCCAATAAGTCGATACTCTGCCACATATTTTGGATTAAACTCAACTTGAATTTTTGTATCCTTTGCGACTGTATGTAGATTTGAAACTAAATCTTCTGAAAAGATTTTTTTCGCTTCCAAAATAGAGTCGATATAAAAATAGTTTCCATTTCCCTTGTCTGCTAAAGTCTCAACCATATCATCTCGATAATTTCCCATTCCAACTCCAGCAACTGTTAGAAAAATTCCACTCTCTCTCTTTTTTTCGATGAGGTTCTCCATTTCGGAAACTGTACCTAAACCAACATTGAAATCTCCATCTGTAATTAGAACTATTCTGTTATTTCCATCAATTTTACTCTTTTCAGCTTCAGAGTATGCTAACTCAATTCCACCCTCTCCAAAAGTACTACCCCAAGCCAAAATAGAGTCTATCGCTTCTACAATTTTCTCTTTATCCGAAGTTGCTTTCAATAGAACTGCTGTTGTACTCGCATAAGTTACAATAGAAACCCTATCTCTACTTTTCAAATTTCTTGTAAGAATTTTCAGAGAGTTTTTAACAATTCTCATTTTACTACTCATTGAACCAGAAACATCAATTAGAAAAACAAGATTGTTATCTGGTAGAGTTTCTAACTCTTTTCCCTTAATTCCAATTTTGAGAAGAAGATTTTCAGGTTTCCAAGGAGCTACTCCAACTTCTGAAAAAACTTTCAAAGTATCCGTACTATTTCTATAATCGTAATCAAAATAGTTCACCATCTCTTCAATTCGAATAGAGTCTTTTGGAGGTAGAGTATCTCTTCTCAAAAATCTTCGAGTATTTGAGTATGAAGCTGTATCAACATCAATAGAGAAAGTTGAGAGTGGGTCAGTTGAAACAGTTTTAAAACTATTTTCAGAAGTGAAATTGTAAGTCTCTCCCCGACTTGAGAAATTTGGAATAGGTCTTGGCAAACCTAAAAGAGGTTTTCTATAAGAAAGAGGTTGGACTCTAATTCTTGGAGCTACCAAACGCTGTTTTTGAAAGGGTGGAACATAGTGTGGAATAGGGTGAAGTATCTGTTTAGAGATATTTTTATCTGTACTATTTGTGTCAGCAAAACTGTATGTAGCTAATAGAATTAGGAGCCACTTTTTCATATAAATTCCTTTTTATCCGAATTAAGAGTAATTTTATCCAAAGTGAATAGATGGTCAAATTTTTTTTAGAAAATGGTAAATTTAACTACACTCTTTTCCTATTTGTAACAATTTTAGGAATTCTCTCTTATAGTACTCTGCCCAAGGAGAAGTTCCCAATTATGGATTTAGATAGGGTTCTTATCTCTGGGGGATATGCAAAAACAAGTAATGAACTTCTTGACAAAATTGCTGTTTCTGAAATTGAGAAAGAGATACAGGGTATTGAGGGTGTCTCTACTGTAAACAGTGTAATTGCAAATGGTTCTTTCTCTATCTCTCTTGAAATAGAAAATGGTGTGGATAAATCTCAAGTTGCTGATAAGTTGCGAGATGCCGTATCAATTGCATCAAAAAACTTTCCATCAGATATGAATATTCCAACTGTTACGGAAATTCAGAGACTTTCAGAAGTTATAAAAGTTGGAGTAACCTCATCAGAAATAGAAGAGACTCTATATCGAGTTGATGAGGTTCGGGATAAACTTTTAGCTATTTCTGGTGTTGGTACTGTTTCTGTCACAGGAGAGAGAGAGGAGTTTCTTAAAATTACAATAGACCCAAAGAAAATTGAACTTTTTGGTCTCTCAATTCCCCAAGTTGTCTCAGCAATTCAAAACCTTTCACACATCTATCCTCTCGGAAAAGTTGAGGCTCAAGGCTATCACTTTTTTCTTCTTTCAGAAAGTGGAAAGGGAATCGAAAGTGCAACTCTAAAATTTGGAGAGAAAGTTATCTCTCTTTCAGATGTTGCAAAAGTTGAAAAAAAGTTTGAAGATGACGCTCAAATTTCTGCTGTAAATCTACATGAAGCAGTAATTTTTGAGATAAATAAATTTGAAGATGAAAACGCTTTACGAGTAGCTGAAAATGTAAAAGAGTTTGTAAAAAATTGGGACGATTCTGAACTGAAACTTTTTCACTTTTTAGATGATTCTGTTTCGATAAGGAATCGACTCAATAATGTTGTTTCAAATATTCTTTTTGGAATGATTCTCGTATTTTTTGCAATCTATATTCTGATTTCACCGAGAATGGCAGTTGTTGTAACAGTTGGAGTTCCAACAAGTTTTTTTATTGCATTTATATTTCTATTTTTAGCTGGTTTCTCTCTAAACCTCATCTCACTTTTGGGGCTTCTGATTGCGTTGGGAATTCTTGTTGATGATGCAATCATAGTTTCTGAAAATATTCAGAGACATCTGGAGAATGGAGAGTCTCCAATGGAGGCGTCGAGGAAAGGTGCATTGGAAGTTATCACACCTGTAACAATGGCTTCATTAACAACAGTGTTCACATTTTTGCCATTACTATTTATGTCAGGACATGCTGGAAATTTTATCATGATGATACCGATAACAGTATCTATTTTAGTTTTAGCTTCCTATCTGGAAAGTTTTATTTTTCTACCAATTCACTCAAAACATATTTTGAAAAGAAGAGCTAGTGTAAAGAGTTGGAGTGGTGTAAAAAAGGTGTATCGAAAAGTTTTGGAGTTTCATATAAATTGGAGAAAGACATTTCTAATAACTTTTATAATTGGAATTCCAGTAGCAATGGTACTCTTAATGAAAGCGACAAAATTCCAGTTTTTCCCAAAAGTTGATATTCCAATTCTCTACATTTCTGGAAAAGTTGATGAGAGTAGCACTTTACGAGAGACTGAAAAAAAAGTAGAAGAGGTTTCAAAAATAGTTTGGGAAAATAGAGAAAAGTGGGGTATTGCAAATATCTCTTCAGTAACAGGTTTTCGAAGAACAGCAGTTGGAGAGAGGGAGAATGGAGAGAACCTATTTTACATCTATCTTGAACTGCATGAACAAGTTCCACAAAATTTTGTTGAGAGATATATAACTCCATACCTCTCTTTTGAGTATGACAATAGTTCAAAAATTCGTGAAAAGGCGAATAGGGAAATTCTAGCAGAGATTTCTAAAGAGTTGGAAAAGGTGGAAGCAGAAGAGATTTCAGTTTTTACAAAAAGAATTGGAGTGAAAGTTGATGTTGAGATAGGAGTAATTGCAAAATCGACTGCGGAAATTTTGAATAGTATTTCCACTTTGGAGAGTGAGATTTCAAAAATAGAGGGAGTAACTTCTATCTCTTCAAACGCCTATCTTGGAGTTGATGAGGTGATTTTGAAAATAAATCCTTATGGGAAAATGCTTGGTATCACAGAAAAGGATATTGCAAATGCAATTTCAAATCTCTACCTCTCAAATCAGAAAGGGAATGTTGTTGGAGAACGGGAACTTTTAGAAGTTGTAGTTGAGAGTTCAGATTTAGATAATGTGAATGCTTTAGGTAGTTTGGAAATTTTGCTGGAAAATGGTACTTCAGTTCGGATTACAGATGTTACAGATTTTGAGTTGAAAAGAAATCTTGAGAGTATCGACAAATATGATTTTAAACAGATGAAATCACTATTTGTAAATGTTGATACTAAAATTATTACTGCTGATGAGGTTCTTCATAAATTAGAAGAGACTTTCAAATCTTTAGAGAAGCAGGGTATTGAATTCGATTTTCTTGGTGAAAAGAAGATGAAAAATGATTTACAAAATGATTTAGGAAATGCCTCAATTTTAGCATTATCTCTTATTTTCATCTCTCTAATTCTTGTCTTTAAAAGTTTTGGAGCATCTCTACTTGTTATCTCAGTTATTCCATTCTCTCTTCTTGGAGTTCTTGGTGGACACCTCATCATGGATTTAAATTTAACAATGCCTGGAATTATTGGAGCCTTTGGTCTTGCTGGAGTTGTTATTAATGACTCGATTGTTATGCTAACCTTTCTTCAAAAAGCAAAAAATCGTGAAGAGATTTTAGAAAACGCCTCTCAAAGATTTCGCCCAATTGTTCTAACTTCCTTAACAACTCTAATTGGTCTCTCCACCATCATATTTTTTATTACAGGACAAGGTCTCATTCTTCAACCAATTGCAGTATCTTTAGGTTTTGGTCTCGCTTGGGGTACAGTTTTAAATCTACTCTACTTACCAGTTATGTACTCTCTAATTAGAAAAGACAATAGCTACCAAAATATGGGAGTTACTACATAGGATTTCCTCCCTGAACGAACGCGAAGAGTCTATCTAAAAGATACTCTTCGGTCGCTTCTCTTCCTCAGGAAGTTACCATTTAGCTTCAATAAATGTTCTCGGTAATAACTTATCCAATTCACTTTTATCGATTTTTTTTGAAAGACCTAAATCCAAATCCCGTAAATTTTTTAATTTTCCAATTGAACTTGGAATATATTTGAGATTTAAAGAATTGATAAATCTAAGTTTGTTCAAATTAGAGAGATTTCCAATAGTTTCTGGAAGTTCTATAATTCTACTTCCTAAAAATAGAATTTTTAAATTTGATAGGTTTCCAATTGTATCAGGAACTCTTACAAAACTACCGTAGAGTTTCAATTTCTGTAAATTTGATAGATAGCCAATCTCTTTTGGAATATAAGATATATTACCTGAAGAGGAGATAGAGAAACCTCGTTCCGAAAACTCTCTTGAGTATATCTTTGTTACTTTTTGTAACTCTTCCCAAGTTTTTGGAAGCCCAAGATTGTGTTCGTCAGACCATTTTGATAGAGCTTGAACTATCTCTTCTTGAGAAGGCTCTTTATCATTTTCTCCAATTGGATTTTGACCAATATTGATTTCAATTTCCAGTTTTGGCACTTCTCTTAACTTATTTCCATATAAATTTAGCTCTTTAAGATTTTGCATAGAACTTGGAAATTCTTGTAGAGAGTTACAAGCTAAATTTAAGACTTCCAGCTTCTCTAAATTCTCAAAAGTCTCTGGAATTTCTGTAATTCTATTGTAAGAAATATCCAATGTTTTCAAGTTTGAGAGATATTCGAGATTTTCTGGAAAAGCTTTGATAGAGTTGTTTGATAGTTCTAAACTATCCAGTTTACTAGTAAGTTTTGGAAAACTTTTTAAGAAGTTATCTGTTAAATTTAGAATTTTCAAATTTGGTAAAGATATTGCAAACTCTATAAGACTATTTTGTCTTAAATCCAACTCTTGAAGAGATTTTAAATTCCCAAGAGAGTCTGGAAGCGATACTATCTTGTTTCCAGCTAAATCCAACTCTTGAAGATTTGATAAATTCCCAAGAGAGTCTGGAAGTGAAACTATTCTCGTATCATATCTATCTATACTTTGTATGTTACTAAATTTTAGTTTTTTAAGATTTTTTAGATACCCAATTGCTTCAGGAATGTAGCTCACCATTTTAGAACCAGAACAGCATTTATAACTACCATCAAGAACTTCTAATTTTTGCAATTCTTTCCAATCTTTTGGAAGTTCTAAATAGAATTCATCAGACCATCTTAAAAGTGATTTAAAAGCCACTATCTCTTTAGACGAAAGTCCAGTCGTATCTAAATCTCGCAAAAGGTCTATTTTTTTTCCATTTATATATAACTCTTCTAAATTTGGGAGATTTTCGATGTAGATTGGAATGGAGTTTGAACTTGAGTTATAACTAAGGTATTTCAAATTAGAAAGTTTGCCAAGAAACTCTTCTGGAACTATGGTGGAGCTTTCTGATAAATCCAGAACTTCTAAATTTAAAAAATCTCCAATAAATTCAGGTAGTGATGAGGTTCCTAAATATAGCTTCTTTAAATTCTTAAATTCTTTTAAGTTTTCAGGAAGCGAAGAAAGTTGATATAGATGTAACTCTTCAATGTTTTTTAAACCCCAAAAACTATCAGGAATAGGAATGCCTTGATACTGAAATTTTGCTTTTTGTAAATTTGTAAGAAGCTCTATATTTTCAGGAAAGTAACTTACAGTTTCTAACTCTGTTGTCTCTTTTATCTCTTTCCAATTCATTGAAAATCCAAGATTGAATTTGTCTGACCACTTCACAAACTCCTTTAAACTCTTCACCTCATCAACTGAAAGACCTGTTGTACCTAAGTTGTTCCAAAGAGTTATCTTTCTTGAACCAATATATAGTTCTTGTAAGTTTGGAAATCCTTCAACTACCTCATCTTCTGTAAATTGAGTATCTTCAGGCAAGTGTAACTTTTCTAAATTCTTAAGGTTTTTCAAAGAATCTGGTAATGCGGGAGAGTCAAACCAGCTATCATGATATATATATAGCTCTTTTAAATTAGTAAGGTTTCCTATACTTTGAGGTAAAACCACCGTATCCATACTTACTTCAAGAATTTCTAAGCTAGACATATCTCCTATAAAGTCTGGGATATCTTTTATTTCTGAGAAATACCCAAGTCTTATTTTCAAGGACTTTAAATTTTTCAGAAAGAGGATTTCCTTTGGAATTACTGAAAGTTCTAACTCTTCGACTTTTTGCAACTCCTTCCAATTTGCAGGAAAATTCAACGAGTTATGATTTGAGAAATCTATGAGTTTTTGAAAAGCATCAATTTCTTCAGAAGATAGTCCCTCTAAACTTTCAGGTCTAATTAGAGTAATGTTTTGAAAACCAACTTTCAACTTTTCTAAATTTGGAAAGAATGTAAAAATATTTGCTGGAAGATTAAAATCTTCTCCTACTTCCAAAACTTTCAATTTTGGCATCTGCTTTAAAGAGGCTGGAAATTCAGAAGTCCTATAATGAATTGTTAGATTTAACTCCTCTAAATTCTCAATCTCTTGAATTGCGATTGGCAATTCTTTTAACCGATGGTTTTCTAAACTCACTCTTTTCAAACTCTTTAAATTTTTTACTGTATCTGGAAGAGGTGTATCAAGACCAGGAAGATTTAACTCCTCTAAATTTGAGAGAAACTCTATCTCTTTTGGAACATATGTAACCCAAAAACCATCTAGCTTTTCAAGACTTCTCATCTCTTCCCAACTTTCTGGAATTTCAGAATTCCAATAAGTTTTAGAGAACCAATCGTTAAGAGCTTTATAAACTTTCTGCTCTTCTAAGTTGACTTCTACAGACCGCTTTTCAACTTCTAAAACTTGAGCATTTAAGTTCAAAAAACCTAATAACACAACAAATAAAATTCTTTTCATTTACAACCTTTTATTTAAAATGGGTTATTTTTTATTATACTGAAATTGATTTCTTTACTAGCCTTGTAATTCGACTTCTTATCTCTTGAGAATAACTCTATATTTTTTCCTAAACTATTTTTTATTTGTATATTGAAATAATTGTTATAATCTCTAAAACTAAAGATAAAGGTTTCCTATGGAGGGCAGTTTAGTATCTGAGGGTTTAAAGTTTATGACATTGGGAATGGGAACTGTTTTTATTTTCCTAATTCTGATGATTATAATTTTAAATCTTCAAGCTTATGTAATAAATAAGTTCTTTCCCCATACAGAGATACCGCATAAGAGAGATGACTCCACTTCTCACAAAGATTTAGACGAAGAGAAGAGAGTGGTCGCTGCGATTGTTGGGGCAATTTCAAGTTATAGAGGTAGTAAATGAAGAAACGAATTGATGTAATGGACACCACTTTCAGAGATGGTTTCCAGTCTGTTTTCGGTGGTCGAGTTCTTATGGAGGACTTTTTTCCAGCAGTAGAAGCTACAAGAGATGCTGGTGTAACACACTTTGAATTTGGTGGTGGAGCGAGATTTCAAACACTCTTCTTCTACATGAGAGAGAATGCTTTTGAGATGATGAAGAGATTTCGGGAAATTGTTGGTCCTGATGCAAATCTCCAAACTCTAAGTAGGGGAGTTTCTTATGTTGGATTAGATGTTGGAAGTTCTGATGTGATAGATTTGAATTTCAAACTTTTCAAAAAGTATGGTGCTACTACTATCCGAAATTTCGATGCTCTAAATGATATAAACAATTTGAAATTTCCAGCTTCTGCAATTAAGAAACATGGTCTAAAACATGAAGTAGTTGTAACGATGATGGATTTACCTCCAGGTTGTGAAGGAGCTCATGATGTCGCTTTCTATGAAAAGACTCTTCGAGATATTTTAGACTCTGGACTAGACTTCGACTCAGTAGCTTTCAAAGATGCTTCAGGAACTGCAAACCCAAGAAAAATTGGTGAAACAATTTCAATGGCTAGAAAGCTACTTGGAACTGATACACATATAAGACTTCACACTCACGAAACAGCTGGAGTTTCTGTTGCTGCTTATATTTCAGCACTTGATGCTGGTGCTGATGGTATCGACCTTGCTCAAGCTCCTGTTTCTGGAGGAACAAGCCAACCAGATATTCTTACAATGCTTCATGCACTTAAAGGAACAGACTACGATTTAGGTCTTGATAAACATAAAATTCTTGAGTCTGAAAGAGTTCTTGGAGAGAGACTGAAAGACTACTTTATTCCACCAGAAGCTGTTCAAGTTTCTCCACTAATTCCATTCTCTCCAATGCCTGGTGGTGCATTAACTGCAAATACTCAAATGATGAGAGATAACAACATTCTTGATAAATTCCCACAAGCAATTCTTGAGATGGAAGATGTTGTAAGAAAAGGTGGATATGGTACTTCAGTAACACCAGTTTCACAATTCTATTTCCAACAAGCTCTTAACAATGTGATGTTTGGACGATGGAAGAAGATAGCTCCAGGATATGGTCGAATGGTTCTAGGATACTTTGGAAAAACTCCTGTAAGTCCAGACCCAGAAACTGTGAAACTTGCTCAAGAGCAACTCAAATTAGAACCAACTACAAGACCAGCTCTTGAAATTGCTGATGAAGATGAGAAGAAATCTTTAGCTCACTTCCAGAAGATGTTAGAAGATGAGGGACTTGAGACAAGTGAGGAGAACCTTTTCATTACAGCTTCATGCGATGTAAAAGGGATACGGTTCTTAAAAGGCGAAGGTGAATACAAAGTTAGAAAAATTTCCGAAATGGAAGAAGAAAAAGGAGAAAAGAGAGTGAAAAAAGGTGGAGTTGAAGTTTATACAGTAAATGTTGATGGTCAGAGTTATAATGTTACAGTAGCAGAGGGTAGCAATGCAAATATCGAAGTAAAAGATATAGTTTCTGCTGACAATGGAGCAAGTGTAAAACCGACTGGAGGAGCTGGAGAACCAATTCACTCTCAAGTTCCAGGGAATGTTTGGAAAGTTCTTAAGAAAGCTGGAGACAAAGTAGCTAAAGATGAGAAAATCATGATACTTGAAGCTATGAAGATGGAAATCGATATTGTCTCTCCAAAAGATGGGGTTGTCTCTGAAATTTCAGTTGCTGAAGGACAAGCTGTCGAAAATGAGCAATTATTAGCAAAAGTTCAATAATGAAAAAACTTCTATTTCTAGTTCTTCTCTCTTTTGGAACTCTCTTTGCGGGTGGCGATGAGGTCTCTCCTGCTGAAAAAGAGTATGTCTCAAAAGATATGGGAGAGATGGTTACAGATTTCCTTACTTCTACTGGAGCTTATGCTTTCTTTACAGCTGAAGAAGTTACAAAAGAGGACCATGGAGAAGTTATAACAGTTTCAGAGTTTTCTCAAGGCTGGGGAAGATTTATCATGATTTTGGTAGCTTTCCTTCTCTTCTACTTAGCAATTGCAAAGAATTTTGAACCTTTACTGCTTCTTCCAATCGGTTTTGGAGGACTTTTAGCCAACATTCCAATTGCAGAAATTGCTGGTCCAGACGGCTTTTTAGGAATTCTCTATGATGCTGGTGTCTCAAATGGTCTCTTCCCAATTCTGATATTTATGGGAGTTGGAGCGATGACAGACTTTGGTCCGCTTCTCTCAAATCCTAAAACAGCACTTCTTGGTGGAGCAGCTCAATTTGGTATCTTTGCTACTCTAATTGGAGCAGTGGCTCTAACAGATGCTGGAATTTTCAACTTCTCACTTCAAGATGCGAGTGCAATTGGAATTATTGGAGGTGCTGATGGTCCAACCTCGATTTTTATAGCCTCCAATTTAGCCCCTGACTTGCTTGGTGCAATTGCGGTAGCTTCTTACTCTTACATGGCTCTTGTTCCAATCATTCAGCCTCCAATTATGAAAGCACTCACTACAAAAGAGGAGAGAGAAATTCAGATGAGTAGCTTACGACCTGTAAGCAAACTTGAGAAAATTATGTTCCCTCTCACAATCATTGTTCTTACTCTTCTTGTTCTTCCTGATGCTACTCCACTTGTTGGAGCATTGATGTTTGGTAACTTCTTAAAAGAGTCTGGTGTAGTCGCAAGACTTTCTGACACTCTTCAAAATGCACTTATCAATATCATCACTATCTTTTTGGGTCTTGCTGTTGGTTCAAAACTAGCTGCGGATAAATTCCTTGTTCCTGAAACTTTAGGAATTCTTGCTCTTGGTCTTATCGCATTCTCAATTGGAACTGCTGCTGGGGTGATTATGGCGAAAATCATGAATAGATTTAGCACTCATAAAATCAATCCTCTTATCGGTTCTGCTGGAGTTTCAGCTGTTCCAATGGCTGCGAGAGTTTCAAATAAAGTTGGAATGGAGAGCAAACCTGGAAATATGCTTTTAATGCATGCGATGGGTCCAAATGTTGCTGGTGTAATCGGTTCAGCTGTTGCTGCTGGAGTTCTACTAAGTATCTTTAAATAGATACTCTTCTTTCCCCGAAAGGGGAAATATCATAATTTTGACCTACACTTTTTACACCAACTTTGATTTCTTACATTTTTATCTCCGCTTGGTGATGTCATTGTTCTTAATCCAAACAAATCTTTTAACTCTTGCTGATTGTTAGCAGTTGTGCTACATTGAGGACATTTGTGAGGTAATGAGATTGTATTTGCCATTTTTTAATCCTTTATAAGTTGTATAAATATTCAGGAGCAAAATCTGCCCCATTTTTCCACTCAATCGTGTTATGAGAAATAGAAAAATCTCTAAAAAACTCTTTTTTTCTAAGAGGTTCAAAAATTTCTCCATACAGTTCATTTTCTAAGTTGACTTCTTTTAAAGTTCCGTTATTAAATTCCAACTCCAGCCTATAACCACCAAGATATTTAGCACTAATTACATGAATAAACATTTTGACTTCTTTTAAGGAAGAGGTGGAATTTTTAAGAGAGTTTTACGATTTTGAGAAAGTTCCCAATCTTCAAGAAGTTCTTCTTTGTAAAGTTCTAACCACTCAAAAATCATTTTCAAAGCCCGTTTTGGCATTGAACCTTTTACAGCTCCACTTTTAATTTCAACACTTATTTCAAAATCCCCATAAAAAGCATGAAAATGTGGAGGGTTGTGTTCATTGTAATTCATGGTGATTGAAATTCCATAAAACCGACTAATTTCAGGCATAACTAAAAATCCAAATCTATAAAATCATTACTGTTTAAAGGTTTTTGAGGTTGATAACCAATTTGCATTAGCTCATTCTTTAATGCATCTATTTCTATATTTGCTTGATTTAACCTAATTTCATAACCAGCCTCTTTAATCCATTGTCCCATTTGCTGAGGACTAATTTGCATTAAATTTGCAATGGCTGTTTTTGTATAACCAAACTCTGTATGTAAAACATAGGCCATTTTCTTATATTTTTCTCTATGCATAAAGTAACTTTCTTTTTTAAATTCAAGTAATATTTTACTATTCTATTTTATAAAAGTAAAGTATATTTAGAAAGAAAATTTCTACAAGATTTAAAGAAGTGATTGATTGGACTTGCTGAAATAGAAAAAATCGATATTTTAAAAAGAAAGGCAATAAGTGTTAAATTACTTGAGGCTGATTTAGAAAAATTAAAGGCAAAGCAATAGAGTTAGGAATGCCGTATCAAACTTTAATTAACTCAATACTTCATCAATTTGCAAATGGGAAATTAGTTCCAAAAATGTTCTAAGAAGAAAAACCTTTGTTATAATTTGAGTGTTCAAAATCAAAATAACTAAGGTTTTTAAAATTATGCCATATATCTATAAAAGTGTTCTGAAAAGTTTTGAATATTCTACTGAAAATTACAAAATAGTTTCCGATTTTCTCCTTGATGGTTTGAAAAACAATCCAGATATTCTTTTAAATGTAACAAAGATTTCCCAACATTTTGGAAAAAGACCAAATGATTGGTTTGCAAATCCAACTACAATCAGTTTTATTTCTAAACTTATAAACATAAAATTAAAATCTGGTGATAAAAAATTAGAAAAGAAAATACTTTCTTGGCTAAAGAACGAAAATATAGATGAAAATATATTTGACAAACGAATAAATTTAAGAGTTATTCATAAAAATCAAAATAAACAATTATTAAAACTTTTTAAAGAAATTGGAATAATTGAAGTCAAAAAGGGTGGAGGGGATTTATCTTTTAAAGGAACTTGGATACATCAAGATTTACTTGAAGAGTATTTCAAGTGGTTGGCTAATTCTGAAACTGTTGTTCAGCCAGATGGTTTATATCTAATTCAAGCTGGAGAATTTACAAAAATAGGAATTTCTCAAAATATTGAAAAACGAATTAAATCTATGGAAACAGATAATCCATTAGAAATTAAACTACTTTTTTATAAAAAAATGGAAAATGTGAGAAAAGTTGAAAGTTTCTTACATAAGCAACTCAAAGAATACAATGTGAAAAATGAGTGGTTCAAATTAGATAAAAGACATAATTATCAAAAATATAGATGATTTACAAAAGCTAGAAGACTCTTTAGAAAACTTCAAAACTCCTAAATCAAACTTATCAAAAAGACAATTAGAAATTTATTTTAAAATGAAAAATCTTCAACAAAAGAGATAGCTAAAAAAATTGGATTTTCAACTTCAACAGTTTTGAAAGAACTAAAAGTTTTAATTTCAAATAAACAGATAGAAAGAATTAAAGTTGGAAGAAATGTATTTTACAAAAGAGCAACTTGACCAAATCGAAAAAGTGCAAATCTTTACAGAAAGATGGTAGCTTTGATAGGTAAGCAAATATCTTGAATAGATATACTCTGAGTTTCCACTCAGAGTGTTTGAATTAGATGGATTTTGAGATAACTCGGTTCATTCTTTGGATAAATTCGACAGAGTTCCGAACCTCATCACCATTAAAGAGTCGAGCTTGGTCAAGAAGAGTATTTGCAACATCTTTTACAAGTTCTTCATCTTCTAAAGTTGAAAGTTTCTCTAAGATTTCACTCTTTGGATTTATCTCAAGAATAGGTTTCACTTCTGGAATGTTTTCAGTCTGTCCCATCTGTTTTAACATTTGAGCCATCATGTAGTTCTGGTCATCTTTATCAGCAATAATTACAACTGGAGACTCCGATAGAGAAGTTGAAACTCTAACCTCTTTCACCTCATCACCAAGAGCATTTTTCACTTTTTCAGCAAGAGTTTTATCCTCTTCAGAAATTTCCGAAGTCTCATCATCAAATTTCACATCAGAAACATGTTTTAAAGGAGTCTCACCATAAGTTGTAACCATTGGGAAGACAACAGTATCAACTTCTTCATGAAGAATTAGAACATTTAAATCTTTTGCTTTGAATTTCTCTAGCAGTGGAGAACTTTTGAGGATATTTTCATCAGTTCCAGTGATATAGTAAATCTCTTCTTGACTCTCTTTCATCTCCTCTTTATAAGTTTTTAAGTCGATGCTCTCTTTTTCCAGAGATTTGAAAATTAGGAGGTCTAAGATTTTATCTCTATTTCCGTGGTCTGTGTAAAGTCCCTCTTTGATTGTTCGTCCAAACTCTTTATAGAAAGTGTCATATTTCTCACTATCACTCTTTTTAAGTTTTCCTAACTCTGTTAAAACTTTCTTAGCTGATGAGGTTTTGATTTTCTCAAGAATTTTGTTGTTTTGTAAAATTTCTCTTGAAACATTTAGAGGTAGGTCAGCAGAGTCTATAATACCTCGAACAAATCGGAGGTAAGTTGGTAGTAATTCTCGGTCTCCATCAGAGATGAAAACTCGATTTATATAGAGTTTTAGACCACTCTCCCAATCTGCTCGATATAAATCCATTGGTGCTTTTTTTGGAATGTAGAAAAGAGTTTTGTAATCTAAAGTTCCCTCAACTCGAGTATGAACCCAATGTAGTGGCTCTTCTGAAGAGTGAGCAATTGTTTTATAGAATTCCGTATACTCTTCATCAGAAATATCAGCCTTATTCAGAGTCCAGAGTGCAGAAGCCTTATTGATTTGCTCAAATTTCTTTACTTTTTCAGGCTCTTTATTTTCCTCTTCTTCACCTTCAGGCTTCTCAACTTCAACTTCCTTTTCTAAAAAGATTGGGAAAGGAACATGATTTGAGTATTTCTTGATTATGTTTTCAACACTATATTCAGAAATAAACTCATCTTCACCCTCTTTTATATATAGAGTGATTTCAGTACCGTGAGACTCTTTTGGAGACTCAATAATTTCGTAACTTCCATCTCCTGAACTTATCCATTTGAAAGAGCGTTCCTCTCCAGCCTTTTTTGATAAAACCTCAACCTTATCAGCAACCATAAATGCAGAGTAGAAACCAACTCCAAACTGTCCAATAAGTTGAGAATCTCTTTTGTTGTCTCCACTCATATTTTCAAGAAACGCTTTTGTTCCAGATTTTGCAATTGTTCCAAGATGCTCAACTAAATCTTCATCATTCATTCCAATTCCAGAATCTGAAATAATAAGTTTTCTCTCATCTTTCTGAATTTGTAAATCTAATCGTGGAGCGAACTCTATATTTCGATAGTTCTCATCTGTAACAGTAAGGAGTTTGAGTTTGTCCATCGCGTCAGAACCGTTACTAATAAGTTCTCTTAGAAAAATCTCTTTGTTTGAGTAGAGTGAATGAATCATCAAATTTAGAAGTTGTTTGATTTCAGTCTGAAATTCATGTTTAGCCATAAAATCTCCAAAAATTTTTACGAAATTGTATCAGAAAAGTTTAGTCTATCAAACTAAACTTTATGAAGAAGTTCCAAGTAGAGCTTGGAAATGGATCTATTTTTTTACTTTAAAGACTTTTGCGATTGGAGTCATAATAACTGGTTCGAAAAGCTCTTTTGAGTATGTCTCTAAAACAAATAGTTGGATATAAGTTGAGTTAAGAGTGTAGTTATCTACAACTAAGATTTTATTATAATCTTGCATATAGATAATTGACATATTTGCTCCAGCTCTACTCTGAAGTCTTGTTACTTGCAACTTTCCATTTTTATCATATTTTGTAATGTAGAAAGAGTCTATCGGTTTTTCAACTTTTCCAATTTTTATAACTGCTCTTCTCTTATCAAAACTGATGCTCTGTCCAAGCTGTATTTCAGCACCAATATCTTTAAAGTTGTTACTTTGATAAAAGAATGGACGAATTGCCTGATTACCGCTTTTCAAATCAATTTGAGAAAATAGTCCAACAGTTGGAAAGATATTGAGCATTCTTAAAGGAAGATAGTAGTAGACATCTTGTGTTTTCTCAGGAAGAGCTATACTATTTGACTTAATATCAGCAAGAAACCTGTCAGAGTCTTTATATCCCAACTCTTCCATAACAGGAGAGATACTAGCCTTATTTTGTTCGTGAGCTTCAACCATAAGTCTTGCCATATTTGCAGACTCTAAAGGAGATTTCATAAGAGAATAACTAACATGATAGTTTCTACTTCCAGAGTGTTTTCCACCATCAGCAAAAGTTCTAACATCAGAGTAGTATCGAATTGGATATCCATAATCCCACCAAGCAAGAACATAATCTTCTCTTTTTGCCATCATTTTCAATTCATCTAAAACAGCAACCTCATTTTTATTAAATACAACTGGAACTCTATACTGGTCTATGTGTAGATAGTTTGGATAGAGTGTAGCTGATGTTAAAACTATTGCTGCACCATATTTTAGATACCTATTTTGGAAATCTTTAACAATAATTGTTATTATGTATCCTAAACCTAGAGCGTAAATAGGTACAGCATAAACTGTAAATCTTAAACCATTTTTATAAGCTAGAAATCCTAATGCTAACATTGGTAGAGCAATAAGAAGAACTCTATATCTCCACATCATAAGAACTACACCTAAAGAAGCTACCCAGAAAGTTACTTGGTGTCCACTAATTCTATTTACAAATGTCTCCCACGGTATTGCACTGGCTTCCCGAACAGTTTGAACAACACTATAAAACTTGAGAGATAATGTTTCTGTATCTAAAGTTGCACTGCTTTCTCTAAAGACATACCCTTTCAACTGGTTTAAGATTGCATCTAATGCACCTGAAAAGAGCAGAGCAACTCCAATTGCAACAAAAACAAAAATTAGATATTTGTCTATATTGAAGCTATTTTTATCTAAAGGAACTTCCTCTTTATCATAATCTATCTTTCCATAATGTTGTCTATTTTCAATATAGAAAATCACACCAAAGTATGCAAATATGAAAAGTAGTTTTAAGTAAGCATCAATAGGTAGTAGAGCTAAAAAGAGTAGAGTTAGTAATTTATAATTGAAGCTATCTCGTAGTTCAAAAATTAGAGTGTAAATTAGTAACATTCCTGTCATAGCTAAAGAGAGAGAAAGACCTTGTGGATACCATAAAAGATAGATAATCAAAAAAACTGGAGCTATAAGAAGAACTCTATTCTCTTTATACATCAGTGCTGAGATAATACCCCACAATACAGCTGTCGGCAAAACAACAGAGAGCATATCTGTATCATAATATCCGACCATTGTTCTGTTGTAATAACTCCATGTGACAGCACCAACAACTCCTGCAATTAGACCCATCATAGGCTGTCTAAGAGATTGTCCAATAAGAATTAGGGGAACAACTAAAAGAGAACCTAAAAAAGCTGGCATCCATAAAATTATAGTTTCAAAACTGAATGGAAGGAGTTTTGCAATAAGTGCTGTAAGTTGTGAAGCTGGGTGATTGACTGGAGAACTTTCAAGAGAAGAGTACTCTGTCACACCATTTAAAATATCTCTAGCACCTTCAGCATAGTAGTAGCCATCATTCGTATTTATCATTAACTCACCAAGCCATTTAAAACTCTCTGTATTTTGAAAATGGTCTACCCAGATATATCGCAAACCAACAGAAAATATAAAAGCAAAGAGAATAGCTAATGAGATACGAGTAATACTCCACTCACCATCTTCTGGCTTTAACAATCTTTTCATTAAGAAGAAACCTTGTTTTGGAAATTTGAAGATTATTTTATCTAATTTTATATTTTTACTTATGATACAAATAGATGTTCTGTAAAGAGTAACAAAAAAGAGTAAAAATCGTCATTTTGAACCCTTAAGAACTTTTCACCATCGAGGAAAAACAGAGAGATATTTTTTAACTCTATTTGGAAAATATGGAAATATCTCTTTTAAAAATTCTCCAATTTTTTCTCCTCGAAGAACAGTTTCAAATCTCCAGATTTTATTTTCCCGTTCAACTCCAGATTTTCCAGAGTAGAGTATTTCAAAATCTGAAAAGAAGTGAAAAAAGAGTTCTAAATGGTTTAAGATATCTTCTCCACTCTCTTTTTTTGAGTGTGAAATTTCCAATTTGAATATCTCTTTAAAAGGTGGATATTTCCCTTTTCGAATTTTCAATTCATATTGTAGAAACTTTTCAAAATCTCCAATAAAACTTTTATAAAGCTCTTCATACTTTGTCTGAATTAGAACTTCAGAGTCTCTATTTCTTCCGCTTCTTCCACCAATTTGAGTGACAAGAGCAATACTTTTTTCCAGAGATTTAAAATCTGAACTATTGAGAAGATAGTCTATACCTAAGATGATTGAGAGAGTTACAGCTGGATAGTCATGACCTTTTGAAATCATCTGAGTTCCAACAAGAATATCTATCTCTTTTTTCCGAAATTTCTCTAAGATATTTTCAACACCCTCTTTTCTAACTCTATCACTATCAAAATTGAGAATTGAACTCTTTTTAAATTTTGATTTCAAGATTTTTACAACTTCGGCTGTACCAACTCGACCAACTTCTAACTCTATATTTCCACAACTTTTACAACTCTCTGGAAAGCTCTTTTCAAAATCACATCTATTACATCTCAAAACCTCATCATCTTTATATAGAGAGAGTTTAACTGAGCAGTTTGGACACTCAAATTTGTAACCACAACTGTTGCAAGAGACATATTTAAAATTTCCACGAGTTGGAACAAAAATTATAGTCTGCTCCCTCTTTTCCAATCTACTACTTATCTTTTGAAGAACTCTTTCTGATATATCCATATCTCCATTTTCAAAGATATAACTCTTTTCACCTTTGAAGAAATTGCCAAGAAGTCGAACTTTATGAAACTTATAATAGCTGTTCAAACTTGGCGTAGCACTACCTAAAACAATTGGTATCTTTTTCAAATTTGCCAAATAGATTGCGATATCTCTAGCGTTAAAATGGATAGATGAGTTTAAAATATAACTTTCACTATGCTCCTCATCAACTATGATAAGTTTCAAATTTGCAAAAGGGACAAAAATTGAGGATAGAGTTCCAATAACTATTCGAACTTTTCGAGAGTAGATATTTTGTAGAGTCTCATCTTTACGAACTTTAGAATGCCAAGGAGCTACAATATCTCCAAACTGTTCTCTAACTCTTCGAACTGTTTGAGGTACTAAGTTTATCTCTGGAACTAGAAATAGGATATCTCCACCATTTCTTAAAACATCTGCAATTAGTTTCTTGTAGATATGAGTCTTTCCACTTCCTGTATCTCCAAAGAGTAGAGATACCTTTTCTCCTATCTCTCTAAATGCTTTCTCTTGCTCTTGTGAAAGAGCTATTTCTGGAATTTTGAGTTGATGAGGTTCTGGATATTCCAAAAGATGTTTTGGAAAAAAGCTGAATGTTTGAGATAGAGAGTTAAAATAGAAGTTTTTTATAAAAAGTGCTGTTTTAAAATACTCTTTTGGTAGATGAAAGTTTAAAACTGAAACTATCTCTTTTAATTTCTCTTCTGGAAATTGTAACTCTTTCACTTCTCGAAAAAGAATCCCAAGTGAAATTTTATTTTGAACTGGAACTCTTACATATTGAAAAGAGGAGAAACTACTCTCAGATTTGTATGTGAGAATAACATCTCTCTCTAAAAGAAAAACTTCGTAAAATCTACTCAACTTTTTCCAGATATATAACTAAATTTGAATATGAGTTTTTAAATTTTCCACCCAAACTCAAGTTTGAAATTTCTCCTGAAATCAAAATAGAATCTCCAAAAGATTCTTCTATTTTTGAAATATGCTCTCTTTTTGGAATTACTATCCACTCTGAATAACTCTCTTCAGGTTGAAAATAGTACTGCATTTCAAAAGAGATAATAGGGTGTTGCATAAAAGGAGTTATAAACTTTCCTCTAAACTCTGTTGCAAAAAGAGAGTTGGCAAATAGGAGTAGAAATAGAATTCTCATCTTTTTAGCAAGGCTTCAACTCTCTCTATAACCTCATCTACACCTAAAATTTTCATGACATCAATTACAGATGGACTTTGAGCAGTTCCAACAAGAGCAATTCGAATTGGTTGAGCAAGTTTTGCCATTCCAACACCATTTGAATCTAACACTTTTTGAAAACTACTTTCTAAATTTTCACCACTCTGAATCTCTTCTAAAAACTCTGTTAAAAGTTTCTGATTTGTCTCTTTAAAATGTTTCTTTAAACTTTTAGAGTCATACTCTACTGGCTTTTCAGAAATCTTATTTACTTCTCTCTCTAAATCGAGTAGTGTATTACATCTATCTCGCACAAGAGCCACAATTTCCAAATTTCCAAATTGTGAAAACTCTTCTAAAGGTTTTAATTTGAGATGTTCACTATTTACCCAATCTAATTTCTCTTTTGAGTAGATAGAGGCACTTTTAGAGATAGTGCTTGGGTCAAAAAGTTCTAACATCTCTGCCATACTAAAAATCTCTTTATCTCCATGAGACCAGCCCAATCTAAGCAAGAAATTTAGTAACGCTTCTGGAAAATATCCAAGTCTTTTATACTCCATAACATCAGTTGCACCATCTCTTTTTGAGAGTTTTCGCCCCTGCTCATTGTGTATCATTGGAACATGATAGAAATTTGGAATTGGGAAATTTAGAGCCTCATATATAACTATCTGTTTTGGAGTATTTGAAAGATGGTCATCTCCACGAATTACCTCATTTACTCCCATAAGATGGTCATCAACAGCTACAACAAAATTGTAAGTTGGAGTTCCATCAGCTCTCGCAATGATAAAGTCATCTAAAGTATCTTCGACTCGAAATTCAATATCACCTTTAATTTTGTCATAAACAAAAATACTACCCTCTGTTGGAGCTTTTATTCGAATTACAGGAGTAATTCCCTCTGGAGGAGTACCATTAAAGTCTCTGTATCTTCCATCATATCTTGGTCTTTCACCTCGATTTTTCTGCTCTTCTCGAAGCTCTTCTAACTCTGCTGGAGTCATATAACATCTATACGCCTTACCACTTTCAAGAAGTTCATCTATATATTTTCTATATATGTCATCTCTTTCAGATTGTCGAACAACCTCATCATCACTCTGAAGACCTACCCACTCAAAAGCGTCTAAAATAGCTTTTACAGCCTCTTCATTGTGACGACTTCTATCTGTATCTTCAACTCTTAAAAGAAATTTTCCACCACTTTTTCGAGCATGAAGATAGTTTAGTAGTGCTGTTCTTAAACCTCCAATGTGAAGATATCCTGTTGGACTTGGTGCAAATCGTGTAACTACCATGTTTTTCCTATTCTTGAGAAATCCCCACTCTTACCACCTCTCTTCTCTTCTAGTTGAATATTTGAGATAGTCATACTTTTATCTATCGCTTTAACCATGTCATAAATTGTTAGAAGAGCAATTGAAGTTCCAGTAAGTGCTTCCATCTCTACTCCAGTTTTTCCTGTAATTTTAACAGTTACAAAAACTTTAAAGCCTGTTCCAAACTCTTCAATATCACAATCAACTCCTGTTATATTTAAAGGGTGACACATCGGGATGAGGTTTGAAGTCTGTTTTGCTCCCATAATTGCTGAAATAACAGCAGTTTGCAATACAGGACCTTTCTTATTTTCCTCTTTTATAACATTTTGAAAAGCCTCTTCAGACATAGAGATAACTCCACTTGCCGTAGCCACCCTATTTGTAACCTCTTTTGGAGAAACATCAACCATCTTTGGTCTATCTTTCTCGTTTAAATGAGTTAATTTCACTTACTATCCTCTTTTTTGGGGAGTTTTTGAAAAACCTAAATTTGCTACTACTAGAAATAGGAGAAGATATCTCCATTAGCTTAAGTTTTAAAAACTGTTTTTGGGTTCTTATAACATAAATCAAATTATAAAACCTGTAATTATATAATTTATTAGTTACTAATTAAGAACGGTTTTAAGTGAAGTTCGATATTCTAATGGAAATTATAGGTTTCAAAAAAGAGAAGAGACCTTAAAATATTGTAGGAGAAATAGAGATGGGATTAATGAAATCACCAGAAAACACTCCTGTATGGGTAGATGAGAGCAGATGTAAGGCGTGTGACATCTGTGTTTCTGAATGTCCAACAGGTGTTTTAAGTATGCATTATGATGTTGGTTCTACACTAGGTGCAATGGTAAAAGTTGACCATCCAGAGGCTTGTACAGGTTGTAATGCCTGTGAGCTTATGTGTCCAGACTTTGCTATCTTTGTAGCTGATAAAAGTGAATTTAAATTTGCGAAAATTACAGATGAAGCAAAAGAGAGACAAGCGAAAATCGTCGCTAACAACTATATGTTCTTAGGAGAGTAAATGGAAACTAGAGAAATAATTTCAACTGGTAACGACTTAGCTGCAATTGCTGCGGTAGATGCGGGATGTAAATTCTTTGGTGGATATCCTATTACACCAAGTAGTGAGGTAATGCACACAATTTCAGATTTACTACCAAAAGCTGGTGGAGTTGCTATCCAAATGGAAGATGAAATTGCTGGTATTGCGGCTGCTGCTGGTGCTGGTATGGCAGGAGTTAGAACAATGACTGCTACTTCTGGTCCAGGTGTATCTTTAAAAGCTGAAAACTTAGGTCTTGCTCAAATGGCTGAAGTTCCACTTGTTCTTGTAAATGTTATGAGAGGTGGTCCATCAACTGGTCTTCCTACAAGAGTTTCTCAAGGTGATGTTCGACAAGCTAGAAACCCATCTCATGGTGACTATCGTTCTATTACTTTGTGTGCAGGAAACCTTTCTGAGTGTTATACAGAAGTTGTAAGAGCATTCAATTTAGCTGACAGATTTATGCAACCAGTTATTGTTCTTACAGATGAGACAATTGGACACATGCACGGAAAAGCTGTTATCCCAACAGTTGAAGAAGTTCAAAAAGGTATTGTTCCTAGAAAAACTTTTGATGGTCCTGCTGAAGAGTATCGACCTTACGGTGTTGGTCCAGATGAACCAGCGGTATTAAATCCAATGTTTACAGGATATAGATACCACTTTACAGGTCTTCATCACGATGCAAAAGGTTTCCCAACTGAAGAAATCGAAACATGCCGAAAACTTATCCAAAGACTTGAAGATAAGGTTATGAACCATACAGACGAGTTAGAGCTAAATGAAGAGTTTATGCTTGACGACTTCAATGGTGAAGAGGGCGAAGTTCTTATCATCGCTTATGGTTCTGTTTCACTCTCTGCAAAAGAGACAATTCGACACCTAAGAAAAGATGGAATTAAAGCTGGTCTATTCAGACCTATCACTCTTTGGCCATCTCCAGCAGAAGCTATTAAGAAATATACTGATATGGTTAAAAATGTTCTTGTTGTTGAATTAAACATCAGACAATATACTGAGGAAGTTGAAAGAGTTTCTGGAAGACTTGATATCCAAGGTCTCTACAAAGTTAATGGTAGAGCTATCTCTCCACATGAAATTGTAGAGAAAGTTAAGGAGGTATTCTAATATGGCATTTAATTACGACCAGTATTTAAGACTTGAAAAGATGCCAACACTATGGTGTTGGGGATGTGGTGACGGTGTTATCTTAAAAGCTGTTGTCCGAGCTATTGAAACTGTTGGTTGGAAACAAGATGATGTTGCTGTTGTTTCTGGTATTGGGTGTTCTGGAAGATTTTCTTCTTATGTAGATTTCAATACTGTTCACACAACTCACGGTAGAACTGTTGCGTTTGCTACGGGAATAAAACTTGCAAACCCTGATAAACATGTTATCTGTGTTGCTGGTGATGGTGATGCT
Organism: Candidatus Thiovulum imperiosus; assembly: GCA_024281175.1. Taxonomy (GTDB): domain Bacteria; phylum Campylobacterota; class Campylobacteria; order Campylobacterales; family Thiovulaceae; genus Thiovulum_A; species Thiovulum_A imperiosus. The sequence continues at coordinate 24,811 of JAMJTW010000026.1, forward strand.
CTTGCAATTGGTGGTAACCACACAATTCACGCAGCAAGAAGAAACATCGACATCAACTTCATAATGATAAATAACTTTATCTACGGTCTTACAAACTCTCAAACTTCTCCAACAACACCTCAAGGAATGTGGACTGTATCTCAAAAAGCTGGAAACATTGACCCAACTTTTGATGGTGCAGAACTTGCTATCGCTTCTGGTGCATCTTTTGTTGCTAGAGAAACAATTCTCTCTCCTAAAAAACTTGAGAAGATTTTAGTAAAAGGTTTTGAACATAGAGGTTTCTCTTTCTTCGATATCCTTTCTAACTGCCATATCAACTTAGGTAGAAAGAACAAAATGGCTTCTGCTATGGAAAATCTTGAATGGATTGACAAAATTACAGTAGCTAAAAACAAATATGAGAAGATGACAGAAGAAGAGCAACTTAACTTGTTCCCTACTGGTGTCTTAAAACATGATGAGAAAGCTAGAGAATATTGTGATATGTATGAAGATATTAAAGCTGTTCATCAAGGTAAAAGAGCAAAAATCACTCAAGATGATTTCGAGAAGAAAATTTAAGGAGATACACAATGGCTAGAACTTTAATGAGATTTACAGGTGTTGGTGGACAAGGTGTTCTTCTTGCTGGTGAAATTTTTGCTGCTGCTAAAATCAAACTTGGCGGACACGGTCTAAAAACTGCTACTTACACTTCTCAAGTTAGAGGTGGTCCAACAGTTGTTGATATTACACTTGATGACGAAGAGATTTTCTACCCTTATGCAAATGATGGTGAAATCGACTTCATGCTCTCTGTTGCTCAAGTATCTTACAACCTTTTCAAAGATGGTGTATCAAAAGGTGGAACTATTATTATAGATCCCAACCTTGTAAAACCAACTGAAGAAGATAGAGCTACTTGGAACATCGTTGAAATTCCTATCATTACAATTGCAAAAGAGGAAGTAGGTTTAGTTCTTACTCAATCTGTTATCGCTCTTACAATTGCTAATACTTATATGAGTGCTGTTGAGCCTGAAACTCTAAAAGAGACAATGCTTTCAAAAGTACCTCCAAAAGTTCATGAAGCTAACTTAAAGGCTTGGGAACTAGGTATTAAATACGCAAAAGAGGCTATGGCTAAATAGCTTTTTTCCCCATTTTTGGGGAATTCTTTCTACACAAATTTAAGACTTAAAAAGAAATAACCCTAAATTAGATACCTCATCGGCACTCCTTTTTCTTCTATTTGATAAAATGTCATAAAAAGAGAAAACTTTGATAGTAATTTTAGATTTTGGAAGTCAATATACTCAACTTATAGCGAGAAGACTTCGAGAACAAGAGGTCTATTCTGAAATAGTTCCCTATTTTGAAACTCCTGAAAAAATTTTAGAGAGAAATCCAAAAGGTCTGATTTTTAGTGGAGGTCCAGCCTCTGTTTATAGCGAAGAGGCTTATGCAGTAGATAAAAAACTTTACGAAATTGGATTACCAATTCTTGCAATCTGTTATGGAATGCAGAGAATTACGGTAGATTTTGGCGGTGAAGTTGTTCGGGCGTCAAAACATGAATACGGAAAATCTGAACTACTATTTAGTGAAACCTCATCACCACTATTTGAGGGGTGTGATGCTGGAAATATCGCTTGGATGAGTCATGGAGATAGAGTAGAGAAGTTACCAGATGGTTTTGAAGCGATAGCTTATACTGAAAACTCTCCTTATGCTGGAATTGGAAATTCTGAAAAGAAGATTTATGCCCTCCAATTTCACCCTGAAGTAAAACACTCTGAAGATGGTTATCTGATGCTCCGAAACTTTGCAAAAAAGATTTGTGGCGTTACGGAAAAGTGGAATATGGGACACTTCTCAAAAGAGCAGATTTCAAAAATTCGAGAGAAAGTTGGAAATGGAAAAGTTCTTTCAGCACTCTCTGGTGGTGTAGATAGTTCTGTCGTTACAGCTCTACTCTATGAAGCAATTGGTGATCAACTAATTCCTGTTTTTGTAGATAATGGTCTTCTTCGAGCTGGAGAGAGAGAAGCAGTTGAATACTCTTTTAAAGAGGTTTTGAAAGTTCCACTTGTCGTAGTAGATGCCAGAAAGAGATTTTTAGAAGTTCTAAAAGGTGTTACAGACCCTGAAGAGAAACGAAAAAAGATTGGACACACATTTATAGAGGTTTTTGAAGAGGAAGCGAAAAAATATGAGGGAATTCAGTTTTTAGCTCAAGGAACTCTCTATCCAGATGTTATCGAGTCTGTTTCTGTAAAAGGTCCAAGTAAAACTATTAAATCCCACCACAATGTTGGCGGTCTTCCTGAAAAAATGGATTTCGCTCTCATAGAACCACTTCGAGAACTATTTAAAGATGAGGTTCGACTTTTAGGTGTAGAATTAGGACTTCCAGAAAGCCTTGTGTATCGACAACCTTTTCCAGGTCCGGGGTTAGCAATCCGAATTATGGGTGATGTTACAGAAGAGGGTCTCGAACTTGTTAGAAGAGCTGATACGATACTTTTAGACGAAATCAAATCAGCTGGATACTATCGAAAACTTTGGCAAAGTTTTGCTGTTCTACTCAATGTAAATAGCGTTGGAGTTCAAGGCGACAATCGAACTTATGAAAATGCCGTAGCAATTCGAGCTATCGAGTCTACCGATGGAATGACAGCAACTTTTGCTCATCTTCCTCACGATATTTTAGAGAGAATTTCTCGAAGAATTATAAATGAAGTGAGTGGTATAAATAGAGTAGTCTATGATATAAGCTCAAAACCACCTGCTACTATTGAGTGGGAGTAGAATTCAAGATTTCTCAATCGCCATGCTCATTTCGAAATGACAGATTAAGGTAAAATAGAAAAAAGGAGTGCCGATGAGGTATCTAATTTTACTTTTTACGGAGTGTGGCGAAACACCAAAACCAAAGGTTCTGCATGACAAGGTCAGTTTTTGTAAAATTTCAAAAAAGGATTTTTATGGAGAGTGTAGAGAAAGAAGAGAATTTAGTAAAAAAGACTTGTCGAGAATTGGGAATTACACAAAAAGAGTTAGCGGAAATATTTCATGTTACACCTCACACAGTTACAAATTGGGTTCGAGGAAGAATGGAAGAAGTTCATAAAAGAGCTTTAAAAGGTTTAATTTATGAACATCGATTTCAAGAAATAAAATATAAACTACATGATGTAAGTTTAGATAAACTATAATCCTTGACAATGTAACTATATTTACAATAAAATATTGTTGTTGGAAAAGAATGGCACTCTTAACCAACAAAATTCAATTAAGGCTTACTTAATGAAGCACAAAATTATATCAAACTCCTTACAGTATGCTACTTTTAACTTTAATTCTTTAGAAATTAGAATAGTTATTATTAATGGTCAAGAATATTTCGTTGCTAAAGATGTAGCAGAATTACTAAGTTATAAAAGACCTGCTGATGCAGTTGCCCAACATTGTAAAAAAGCAATTGATTTTGAGGTCAGTAAATTAAATTGCACAAATAATTTTAGCTCTAAAGCTAGAGTAATAAAACTCATTCCAGAGTCTGATGTTTTAAGACTAATTCATAAAAGTCAAAAAATTACAGAACAAGAAAAGAAACATATTGTCAGCTTTTTTGATTTTACAAAAACAGAAATATTTATCTCAAGACAAGAAACAGAGTTTGGAAAAGAGTTGAAAAATTTCATAAAAACTATTTACAATTTAGAAGTAGAAACTCAATATCCTGTAAAAAATTACAGATTGGACTTTTATATTCCAGAACTCAACTTGGCTATTGAATTTGACGAAAAACATCATAAATATCAAAAAGAAAAAGACGAAAAAAGAGAAAATGAAATTAAAGATATTTTAAATTGTAAATTTGCTAGAGTCTTTGAAGAGCAATCTATTGGAGAACAATTAGGTTTTGTTATAAAAGCAATAAATGAAGAACCTAAAAAAGAGATTTCTCTTTCAAAACGACAAAAACAGATTTTAGAATATTTACAAAATCACAAGCTTTCAACAAAAGAGTTGTCTAAAAAACTTGGTTTTTCAAAATCAACAATTTTGAAAGATTTAAAATTTCTTATTGAAAATGAACAAATAGAAAAAATCAAAAGCGGAAGAAATGTTTTCTATAAAGCCTAAACTTCCTCCCAACAGAACTTGGAAAGTTACACGGAATTTCTGGAAGAGAAACAAATTTGAAACTCAAGGCTTTAGGCTTTCAAGTTTCTGAAAACTCCATTTGGAAACTTACAGAAAAAGGAAAAGAGTTTGGAATGGAATACCGTGGAAAGTTTTCCCAACTCAAATGGAAACTTTATACACCAATATATATAGACTAAATAAACTTGACATGAGCTGACTAAACTTTGTAGAATTTCTCAAAAAAAAGGAGAGGGGAGTTTGACAAAATAGTTTGTCATTTCGATATGAGCATGGCGATTGAGAAATCTTAAAAAAGTATTTCTCACCCGAAAGGGTTCGAAATGACAAGTTTGGTCGTTCCCAAGGAGAAAAGATATGTTTGAAAAACTTACAGCATCTTTACAAGGAAATTTAGAAAAGGGAGTCTCTCTTGCACTTAGCAAGGGAAATGGAGAGGTAGAGCCTCTTCACATTTTTTGGAATTTGGTTTTGGAAACCTCATCGCCATTGAGAGAAGTTTTAAATCGGTTGGGGGAAGAGCCGAGGGGATATGAGTTACGAATTCAGAGCGAAATCGAAAAGTTTCCAAAAAGTTCAGGAGTTTCAAAAGAGAGTATAAGACTCTCTCGAAAAGGTATGGAGTCTCTTCAAAAAGCAGAAGCGGTAGCAACTCAAAAAGGAGACTCTTTCATTGCAACAGACTCTTGGATAGAAGCGAATATAGAAAACTATAAAAGTATCTTTCCAAACTACAAAGAAATCCTAAAAGAGCTTCTGAAAGCTAGAGGGGAAAAGCGAATTGAGTCAGCAACTGGCGATGAGGTTCTTGAGGCTCTCAAAAAGTATTCTCGAAATTTAAATCTTGCTTCAAAAGAGGGAAAACTTGACCCTGTAATTGGTCGAGATGAGGAAATCGAAAGAGCGATACAGATACTCATTCGGAAAACTAAAAACAACCCTATTCTTTTAGGCGAACCAGGGGTTGGGAAAACTGCTCTTATCGAGGGTCTAGCTTCCCGTATCGTATCTGGAGATGTTCCAAATTCTTTGAAATCGAAAACAATTCATCTCTTAGATATGACAGCACTTATTGCTGGAGCAAAATATCGAGGTGAGTTTGAAGACCGACTTCAAGCGGTTGTCAATGAGGTGAAATCTGCGGGAAATGTCATTCTTTTCATCGATGAAATTCACACAATTGTTGGAGCTGGAAACAGTGAGGGAAGTATGGACGCAGCAAATATTTTGAAACCTGCTCTTGCAAGAGGTGAATTGCGAACCATCGGGGCTACAACTCTAAAAGAGTATCGAAAATATTTTGAAAAGGATACTGCACTCCAGAGACGCTTTCAACCTATTACTTTAAGCGAACCTACTATTTCTCAAGCTCTCCAAATCATGAGAGGAATTAAAGAACGACTTGAAACTCACCACAATATTTCGATTTCTGACTCTGCTCTGGTAAGTGCTGTAAAACTTAGCGACCGATACATTTCAGACCGTTTTCTTCCAGATAAGGCGATAGACCTCATCGACGAGGCTTCCGCAGAACTCAGAATGCAAATTGAGAGCGAACCATTTCCACTTTCACAAGTGAAAAGACTTATTTCGAGTTTGCATGTTGAGAGAGAAGCTCTAAAAATGGAGGGAGTTGAAAAGGGTAGATTGGAGGAACTTGCTGAAGAACTCAAATTTGCTGAAAAGCGAAAAGCAGATTTAGAAGAGAAGTTTGCCACGGAAAAGAGAATCTTTTCACAAATTTCAGATACAAAAGTTGAAATCGAAAAGAAGAAAATCGAAATGGGAAAACTGGAAAGTGAAAGCAAATATGGAGAAGTTGCAAAGATACGATATGAAACAATACCCCAACTTGAAAGTAGAGTTTTGGAACTTGAAAAGGTTCAGAAAGAGGGAACTCTACTAAAAAACCGAGTCGATGAAGAGAGTATCGCAAAAGTGATAAGTCGCTGGACTGGAATTCCAATCTCCAAAATGTTACAGAGTGAAAAAGAGAGAATTTTAGAAATTGAAAAGCATCTAAATTCTGAAGTGATTTCTCAAGAGGTAGCAGTAAAATCTGTTGCAAGAGCAATAAAGAGAAACAAAGCTGGACTCTCTGAAGAGAACCGACCAATTGGCAGTTTCCTCTTTTTAGGTTCAACTGGAGTTGGAAAAACTGAAACAGCAAAAGCACTTGCGAGATTCCTTTTTGACTCTGAAAGTGCAATGGTTCGATTTGATATGAGTGAATATATGGAGAAACATTCGGTTTCAAAACTTATCGGGGCTTCAGCAGGATATATTGGATATGAAGAGGGCGGACAACTTACAGAAGCTGTTCGGCGAAAACCCTACTCTGTTCTACTTTTTGATGAAATTGAGAAAGCTCATCATGACATTTGGAATTTGCTACTTCAAGTTTTAGATGATGGCAGACTTACCGACAATAAGGGCGTTACCGTAGATTTCCGAAATACAATTGTGATTCTAACTTCAAATTTGCAAAAAGAGAATCTCAAGAACTATTTTCGTCCTGAATTTCTAAATCGGCTTGATGAAGTTGTGGAGTTCCAAACTCTTGGAGAAGAAGCGATTTTAAGAATCCTCGACATATTTTTAGGAAAAGTGGAAAAGAAACTTTCGGAAAGGAACTTGAAACTGGAAGTCTCTTCAGAAGCGAAAAGATATATAGCTTCTGTTGGTTTCGATGAGGTTTTTGGAGCAAGACCACTCAAAAGAGCAGTTTCAGAAGAGATAGAAGATAGAATTGCTGATGCGATTTTGGAAAGTAGAGTTTCTGATGGAGATACTCTAAAGTTTGGTTTCCAGAATGGAGAAATCTTTCTGGAAATTTAGAATTGCAAAATAGGCTTTTACCTCTCTTGTCATTTCGAACCCTTTTGGGTGAGAAATCCTTGTATTGAACAAAGTGAAATATCTTTTTCAAGATTTCTCAACCGCTACGCTCATATCGAAATGACGGAGAAGAAACTAGTCTAAGTTTCGGACGCATAGAGTATGATATTTCTCACTGTTACTTGAATTGCCACTTCCATAACTAGCACCAATAAGATATGAAGATGTGCTAGTCCAATATAAATTTTGCAAATTTCTAAATCTATTTCTATTTTGAAAAATTTTCAACTCTTCATGATTTGGAAGTTTCCAATCCGTAAATCCATGTAGATTTTCGCAATATCTATTTGCATCTTTCCAAGTCATCGCATTTTGCAGGTGTTTTAGAAACATCAAATTCCCAATGATTACAATTTCAAAAGGAATTTCAAATTTTGACGAGTATTTTTCTGCACTTGCTCCAACTATCCAAAGTTCTCCATTTCTCTCTTCAAATTTCATATCAAATTGCTTCACACTACCTTTAAAACTTTCGGCTTTAGCAATAGGAACAGCAATCTGAAAAGGAATACTATTTACCGTAACATCAAAAACCTCATCATCAGGGCGATACTTCATCGAAATGCTTTGTCTTCCAAGCCAAGAGTTTAAAATCTCACCTTTCTCATTTTCAATTGCTTTCTGATTTCTAGCTTTACACTCCTCTTTCTTTTTTCTAAAAGTCTCTTTTCTCTTTTGATAGGCTTCACTCTTTTCAAACTCTCCTTGAGAAGAGATACTACTTGGACAACTCTCTTGAGAAATCTTCGGTCTCACTATCTGGACTGCTTCGCCAAAACTCGTTGCATTCGCTACTTCTGGATACTTTGGAGAATTTCCCGTCCAAACTAAACCTTTACTTGAACAACCTGCAAAAAGCAGGAAAACTAAAATTGCAAAATATCTCACGACACTCCTTTTTTATAATTCTAATAAAATTTCAAAAAAGGAAAATTATGGAAGAAGAGAATTTAGTAAAAAAGACTTGTCGAGAATTGGGAATTACTCAAAAAGAGTTGGCTGAAAAAACTTCAATATCTTTACCAACAATCAATAGATGGAGTTCTACCAATAAAATACCTAAACAGAATGTTATGTTTTTAAATCTTCTTCTTGAAAATAATCAATTACAAAATCAACTTTCTGAATTTCAAAACTTTTTTCATAAATTTAATAAACTCTCTTCAATATAAAGGGGGTGTCATTTTGACGACCCCTTAAAATAATAATTATTTTTTGACAAAACAATTATTTTAATAGTATTATTCTCAGTAAATTTATTGGAATAACAATGTTAGTGAAATTTGAGAATATCAATATAGAAGTTGAAAGAAATTCAAAGCATGAGTTTTTAATTTCAAATAGCGAAGTCGCGAAAGGTTATGGAGTTCAAGAAAAATCTTTATTGCGAACTAAAACTAGACATGAAGATGAACTGATAGAGAGAAAACATTTCATCTTTTTAGAAGTTCAAACAAAAGGTGGAAAACAGAAAAAGATTTTCTGGACAAAACGGGGAGTAATTCGGCTTGGGTTTTTTATAAAATCTGAAAGAGCCAAGAAGTTTCGAGATTGGGCAGAAGATTTAATACTTTCGGAAATTGAAGCAGTTCCAAGTTTGCAGAAGCTAGAAGAGAGAGCAAAACTTTTGGAAATTTCGGAAAAGGAGTTTTATATCTTTGAGAGAGTCTTTTTCAAGTTGGGCATTACTAGACCTGAAGAACTTGCAATTACAACAAATAGAGCAGTGAAAAAAGAGACTGGAGTCGATTTCCTCAAAATTTCCGAAAAGAAAGGAATTTCCACACTTGAAAACTATATCACTGTAACAGAACTTTGTGAAATTATCCGAAAAGGAGAATACTCCGATGAGGTGAAATCCTCTGTTTCTACAAAAGACCTGTCCAAACCGAACCCTCGCAAACTAAATTTGATTTTAGAAGAGAAAGGCTTCCAAACCCGAAATGAGAAGGTTTGGGAAGCTACTGAGAAAGGGAAAAAGTTTTCAAATTTCGTTCAAAACAAATCTAAAACTTCTGAAAAAACTATTTATCACCTAACTTGGAAAAAGGAAGTTTTGGAAGAACTCTTTTTGTAAAATTTCAAAAAAGGAAAAATATGGAAGAAGAGAATTTAGTAAAAAAGACTTGTCGAGAATTGGGAATTACTCAAAAAGAGTTAGCTAGACAAATGGGAGTTAGCGACTCAACAGTTAGACACTGGAACTCCAATAATGAATTTCCAAACATAGCAAAGAATTTTATGAAATTAATTTTAGAAAATAGAGAGTTAAAAAATAGATTTCAAAAAGTAGAAAACTTCCTACTTTTAATAGATGAAGTAAAGGGTGTTCAAAAAATGAACACCCTTTGAAACATGCAAATAAAACACATTTATTTAAAATAATATGCTGTATTTGACTTTATGCCTAAAACTAAGATAAACTAAAAGAAAAGTGTCAACATGCTTGTAAAATTTGAGAATATAGATATTGAAGTTGAGGAAAATCAAAAATATGAGTTTTTAATTTCTAATAGTGAAGTTGCAAAAGGTTATGGTATTTCAGAAATTACTTTACGGCGACATAGAAGTAATAATGAAAATGAACTGATAGAGAAAAAACATTTCATCTTTTTAGAAGTTCAAACAAAAGGTGGGAAACAGAAAAAGATTTTCTGGACAAAACGGGGAGTAATTCGACTTGGATTTTTTATAAAATCTGAAAGAGCCAAAAAGTTTCGAGATTGGGCAGAAGATTTGATACTTTCAGAAGTTGAGGCAGTTCTAAGTTTGCAAAAGCTAGAAGAGAGAGCAAAACTTTTGGAAATTTCGGAAAAAGAGTTTCATATCTTCCAAAGAGTGTTTCGAGAACTCGGTATTACTAGACCTGAAGAGTTAGCAATTACAACAAATCGAGCAGTGAAAAAAGAGACTGGAGTCGATTTCCTCAAGATTTCCGAAAAGAAAGGAGTTTCTACACTCGAAAACTATATCACTGTAACAGAGCTTTGTGAAATTGTCCGAAAAGGAGATTTTCCAGAAGAAACAAAACTTTCTGTTTCTACAAAAAATGACAAGCCAAATCCTCGAAAACTAAACCTCATCTTAGAAGAAAATGGTTTTCAAACCCGAAATGAGAAGGTTTGGGAAGCCACAGAAAAAGGGAAACCTTTTGCAGATTTCGTTCAAAACAAATCTAAAACTTCTGAAAAAACTATTTATCACCTAACTTGGAAAAAGGAAGTTTTGGAAGAAC
>JAMJTW010000026.1:35196-68242 GCA_024281175.1 Candidatus Thiovulum imperiosus
ACTTTTGGAAATTTCGGAAAAAGAGTTTCATATCTTCCAAAGAGTGTTTCGAGAACTCGGTATTACTAGACCTGAAGAACTTGCAATTACAACAAATCGAGCAGTGAAAAAAGAGACTGGTGTCGATTTCCTCAAGATTTCAGAAAAGAAAGGAGTTTCTACACTCGAAAACTATATCACTGTAACAGAGCTTTGTGAAATTGTCCGAAAAGGAGATTTTCCAGAAGAAACAAAACTTTCTGTTTCTACAAAAAATGACAAGCCAAATCCTCGAAAACTAAACCTCATCTTAGAAGAAAATGGTTTTCAAACCCGAAATGGTAAGGTTTGGGAAGCTACTGAGAAAGGGAAAAAGTTTTCTGATTTCGTTCAAAACAAATCTAAAACTTCTGAAAAAACTATTTATCACCTAACTTGGAAAAAGGAAGTTTTGGAAGAACTCTTTTTAAAACAGAAAAAGCGGTAATTGCCAACTGGTTGAAATCACGCTTTGGGGCTGAAGTAGTTACTCTCAAATTATATCTTTTAGTTAGAATTCTCTAAAAAGGAATTTTATGAGAAGTGATGAAGTTAAAAAGGGGTGGGATAGAACACCTCATCGCTCTCTTTTTAGAGCTACTGGATTAAAAGATGACGATTTTGAGAAGCCATTTATTGGAGTTGCAAACTCTTTTATAGAGATAATTCCAGGGCATTTTTTTCTAAACAAGTATTCAGAAATTGTAAAAGATGAAATCCGAAAACAGGGCTGTGTTCCATTTGAATTCAATACAATTGGAGTAGATGATGGTATCGCAATGGGACATGATGGAATGCTCTACTCTCTACCGAGTCGAGAACTTATCGCAAGTTCTATTGAAACAGTTATGAATGCTCACAAACTTGATGCAATGATTGCTCTGCCAAATTGCGACAAAATCGTTCCTGGAATGATAATGGGGGCTTTACGAGTTAATGTTCCAACAGTTTTTGTTTCTGGTGGTCCAATGAAAAAGGGACATAAAAAAGATGGAACTCCAATCGATTTAGCTACGGCATTTGAGGCTGTTGGAAAGTTTGGAAAAGGTGAAATGAGTGAAGAGGAGCTTTATGATATAGAGTGTAACTCTTGTCCATCTGGTGGTAGCTGTTCAGGAATGTTTACAGCAAACTCTATGAATACTCTTTCAGAAGCTCTTGGAATTGCACTACCAGGGAATGGAACAATTTTAGCTCTAACTCCAGAGAGAGAGGAACTTTTAAGAGAAGCCTCAAAACGGATTTGCGATATTGCAAAAGATGAAGAGAAACGAGAAGAGTTCAAAATGCGAAATATCGTAAATAAAGATGCAATCAAAAACGCTTTTGTAGTTGATATGGCGATGGGTGGAAGTTCCAATACAGTTCTTCACATGTTAGCAATTGCAAAAGAGGCTGGAGTAGATTTTGAACTTTCTGATATAAATGAGATTTCTAAATCTATCTCTCACATTGCAAAGATTTCTCCATCTCTTTCCACTGTTCATATGGAAGATATAAATCGAGCTGGTGGAGTAAATGCGGTAATTCATGAGATTTCAAAAAGGGATAGTGAATTTCTAAATTTAGAGACTCTTACAGTTACAGGTGAGACGATGAGGTCTCGAGTTTCTGGTGCTGAAATCTTAGACCCTGAAATCATTCACCCAATCTCAAATCCATACTCAGCAGTTGGTGGTCTCGCAATTCTCTATGGAAATCTTGCAAAAGAGGGTGCTGTTGTGAAAACGGCGGGAATAATGCCAAATATGAGACAGTTTTCTGGAAAAGCTATCTGTTTTGACTCTCAAGATGAGGCAATCGAGGGTATCAAATCTGGAAAAGTAAAAGCTGGACATGTTGTTGTAATTCGATATGAAGGACCAAAAGGTGGGCCTGGAATGCAAGAGATGTTAAGTCCAACTTCCCTAATTGCTGGAATGGGATTAGGAGAGAGTGTTGCTCTAATTACAGATGGACGATTTTCTGGAGCAACTCGAGGAGCAAGTATTGGACATGTTTCACCTGAAGCTGGAGAGGGCGGTGTAATTGGACTTCTTCGAGATGGAGACCAGATCGAAATAGATGTTGATGCTTACAAATTAGAAGTGAAACTTTCAGATGCACTATTAGAAGAGAGAAGAAAGCATTTTGTTCCTAAAAAGAAAAAGCTAAATTCTAAATGGTTAGCTCAATATCGAGCTTTAGTAACAAATGCTAGTAATGGTGGAGTTTTAGAAGCTGATTTAGGGTAAATTAGAAAATAGAGAAGAAAAGACTTCTCTATTTTTACTTTTTTTCAGAGGAAAATTCTTCGCTTTCTATTTCCAACTTTCTTTTTGAACTGAATTTTTGACCTCATTTTTAAAATGAAGTCGTCCAAACCTCTCAAATTTCTCTCGACACTTATTGATTAAGTTCCGAACTGAAACCTCCTTGAACAGAGAGAAAAATTCTTTGCTGAAAAGTTGGGTGAAAGATGATGGAGTAAGTAAAAAAGAAAAGCTAGTTTCTGAATATTTTCAGAAACTGTAAGAATTAGAAAATCTAAATTTCACTCTCTTTTATAAAGTAGATAAGACTTAAAATATCTTCACCATCTTGAACTCTATTTTCAATATTTCCAAACTCATCTCTTTTTATTTTTGGAACAACTCTAGCGATAAATTCATCAAAAAGATTACTTTCAAGAGAACCATTTTTCAGAATAGAGTCTAAGATAATTTTTATTTTTTTATCAACAGAATTTAGAAATGCGACTTCAAGATTTATGGCTCGAATTATCCCTTTTTTCAAGATGTTTTTTAAATTTTCAATATCTTTATTTATCTCTTTAATTACACCACTTTTTGTTGAGCTTCTCTCTGTATTTTTCAGAATATCTTCAGCTTTGCCAGAACTTTTTGAGTCTTTTTGAGAAAGTACTAAATTTACGAGAGAGCCGTCACCACCATTGTAGTAGTTATCAAGAAATTTGAATTCTACACCAGAAGTTTCAAATTTTTTTAATCTATCCTCACTTTTTACAGGATAGAGAAGAAGAATATCAAAAAGGTCTCTGCTAAATCTGTCGATGAGGTAGAAGAAACGACCCTCATTATGAGCAATATCTTTTGTTATAGAATTTATAAACTCTATGCTCTCTGTTCGAACCTCATCGCTACCAAGACCTTTTAAAAATTCCACTAATATTTTCTCATCAATCTCTTTCGCTTTCTCATCTGTCATCGACTTTATCAAAGTTGTAAAATCTCGCAAATATTTCTGATGAAGTATCTCTCTAATTTGGTGATTTACTCTCTCCACAGGAGTCTCTGTTGTTAGTGAATTGCTAACCCCTTTCTCCACTTTATCAAAAAGTTCTCCTGAAATTGGCTCAAAATACTCAAGTCGATTTGTATCATCTCGAAATCTATTTGTAAAATAGAGTCCCTCCAAAATCTCCTTTTTCAACTCCATTTTTAGAGTTTGCAAATTTTCCCGCAAATTCTCATCTATATCTTTAAACGCTTTTCTTAAAATCACACTTCTCTGAATATTTTCACTATTTTGGCTTCGAATAGCATCTTCTCGATTTAAAAGTGGAAGTAGAATTTCTCGAATTTGATTTGAGAAGTTGGAAACTTTTCTTTTTAAAATCTCAAATCTATCACTCTCATAATAGGAGATAAGTTCATTCCGAATTTCTAAAATACCACTTTCCAATTCAAATTTCTCATGATACTTATCTCTCTCTACTGTTTCAGTTTCCACAAGATACTTTAGTGCTGAACCTGTAAAGACTCTATGTTTCTGAGCAATCTTATATCTATTTACAACATCATTTTCCAGATATCTTCTATTATTTTCAACTATCTCTAAAGAGATTGCTGTATCCATCTTGTTTCCAAAAACAAAGAGCTTTTCAGAGAGTTTTATTCCATCAAAATCACTATCTTTTCGAATTGTGTCGAGTTGGGGTGCTGTAATATTTGGTCTATCTCCAGCATTTGTCACTAATACAATTGCATCTGCACTTTTCAGTCTTTCAGAAGTCTGTCTCTCATGAATTTTTGTAGGTGAGTCAAATCCTGGAACATCAAAAATTACTGAATTTTGAAGTTGAGAAAGTTTTGAAGACTCTATTCTAATACTTTTTACACTTCGAGGTTTTGAAGTATCTGTTTCAACTCCTCTCTTTACACCTCGAATGTAAGATTGGAACTTTTCACTATAAAGCTCTTCTCCAGAAAAGAGATACTCATTTCCAGAGAGTTCTAACAAATCTCTATATTTCAAAATATCTCGTATCTCTTCGTCACTCTTTCCAAGATGGAGATTGTAGAGATTTGAATTTTTCTCTTTTAACTCTTCAAAAAAGTCTTCAAAATCTGAAAGAGAGAGAGTCTCAAAAGATGTTTTTGAGTTTATAGGAAATTCTAACTCTCTCAACATATCTAAAAATATCTTTTCAAACTCATCTCTACTGTACAAGAGAATAGAAGCCTTATCTTCTCCATAAAGAAGTTTTGTTGATGTAAAAGTGCATCTTTCAGGTGCTGATGGTAAAACATTGCTCTCAATAATAGCGTTGGCAAAAGTTGATTTTCCAGCTTTCTCTAATCCAACAATTGCTATTTCAAAACTATCTTTCTCCAGCTTTTTAAGGTAGCTCTTTCCAATATCTCGAAGTTCCTCTAACTTTTCCAAATTCTCTTTAGAAAATACTCTATTTCGAACTCTACTTTCTAAAACTCTATTTAGAACTTTCAGACTATTTTGAGCTATTTTTAAGACTCTCTTTTTCTCTCTAATATACTTTTTTGAAAAATCCAACTCTATATACTTTATTTAAATTATAACTAATCTGATACATTTTCCTTATCAAAAAATCTCTTAATTGTAAGTAAAAGAAAAATTAAAACAATTTTAAAAAAATATTAAATTTTCCTAAAGCCTATGTTATAATCACTTTAAAATCAGAGAGTGTACAAAGTAAAGGATTTGAATGAGGATCTTGATTATTGAAGATGAACCAACTCTAAAAAAAACTCTTCTTGAAGGCTTAAAAGAGTACGGCTATCAGAGTGATGAGGTAGATACTCTAAAAGATGCTGAATACTATTTAGACATTAGAAATTACGACTTAATTTTAATGGATTGGATGTTACCAGATGGTAATGGAATAGACCTCATCGCCCAAATTAAACATAAATCTTCAAAAACAATTGTTGTTGTTCTCTCTGCAAGAGATGATAATAGTAGTGAAGTTGAGGCTTTTAAAAGAGGTGCAGATGACTATATCAGAAAACCTTTTGACTTTGAAGTCTTAATTGCAAGAATAGAGGCTAGATTAAGGTTTGGTGGTAGCAATATTATTGCAATCTCAAATTTAGAGATAAATCCTGAAGAGGAGAAGATAACTTATAAAGATAAAGAGATAGAGTTGAAGGGAAAACCTTTTGAAGTTTTAACTCATCTTGCTAGACATAGAGACCAGATAGTTTCAAAAGAGCAACTTCTTGATGCAATTTGGGAAGAGCCTGAACTTGTAACTCCAAATGTAATTGAAGTGGCTATAAATCAAATTCGTCAAAAAATGGATAAACCTTTAGGTATCACAACAATTGAGACAGTTCGAAGAAGAGGCTATCGGTTTTGTTTTCCAAAAGGGGATTAGTAAATTTAAAATTCTTTTTAATATTCTCAATTTCCATATTTCTCTTTACAACTTCTGTCATATATACACTAACAGATATCATTTTAGAGAGAGAGAGAAGCTACGCAGAGGGAACTTCTTCTATTTCCAAAGGAGAAGGAGACTCTCTTCTCATAAACTTATCCGCTATCGTCTACCTCTTTGGTTTCGGAGTAGTTCTTCTCACTTTTCTCTACTCTAAATTTCTCTCAAAAGACTCTCGAGGTCCAATAGAACTTATAAATAGATATTTAACTAATACAGATGAGAAGAGTTTTCGTGAAATTCCAAAAGAGAAACTTCCCGAAGATTTCCATCTTTTAGCAGATACAATCAACGATTTGATAAATAGAATAGATACATTTATTAAATATCAGAACCAACTTTTTCTTGGAACTTCTCATGAACTTAAAACACCTCTCGCAGTAATACGACTTAAAAATCAAGTTCTACTTATGAAACCTAGAGAAGTAAAAGAGTATGTAGAAGTTATAAAAGCTACTAATGAAAAAGTGGACGAGATGAGCAAAGTTATTGGTGATGTTTTAAGTATTGGAAGACAAGAGTCAGCTCAATTTGAGTCTCCAGTTGAGATGGATATCATCTCCTATTTAAAGAGATATGGTGATGATTTTAGTCTTCTTGCTGATGCTCAGGAAAAGAGATTTGAGATAAATTTAGAACCAGAAACATTTTTGGCTCCTATACAAAAAACCCTACTATCTCAAATAGTTCAAAACTTTCTCCAGAATGCTCTGAAATTCACTCCCCAAGGGAAAAAAGTTGAATTGAGGAGTGAACTGATTGGCGAAAATTTAAAAATTTCTGTTCTTGATGAAGGTATTGGAGTTGATGAAAAAATAGATATTTTTGCACCTTTTCAAAGAATGGGAAATAAATCTGGAATAGGTTTAGGTCTCTTTTTAGCAAAAAGTGCAGCTGATGCCATGAGTGCTAAAATCTCTGTAAAAAATAGAAAAGATGGTGTTCAAGGTACTATTGCAACTTTGCAGATAAATAAAAAAATGGTCTGTTTGGTATAACTACTTCTGTTACCTCGACTGTTATCATGAATATATACAAAATTGAAGGCAAAAATGTTGATGAGGTTTGGGAGATAAATAAAACTTATAAGAATTCCTCAAATCTTTTAAAACAGCAGAAGCTCTCTTTTTTAGAAATTGCTCTAAATTATCAAACTTTTTTAGACACAACAATATTTGAATTCAATATTCAAACAAAACACTTTGCTCTCCAAAACCATCTTCAAATGGAATTAGGAGAAGTTTTAAATTTTTTCTATGTCTCAAAAGGAGAAGCTACTTTTGGTTGCGGAGGAGTTGAAACATCTTTCCGAGCTGGAGAGTGGGGAGTTTCAAACTATAAAATCAAAAATGTGATTTATATGCAGAAAGAGGCAACAGATGCTACTGTTACTCATGTAGTTGTAAATAGAAATATTTTAAAAGAGATGTTGGAAACTGATAGCGAAATTTCCTCTTTTATAGAAGATATTTTAGAAAATAGAGTTAGAGAATGTATTCTATTTCGGGGTTTTCTAAATAGCGATATTTTGGAAATGGTTCGTCAAATTTGGATTTATAAGAAGTCTGAAAGTAAAGTTGAACAGGTGTTAGCTTCTCTAAAAATTAGAGAACTCTTTTTAAAAGTTTTGAGTTGGCACTTCTCTCAAAAAGAGGAAAAAATAGCTCAAAAGAGTTTAAAACTTATTCATGAAAAAGCTGGAGATATTACAGTAAAAGAGTTAGCTAAAAATTTAGGTGTCTCAGAAACAACTATTAGAAACCATTTTAAAGATGAGTTTGGAGAGAGAGTGAGTTTTACAATTTTTAAAACAAAGATGTTTCAAGCTCAACACTATTTGCAAACTCATAAAAGTATCTCATATAAAGAGTTAGCTCAAAAAGTTGGATACACAAACTCCCATAGACTTAAAAAAGATATGGAAAAGTTTTTTGGATAGACAGATACAAAAGTAAAATATACAGATACAAAAGAGAGGTGAATTTTCCTTGTAATTTTAAGTTCTTTAGAAATAGAATTTAAAAAAAATTGTAAGGGTCTCTTATGTTTAGGTATTTAGTTTTTATACTTTTTACTTTTTCTCTTTTTGGAGCAATACCTCCAACACTTTCATATCAAGGATATCTTCTTGAAGATAACGGTAGCCGTGTAAATAGTGATGTCAATATCACTTTTCTTCTTTATGATGTTTCAGAAGATGGAACAGCTCTTTGGAGCGAAGAGAGAAATGTCTCTATTGAAGATGGTATCTACTCTGTAATTCTTGGTGCTGAAGAACCAATCGATTTGGATTTTGATGTTCAGTACTGGTTAGCACTACAAATTGGTAGTGAAGAGATGTCTCCTCGACAGAAACTTACAAGTGTTGCCTACTCTCTAAATTCTATAAAAATGCAAGAGGATTTGGAAACTTCTATTTCTAATTTGGAAACAGATTTAGAAACTCAAATTTCAGATTTAGAATCTGCCTTAGAAAGTTCTATTGAGCAAAACAACTCAAATACTCTACTTGCAGTCTCAGCAAACTCTGACAATATAAATTACAACTTCGATTCTATTTCAGATTTGGAAACTTCTATTTCAAATTTAGAATCTGATTTAGAAAGCAATGTCTCAGATTTAGAAACTTCTATTTCAGATTTAGAAACAAAAACAGATTTAAATGTTTCAGCTCTTTTGGAAAGAATCTCAAATCTGGATACAACTTTAGAATCTGATTTAGAAAATAATGTTTCGAGAATTGAAACTATCATTTCTGATATGAACTCTTCTGTTCAAACAGATATTTCGACAAACTCTGGAAACATAGCTACGAACACTTCTGACATTTCGACAAATTCTGGAAACATAGCTACGAACACTTCTGACATTTCGACAAATTCTGGAAACATAGCTACAAACACTTCTGACATTTCGACAAATTCTGGAAATATAGCTACAAACACTTCTGATATTGCGACAAATACTGGAGACATAGCTACGAACACTTCTGACATTTCGACAAATTCTGGAAACATAGCTACAAATACAGCTTCTATTCTAAAGAATTACGGAAGCATTTCAGATTTGAACTCTACAAAAATGACCTCATCGGATTGGGATAGTGATAGCAATGGAAAACTTGATACTTCTAAAATTGAAGTTGATGAGGTTTTAAATCGAAGTGGAACAACTCAAAGTGGAACAAATGCTATTGCTTTAGGTTATGGAGCAACGGCTTCTGGAAATTACAGTACAGCTTTAGGTTTTGGATCAACGGCTTCTGGAAATTACAGTACAGCTTCTGGTTCTAGCAAAGCTTCTGGTTTGATTTCAACAGCTTTTGGAGATACTACAACAGCTTCTGGTACTGGTTCAACAGTTTTTGGTATATTAACAACAGCTTCTGGAGATTACAGTACAGCTTTAGGTTTTGGAACAGAAGCAAACGCTTCAAACTCTTTAGCAATTGGAAAATACAATACAAAAGGAAACAGTGATGCTCTTTTTGTAATTGGAAATGGAAATGGAGAAGATGAAGCTAGATCCGACGCTTTTGAAGTAAATACGAGTGGTGATGTTCAAATTGCTGGAAAACTTTATGTTGGTGGAGTTGAAGTTACAAGTTTTGACTCTACAGAAATAGAAACTGCAATCGATAGAAATACAACAACTCTTGAAACTTCCATTTCAAATATCGAAACCGACTTAGAGAGAAAACTTGAAGGAAATGGTTCAATTATTTTAAATCAAATTTACCAACTTGCAGAAAATACTATAATAGCAATTGAAGGCAATTCTACGAATTTAGAAACTGCAATTGAAAGAAACTCTTCAAATCTCGAAACTTCTATTTCTACAAATGTGAGCAACTTAGAAACAAGCATAGATAGAAATGTAACAAACCTTGAAACTTCTATTTCTGCAAAGATGAGTACTTCAGATTGGGATACAAATTCTGATGGAAAAATTGAAGATGAGAATTTAGATACTGATGGTATTTTAAATCGAAGCGGAACATCTCAAACAGGAACAAATGCTCTATCTTTAGGTGAAGATACAAATGCTTCTGGTAATTTTAGTACAGCTTTTGGAGAGAGTTCAACAGCTTCTGGTTATAGCTCAGTAGCTTCTGGTCAAGGTACAACAGCTTCTGGTTCAACTGCAACAGCTTTTGGTTATGGAACGACAGCTTCTGGAGACCATTCAACAGCTTTTGGTACATACACGGTTGCAGACCAAGAAAATATGGTGGCTATTGGTAAGTATAACTCAGAAGGAAATAGCGATGCTCTTTTTGTTGTTGGAAATGGAGAAAATGGTGCAAGAAGCAATATCTTAACTGTAACAGATGAGAATGTTTCAATTTCTGGAAAACTTTATGTTGGTGGAGTTGAAGTTGAAAGTGCAAATTCTGAAACTATCTTGAATTCCTCAGGAACTTCTGCAACAGGAACAAATGCTCTTGCTTGGGGTAAAGATACAAATGCTTCTGGTTCTTACTCAACAGCTTCTGGTAGCGGTTCACTGGCATCTGGTTATGGCTCAACAGCTTCTGGTTATAAATCAACAGCTTCTGGTTATAAATCAACAGCTTCTGGTTATATATCAACAGCTTCTGGTTATAAATCAACAGCTTCTGGTGCATATTCAACAGCTTGGGGTAAAGATACAACAGCTTCTGGTTCTTACTCAACAGCTTCTGGTTCTTACTCAACAGCTTCTGGTTCTTACTCAACAGCTTCTGGTTATCTTTCAACAGCTTCTGGTGATTATAGTACTGCAATGGGTTACTATACAGAAGCAAATGCTTCAAACTCTTTAGCAATTGGAACTTACAATACAGAAGGAAATAGTGATGCTCTTTTTGTAATTGGAAATGGAACTAGTCTCTCTGCAAGAAGTGACGCTTTTGAAGTAAATACTTCTGGTGATGTTCAAATTTCTGGAAAACTCTATGTTGGTGGAACAGAAATTTCTGCTTCTGGAAGTTCTGGAGATGAAAGAAATACAACTACTATCTTGAATGCTACTGATGGAACTTCTATGAGTGGAACGAATGCTCTTGCTTGGGGTCATGAGACAACAGCTTCTGGTGATTATAGTACAGCTTCAGGATATGGTGCAACAGCTTCAAGTTATGCGTCAATAGCTTCTGGAGAATACTCAACAGCTTCTGGTTTGATTTCAACAGCTTGGGGTCTTAGTTCAACAGCTTCTGGAAATTACTCAACAGCTTTTGGTGGAGGTTCAACAGCTTCTGGTGACAAGGCAACAGCTTGGGGACAACAAACAACAGCTTCTGGAGACTACTCAACAGCTTGGGGAATAGAAACAGAGTATGGGACTAAAACAACAGCTTCTGGAGAAAGCTCAACAGCTTGGGGTATTGGTTCAACAGCTTCTGGAAAAGGGGCAACGGCTTTGGGACAACAAACAACAGCTTCTGGAGAAAGCTCAACAGCTTGGGGTTGGAATTCAGTAGCTTCTGGAGACTACTCAACTGCTTGGGGTGAGAGTGCAACAGCTTCTGGCTATACCTCATCAGCTTCTGGATATCAAACAACGGCTTCTGGAGACTACTCAACTACTTTTGGTTTTGGAACAGTTGCAAGTGAAGACAATATGACTGCTGTTGGAAAATACAATTCAGATGTTTCAAATGCTCTTTTTGTTGTTGGAAATGGTTTTGATAGAAATAGAAATTGGATAGTTGAAAGCTCTGAAAGAAACAACTCTTTTGTCGTTACAGACAAAAATGTTTCTGTTTCTGGAAAACTCTTTGTAAATGGAGTTGAAATTTCTGCTTCTGGAAGTTCTGGAGATGAAAGAAATACAACTACTATCTTGAATGCAAGTGACTCTGTAACGATGACAGGAACAAATGCTCTTGCTTGGGGTAAAAATAGTGATGCTTCTGGACATTATAGTACAGCTTCAGGATATGGTACAACAGCTTCAGCATATAGTTCAGTGGCTTCTGGTTTTTACAGTACAGCTTCTGGATATTACAGTACAGTCTCTGGATATAAAACAACAGCTTCTGGAACTAGTTCATTAGCTTCAGGTTCTTCTACAACAGCTTCTGGAGCTTATAGTACAGCTTCTGGACTTGAGGCGAACTCTTCTGGTGTATCTTCTATGGCTTGGGGAGGAATTGAAACAAGTAAAGATGAAATAGGCACTATAGACTTTGGTCAAGGACCAATGCCAACTCTTGAAACTTACCCAGTTTTTGAAAAAGGTGGAACAGCTTCTGGAGATAGTTCAACTGCTTGGGGTGTTGAAACAGTTGCTTCTGGAAAATTCTCAACTGCTTGGGGCGGAGAGTATATAGAAGATGAAGTAGGTGTTTATGACAGTTCATCAAATTTATATCTTAAAGATGACAATGTAACAAGAGGTGGATACGCTTCTGGAATGTCTTCAACTGCTTGGGGTATTGAAACAAATGCTTCTGGAAAAAGTTCAACAGCTTTAGGAACCGGGACAGTTGCAAATGAGGAAAATATGGTGGCTCTTGGAAGTTATAACATTGCAAATCCAAACACTCTCTTAGTAGTTGGAAATGGAGAAGACGGAGCAAGAAGTAATGCTTTTGAAGTAAACAGTTCTGGTGATGTTCAAATTTCTGGAAAACTCTTTGTAAATGGTGATGAGGTTTCTTCTTCTGGAAGTTCTGGCGGAGATGCTTTGAATTCTAGTGGTGCAGAAGCAAATGGAACAAATGCAGTTGCTTGGGGACTTCAAACAGTAGCTTCAGGAGACTATTCAACTGCTTGGGGTTTTCAAGCAAATGCTTTAGGATTACTTTCAACTGCTTGGGGTTTTCAACTATTTGCTTTGGGGAATTATTCAACTGCTTGGGGTGGAAATACAATTGCTTCAGGAGATTTTTCAACAACTTTTGGAATGGGAACAGTTGCTTCTGGAGAGGGTTCAACAGCTTGGGGTGGAAATACAGTTGCTTCTGGTTTCCAAACAACAGCTTTTGGTCAAGGAACAGTTGCTGATGAAGACAATATGACTGCAGTTGGAACATATAATGAAGCAAATATATCAAATACTCTTTTTGTTGTTGGAAATGGTAGAGATAAAAATGGAGACAGTTTTGTTGATGTTTCTGAAAGAAATAATGCTTTTGAAGTAAATACTTCTGGTGATGTTCAAATTTCTGGAAAACTTTTTGTTGGTGGAAATGTAGAAATTGCTGGTACTGTTACTGCAAACGGAACTACACTCTCTTCCGACTCCCGTCTCAAAACAGACATCAAACCTATCGAAAATGCTTTAGAGAAAGTAGAAGAGATACATGGTGTAACTTTTGACTGGAAAGATGAGAAACGAGGCACAGAACGAGAGACAGGTATTATCGCTCAAGATGTTCAAAAAGTTCTTCCTGAAGTTGTTTCGGAAGATAGAGATGGATATTTACAAGTTGAATACTCCAAAATGAATGGTCTTCTTATCGAAGCAGTCAAAGAACTCAAATCTGAAGTTGAGGAGAAAGACGAAAGAATTTCTAAACTTGAGGAGGAGAACAGAAAACTTATGGAGAAACAGGATAAAATTTTAAAAGCTCTAAAATCGCTTGGAGTAGAAATAGAGTAATTTTCTTAAGAGGGTTCCTCCCCCCTCTTAAAGGTTTTCAATGGAAAATGATAAATTCAAACTTGAACTGATTTCAAAAGAGATAGACCTAATTCATAAAAAAATTCTTATATTACTGGGAGCTGTTACGGGAACTTGGTTTTATAGAGTTGAATTTCTAAGAAAGGAAAACTGTGAACTTTGCAGAAATAATGGAATTTAGCTTTGGAGTAGCTTTTATATTAGGGATAGTTCTTGGAATAGTGGCAAGTCAAAGAAAATGGAAAATTACAGAATGGTTTTAAAGGAATAAAATGAAAAAAACAGTACTCCTTTCAGCTATTACCTCATCACTTCTCTATTCATATCAAATTTCAGAAGGTAGTTTCAATTCTGGTTTTGGTGAATTCTCGAGTAGTGCATACTCAAATGTAGGAAGTATTGGTGATAGTGTTGGAAGTTTTGAAGGTTCAGGATTTTCAGGCTTTTCAGGTTCTTACACAAATCCTGAAGATTTAAATGAGGCTCCTGAAGTTGAGATGCCAACTTCTATATCTCTATATGAAGATGGCAAAGTAGAGATAGATATCTCTGTTTCTGATAGTGAAAATGATGATGTAACTATTACTTACAGTGATGGAACTCGAGGAAGGATTTCTCAAAGTGGTGATAAGTTCTACTATATTGGAAGTAGCAATAGAAATGGTTCTGATGAGATAACTTTCACATTTGATGATGGCTTTGATGGTGTTGTTGAAAAGAGTTTAAAAGTCTCAATCATAGCAGTTGATGATGCACCATATTTACTTGCAATTCCAAATGTTACAGTAGTCGAAGACTCTGCCGAAAAAGTTGTCAGTTTAAAAATGAATGATGTGGACTCTAGTGTTGAGGGAACAGTTTTTTCAGTAACTGGAGGTTCTGAAATTGTAAATACATCTATTTCTGGAAGTTCTCTAATTTTAGTTCCAAAAGCAGATAGTAGTGGTAGTGCTACAATTTCTGTATCAGCAAAACTTGGTGCAGTAACAGATACAAAAACTTTTACATATATAGTTACAGAAGTTGATGACATGCCTGTTTTAGGTGCAATTTCAGATATAGAAGTTGCTGAAGACTCAGGTTCTAAAGAGGTATCTCTTCAAATTTCTGATGTAGACTCTGATGTCTCAAATGTCTCTTACACTTTAAGTGGAACTCCAGATTTTGCTGAAGTTACTCTTTCTGGAAGCTCTATAATTTTAACTCCAAAACCTGAAGCGTCTGGAGAGAGTGAAATTACAGTAGTGGCAAAATTAGATGGTAACACCATTTCAGAAAGTTTCAAATATGTAGTTCTTTCAGAAGATGATACACCAATTTTAGGTGCTTTTGAAAACTTAGAGAGTTCTGAAAACAGTTCATTACCAATATCTATTTCAGATGTAGACTCTAACTTGGAAGATGTCTCCTACTCTATCTCCTCTTCAAATTCAGATATTGCTGAGGTGAGTATTGTAGATGGGAAAATTGAAATAGTTCCAAAAGATGGTGCTTCTGGAGAGACTGAAATTACTGTCACAGCAGAACTTGATGGTCAAACTGTTTCTCAAAGTTTCACATACACAATACCAAAAGCTGACATTGAACCACCTGAACTAGATTTTTCTGATGTAAGTTTTGAGAGTCAAAAAGAGAGTTTTGCGGAAAGCCTCTCTTTTGCAACAACAAATGTAGCTTCAATATCTGCTTCTTCCTCAAATTCAGACCTTGTTTCAGTTTATACAAATTTAGAAGGTGGCGAACTAGTTCTAAACATTTCTGGAAATAGTACTGGAAAAGCAAAAGTTGAAGTTGAGGCAAAGAATTCAGAAGGTGATATAACTACTGAGAGTTTTGAAGTTGAAATATATGCAAATAGAGACCAAATAGCTTTAGGAAATGCAGAACTAACTTTCGAAACAATTCGAGGCGAAAATGAGACTCAAAACTATGTTCGAACAGATTTAGACCTCATCACAGATTTAAATGATATTCCAGTCTCTTGGAAATCTTCAAATGAAGATATCATCTCAACTTCTGGTGAAATTTTTGTAAGCGATGAGAAAGATTTCACAATTCTACTTACAGCAACTTTAGAGCTAGGTGACTTTGAGAATAAAAAATCTTTCCTAATTACAGTTCCAAAAGAGGAATTAACAGACGAAATTGCAGTTAAACAGGCAGTTGAAAATCTCACATTCAATTCAATTCGAGGAGAAAACTCAAAAAGGTCTGAAATATATTACGATTTAAATCTCTATACAGAAAGTGTTTCTGGAACAAGCATAGTTTGGAGTTCTTCAAGTGAAGCTATTTCAGAAAGTGGTGAAGTTACACGAAGCAACACGGATATACTTACTTCTCTTGTAGCAGAAGTTTCAAAAGGAGAGGTAACATCTGAAAAGAGTTTTGCTCTAATTGTGAAAGCTGAAAAAGTAGACAATTCTGAAATAGTTCTTTCTGATTATGAGTGGCTAACTTATAGCAAAATCATTGCCGAAAACCGCAGTAGAAGTGAAATTGAGAAAGATGTAAATCTTTATACAGTAGCTCCAAACGGTTCAGATATTTCTTGGGAAAGTAGTAACAGTGCAATTTCAGAAGATGGTGAAGTAATTCGTGATGAGGTGAATGATAAATATGTAACTGTTGAAGCTACTCTTCAGAGTGGTGATTTCTCTCAAACAAAAGAGTTCCTCTTAAAAGTTCTTAAAATTGTTTCAGAAACTGAAGAGAGTATAGAGTTTGACAGAATAGAAGATGATGGTAATACCATTACACTCTATCTTGAAAATAATATCTCAACTTCTGTATCAGTAGATGAGAACTTAGAAGCAGACAAAATAGTTTTCGATGATAGTGTAAAAATTGTCTTAGAAAACAACACTTCTCTTCTTACAACAACTTTAAGTAGTGACGGAACTTCAAAAAGTGAAGTGGAAACTGAAGATGGTGTAAGTGAAATCTCTTTAAATAGTGTTGGAACTTCTGAAATTGGAGAAGATGGAACTGTTTCTGTAAGTAGTGGAAATAGTAGTGCTACCCTACAAGATGATGGTTCTACAACTCACTCCGTTGGAACTACTGTTGCAAATTCAAAACTTGTTGGAACTACTGTTTCTGTTTCTGAAAATGGTGCTGAAACAACTTATGAAAAAGTTTTAGATGGTATTGTTGTTAAAGCTGTTATTAAAACAGATAATGAAGAAAATACAGAAACAACATTCTCTGTTACAGATACAGCAACAGGTGAAACGGTTCAATTTGACTCTACTCTTGCTGATGGTGAGACTTTCCCTGAAGGTAGTGAAGTTGAGATAGATGTTTCTGAAAGTGGTGAAATTGAAATCACAATACGAACAACAGTAGATAGTTTGGAGATTAAATAATGAGATATATACTTGCAACTCTACCCCTTTTCTTTTTTATAGCTTGTAGTGGAAGTAGCTCTTCAAGTAGTCCTGATATAAATGAGACAAATATTACGGAGGAGACTCCAGTCGAGGAGACTCCAATCGAGGAAACTCCAGTCGAGGAGACTCCAATCGAGGAGACTCCAGTTGAAGAGACAAACTTTCCTATTCCATACTGTGAAGATGGTGAAGTGATACAACTTCTTTCTGGAGATATAATTCAGAAAATTTCTGAGAGTCCAGAAGTTGAAATAACTCATAACCAGAATGGTTCAAAAAGTGTATGTCTTCTCTCTGGTGAGGCTGAAGTTATAAGATAACTCTTGCTTTTTCGTCATTTCAAGCTACTCGAGAAATCCCAAAGAGACCTCTCGACTTCGCTCGAAGTGACGAATTTAGTTGGGAAAACTTTCCACCAATTTCCATGCCAAACTCCTTGCCTGATTTGGAAGAAAATAGGAATTCGAGAAGTCAAATTGGAAAAGGAAAAGTATCTCTTTTAGAAGTCTCTCCAGCTTTTAAATATTTAGTTACAATTTAAGAAAAGGGTATATTTGATACTTGAACATGAAATACCTCAAGGTTCAAAAATATATTTTGGAGAGATTGCAAAGAAGAAGAGAGAGATAGAAAGCATCGCCTCTGAAATTTTAGACGCCAAAGGTTTTACAGAAATCGTAACGCCTATCTTCTCCTACCACCAGACTCACTCAATAGAGCCTCAAAAACTTATCTACTTAACAGACTCTAAAAACTACCCAATGACTTTACGAGCCGACAATACTGTAGATGTTGGAAAGATAAGTTTGAAAAGACTTGGAAATAGTGAGGGACGATGGTTCTATATCCAACCAACTTATCGTTACCCATCAAAAGAGAAGTATGAAATTGGTGCTGAACAGATTGGTAGTAACGACCTTTTAGATGTTTTGAAAGTCGATTTAGAAATTATAGAAAAGATTGGAATAAATCCAATTTTGCAAATTGCAAATGTTGAAGTTCCAAGAAAAATAGCACTGGATTTAGGTTTAGATATCTCTATTTTCAAAAATATTGAAATTCGGAAAATTTTAGATTTGAAAATAGATTGGTTGGAAAAGCTCTTCTATTTAGAAACTTTGGAAGAGTTGGAAGAGGTTCTGAAAATTGTGCCAGAATACCTGATAGAGCCTTTAGAAAAAATTGGAAATACAGCAAAAGGGGTAAAGTATAATAAGACAATTCTCTCTCCACTCTACTATACAAAAATGGAGTATTACAACCATCTCTTTTTTAGAATTTTTGAGAACAATCGAGTCTATTCAAGAGGCGGTTGCTACCTCATCGAGGGAATTGAGTCTGTCGGTTTTGGTCTATTTACTGATGAGGTTTTAAAAACTTATGAGGAAAATTGAACTTCCAGATAGAGAGTATAGATACATCACAGACGACTCTCGATATTGTGATGAAAAGACCGCTTTTCTTCTAACTTCTCAAAATCGAAACTTCTCTTCTGAAAAGTGTTGTTGTTCCATAGAACTTTCGGAAATCAGAGAACTTTTTGGAGTGGATAAGATAAAAATCATTGGTATTACGGGAACAAATGGGAAGACAACTACTGCTTCTCTCTTCTACTCAATACTTTTAGATTTGGGATATAGAGTTGCTCTTCAGGGAACTCGAGGCTTCTTTATGAATGATGAAAAGATAGAGGAGAAATCTCATACAACTCCTCCAATTCTCGATACCTATCGCCATATCTACCAAGCTATTGCTGATGGTTGCGACTACTTTGTGATGGAAGTGAGTTCTCACGCAATTGAGCAAGAGCGAATTGAGACTTTGGATTTTGCTTTAAAAGTTCATACAAATATTACTCGAGACCATCTCGACTATCACAAAAGTTTGGAAGAGTATATAAGGGTTAAAAATAGCTTTTTTGCTGATGAGTCGATGAAACTTCTAAATCGAGATGATAAACATATCGATTTCAACTACAAAAATGCCTATACCTATTCGCTTGAGTCGGGAAGCTCTTTCAAAATGTTGGCTTACTCCATGACTCAAGGACTTTCTGGAATGGTTCAATTCTTCCAAGAGGTTGAGGATTTTCATAGCAATATGTATGGCTTCTTCAACTTATATAACATTCTCGCCTCCATATCTGGAACAAAACTTCTTACAAATAGAC
This sequence comes from Candidatus Thiovulum imperiosus, assembly GCA_024281175.1. Lineage (GTDB taxonomy): Bacteria > Campylobacterota > Campylobacteria > Campylobacterales > Thiovulaceae > Thiovulum_A > Thiovulum_A imperiosus. Next base: position 54,089 of record JAMJTW010000026.1, read on the forward strand.
CACTACGGGAAATTTGCGATGTGGTGGAGAATTTCTATGGAGTTTCTGGAAGAATGGAGATAGTCTCAGAAGAACCTTTGGTAATTGTTGATTTTGCTCACACTCCAGATGGAATGAGAGAGGTTTTAGACTCACTCCGAGAGAAAGATATAGTTGTTGTCTTTGGAGCTGGTGGAGATAGAGATAAAGAGAAAAGACCTCTTATGGGAAAAGTGGCTGAGCAGTATGCTAAGAAGATAGTTATCACTTCAGACAATCCCCGTTTTGAAGAGCCTGAAGATATTGCAAATGAAATTCTTTCTGGCATTTCCAAATTGGAAAAAGTGGAAACAATTTTGAATAGAAGAGAAGCAATAAAAAGAGGATTAGAACTTAGAAATGGCGATGAGGTTTTGTTAATTCTTGGAAAAGGTGATGAGACAAAACAGGTAATTTACGACAAAAAGTTTCCATTTGATGATAGAGAGGTGGCTAGAGAACTATTGGTGGAGAAAGGAGAGTAAAAATTCTACCTTTTTTAGTGACCAAATAGAGTATTTTTACACTCTGACCGTAGTCGCAGAGTTTATCTCAAACTGCAGACTCTTCGGTCAGTTCTGGAAGAACCTCTATCAGAGTATTTTACCTTGAAAAAGCTATTTGGTCACCCCAAGTAATTTTCATGCACCATTTCGCAGAAACTTAAATTTTAAAAAGATAAATTTATAAGAAAAAGTTTGAATTTAAGGTTTCAAATATAGGAGAAAAGGTGGTTTTCTATCGTGCATCATTTCAACGAACAAATTTTTTTCCTTAAATCCCACAAAATCGATGTTTCTATTTCCAAAAATTGGCTTTTCTTAAATAGATAGGAGAGAAAGATGAAAATAAGAGAAAGTTTCCTGAAATTAGTTTCAGAAAACTACCGTTTAAGTTTCAAAAGTAATCAAAAATGGCTTCAAACTTATGCCATAAAATTCTCTTATAAAGCAAAAAATCTATGCCCGAAAAATCAAGGTCAATTTTCGCTTAAGCTAAATTTTATTTTTCTTCCACTACAATTACACCCAATAAATGGGAACAGTTAGGGTTCCGTTTCCCTTATAGGGATTGCAAAACTCTAAAATGACTTTAGAAGCTGCTTGGATTTGTATAAAAGTTCCGTTTCCCTTATAGGGATTGCAAAACTTGAGTCTTCCCGATGGACCATCAACAATAGTATCTAGTTCAGTTTCCCTTATAGGGATTGCAAAACTTGTGTAGATAAACAAAAAAATTTCAACATATTGTATGTTCCGTTTCCCTTATAGGGATTGCAAAACTTTCCTGTAAAATCTCCAAAAAAGATAAAGCAAATGAAACAAAATTTCAAGAAAATTCAAACACCAAAAGAGTTAAGACTATTTCAAGGTATAGAAATTAGAACTTTGAGAAAAATGGAAGATGACTCAATTTGGTTTGTAGCAATTGATATTGCTAATGTTTTAGAAATTAAAAACACAACAGATTTTTTGAAAAATTTAAAAGAAAATGAACGGGCTAGATTAAACCTAGGGCGTCAAGGGGACGGAAATATCGTTTCAGAGTCTGGATTTTATAAACTTGTTCTTCGGAGTCGAAAACCACAAGCTGAGCCTTTTCAAGATTGGGTTAGTAGTGAAGTGCTTCCAGCAATTCGGAAAAACGGTTTCTATATTTCTGAAACGATTTCGCCTCTTCAAATTGGAGAGATGATTACAGAAGTGAAATCTATTTACGAGGAACGAAAACTTTTCGATTTAGAGTATCGAGATTTGAGAGAGAAAATTGAAGAGACTCTGGAAAACTTTGGAGCAACAGCTCAGCAAGTGAATGGAATTTTCGCAACAATGTTTCAAAATCTTCATATTGCAAATGTCCGAAAAACAGCGGGTCAAATCGTTTTTGATGAACTCAAAGAGCAACGAAGAGAAATCTCAATTCAATCTTTCAATCAACTCCGAAAGATTTCAAAAATCTACAAAAAAGATTTTCTTGTAGCTCTAAATTATCTTGATGAAAACGAAATTGTGAGATTTAGAAACTACTTAAGACATGTGATAAATGAGACAATTTTCTATATGAATTCACCTTTTACAACTGTAACACTTCAGGGAATTCAGAGACAAATCGCTCACTCTTCAGCAAATCTTGCTCTAAATATGTTGGATTATGGAGCTAAGAATTTTCCAAGACCACTTCGAGCAGAAATTGAAAAACTCTATACTCTTCTTACAGAGGGCGGTTCTGAAAAGGAGATAGAGGAGATTTTGGAAACTATCAAAATTACTCATCACAATTTGGAAGAGAGTCTAAAAAAGTAATTTCATATTTAACTGTAAAATTTCCAAAAAAGAGAATTCGTGAATTTAAAACTTTTAGAAAAAATGCCAGAAAATTTTCGATTTTTTGAGGGAAAAGAGATAAGAACTCTACTTGATTTGAAAACAGAAGATTTGTGGTTTGTTGCAAAAGATGTGGCTTCAATTTTAGGATATATTCGTAAAAATGGAAAAGTTGATACGAACAATATGTTAAAGCGAATTCACAAAGAAGATAAGGGGACGGAAAAAATCCGTACCCTTGGAGGAGAGCAATCCTTATCCATTTTAAATGAGAGTGGGATTTATACAGCTGTATTGGGTAGCAAAAAAGATGATGCAAGAGATTTCCAAAAATGGATAATGGAAGAAATGCTTCCAGCAATTCGGAAAAACGGTTTCTATATTTCTGAAAATATTTCGCCACTTCAAATTGGAGAGATGATTACAGAAGTGAAATCGATTTACGAGGAACGAAAACTTTTCGATTTAGAGTATAGAGATTTAAGAGAAAAAATTGAAGAGACTCTGGAAAACTTTGGAGCAACAAAACAGCAAGTGAATGGAATTTTTGCAACAATGTTTCAAAATCTTCATATTGCAAATGTCCGAAAAACAGCGGGTCAAATCGTTTAGCTCTAAACTGTCTCGATGAAAACGAAATTGTGGGATTTCGGAACTACTTAAGACATGTGATAAATGAGACAATTTTCTATATGAACTCGCCTTTTACAACCTATATGTCATTTCGAACCCTTTATGGTGAGAAATCTTTTACATCGCTTCGAGTAAAACGATAAGTTTCCAAGATTTCTGTATTGCTACGCTCATATCGAAAACGAAGTTTCACTAAATGACAAGAGAAACCTATTTTAAATTTGATAAAAATTGTCAAATATAAATTGTAAAATATTTGTAAAATTTTCAAGGCTCCATATATGGCAAAAGCAGTAATTACAATTTTAGGACTTGCACCTAAACCAAGAAGTGAAGCACGATTTGCTGAGTATTATTTTAATGGTTCTATTTTTCCACCTCTTTTAAGAAATAAACATATAACAACTTTTCATCTTTTTGCTAATAATTTAGGAGGTAGTTATGACATAATTCCCATCTACACAAAAGAGGCGGAAAAGAGATGGAAGAGTTCCGTAGAAGAGTTCCAACTAGAGGGAAAATCTATTTTGTGGAGTAGATATCAAGAGCAACTTATCTCTGATTTGAATAACTTAGATGATATATTCTCTTCAATTAAAACTATTACAGAAGACAGAAATTATGATGAATTTATTATTGACATGGTTCAAGGACCTCGAGGTGTAGCCATAGTTGAGACACTACTTTTAAAACTTCAATGGACAAAAATATCTTCAAAAGTTTCTAAAATTTTCATCGGAAATCCAGCAAAAAATGGTTTTGAACTTCTCAATATAAAAGAGTATTTTGAACTTTCTGAATTTGCTCAACTTTTGGTGAATTTCAATTCAAATTACACTCTTGGAATTAAGAGAGAGTTTTCAAACCTGAAATTTCAGAAAATTGTAAAAGAGTTAAATAAATTTTCTCAAGCGATTTTATCAAACTCTTTTAACTCTCTAATTAGAACTTCTGGAGAAGAAAACCGTTCAACTGTTGATGATATTTTAGAGGCGATAGGAGATTTAGAAAACGATACAAAAGTCTCACTTCTTTCAAAAGAGTTAGAAGATGTAAAAGAGCATATTTCTGAAATTCAAAAATGGAACTATCTGCCTCAATTTCAGAAATATTACAACTTCTCAAGAATTATGTTTGAAAAAGGGTATCTCTTAAATTCTATTTCACTGCTAAATGAAGTTACGGGACTCTATGCAAAAGAGAGGTTTAAATCCTACTCGACAAGTGTGAAAAAGGCGGTGGAGAGTTATGAAACAGAGGTAAAATCTCAAGAGAAGAGACGGGCAAATGGTGATTTCATAAACGATGCTAAAAATTATCATGAACTTGTAAAAATTTCTCAAGACGCTATTCGATTTGGAGAAAAGAGTAAAAAAGGTTTTCTAGGAGTTTTAACAGAAGTTAGTAGAGGTCTGGAAAGAGTTGATAGAAATAGACTTTTCCAATTTAAAAATCTTCTTAAAGATATTGCTGATACTAGAAACGATTTGGCTCATGGTAACGCATCTTCTTATGTTTTAGAAGTTGAAAAGAGAATAAAAGGATTTTTTGAAGACTTAGAGTATCTCGTACTCACAAAAGATATTCTAAAAGTATAAAAAGAGACAAAAAAAGTCTTACTAATCTTGTATAATTTTCTAAGAAGGAGTTTTATGCAATATATTTTTAATTTTGTGAAAAATAGTTATGTTAAAAAACAGTTCTCTTTTCCATTTTATAGAATTGAAGCTATAAAAGAGGTGCTTGGAGAAAAGATAGAAGAAGAGAAATCTCAAGCGATAGAGGAGTATACATCTAAGTATCCTGCTCTCTACTATAACGCCTTTCAAGAGGGAAGTTCTGAAGAAATTTCAAAATTCGATGATATAAATCTCGAAAGGATTTTTAAAGATAAAAATAGAGTTATTATTCTCTCTGGAGATTTTTGGGGAATCCAAAACTTTATTTTTGATGGTCTCTCTACAAACAGAGCTACAAAAGTAATTCGTTCCCGTTCTGCCCTTGTTCAAATTGTAAATTTTGTAATTTCAGAAATTGTAAATAAGGAGTTTGAGGGAGATACAGTTCTAATTGGAGCTGGAAAATTCACAATTCTTGCAAATCATAGAGAAAAGTGGAAAGAGGAACTGGAAAAGATTCAAAAAAAGTTAGATTCCTATTTCTTTGAAAACTTTTTCGGAAGAAGTGGATTTGTTCTCTCTGGAACTGAAACAGAAATCGAAGTTTTGAAACAAGGAAAATTTGAAGATGATTCCATTTCAAAGATTTTTGGAAGATTAGCTTCTGAAAATGAGAAAGGAAAATATCGAAAATTTGATTTTGAGAAGCGAGAAAACTTTTTAATAAATCCTTTTGAAAAGGGTGGAGAGCCTTGTGAATTTTGTGGTTTGAGAGTTTCTAAAAAAGATAATTCTTGTGAAATCTGCTCTTCTCATATAGATTTGGGAAAAGAACTTACTACAAACAGATATATGAGGGTTTTCAAAAATGGTGGAATTCCAGTTCTCAAATTTGGAGGGGACTCTTATGGAGTGGAATTTTATAAAAATTTCAAAAGATTGGAAGAAACTCCTTATGAGAATTTAGAAAATGAAATTGGAATTTTCAATATTTTAGAAAGCACAAAAGAGAATGTGAATGCAGAATATCTTCAGAAGAGTCCAAATCTTCGATACTGGTCTCTAGCTTCGGCAGTTCCAAAAGATGAAAATGGAAAGATTTTAGATTTTGATGAAATTCGAGGAACCTCATCAGGACTTATGGCACTGAAAGCTGATGTTGATACGATGGGAGATACTTTCCGAGAGTTTTTAGAAGATGAAAAGATACCTTTTAAAAAGTTTCTTCGACTCTCAAGAGAGATGGATTTCTTCTTTTCAGACTATGTCTCGAATTTGATAAAAACGGAGTATCCAAAAATCTATGTCGTTTTTACAGGTGGAGATGATGTTTTCGTTCTTGGAGAGTGGAAAGAGGTGATAGAGTTTGTAAAAAATTTGAGAGAGAAATTTCATATCTACTCAAACAGAACAACAACTCTTTCAATGGGACTTACAATGTTCAAATCTGGAAGTTTGAAATATATCTCTGAAGAGACAGATGATGCTGAAAAGAGAGCAAAAGCGGTAGAAGATGAGAATGGGAATTCTCGAGATGGTATCGATATTTTCGGCTACTCTATGAAGTTTCCGCTGTTTCTGGAAATTGAAGAGAGATGGAAAAATATTTGGGAAAAAGTTCCAACAGAAAAGAGAACTTCAAGTTTTATCTACCGACTTATCAAATTTGCGGAGATGAGTCAAAAGTCTAAAAATTTTATAGAAAAGGTAGATGATGACTTCTCTTTTGAAAACTTCCAATGGAAATCAAAATTAACTCATAACTTCCGAAGAAATGTTGAAGGTAGCGATGAGGTTCTCAAAGAGTTTTCAGATTTTATAGAGAATTACGGTGAAAAGGCAATTCCATCAATTATGATGCAGATATATCGAGATAGAGAAAAACCAGAGTAGAGGAGTTTAAGACAAAATTTGTAAGTTAGAAGAGATAAAATATCTCATGGATTTAGGTAAAACAGAATATAGGAGAAAAAAATGAAATACCATGGAAATAGAGGTGGTGGAAACAACCACAAAAGCGGAAATAGAAATCAGGCGAAAAAAGAGAGTGGCTTTAAATTGGAACATGAAAAAGAAGTAGTTCCAAATCCATTTAAAAGTGGAGAACATCTTGCAACTCTTTTTGGAGAGAAAGCAGAAGAGTTTGCGATTACTATAACGCAAAATGATAAAAAATATATAGGAGGAAAGAAAGAACAAAATATAAAATCTACACAATTTCAAAAGTTTTATCAAAAAGTTTATGAACTTCTTGAAGATAGTGAAAGTGGAGAGGAGTTTAAAACTGTAATTCTTCCTCAAATTATTCTTTTAAAATCGAAAGTTGAACGGGCATATTCAAGAGATTTAGCGGGAATTCAGTTTAAAAACATGATGCAGAGTTCAATAGATTTAGTGAAATCACATGAAGAGCTAAAAAACTTTAAACTCTTTTTAGAGTCAATCATCGGTTATATGCCAAAGTAGGGAGATAGAATGGAAATTAGAGAATTTAAGGGAAAGATAGTTTTAGAGAGTGGTCTTCATATTGGAGGGGGAAACGATAGCATGAAAATTGGAGGGATAGACTCTCCAGTTATCTCAAGAGAAGTTTTTATTACAAAAGATAATCGAGAGAGAAAGTTACGAGAACCTTATATTCCAGGAAGTTCTTTAAAAGGGAAAGTTCGCTCTCTTCTTGAGTATAAATTTGGTCTGATTGACCCAAATAGCGAAGGTTCTGTTGTAAGTCATGAAACAGTATTTGGTGATAAAAAGTTGAGAAACCTCATCATCAAAGTTTTTGGAAATGGGAAATCTGACAAGAGAGATGAAATTGGTGGTATCTCTATTTCAAGAGCTATTTTTCGAGACGCTTATATCACAAAAGATGTTCAGCAAAAGATGATAGATAAGAAGATAGATGTTTTTGAAGATAAAATTGAAAATGTGATAAATCGAGTTAAAGGAACTGCTGAACACCCACGACATATTGAAAGAGTCGTTTCTGGAATTGAGTTTGATTTCTCTTTTTCCATTAGAGATTTTGGCGAAGATGAGGACAAGAAAGCCTTGGAAACTATTCTTCTCGGTTTAAGACTTCTTGAAAAAGATGCTCTAGGAGGTCTTGGAAGTCGAGGTTCTGGAAATATAAGTTTTGAATTAGAAAATTTTCCAACTGAAAAAGAGCTTTGGAATGCAATTAAGTAAATTTAAAATTTCCCCAAAATCAGCTTTTATCACCCCTCCAAAGGGTGATATGATTTTTGGAATGTTTGCAAAGATGCTGTTTCTAAAAGGAGAAGATAGGTTTCCAGATTTCCCAAAATCTACATCTATCATCTTTTCAGATTTCTTACCAGAAGGCTATTTTCCAAAACCAGCTCTACCTCCAAAAGTTTTAGGAGTTGGTGAAGATAGTAAAAAGAAGAAAGAGTTTAAGAAAAAGAACTTTTTGAAAATTGGAGAAAAGTTAGAAGATAGAAGTTTTAAAGAAGTGAAATTTCTTTCAAAAGAGAGAGTTTTCAAAAACACAATTTCAAGGTTGCATGGCAAAAGTGAAAATCTCTACTCTGATGAAATTGTAAGATATAGAGGAGACCTCTCACTTTATGTAGCTTATGAAAAGAGTTTTAAAGAAAAGGAGATTTTAGATACTTTGAACCTCATCGGCTCTTTTGGATTTGGGAAAAAGAGTTCTTCAGGTTTTGGACAGTTTGAAGTTGAAAAAGCTCCTTTAGAAAGTTTTGAGTGGGAAGTTTTTGGGAAATCTTTAAAAAATGGAATTTCTAAACCCTCTTTTCTTCAAGGAGCTACTATTGGTGTAAAAGTAGAAATGTTGGAAAAGAAGGTAGCAGAACTTGGAGAGTTTCCAAAAGGAACTCCCTATCTTACACTATCTCCATCTATTCCAAATAGTGGTGAAAAGAGCTTTTATAACCTGTATCAGAAATTTGGAAAGCATGGTGCTGATGAGGTTCAAATCTGGAAACAGCACTCTCTAATGGCTGACTCTGGTGCAGTCTATTTCAAGGAGTAGAAAATGGAGTGGAAAACAGCAACTTTAAAACTTACAACTCTCTCTCCAATTCATATTGGAACTGGAGATGTTTTTGAACCAACAAACTCTGTAATAGGAGTTGATAAAGGAAATCGTTTCCTCTTTACATTTAATGAGGGAGAGTTTGTTAGAGAGTTGGCAAAAAATGGGCGTTCTGAAGCTCTGCTAAATGCAAGTTCAAGCATAAGTGGAATTTCACAATTTTTTAAAAGAGATGAAAATTTTAAAATTATTAGAAAGATATTCAAAGAGGCTATCTGGATAAAAGGAAAGAAAGTTGATGGTGATATTTATAGAACCTCAAAAAATGGTCAAGCTAAAGCATATATTCCTGGAAGTTCCTTAAAAGGTTCTATTGCCACAGCACTTATGACGAAAAAATATGAGGGTGATTGGGAAGAGACAAAAAGACTTTTTGGAATTGATGGACAAATTTTCAAGAACTTTAGAATTTCAGACTCTAAAATTATTAAAAGTGTCTCTTTTATCTCAAGTTCAAATCTTGTTCCAAGAGTAGAAGATGCTGATAGAACTCCTCTACCACTCTCTCTTGAAGCGATAAACAAGGGTTCTGAATTTCATTTCAAAATTCAATATCGAGAAATAGGTTTCACTCTGAATGAGATACTAAACTCTCTTACAAAGCACTATCAACATATACTTGAAAGTGATGATTTGATAAGAAAATTTCAACCAAAAGTAAATCTTGGAAAAGAGCAGTATCTTATTAGAGTTGGTAAATATTCTGGTAGAAGTTCTGTTACAGTTCAGGAAGCTAGATACGATAGAATGGACGAAATTGAAGAAGAGTTGAAACATGAAAGAGATGATAGAAAAGTTGCAAAACTTGAAAAAGAGCTAAAATCTTTAGAAGATGAAACAACAACTCGACTTTTTCAAGGAAATGAACCTTTTGGTTGGGCAATTTTAGAAGTGATTTAGATGGTAATTTTCAAGGCTAAAATAACTCAAAATCTCCCTATTTTTGATGTTATCTCAAGACTTATTCAAGGCTTTATCTATACAAAAATTGCACCTTATGAGCATGACGGTTTTAAACACTCTACGGGAAAAATTTTTAAATCTTCAAGTTTCAAATTTGAGTATAAAAGAGACTCTTCAGTATTTAAACTTCTCTTCTCCTCTCTAATTCCAGAAACAGAGGAGAAGTTTGGAAGATATATCGAAACTCACGGCTTGGAACTTGGAAATATAGTTTTAGAAGAGCAAGAGGTCTCTTATCGTCGAAGAGAGTGGCGAAATCCTGAAATTATCTTTTGGGCAGATATTTTAATGATTTCAAAAACTGCGAAAGGGCGAAGAGACTTTTTGAAACCTAGTGATGAGGTTTTTCTACCAAATTTACAAACTCACTCTTTTCAGAAGTTTGAAACTCTTTTCCAAAGAGACTATTTTGGAGGTTGGAAAATGGAAGTTCTGAAAAGCCGAGAGAAACCAACAAAACTTTTTTACAACAAAAAACCCTACTTTACTTGGGGTGGGAAATATAGACTTCAAGCTGACCCAGAGATGATAAATCTTCTGCTAAATTCTGGAATTGGTGGTCAAACAATGAAAGGTTTTGGAATGATGAAAGTTGAAAAGGATAACTTTGAGCAAGATGATATTGCTATTTAGTCATAAACTCACCGAAAGCCAAAAGAGAGATGCCGTAGATAGTTTAGGAGTGAAAGAGTTTCTAAATCTACCTGAAGAACTCCAGAAAATTTGGTCTCAAGTTCCAGCAGAATTGGAGACTCTTTCTCAATTTCTCAAGCCGATAGAAAAGTGGTTGGAAGAGATTTTAAAAGTTGGAGATTATGTTCTAATTAGCGGTGATTTTGGAGCAACTTACAATATGATAGAATTTGTCAAAAATAGAAAAGGGGTAGCTATCTACTCCACAAATAGAAGAGTTGCTGAAGAGATACACGATGGAGACAGAGTGAAAGTCTCTCACACTTTTCAACATGTGAGGTATAGATACTATTGAAAAATGGCAAAAACTGGAAATTTCCTAGAGTTTATAAAAATCCTATTAGAGAGAAAAGGCGAAATTATATGTCCTGAAGAGTTTGGGAATAGATTTGGTCACGAGAGAACAGTAAAGAGATATTTCATAGAACTTAGTGAATATCAAAATATTGTAAAGATAGGGATAGAGAAAAAAGCGGGTGAAAAGGGACGGCAAAAAGAGTGTTACAAGTTAGTTTCAGCTTCAGACATCTTACTTGAGTTTTTCAAAAAGAGTGATGATATTGAACACTTTATCCACTGGTCAAACTCACTCGACCCTGAAATTTTTCAAGATTTAGAAGAGAATAGCCAAAAGGCTCTGCACAATATTTTAAATAGTAACGATGAGGTTTTCTATTTCAAAAATGCTGAATTTGAAGAGATAAAAAATCGAGAAATTTTCAAAAAAATCAAAATAGCAATTCAAAATCGAAACCTCATCAATTTCCAGCACTACTATCGTGGTCAAGATATAGAAGTCTTTGAAGCAAAACCTATCAGAATTCTCTTTAATGAAAATAATTGGTATCTCCTTTTTGTTGAGAATGAGAACCTCCAGTTTTCCAGAATCAACTTCATAAACTCTTTGGAAATTGTAGAAAAGAGATTTCTTAAAAGTGAAATTGAGAAATTTGAGAAGCTGATTCCAAAAATTCAGAATCCAATGACTCTTTTTAATCAAAAACCAAAAGTTGCCAAGATTCGAGCATTGTCTGGAATCTCAAAATATTTTGGAGAGAATTCAAAAAAGTTTTTAAGAAGTCAAAAGTTTCTTAAAGAGAATAGAGATGGTAGTGTAGATTTTGAAATAAGCTATACTCAACCTCTTGAAGTTTTACCTTTTATAAAAAAGTGGCTTCCAAATCTCCAAATCTTAGAATCTCCAGAAGCAGAACTTCAAAAAGCTCTCCAAAAAGATTTAAAAGAGATGTTGGCAATATTAGAAAAGTAATTTTCATGCACCATTTCGCTGAAACTTAAATTTTAAAAAGAGAGATTTATAAGAAAAAGTTGGAATTTAAGGTTTCAAATATAGGAGAAAAGGTGGTTTCCTATCGTGCATCGTTGCTAAAGAGTGCAAAGCACTGCAACGAACAAATTTTTTTCCTTAAATCCCACAAAATCGATGTTTCTATTTCCAAAAATTGGTTTTTCTTAAAGAAAAAAATTAGATATACTTCCAAAAATAGATAGGAGAGAAAGATGAAAATAAGAGAAAGTTTCCTGAAATTAGTTTCAGAAAACTACCGTTTAAGTTTCAGAAGCAATCAAAAATGGCTTCAAACTTATGCCATAAAAATTTCTTATAAAGCAAAAAATCTATGCCCGAAAAATCGAGGTCAATTTTTGCTTAAGCTAAATTTTATTTTTCTTCCACTACAATTACACCCAATAAATGGGAACAGTTATGGTTCCGTTTCCCTTATAGGGATTGCAAAACTGTAAATGTCTCAGATGTAACTTCATTTTCAGAGAAGTTGTTCCGTTTCCCTTATAGGGATTGCAAAACTACTTTAAATTTCAAAGAAGGTAGAGCAGTACCAACAGAAGTTCCGTTTCCCTTATAGGGATTGCAAAACAAAAACTCCACCCTCAAAGTTTCTAGTTGTGCTAATGTAGTCAATGTTCTGTTTCTCTTATAGGGATTGCAAAACTAATAAGTGATTTATCATTTAAAATCCTCAACATAACCACCATACAGTTCTGTTTCCCTTATAGGGATTGCAAAACGATTACTTGCTAGGATAAGTCACTACAGTACTCATTAGCTTATCTTGAACGCCTAAGTTTTCCAGAAGCATGTTCGTTTCTCTTTTTTAAATTCCGTATAGCTTTCCAAGTTATGTTGGAATAAAATAGGAGTTTTTGAAATAAATTCCAAAGAATTCGAGAAATTGGAGATTTGCTTTTGAGAAGTTCAGGATAAAACTTCTTGTAAATTATGGAAAAGTGGAAACAATTTTGAATAGAAGAGAAGCAATAAAAAGAGTCAAAAGACTCTTTCATATCCACTAGAAATATATTTTTTTAACAAATATATCGTATACTAAGATAATATAAAATTATCCACACCCATTTTATCGCTAATTTTCTTGAATCTAAACATTTTTCTGTTACAATTAAGTGAAGTCAAATTTTAACTAAAAGGAAAGGATGAACTCGATGAAGAGAATTTTCTCATTATTGTTCATTGTTACTTCCATCTCCTTTGCAGACGGTTATGAGAATAACGATATTCTCATTGAGCCTGAAGAAGCTGTAAAGCTAATTGGGCAACCAGATGTAATGTTTGTTTCAGGAGATAGTGAAGATGTCTACAAGTTAGGGCATATTAAAGGCTCTGTTGAGATGTATGCTCACCACTTACACCATGCTGACCTATTAGGTAATCTACACTGCGAACCTCTTTTTAGATGCGTAGATGATGCAGAAGAGTATATTGGTTCTAAAGGTATCACAAACGATACGATGGTAATCGCTTATGACGATTATAAAGGACCTAATGCTACTGGCGTTTATCATTTCTTCTTAAGTTATGGTCACACAAATGTAAAAATTCTAAATGGTGGTAGAAATGCTATTTCTGAATTAGACCCTAATAAAGAGGCTTATAACGAAGTTCGAAAGGCTTATAAGAAAGCTAAAAAAGCTGAAAGAAAAGCGAAGAAGGCTTATAGAGCTGGTAAGAAAGATGACGAGATTTCTGAAGAGGATTTAGAAGCTCTTAAAACTGCTTACAGTGAAGCTAAAGCTGAAAAGAAGAGACTTCAAAAAGAGGAAGAAGCAGCTGGAGAAACTCTACTTGTTGTAAAAGGTGAAGAGGAAGTTGATGAGGTAGAGTACCATATCGACCCTGCAAAAATCGACACAACTTATCTTGCAACAAAAGCTGAAGTTGAACATGCGATGCATGACATTTTAGAAAATGGTGATGACTCTCAATATAGAATTGTTGATACTCGAAGTATGACTGAAATCATCGGCGAGAGAAAAATGGACAATGTGGCACGAGGTGGTCATGTTCCAGGTTCTAAACTTCTTGAATGGAAACACATCTCTGACTCTGATAGAAAGAAATCTTTTAGAACAGCAGAAGAGATGAAAGAAGTATTTGATAGATTTAATATTTCAACAGAAAATACAGTTTATGCCTACTGTCAAGTAGGAACGGGACGAAGTTCAGAAATTGTCACTGCTCTTCAACTTCTTGGGGCTAAAGATGTTAAAGTTTTTGCTGGAAGTTGGGATGCTTGGGGTAATGATATGAATTTACCAATTAAGAGATAGGAAGGTATATGGAAACTAAAAGAAGAGACTTTCTTAAACTTTCAGGTATGACTGCTGCTCTTGTAGCTTCTCAAGGTTCTCTTTTCGCAAAAACAGAAGTTCAATCTTTTGAGAATGGAAAAGAGGGTTACGGAAATACATCATACACTGAAAATATGTATCGAAACGAGTTCTCTTTCACTTATGGAAAGAAAGAGGAACACGGATTTGCTTACCA
>JAMJTW010000027.1 GCA_024281175.1 Candidatus Thiovulum imperiosus
TAAGAGCTGAAAGCATCTAAGCTCGAAGCCATCTTCAAGATGAACTTTCCCTGAAGATAACTTGAAGACTACAAGTTCGATAGGCTGGACGTGTAAGCATAGTAATATGTTTAGCTGACCAGTACTAATCTATCGTTTGACTTTTTCAACACTACTACCTCTCTGGTGAATTTATAAGAAGCTATAAAAACAACATTTCTTCTTTTGTTGGTGACAACAGAGGTGGGGATACACTCAGTTCCATTCCGAACCTGAAAGTTAAGCCCACCATCGCTGATAATACTGCCCACTACGTGGGTGGGAATGTAGGTCGTCGCCAACTTTTTCTTTTAAAACTCAAAAAAATAAAAAATCTTTCTGTATAATTCCAAGCAATAAATTTCAAAGGAAATATATGAAAAAATATTTGTTTTATCCCGTTCTCTCCTTAAGCATATTTGCTTTTTTTAATGGTTGTTCGTGTTGCACGACTCATAATGAAAACAAACCAGCAACAAGCGAACTCAACAAGCGAACTCAACAAGCGAACTCAACAAGCGAACTCAAAACAAGTAGTTCAAGAAGAGCAGAAAAGTCTTAAGTCTGATACTTGCACAAATAATAAAGCTCCAGAACCTAAAGAAGAAGTAGCTAAAAATCTGGTAAACCCTCTTCCTCCTAAATCCAATATTTGCAAAGGTATATCTAATTGTAGTTTTATTGGAGAAATTGTTAAAAAAATTCCAGAAATTGAAGTAAATACAAACTCAAAAGAACCTTGTGATGGGATTGTATCAACTTGTAATAATGTTTCTCGTACAAAAGAATATCAGATTGTTTTAGAGATAAATACAAATTATATATCTGGTGAATATATAATTTCAGGTGAACAAGAAAAAAACGGAAAAGAAAAACTTGATAAATTAAACGCAGATTTAAACACTATTTTAAATAGGGGAGGAATAATCGAATATGTTGCTTTATCTTTGAAAGGGACAGCTGATAATTTTTCGAAAGACTCTAAGAAACATTCTGTTTTGGACTATTCAGCAGATGTTAGAAGATTTGGAGATTATTTAGAAGTAAAAGATGTTAGCGTAATAGTTCCAGATAAGGAAAAGTCGTTTAAT
The DNA here is from genome assembly GCA_024281175.1 of Candidatus Thiovulum imperiosus. Classification (GTDB taxonomy): domain Bacteria; phylum Campylobacterota; class Campylobacteria; order Campylobacterales; family Thiovulaceae; genus Thiovulum_A; species Thiovulum_A imperiosus. Next base: position 1,110 of record JAMJTW010000027.1, read on the forward strand.
AAAAATTTTATAATTGACACAAAAGAAAATAAAGAGGTATCAAATAGAGAACTAGCTTTACTTAGGGCTTTGTCAATGGAAAACTTATTTGAAACCCATATTGTCTATACAACCATTACAAGTAGTACAAATAATATTAAGAAATATTTTCAAATTGAAGAAGTCGAGGGAAAAGGTAGGCAATATCGTCGAGGTAAACTTACTATTAAAATAGTACATGACCAATGAGACTTATTTTACTCTCTCTTCCCCTCCTCTTTCTTGTTGGAGGGTGTAAGAAACAAATACAGCCTGAAAACCCAAAAATACAGACTAAACAAAAAGCTTCAAACTTAGAAGATAAAATTAAGTCTTTAGAGAAGAAAGTAAAAATTCTTGAAAATAGACCAGTGACTCATTCAAAAAATGGTTATGAACCTAAGATAAAATCCTTAGAGAAAAAATTCACACTTCTTGAAAATAAATATCAAAACTTTATATTGGAAAAAGAAGCTGAATTGATACAAGAACAAAAGAAAGCAATTTCAAAGCTTAAAAAGTTTCGTGATAAACATCATATAGATTATGATGCAAAAAGTTTACCCCAAAACAATGTTTTTCTTGTAAAAGTTATGAATGATAAAGGGATTAATTATGGGACAGCTTTTGCACTTAAAATTATTGATGGCAAAGATGAGTATATAGGTTTTTTTACAGCACAACACACTTTTGCTAACACAACAAAAAGTAGTTTAACAATAAAATTAAACAATATAAAAATACCAATTAAGAAAGAATACTTTTATTTTGATAAAGAATTAGATTTTGCTGTTATTCACTCAAAAACTCTTTTTCAAGAAATAAAAAGACAACATAAAAGCATTCCAAAGCCAAATAAAAAAATCTATGGTAAAAATATATCAGTTTTTCAAGTTAATAAATTTGCTAGAAATTTTGAAACCTTAAAAAATAGAGGCTATATATTTTCAGAAGAGTCAAATATGATTTATGCTCCACCAATTAAAGCAGGAACTTCTGGTTCTCCAATTTTTCAAAGAGGAACTGTCGTTGGAATGATTGTAGCTGAATTGGGAGATGTAGAATTGGTTGGAAATGATATAGGATTATATATTTCAATTGAAAAAATTTTAGAAAAGTTCCCTCTCTACAAAAAGTGTTTACATAAAGTTCCTAACTAAATAGCAACACTTTGAGAAGGTAGGGCTACCGAAAAGTCTAAGAGACATTTTTTACACTTTACGAGGAGAAGTGTGAAGTCACCTATAATTTGATTAGTCGTGTCTTGTGGAAAATATCCAATTTGAACTGTTGTTCCTCATTTTACTTCTCCATTTTCTGAAACTCTCTTGTATAATTCCAAAAAAAATGAAATATGATGTAATCGTTGTTGGAGGGGGACATGCTGGAATTGAAGCGTCTCTCTCTTCAGCAAGAATGAATAAAAAAACTCTACTAATTTCTATGCTCTCTGAAAGAGTTGGAGCAACAAGTTGCAATCCAGCAGTTGGTGGACTTGCAAAAGGTCATCTTGTAAAAGAGGTTGATGCTCTTGGTGGAGAGATGGGAAAACTAACAGATAAGTGTGGTATCCAATTTCGAATTTTAAATGAGAATAAAGGTCCAGCGGTTCGAGGTAGCAGAGCTCAAATCGATATGGATAGATATACAGTTGAGGCTAGAAATACTATTCTAAATACTCCAAACTTGGAACTTGCTCAAGACACCGTAGAGGAACTTCTTGTAGAAGATGGAAAAGTTTTAGGAGTAAAAACAGAACTTCAAATAGAGTATTTCGCTTCAAAAGTAATTGTTACAACTGGAACTTTTCTAAATGGTGTAACACATGTTGGAGAGATAAGGCAGGAGGCTGGAAGATATGGAGAGTTTGCTTCAAAAGGACTTGCCAAGAATTTACGAGATTTAGGTTTTCGAGTTGGAAGACTAAAAACTGGAACAACTCCAAGAATAGACGCAAGTAGCATAGATTTTTCTGTCATGGAAGTTCAAGGTGGTGATGAAGTTCCAAAACCTTTCTCTTTTCAGACCAAAGAAATCTCTTTAGAACAGCTTCCTTGCTACATTGCTTATACAAATGAGAGAACTCACAATATTATTGAAGGAAATTTCTATCGAGCTCCTCTTTTTACAGGACAGATAGAGGGTGTGGGACCTCGATACTGCCCAAGTATTGAAGATAAGATAGACCGATTTCGAGACCGAGAGCGACACCATCTTTTTATTGAACCTCAAACTCGAGAAGCTACGGAATATTATATAAATGGTATGTCCACTTCTCTGCCTCCAGATGTTCAGAGGGAGATGCTTCACTCTGTTAAAGGGTTAGAAAACGCAAGAATTGTTAGATATGGTTACGCAATTGAGTATGACTATATCGACCCAACTGAACTCTATCACACATTAGAAACCAAAAAGATTTCTGGACTCTATTTTGCAGGACAGATAAATGGAACAACAGGTTATGAAGAGGCAGCAGCTCAAGGCTTAATGGCTGGAATAAATGCGGTTTTGAATTTGGAAGAGAAAGAGAGTTTGGTATTTCGGCGAGATGAGTCATATATTGGAGTTCTAATTGATGACCTTGTTACAAAAGGGACAAAAGAGCCTTATCGAATGTTCACAAGTCGAGCCGAGTATCGTTTGCTACTTCGAGAAGATAATGCTCATCTTCGACTCTCAAGATATGGATACCAGTTGGGTCTAATCTCAAAAGAGTTTCTAAACAGAGTAGATACTTTAGAAAAAGAGGTGTCTAAAAGAGTTTCTGAGCTTCAAGAAATTTATATGACTCCAAGCAAAGAGAGTTTAGCTTTTCTGGAGAGAATTGGACAAGACAAAATTAAAGACAGAGTTTCATATCTTCGAGTGATTGGACGAAAAGGCTTTTCTAAAGAAAATCTGTTTGAACTTCTTCCAGAGTATAGAAGTTTGGATTTAGAAGTTGTAGAACAGGTTCTTATAGAGTGTAAATACGCCTCATATATCAAAAAACAGAAAGAGCAGATTGAAAAGATAAAAGGTCTTTTGAAAACCAAAATTCCAAAAAATTTTGATTTCCGAAAAGTGAAAGGACTCTCTACTGAAATAGTTGAAAAATTGGAGAAATTCACCCCACCAAATTTGGACTCCGCTTCAAGAATTCAAGGAATGACTCCAGCAGGAATTGATATTCTTCACATCTATCTGAAAAAAGAAAACTAGTTAAGAAATAGGCATTAGTACACTCGTTTTCTCACGTATTTTTGGTAGTGCAGAGACTGGCGAGTATTTGTCTTTTGACATGTAGCTTTGGGTAGGAGATAGAGGAAATATTGCGATTAACTTTTTTCTCATCTCCTCTTCGGACAATATTGGATCTTCAGAAAAGATCTTAAAAATACGGTCCTTAAAGTATTTTAGGTCGAGTGGTTACAACTTAGAAAATTCTATTTTATCCAGAAACTTTAGTTTTTTTACACTTCTTGTTTCTATAAACCAAATAGAAAATAGAGAAAGATACAAATAGAATTGCTGTTCCAGAGAGTAGATATAGAGCATGTATCAAATCTTTGTGGTCTCCAATTGATATTTTGAAAACTATAAGAAGTGACTCTATCATAAGAGCAATGATAATTGAAACTGTAAAGTTCATCAAGGTTTTTGGTTTGAAAGTATCATTAATTCTATCACTGGAAAGAACCTCTTGTTCAAAAATTGTTTTTCCTAAATCAAAAATTGCCAATCCAAGTGTAAATGCGATAACAAGTTTAAAAATACCTTCAAGATTTAAGTTTTGAAGTCCATCTCCCAAAAAGTGAACTATTCCATATACCGCTAAAAATAGCGCTACACCTATTAGAGAAATAGATATAAATGAGTAGAATGTTTTAACTGCAAACTCAAAAGTCTTATTCTCTTCGTAAAGATGAAATCTTTTTAAGAGTCTTTCTAGTTGGAAATCGAAAAAGATAAAATCATCTTCTCTTTTCTGAATTACTGTAATACAGAGATGACCAGAATGAGAACTAATATAAGGCTCTTTGATAATTGTATTTCCGTTTTCATAAGGAATTCCCTGCTTATCAAAAAGCAGATAATCTCTTTTCACTCCAAGATGTTCACTCTTCTTTTTACCATCTCTCTCCATATTTGGACTTATCTGAACAAACTCCTTATCTGTAACATAGATAAGCTCAAGAGAAGGAAAAAGTTTATACATCTCATCGATATCTTTCTGCCCTATCTTTTCTTTTCTATTTAACCTTAGCAGAGTAGATTTTATAAATCTCTCCAACATACTGTAATTCTCTTCATACACTTTAACTAAATGTTGCATCTCTACTTATCCAATTTTTTTGGAATTCTAACAGTTTAAAAATAATCTACAATTTTAGAAACTTCTTTTTCAAACTCACTATCTTCATAACCATCAACCATCTCTTCAACAACATACTCTTTTCCTAATCTGTAAGAAAAACTCTTTTCAGTTTTTACATTGTAGAGCCAAACATCGCCTTGGAAATTTCCCATATTCTTTGCAAGAAGACCATCTTTTACTCCTGCAAAGAGAGTGTGTGGATTACTTGCTGTTAAATCTAAAATTACTCTTTTTGGATTGAAAGGAGATTGATAACTTTGGGTAAAAAAGTAGTTGTCTAGTTTCATCTTTTCTGTTGTATCAATAACTTCATTACTTTCATGAAACTTTTTTGAAAGATAGACTCTTTTTTGCAGTTCACCATTCTTAAATTTGAGAGAAGCATTTGAGTAGAGTGGAGAATAAACTTCGATATGTTTTCCAACAACAATAATATCTTTATCAAGAACTTTATTGATATCATAAGTTGTAGTGAGATAATATCCAGGATATCCAATTTTCTGCCCCAACTTGAATGCCATTAACATAGCTGAAGCGATTGTTTTTGCATGAAAATCTGTAATTAGAATTGCACTATTTTGTAAATCTGGATAGATAGAGAAAGGAAAAGCTAAATCTCCAAAATATTGTAATTCTGGTAATTCAACATGTCCATCTCCTTTTGGGATTATGAAATAGGAGTCATCTTTAATTGTTGCTTGAAGAGATGGTGGAGCACAAATCTCATCAGAGTCTCGTGGAAAGACAGAGATATCAAGGCGAAAATAGTTTTTTCCTTTTTTAAGTGCTTCAGCTGTTACATTTTCTCGAATAGCAACTTCAAATTTTTGACCAAGAAAACTATCAATAGGTTTACTATCAATTATCTGATGAGAAAACTCACCATTTACAAATAGATTTATGAGAGTTTTCAACTTAGAACTATTTGAATTTAGTCTATTTATTGCAAACACTATATTCTCATCTGAAAACTCTCTTGTTGGATAAGTTACAAAGTGGAAATAGATGCTATTTACTCCAAAACCAGAAAAAGTTCTTGTCTGGAAATCTAAATCTGAAAATGGAATTTTCTCTCCAAATTGAATAAATTTAGGTGCTGTGTAGGGACGACTCTTTTTAGGTTTTGTCCTAGTTTTGACAACAAGATGATTTCCTCTTAGAGTTTTCATATCGCTATCTGTTAGGCGATAGATAGAAGAGAGAATTTCATCTTGAGTATCTCCTGTAATTACAAGAATACCTTTCTCTTCTCTATTTATATTTCTGATGAGGTTTATGTTTCCAGAAAGTTTTGAACTATCATACTCTTTAAAAATTTCGTCCAATTTGTCTCTAGTAACTATCACAATATTGTTTGTATTGTTATCTATCTTTGTAGAGATAGTAATATCTAAATCTTTAAAGTCCATAATATTTCCAGCAATATTAGAAAGTAATCCATAGTTGTTGAAATCAGTCTCTGTTGGCAGTGTTGGAAATATGAAATTTACTCTATCTTTAGTTGAATTTTTATTATCAAAAATGAATTTAAAAATTGAACTAATTCTCTCCTCAAATTTTTTCAATTTAAAATCAAATTCTATATAACTATTGTGTAAATCTATCTGAGTCCAGTAAGGAGATGGTGGAGTGCCACCACCTCCACCCCCTGAAGCAGCTAACTCTCCTATATTCATACAGCTATCAACTGTTGAGACTCCACTACCAACTCCACCACCTCCAACAGATGGTTTTGGCTGTTGAGTAATTGCAACACAGATATCGTTATATCCATCATAGAGAAGAGGCAAGGGAATTTTAGTTTCTAACTCTATTCCTCTACCTAACATTCCTTGATGAGCAAGTTGATACTCTTTTATAAATTTGTTGTTTGCTTTTACAGAAATAGTTGAGCTATCACCATCAATATTTATAGATGGTGTGTAGTGAATAACTTGCTTCATATCCAATATCTCAAATCTATCTGGAATTGGTAAGTTGAGTTTATGTTGAGAGTATTGAGAAACAAGAGTTGAAGTCGTTTTATATGGATTTTCAAAATTCATATAAATTCTCATTCTGTAACTCTTCTCTCCAATTTGAGAAACAACAATTCTCTTATCATCTAAAGGTGTTTTTGAGTAGAGAAACAGAGTTCCTAGAAACAGTAAGAAAATATATTTCAAGCATTTCCTTTTTAAGAAAGAATAATAGCAAAGAGTCCATTTTGTAAAAATCTAAAAAAATGGGAGAGTTTATTAAGTAAATTTTAAGTATTTCTTTTCTATAATTCCACTCACGAAAACGAGGGTCTATAGCTCAGTTGGTTAGAGCGCACCCCTGATAAGGGTGAGGTCACAAGTTCAAATCTTGTTAGACCCACCATCGTTTCTATTCCTTTGGGGAATTAGCTCAGCTGGGAGAGCGCCTGCTTTGCACGCAGGAGGTCAGCGGTTCGATCCCGCTATTCTCCACCATTCAAAATATGATATCCTTATTTTAATCTTCAAACTCAAAGAGTCTTTATGTTTAAAAAAATTCTTCGCATAATGTTGTTTTCATTTGGAATTAGTTTTATACTTATTGCTATATATCTACTTTTTCCACAATATCACACCACTATTGAAAATAGAACAAAAGATATGTTCTTTCTTTTCAGAGACACCATAGAACCAAAGCAGAATATCTATATAGTAGATATAGATGAAAAGAGCTTGGCACACTTTGGACAATATCCTTGGGAACGAACTATATTGGCAGATATACTCAAAAAATTGACAAATGCTGGAGTCGGAATTATTGGACTTGATGTTATGTTTCCAGAAGAGGATAGAACTTCACCTCACAAATTTGCTGAAAAGTTTGGACTTTACGGTAGTTTTTCAAATTATGATGAGGTATTTGCAACAACCGTAGCTAATACGCCAACTATTCTTGGGTACACATTTGATTTAACAACAAAAGAGTTTGTTTATCGAGAAAACTCACCAATGATACCAGCATCATTTATTGAAGATGGTCTATCAGAACAGAATGATTTTATGATAGTTGCAAATGATATTATTGTAAATATCCCAACAATTCAGGATAAGAGTTATAGTAGTGGTTTTTTCAACAACACTCCTGACCCATCTGGAATTATTAGAACAGTACCTCTTGTTATAAAGTATGATGATGAGATATTTCCATCTCTCTCTTTTGAGATGTATAGAATTATTAAAGGTGCTGACGCTGTATCAGTACATTATGGTTTAAACGGTATAGCTGGACTATCTTTAAAAGATATTTTTATTCCAACTGATAGATATGGTAGATTAACTTTAAACTTTAGAGGTCCAGGAAAAACTTTTGAATATATCTCTGCTTTAGATATCTACAATGAAGATTTTGATAAGGAGAAGCTGAAAGGTTCAATTGTTCTGGTTGGAACTTCAGCAGCAGGACTTCTCGATTTAAGAGCAACTCCATTTGACTCTATCTATCCTGGAGTTGAAATACACGCTACGGCAATTGACAATCTCCTTTCGGAAGATTTTCTTTCAAAACCGAGTTGGGTTGAAGGTCTTGATGTTGTTGTAATATTTGGACTTGTACTACTTCTCTCTATTCTATTCAACTTAGTTTCTGCAAACTTTGTTCTAATACTTCTTCCTTTTATCTTTGGAGGTACATTTTACGGACTCTACTATTACATATTTGAGAATGGAATTATGATAAATACTCTCTTCCCATTTATTGCAATTCTAACAACAACCATTGTTTTAATGATTGTAAATCTATTTTTTGAGCAGAACCAGAAAAAATTGATAAAAGGTAAGTTTGCAGCAAAGGTTTCTCCAGCAGTTATGGAAGACCTCATCAACTCAGAAGGTGATGTTATGGTTGGACATAGTAGAGAAATTACTGTAATGTTTTCCGATGTTCGAAATTTTACAAACATTTCAGAAAGTATGCCTGATGCAAAAACTCTAATTGAGTTTCTAAATGAGTATATGGACCCGATGACTGAAATCATTATGAAGTATGAAGGTACAGTAGATAAATTTATTGGTGATGCAATCATGGCTTACTGGAATGCTCCAACAGATGTTGAAAATCATACTGATAAAGCAGTTGCGGCAACAATGGAACAGCTTCACGCCTGTTTTGGAATTAATGAGAAAATTAAACAAGACCCTCGATTTACAAATACTGTTCGAATGGCAGCTGGAATGGGTAAAGAGCCTATTGAAATTGGTCTTGGACTCAATACAGGAGAAGCTGTTGTTGGTGAAATGGGTTCTTCTGGACGAAGCGATTACACTGCAATTGGAGACCCAATAAATCTTGGAGCAAGACTTGAATCACTCTGTAAATACTATAACTCTCAATGTAATATCTCTAATTTTACAAAAGAGAGATTAGATGATGAAAAATACATCTTCAGATTTTTAGACCTTGTTACAGTAAAAGGAAAAAGTGAGCCTATCGAAATCTGGCAAATTCATGACTTTGATTCTGGTTTTGACGGTAGATATCTTTTTGAAGTATCAAAAGAGAGAATTTTAGAAGAGTTATATCTATACCACTCTGCAATTGATTTGTATAAAAATGCTCATTTCTCTGAAGCATTAGAGATATTTAAAGAGGTAAACTCTTGGGAAGATAAGACAAATAAAAATGTCTACGATATGTATATTGAAAGATGTGAACACTATATTGAAGAGCCACCAACAAACTTTGATGGTGTTTTCAAACATACAACAAAAGGGTAACTCCCCCTCTTTCTAAAGTATCTAGCTGAAGAGTCTATGATTTTAGACTCTTCACTCAAAGAGGAAATCCTTACTATTTCACCATATAAAGAAGAAAATCTCGATAACTTTTTCCTTTATTTAGAAAATATACTTGAAGAACATAGACTCGCCAAAGAGTTAAAACTGCTTTTGCAAATGGAATAACAAGAAGAACTCCAACATACCAAGGCTGTCTCTTTCCTCTAACAATTTTAACAACTTCTATAAATCCAACATTTTTATGAATTAAGACTCCAAACATCATTGAAAATAGAAAGTTTGCCATTATTCCAAAAAGAACAATGGCGAAAATATCTTCTGGATAGAAGCCGAAACTCAAGAAATTCCCTTTTCAACTAACTCTACTACAGTTTCTACTGTGAAACCAAATTTCTTGAAAAGTTCTCCTGCAGGTGCTGAAGCTCCAAAACTCTCCATTCGGAGAACCTCATCAGCAAATCTATACCACTCAAGACCACTTCCCATTTCTAAAGCAACTCGAAAAGAGCTTTTAGGAAAGAGGGAATTTAAATACTCTTTCTCTTGCTCCACAAGTAAATCGAAAGATGGAACTGAGACTACACGAGTAGAGATACCTTTCTCTTCTAAAACTTTAGAAGCCTCTATTCCTAAACTCACTTCACTTCCAGTTGCAATAAGTGTAACTTTTGGATTCTCTTTTTGAACAATTTGATATCCACCCTTTTCAAAGTTTATAGAATCTGAACCTAAATCTAAAACTGGAAGTTTTTGGCGACTTAGAACGAATCCACTTGGAGAATTTGTAAGTTTTAGAGCCTTTTTCCAAGCCAAGATATTTTCATTAGCATCAGCTGGTCGGAAAAGGTAGAAGTTTGGTAAAGCTCGAAATTGGGTGAGATGTTCAATAGGTTGGTGAGTTGGACCATCTTCTCCAACTCCGATAGAGTCGTGAGTCCAGATGAAAAAGTGTTGCAATTTTGAGAGACTTGCTACTCGAACAGCTGGTTTCACATAATCACTGAACACAAAGAAAGTGGAAGTGAAAGGTTTTAAGAGACCGTAAGCAGAGATTGCATTTCCAATTGCTCCCATTGAGAACTCTCGAATTCCAAAGTGGAAATTTTTCCCTTTTGGAAAGTCGCCCATTCCGATAAGTTCTGTCTTATTAGATGGTGCTAAATCTGCACTACCACCAATAAAACTTGGAACTGCTTTTGCAATTGCATTTAAAATTTTTCCATTACTATCTCGAGTTGCTACACTACCTGAAAATTCTGGATAGGAGATTTGGAACTCTTCACTTAAGAGTCTTTCTAATGCCTCATTCTGCTCTTGATAAGGTAACTGTTTCTGAAGTTGCTTCCACTCTTTTTCATAAAGCTCACCCATCTCAACGGCACTTCTAAACCGTGCAAGAACATCACTTGGGATATAGAACTTCTCATCTGGAAAACCAGCTTTCTCTTTTGAGAGTTTTATATCTTCATCTCCAAGAGGTGAGCCGTGAGATTTATGACTTCCTTCAAATCCAACAGAACCTTTTCCAATTTTTGTATTTGCAATGATGAGGGTAGGTCTTTTAGAAACTTTTGCAAATTCTAAAGAGGCGTCTATTTCAGAAAAGTTATGTCCATCTATCTCCATAACTTCCCAACCTTGAGATTGAAATCGTCCTACAATATCTTCAGAAAGAGCGATAGAAGTATCTCCCTCAATTGTAATTTGGTTACTATCATAAATAAGAATTAGATTTTCAAGTTGGTGGTGTCCAGCAAGAGAACACGCTTCATAACTAATTCCCTCTTGGAGGTCTCCATCACCGCAAAAGCAATATACCTTATGGTCGATGAGGTTTGCATTTTCTCGATTGAGTTGTTCTCCTAAATATCGACTTGCCATTGCAAAACCGACCGCATTTGCAACTCCTTGCCCAAGAGGTCCAGTTGTAATTTCAACTCCGTCAGTATGTCCAAATTCAGGGTGTCCAGCAGTTTTTGAGTCTAACTGCCTAAAGTTTTTTAAATCCTCAAGAGAGACATCATAACCCCAAAGATGTAGCAGTGAGTAGAGTAGTGAAGATGCGTGTCCACCACTAAAAACAAGACGGTCTCGATTTAGCCATTTACTATTTTTTGGATTGTGTTTTAAATGTTTGCTTAAAATTACGGATATATCTGCCAATCCCATTGGTGCTCCAGGGTGTCCGCTGTTTGCTCTTTGAACCATATCAGTAGCAAGAAACCTTAAGGTATCCGCCATTCTTTTTTCATCTCTATATTCCAATATATATCTCTTCCGCTTAAAAAATTATTGAAATTTTAACAATTTTTGGTTTTGAATTCTTTTTCTATCTTTGGATACAATCCCTCTTTCAAAAATTGGAGATAGGAGAATGTTATGAAACACTTTCTCTCTTTTGATGAGTTCTCTAAAGAAGATATATTAGAGATAATTGAACTCTCGAAACAGATAAAACGGGAATATTTAGAGGGTGTAAAAATTCCATATCTTGACAAAAAGATATTGGGAATGATATTTGAGAAGAGTAGTACAAGAACAAGAGTCTCTTTTGAGAGTGGGATATTTCAACTGGGAGGAGATGGAATTTTTCTTTCAAGTCGAGATATTCAGATGGGTAGAGGTGAGCCTATTTCAGATACAGCAAAAGTAATAAGTTCTATGGTAGACCTTATTATGGTTAGAACTTTTGAACATGAGAAGATAGAGGAGTTTGCCAGAAACTCAAAAACTCCTGTAATAAATGGACTTACAGATTTATGTCATCCAGTTCAAATTCTTGCTGATTATATGACAATTCTCGAAAGTGGAATTGAAAATCCAAAAATTGCTTATGTTGGTGATGGAAACAATATGGCAAATAGTCTACTGCTCTTTTCAGCTAAAATGGGATTTGAAATAGGTATTGCTACTCCAAAAGGGTATGAACCAGATGCGGAAATTCTCTCTAAAAGTAGAGAAATTTCAGAAAAGATATATATCTCTAACTCTCCTGATGAGGTAGTTTCTGGTGCTGATGTTATCATTACAGATACTTGGGTCTCTATGGGTGATGAAGCTGAAAAAGAGAAGAGAATTTCAGACTTTAATGGATATATTGTTGATGAAAAACTATTTTCCAAAGGTAGTGAAAATAGAATTTTTCTTCACTGTCTACCAGCATATAGAGGATATGAAGTTTCTGAAGCTGTAATTGATGGTAGTAGAAGTAAAGTTTTTAAAGAGGCTGAAAATAGACTTCATGTTCAAAAAGGTCTTATGGTCTGGCTAATGACAAAATAGGCACAAATCTATTTTGTCATTTCGATATGAGCGTAGCGATTGAGAAATCTTGGAAACTTATTGCTTTACTATATAAAAGATTTCTCACCCGAAAGGGTTCGAAATGACATATAGGTTGTTAAGGAGACCTCTGAATTTGAGTAATGAAAAATTGAGTTTTTTTGGAAAAACTTGTTTTTTAGAAAATTTTTAACTATAATTGCAGAACTCTTTCAGACCTATGCAATGGTTTGGTTAGGCAATGTGTCAGGATGGGAACATAGCAGCACACTTAACCTTAACATGTGCCGTAGGTATCTGGAGGGGTGTAAACTTTGAAAATAAATGCTAGATAGTTCGATATACCAAAATTTGCGGTTCGAACAAAATATTTTTTGGTTAAAGTAGTAAAGATTGTGTGTCGGTGGCTCTGTTTGACTCTTTGGTTAAGATTAGGAGTTGTCGCCTAATGTTTTTCTCAAAACCAAGTTTAGTTTCGTTTTGCGAACTGAACTTATCTTGGAACGGCTATCTGGTTATCCTCTAAATCTGCTACAATTCACTAAAAATCAGGAAAAAGAATGGATTTTGTCTCTATTATTATGGGAAGTAAATCAGATTACAGTGTTATGAAAACTGCTTCTGAAACTCTTAAGAACTTTGGTGTTAAACACGAATTGATTATATCATCAGCTCATAGAAGTCCAGAGAGAACAAAAGAGTATATAAAAAGTGCTGAAGAGAAAGGTGCAAAAGTATTTATTGCAGCGGCTGGAATGGCAGCACATCTTGCTGGAGCAGTTGCTGCTACAACAACAAAACCTGTAATTGGAGTTCCAATGGACGCTTCTTCTCTACAAGGTAATGATGCTCTTCTCTCTACTGTTCAAATGCCTGGTGGAATGCCTGTTGCAACAGTTGCTATTGGTAAAGCTGGAGCTAAAAACAGTGCCTATCTTGCCATGCAAATTCTTGCTGTTTCAGATAAGGAACTTGCTGAAAAACTTCAAGAGGATAGAACTCTTCAGAAACAGAAAGTTGAAAATGACTCAAAAGAGATTGAGATAATTCTTTAGATGAAAAAGCATGTCACCCTCTTAAAAAAGAATAGAGTTTTTAAAATTCTAATTTTTGTACAATTTTTAAATTTTATGGGAGGGTGGCTAACAACAACTGCTATTTTCACTCTTTTAGTTCAGCTTGGAGCTTCACCTTTCTGGATTGGTCTGATTGGTGCTGCTCACTTTCTTGCTGGAATTTTTCAAGCTCCTTTCACAGGAGTTATTACAGACAGGGCAAATCCAAAAAAGCTATTTCTTACAATAATTTTAGTTGAAATTTTTAGTACAACTCTACTTCTTTTTACAGATAGACCTGAACTAATTCCAGCCATATTTATCTTGGTTCTAATTAGAATGGGTTCGGCAAGTCTCTACTTCAACTTGAAAATGGTTGTTTTTCCAAAAATTGTAGAGAGAGATGAACTTCAAACAGCAAATGAGATAAGTACAATTAGTTGGTCTTTTACATATATTTTGGGTAATGCTTTAGGTGGTTTAGGAGTAGCATTTTTTGGAGTAACTCCAGTAATAGTTGCCGATATAGGACTCTATCTTATCTCTTTTCTAATTATGGTGAATGTGAAATTGGTATTGGAGGGTTCTAAAAGTTCTGAAAAATTTCTGGAGATGTTTCTTTCAGGATTTTCATATCTTTTCAGAAACAGAAAGATTTTACATCTTATAGCACTTCACAGTTTTGTAGGTTTAGCAACTTATGAAGTTATTATAACTCTCGCTTCTCAACACTACTTTTATACAGCTGTTCCAGTTGCAATTGGCATCGGTTTTACCCATGCAGTTAGAGCTTTTGCAATATTCTTGGGACCTCTAATTTTTGGAAGATTTGAGATAGAGAAAGTTCTACCATACCTTTTTCTCTTTCAAGGAATTTCCCTGTTTCTCTGGAGTTTTACAATAGAGAACTTCTACACAAACCTCATCGGCTCTTTTTTAAGTGGAGTTGTTATTGGCTCAATCTGGTCTGGAACATTTACTCTTCTCCAAAAAGCAACAGATGAGAGATATTATGGTCGAATTATCGCTTATAACGATATGCTATTTCTAACTATCTCAGTTTTCACTTCTATCTTTTCTGGACAACTCTTCTCTCTTGGAATTTCTCTCGAAACAATGCTTATTGGAATTGGTACAATTTTTATTTCTGGATTCTTATACTCAAAATGGATTTTAAAGAATTGAGAAAGATTATTTTTTTTATCTGATTTTATAATTTTTATCGTAATATCACCTCAAAAAAGTAGTTTTGAAATTCTATGAATGTAAAGAAGAAATTAAAGAGGAAAATCTTAAGAAATATATTTGAAATCATTACAAGTGATAGAAAAAATATATTTTACTTAATATACTACTCAGCAATTGAGGCTATTTTGGTTTTAGCAATACCTTTAGCTTCTGTATTTATTATCAACAGCGTTTTAGCACATAGCTCAATTTCTGTATTTGTTTTAGGTTTTATTGTTGTTATTGTCTTTACACTTGTAACTATTTTACAAATAATTAAAGAGTATATTATCGAAAAGTTCCAACAGAAGATATTTGTTAAAACTGGAATTACAATATCTGAAATGGCGATAAAGTTACAGAGGGCTTCTTTAGAGACAAAACACTCTATGGATAAACTTATGAACTACTTTTTTGATATCACTTCTATTCAAAAGGTTTTTCCAGTATTGCTTCTTGATGGAACAGGACTATTTATAAAAATTATTGTGAGTCTTTTACTTCTATTGGCATTCAACCCATATCTTTTTAGTATAGGTCTTGTTTTTTTTCTATTTTTCTTTGCTCTAATTCTACTACTTGGAAGAAATGGAATTAGTTATGCAATAGCTCGTTCTGATGCAAAGCACAATGCAATCTACTACCTTCAACATGTACCATATCATGAGGGAACACCTCAAGAAGTTTTAGGAGGTTTTGATGAACAGCTCAATATATTTGTTGAGTCAAGAGTAAATATGTTCCGAGTGATTATTAGACAACTCTCTATTACATTTGTGATGGAAGGACTTATATTTAGCCTTTTTCTAATTATGGGAGGATATCTTGTTGTGAATGGTGTTCTTCCACTTGGAGAATTTGTTGCTGCCGAAATCATCGTAGTTTCTATTGCAAATGCACTCAAAGGTTTTGTAAAACAGATAGATTATATATATGATATAGTTGAAGGACTTTATAAGGTGAATAAACTTTCAGTATCTTTACAAGAGAAACAAGATGGATAGATATATTTTTAAATCTTTAGATAAAGTTGAACCAAGCAAGATGGTTAGAAGAATTTGGTTTTTTAGCTTTTCAACTATTCTAATTTTAGTTTCAATGCTATTTTTACCTTGGCAACAGACAGTTAAGGGAAAAGGTTCTGTTGTGGCGTTTGACCCAACAGAGAGAGATTACTCTATTTTAGCTCCAGTAGATGGTTTTATTGAAAGATTTTATGTTCATGAAAATCAGTTTGTCAAAAAAGGAGAGCCTCTTTTTAAAATGGTAGATTTGGACAACAACTATCTACTAAAATTGGAAAAAGTTGAAAAGGATTTGAAAGAGCAAATTCAAAATAGAGTTGATGAGGTTTCAAATTTAAAACAGCAGATTTTAGAAACAGAGAACTATTTAAAAAATGGAACTTTTGTTTATGAGCAGAAAATTTTACAAATAGAAGAGAAAATAGCGAGTTTAAATTTTAAAAGAGTATCTCTTCAAAAAAGTTATGAGATAGAGAAGAACAATTTTGAAAGAGTTTTAAATCTATACAATGAGGGAATTGAGTCGAAACGACAGTATGAACTTGTTGAGAATAGATATATAAAAGCTGAAGCAGAATTGGAAAAAATTAAAATTGATATCTCTGTTGAGAAGAGGAATATAGCTATTTCAGAAAAAGAGAAAATGAAATTTCTGAACGATACTAAAGCTAAATTACACTCTCTAAATAGCAATATTTTAAATGTTCAAAATGGGATAAAACAACTTACTGTTCAGCTTCAAAATCAACTTGTAACAATTGAGAGATATCGAAATAGCGAGATGGTTGCTCCTAAAGACGGTTATGTAATTCGTCTCTTTAAAAATGACCAAAATCGATATATTAAAAAAGGTGAAAAGATACTTCACTTTGCACCAGAAGTTACAAAAAGAGCCATCTTATTAGAAGTTTCTGATTTCAATATGCCTCTAATTAAAGAGGGTTTACCAACAAGAATTATGTTTCATGGTTGGCCTGCTCTTCAAATTAGTGGTTGGCCAAAAATTCAATTTGGCTCTTTTGGTGGTGTTGTAGAGAAAGTAGAACACATTTCTCATAAAGAAGGATTTTACTACGCTCTTGTCACAGAAGAGTCTGACGAGTGGCCAGAAAAAGAGCAACTTAGAATGGGTAGCAGAGCTTCTGTTTGGGTTAGACTCTCTACTGTTCCAATCTGGTATCAACTCTGGAGATTTATGAATGCTATGCCTCCAAAAATGGTAACACCTGATAGAGAGAAGTATTAAATTTTTACTCTTCCTCCTCAACTTAGTTTTGTAGGAGGTCTACTCACTAAGTCTTTAAAAATGTTATAATTTGTAAAGTTAAATTAGAAGATTTTTATGAATATAGTTAGTGGTATGAGACCAACAGGTAGATTGCATTTAGGGCATTACCTTGGAGTTTTGAAAAATTGGGTTGAGTTACAAAAGGGGAATAGCGGATATTTTTTTGTTGCTGATTGGCATGCACTCTCAACAAGTTATGAAGATAAATTACATCTCAAAAATCTATCTATTGGATTGGCAAAAGATTGGTTAAGTGCTGGAATAGATCCAGAAAAAGCTACTATTTTTGTACAGAGTTCTGTAAAAGCTCATGCTGAACTTTTTGTAATTTTGAATATGATTACACCATTGGGTTGGCTTGAGAGAAATCCAACTTACAAAGACCAGATAGAGCAGTTACAGAAAGATGTAAATAGTGGAGGTTTTTTAACTTATCCAGTTTTACAAACTGCTGATATTCTACTTTATGATGCTGATGCAGTTCCAATTGGAGAGGACCAGAAACCTCATCTCGAAATTAGCAGAGAGATAGTTAGAAGATTTCACCATCTTTTTGGAGAAGATATTTTTCATGAACCAAAAGCACTACTTTCAGAGACTCCAAAACTTCTTGGTCTTGATGGTAGAAAGATGAGTAAAAGTTATGGAAATTCCATCTATCTTACAGACTCTACTGATGAGGTTTGGCAGAAATTACGAACTGCAAAAACTGACACAAATCGAGTTCGAAAAACAGATAAAGGAAATCCAGAAGTTTGTCTAGTTTTTGATTATCATAAAGAGTTCTCGAAACCTGAAACTGTTTCTGAAATAGATGCTGAGTGTCGAGCTGGAACTATTGGGTGTGTTCAGTGTAAAAAGAGCTGTTTAAGTTCTATGGAGAGTGTTCTTTCTCCAATGAGAGAGCGGAGAGAGAAATTTTCAGACTCTGCTGTTTTAGAGATTTTAGAAGCTGGAAATCATAAAGCAAACCAGATAGCGACCGCTAAGATGGAAAAGGTAAATAGAGTTGTCTTTGAGAGAGTGGAAGTTTAGAGGAGAGTATCTCCTCTTTCTATTTTTCCGTTTTGGAGTGAAATATCTTCCAAAAGATATTTTTCTCTCTCTTCTCTCTTCTCTTCTCTCAAAAATCTTGCCATATCGAAAAATTGTTAGAAAGAATTTGGAAATTGCTTTTGGAGAGAATTTCTCAAAAGAGAACTGGAAAAGAGTTACCAAATCCTGTATTTTCAACTTACTTCACAATATAGCTACTGTGATAGAGAACTTAGATAGAAAACCTGAAGAGATAGGCAAACTTGTAGAGTTTGAGAATTTAGAAATTCTGGAAGAGGTTTTGAAAGAAGAAAAGAGTCTTATATTCTCCTCTGGTCACCTCTCAAATTGGGAACTTTTGGCTACTGCTGTTACTACACAGATAGCTTCTGGATATGGTGTTGTTGAAAAGATGAAAAATCCATATATGGAAAAACTTTTAAGTAGTAGTCGTCAAAGAATGGGAATTACAACTGTTCCAATGAAAGGAGCTTTAAGAAAACTGGTTAAAGCTATTCGTGAAAATAGAAATGTGATGATTTTGATAGACCAGTCTCTAAATAGAGGTTATGGAAAAGAGTTTCCATTTTTTGGAAAAGAGGCAATTCATACAGAGA
Source organism: Candidatus Thiovulum imperiosus (assembly GCA_024281175.1). Lineage (GTDB taxonomy): Bacteria > Campylobacterota > Campylobacteria > Campylobacterales > Thiovulaceae > Thiovulum_A > Thiovulum_A imperiosus. The sequence goes on from JAMJTW010000027.1 coordinate 19,768, forward strand.
CAAACCATTTTCTATCTAAAAAGTTTGACTTATATATTGTTCCAACTTACATAAGAAAAGGTGAAGAGAAACATATTATCTCTTTTGAAAAACCATTTAAGGCTTCTGAAGTAGAGAACCCTTTACAAACAGAGTTGGAGATACTTGAGAGTAAAATTGAGAGTGATTTAGGAAACTGGTTGTGGTGTCATAGAAGATGGAAAAACAACAAAGGAATTTACAATTGAAAATATTAATTGTTCGTCTATCAGCTCTTGGAGATATAGTCCATTCAGCTGTTGTTTTAGAGTTTATTAAGAGATACAAGCCTGATGCTAAAATAGATTGGTTGGTTGATAAGAGATTTAAATCTATTTTAGAAAACAGTATATATATAGATAAGTTGTACAGTCTCGATTTAAAAGGAGAAGAGAGCAGTTTTGAGAAAATTTCAAATGTCATCAAAAAGAGTAAATTTCTAAAAAGTAAAAAGTATGACTATATAATAGATATGCAAGGTCTTCTAAAATCTAGTATTCTTGCCAGACTTATTGGAAAAAATACTTATGGTTTCTCTTGGAAATCAGCTAGAGAAGGTGCTTCATCTCTACTTTATAAAAAAAAGAGTGTTTCAAATTACAATGAAAACAAAATACTGCGAAATGTTCAACTTATAAATGATGCTTTAAATTTAAAAATCTCTAAAGATGAGGTTTTAAATAAGAGACAACATCTCTTCTACTCAGATACAACTTTTTCATCAAATGAGAAAGTTCTATTTGTAGTTGGCTCAAGTATGGCTCAAAAGAACTATCCGAAAGAGAAGTTTTTGGAGTTGGCACAACTTTTAGATAGACAAATCTCAATTATTTGGGGTAGTTTAGAAGAGAGAAAACTTGCTGTCTGGATTGCAAATAGATGTAGTAATGTGGAACTTGCTCCAAAGATGAATTTAGACCAATTGAAACACTATATTTTCACCTCATCGTTAGTAATTGGAAATGATAGTGGTCCAACACATATAGCTTGGGCAATGAATATACCGTCAATAGTTCTCTTTGGAATGACACCTCCAGAACAGATGTTGGTTACAGAGATAAATAGATATTTGAAATCAGATAGTGTTGTAAATCCTTCAAAATTACAAAAGAGTGACTTCTCAATTGGAGATATAAAAGCAGAAGATATTATGGAAATAGTGAAAGAGTTAGATGAAAAAAAGGGTAGTTGAAAAGGGGATAGTAGAATATATAGACCCAAAAGCGAAAAAGCTTCAAGAGAAATTAAAAAGAGCTGAAAAAAAGTTTGCAAAAAAAGAGGATAAGTTCCGAGAGCTATCAGATTTTTTAAACGAGTTTGATAGATTTCTCTTTTCTAGGTTGAAAAAAAAGGTAGAAAAACTCGAGAAGTTGGAAGAGGAGTTTAGCTCTTTACAATTCAAATCTGAAGAGAGTCCAGATATAGATTTTGAAGAGATATTTAGACAATTTGGTGAAAGTTTCAAAAATAAAGAGAGTGTAGAACTTTCAGATACAGAAAAAGAGGAGAGAGCTGAACTCAAATCTATATTTAAAAAGACAAGCAAACTTATTCACCCAGATATAGTTTCCGAAGAGGATAGAGATAGAGCCACAGAAATATTTCAAGAGTTGAATAACCACTATAAAGAGGGTAATCTACTCAAAGTTCGAGAGATATATCGTCGAGTTTCAGAAAATGAGCCTCTGAAAAGTGTTGCTGAACAGAAATTGGATATGAAACTTCTTAAAAAAGAGATAGATACTTTAGAGGATAAGATAAATGATTTAGAATTTCATATCACTATTTTGGAACACAAAATAGATGAAATTCCAGAAGAGGAGTGGGAAGATATCGCTATAAATTCTGAAAAAGAGCTTGATAGTGCAATTGAAGAGATAAATTTCAAAATTAGAAAATTTAAGAGAGAGTTAAGTGGAAACTTTAGAATTCCACAAGATAGAAGAGAGAAATTTAGAGAGATAGTGGAGATTACAGACTCTGTTGCAGAAGAGTTTTTTGACGAGGAGTATAAATTTCTATTTAAGAAACTTTCAGCACAAATTTCGAGAAAAAGAGATAAACCAACTTTAAAAGGAACTTCAAAGAGTTGGGGAGTTGGAGTTGTAATAGCAGTTTTAGAGATAAATGAAAAGAGAGGCTATTTGGGAAAGATTTCAAATTTCTTAGAAGTTAGTCAGACAACAAGAAAGACATATGCAAACAGAGTTTTGGAACTTTCAAAAAAGAGTCATTACGACTATATGCACTCTTCAACGATTTCTAACTCTTCAGGCTTCTTTTTTAAATTTGGAGAGTAGATGAGGTATCTTTTAATTTTACTACTTTTTGTAGGTTGTTCAGATAGCGATAGAAAAGTTGTAAATGTTGCTGTTGCTTCAAATGTGAGTTATGTAGTTCAAGAACTCAAATCAGAATTTGAGAAACTCTATCCAGATACAGAAATTCGAATTACAATTGGAAGTAGCGGAAAACTGACTGCTCAAATTATGAATGAAGCACCTTACCATATTTTTATGAGTGCTGATGTCTCCTATCCAGAAACTCTTTTTGAAAAAGGATTTGCTACCTCATCACCAATTGTTTATGCAAAAGGTGAACTTGCTCTACTCTCATCAAAAGAGAGAAATTTGAGTCTGGAAACTCTATTTTCTGATGACATTTCTAAAATTGCTGTCGCAAATCCAAAAATAGCACCTTATGGTAAAGCCTCTTTTGAAGTTTTGGAAAAGTTGGATAGAAATATCTCAGATAAACTTGTTTTTGGCGAGTCTATCTCTCAAACTCTATCTTATACTTTAACTGTAGCTGATATCGGTTTTGTAGCAAAGTCTGCTCTATACTCCCCAAAATTGGCACACCTTAGTAAGAATTGGATAGAGATACCGAAAGAGATGTACTTTCCAATCAAACAGGGTGTTGTAATTCTTGAAAATGGTAAAGATGTAGTTGAAGTTGAAAACTTCTTTGAATTTCTTTTAAATGAGAATGGGCAAAATATCTTCAAAAAGTTTGGCTACGGTGAATAGAATTAGAGCTTCTCTTTTAAATGTTACAAAAGTTGAACAGTTGCATCTTTTAGAGTTTGACTTTTCTGGAAACTCTCTCTTTGTAGCAACTTTGGAACTACCAAAAATAGAAAACACCGTAACACTCTCTATAAATCCTCATCAAATCTCAATTGGAAAAAATCTCTCTGGTGAGATAAGCTGTATAAATAGATTTCCTGCAAAAGTTTCTAGTTTGGAATCTGGCAAAATATTTTCAATTCTAAAATTGGAAATTGGAGAAACAGTTTTAGAATCAACAGTTTTAAAAAATATGAATTTAAAAATTGGTGATGAGGTGGAAATCCTTATAAAAGCGACAGATATCTCAATAGATTTTTGACAAGATTTAAAAAACAAAGAGCTTTCGAGAATACTCGGAAACCCACTCTTTGAAAGTTATCAAGAGCTTGTAAATCCAAAAATAAATATTTCAACTCAAACTCTTATCGCCTTTCCAACTGAAGAAAAACACTCGCTAGTCTCTGTACTACCAAAAATACATGAGAAAACGAGTATACTAATGCCTATTCCTTAACTTGATGGCAATGCGAGTAGCTTGAAATGACAAACTCCCAATACCTGAGTAATTACCGTAAGTTAAATTTTAAAGATATGTATTTTTGAACTTTACATATCTTTCAGCAGAGTTGTAGAGTTCTTGAACCTCATCATCACTCAACTCTCGAACAGCTTTTGCTGGAGAACCGATGATAAGAGTTCTAGGAGGGAATTTTTTTCCTTTTGTTACAAGAGAACCAGCACCAACAATACTCTCTTTTCCAATAACAGCACCATCAAGAATTGTTGCACTCATTCCTATAAGACAAGCATCTTCAATTGTACAGCCATGAAGCATAACTCTATGACCAACTGTTACATCATTTCCAATAATTGTTGGGTTTCCATCACTCATATCTCGCTCACTACCTTTGTGATGAGTCGTATGAACCATAGAGAGGTCTTGGATATTTGTTCTATCTCCAATTCGGATTGAGTGAACATCTCCTCTAATCACTGCTCCAAACCAGATAGCTGACTCTTTTCCAATCTCCACATCTCCTATTACTGATGAGGTCTCGGCAACCCAAGCCCCATCACAAATTTTTGGAGAGTACTCTAAGTAGTCTTTAACCACCTATTTCTCTACCTTCTCTATTGTTTCATAGAAATTTCCATAAACCTTTTTCCCATCTAAATAGATAGTTGGAGTTCCCCTAACATCTAATTCTGAAGCAACATCTCTGTCGTGATTTACAGATTTCACAGCCAATGGGTTTTCAGCATATTGTGTTGTGAATTGTAATCCCGTAGCTTTATTGAACGCTTCAACTATCTTATTGACATCTCTCTCTCTTGCACTAACATCTGAATTGTAGGCTTTTGAGATTGCATCAAATTTTCCTTGAACTTGAGCCATATACATAAGTCGAGTCAATTCTACTGCAGCAGGGTGAATTGAGTCAAGTGGTAAATGGTAGTAGTAAACAGCAAAAGTTTGAGGATACTGTTTTACATAATCAAGCATTGGAGGAACATTCATTTTACAGTAAGGACATAGTGGGTCACTAAAAACAACTATCTTATGTTTTGAAGAGATAGTTCCTGAAATAAGATGGTTTTGAGAATAGTGTTTCTGCTCAATTTTCGGTTCAAAAAGTGATGCCCAATCCTCTCCATCTAAACTTGAAAGAGTGTTTGTAAAGTTACACCCATCTGTAAAAAAGATATTAGGCTCAGAGAATGGAACTATTTTCCCTTTATGTTTTGCTTGTCCAGAGAGTTTGACTTTAACTCCTTTCCAAAGACCATAAGAGTTTGGAACAACTTTTGAATCTAAAACAGAAATATCTAATTTCAAAATGTGAGGTAGATTTTCATATTTCTTTTGAAGAAATTGAGAGAGTTTCTCTTCATGGTCTACAAAACAAGCAGAAAATAGAGAAGTTGAGAATAGGGAGGACAGAAATAGAATAGAGAACTTTTTTGATAAGTTCATAAAAACTCCTGTTTAATTTTAACTTAAATTATACCAAGAAGTTAGAAGATTTGCTCTATATAAATTTTAAATATATTTTTTATTTTAACTAATAATTTAGAGAACTGTAAGAATGTTATAATTCAAACAATTAAAATTGGAGTAATATTGATGGATAGTATATTTAACACAGGTAGCTGTGTACTTTGCAAACTAAATGATGATTACGGTTTTCTTATTAAAGAGGTAATGCTATTTAGGGCTATCAGTGAATATATTGACCAGATAGATCTAAGTGTGGATTTTGGGATTGTAACAAATCTCTTTGCTATTCATCCAAACTTTTCCCTAGCACTAAAAGATTATTTTATAGCGAAATTTTCTCCAGATATTAAAGAGGGTAGAGAAGAGCTAATTGCCAAAGCAGAAGCTGATATAGAGACTTCTTCTGTAAATGGAGAGTTATCTGCTTTAGCTATTGCAGTATTTAAAAGTATTGAGAGAACAAACTACTTTTTAGATAAAGAGAGTATAGCAATTAAGATAAATTTAAAACCTATACATCATCTTTTAAGAGGTTTACAGCCAAATTACGAAATTTTTGTGTATCACCCTGAATTTATGGGATTACATTTGAGAATGACTCGGGTTAGTCGAGGTGGACTTCGATGGAGTGAAAGAGCAGATTTTCGAGAAGAGATAAAATCTCTTATGATAACTCAAGATGGAAAGAACTCTATCATTGTTCCAGCTGGAGCAAAAGGTGGATTTTATATAAATCGAGAGAGAGATAAAATTACAAAAGAGATATTTCAAGATTTCTACTCAAAATTTATTCACAATCTTCTTGACATGGTAGATAACAGAGTTGGAAATAAGATTACAAATAGAAGTAGAGTTTTAAAATATGATGAAGATGACACCTATTTTGTAGTTGCTGCTGATAAGGGAACAGCACAAATGAGTGATGTTGCCAATGAGATTGCAATTTCTAGGGAGTTCTGGCTTGGAGACGCTTTTGCAAGTGGTGGAAGCAATGGCTATTCACATAAAGATTTAGGAATTACTGCAAAAGGTGCTTTTGTTTCTACTGAGAGATTTTTCATTGAAAAGGGTTTCAACTTCTATGAGACTCCTATTTCAGTTGTTGGTATTGGCTCTATGAATGGTGATGTTTTTGGAAATGGAATTCAACTTAGTGAGAAGTTTCGTCTGCTTGGAGCTTTTTCACACAAAGAGATTTTCATCGACCCAAATCCAAGCAAAGATGCTCATCTGGAGAGAAAGAGACTCTTCTACTCTAATAACGGTTCTTGGAGTCAATATGATAAGAACCTCATCTCCAAAGGTGGAGGAGTCTTCAGCAGAAAAGATGAGAAAATTCTTGTAACTCCAGAAATGAAAGAGATTTTTGGAATTTCTGAAGAGATTGTTTCCGGAGAAGAATTAATTCGATATCTTTTAACTGCAAAAGTGGATTTACTATTCAATGGTGGGGTTGGAACTTATGTAAAATCTTCTAAAGAGAGTAATAATGCAGTTGGAGACTATGGAAATTTTAATGTTCGGGTTGATGCAAAAGAACTTAAAGCATTTGCTGTTTGTGAGGGAGGAAACTTAGGTTTCACTCAAGAAGGTAGAGTTGAGTATGCTCTGAATGGAGGAAGAATAAATCTTGATGGTATCGACAATTCTGCTGGTGTAAATATTTCTGACCATGAAGTAAATATGAAAATTCTTTTAACTCTTTTTCAAAATTCAGAAGAGGAGAAGAGAGAACTTCTTAGAGATGCAACAACAGATATTGTAAATTTAGTTTTGGAGTCAAACTACAATCAAGCCCTTGCAATTTCATTAGATGAGACTAGAAATCAGAGAGATGAACTACTATCTGTAATAGAGCTTCTTGAAGAGAAACTTCCACAATTCAAGAGAAAGTATTTTGCAATATCAGATAATAAGGATTTTGAAATCAACAGACCAAATCTCTCTTTTCTAATCTCCTACTCAAAGATACTTCTGAAAATGGTTCTAATTAAGGATAAGTCTGAAAAGAACCTTCTTGATAGTTTTTTTGCAAAAAAGTATCTTTTGGACTATTTTCCACCTAAGTTTAAAAAGTCTTATGATACTGTACAGCAACACCCACTTTCAAGAGAGATAATTGGAACTGTAATTTCGGATAAAGTTATCAATACTCAAGGTGTAACAATTCTAAATTTCTTACCAGAACTTGGAGAAGATGAGTTTAGAAAACTAATTGAGAGATATTTGAAACTAGAGCAGTTAGCTAATGCTGATGAGGTTCGAAGTAGACTTGGAAAGTCAAAAGAGAACTACTCAAAACTTATAGAGTATGAAAAGAGACTTCTCTCTTATGAAGAGAGTTTTAGAGAATTTGAAAAGAGCTATTAGATGAAAAAATATCTATTATCTCTATTTGCAATACCTCTTTTTGCAATAAAGCCAATTAGCATCTACCAAATTGGAGAGAAAGATGTCGGTTTTTATGGAGATTTTGATGTATCCTTTTTAACTTTAAGAGGAAATACAGAGACAGAGACTTACTCTGTTTCTGCTTCTCTTCAGAGATTTAATGAAGCGAGTATCTGGTTTCTAAATGGTAGTCACACCTTTTCCCAAAGTTTAGGAGAGACAACAGCCGATAGCACTTTTGCACACCTTAGGAATATTAGAGAAGTTGTAAAAGATTTGAAAAGTTATGGTGAGATAGATTGGGAAACTTTTGGACAGATAGAGAAAGATAAGTTTCAGAAGTTGGCTTCAAGAACACTACTTGGTAGCGGATTTAGATTTAAACCTTATGAAGAGTACTACATCTTTTTTGGAATATCACCAATGTATGTTAAAGAGACCTATTTGGACAATACAAACTCTGAGCAGAGTTTTAGAGGAAATTTTTATGTAAATTTCAAAAGAGATTTAACTGAACTAACTTCTGTATCTTACACTGGATATTATCAACCAAAACTTGGATACTCTAATGATTATGATATGACCCATAGTTTCCTATTTAAAAATAGAGTTACAGAAGAGCTATCTATAATTTTTCAAATATCTCATGATTATGACTCTCACCCAATTGAAAATGTTAAACGGTATGATATGGAGCAGAAAACATCATTCACTTATGAATTTTAGGATATAAATGAGAAATTTTATTTCAAAACAGATAAGAGATTCAATAGAGATAAAAAGAGAACTTTCAGAAGATACAATTTTAGAGATTTCTGAAAAAGCAGTAGAAATATATAGAGATGGGAAAAAGACTCTTATTGCAGGAAATGGTGGTAGTGCAGCAGATGCTCAACACATTGCGGGAGAGTTTGTAAGTCGTTTCTATTTCGACCGTCCAGCACTACCTTCAGTTGCATTAACTACGGATACTTCAATTCTTACAGCAGTTGGAAATGATTATGGTTATGAAGATATCTTCTCTCGACAGATAGAAGCAAATGGAGTTGAGGGAGATATGTTTATTGCTATCTCTACAAGTGGAAACTCAAAAAATATTTTGAAAGCTCTAAAAGTTGCAAAAGAGAAAAACCTCATCACTGTTGGGTTTACAGGAAGTAGTGGAGGAGAGATGGAAGAACTTTGTGACTACATTTTGAAAGTTCCATCATCAGATACTCCAAGAGTTCAAGAGTCTCACATTTTAGCTGGACATATTATTTGTGCTGTTGTAGAAAAGGAACTTTTTGGAAAATAGATATTTAATTACTGGAGTGGCTGGTTTTATCGGTTCCCACATTGCAGAAGAGTTATTAAAAGCTGGAGAAACTGTAATAGGAGTAGACAACTTTTATAGTGGAAAAATAGAAAATATAGAATTTTTAAAAGGGTTGGGAGATTTCAAATTTCTAGAACTAGATATAAGAGATTTTGAAAAAATGGAAAAGTTCTTTGAGATAGAGAAACCAACTCATATTTTTCATTTAGCAGCAGTTGCTTCTGTTCAGAAGTCGATAGAAGAACCACTTTTTACAAATGAAGTAAATATTGTAGGAACTCTAAATCTTCTGGAATTATCTAAAAGATTTGAAGTTCGTAGATTAGTTTTCTCAAGTAGTGCTGCTGTTTATGGAGATGAACCAACTCTGCCAAAAGATGAGAATTCACCAATAAGTCCAATCTCACCTTATGGATTTGAGAAACTTATGGGTGAAAATTATATGAAGATATACAACTCTCTATACGGTCTCGAAACAGTTTCACTACGATATTTCAATGTTTATGGAGAGAGACAAGACCCAAGTAGCGAATACTCTGGAGTTATCTCAATTTTCGAAGATAAGATTTCTAAAGGGGAAGCTCCAAATATATATGGTGATGGAACTCAATTTCGAGATTTTATCTATGTAAAAGATATTGTGAAAATAAATCTTTTAGCAATGTCAAAACCTAAAGCAGTTGGAGAGATTTTCTCTTGTGGTACAGGAGAAACAACAACAATTCTTGAACTTTTTGAAACTGTAAAAGAGAAATATAAGATAGATATCTCTCCAAAATTTTGTGAAGCGAGAAATGGAGATATTAGAGAATCTGTCTGCCGAAACTCAAAAATAGAAGAGATTCTTGGAATTTCAGAATTTACAAAATTTGAAGATGGAATTGCAAAATTATAGGAGAATTATGAATTATAAAGAGAGTAGAGATAAATTTAATAAAGTTTTTAAAAGAGAGTTAGGAGAGAGTGAAATTAGAGAACTTCTACTCTACCTACATAAGAAAGGGGAGAGTTCCGAAGAGATTGCTGGAGCAATGGAGGCTATGAAGAGTCACTCTGTCAAAGTTATAGTTGATGAGGAATTTCGAGATTTACTTATGGATAACTGCGGAACTGGTGGAGATAAAAGTGGTAGTTTCAACATCTCAACAACAACTTCTTTTGTTTTAGCTGGAGCTGGAAGTTATGTGGCAAAACATGGAAATAGGAGTATCACAAGTCGTTCAGGTAGTGCTGATGTTCTTGAAAAGTTAGGTTTCAACTTTAATTTATCTCCAATTCAACACGCTATTTTACTTCAAAGTAGTAGATTTACTTTTATGTTTGCACAGAACCATCACCCCGCAATGAAATATATAATGCCGATTAGAAAATCGATACCTCATCGAACAATTTTCAATATTTTAGGTCCATTAACAAATCCAGCAGATGTGAAAAAACAGCTTGTTGGTGTATTTTCAAAAGAGTTTCTGAAATCTGTTGGAGATGCACTTCAGATATCTGGCACTGATAGCTTTGTTGTCTCAAGTAGAGATGGTCTTGATGAGGTTTCAATTTCTGATATCACATACTTCTACAAAGTGATAGATGGTAAAAAAGAGGAGGGTGAAATTGACCCTGAAAAGTATGGATTTCACAAAAGAGATATCTCTGAAATTAGAGGTGGTGATGCAAAAGAGAATGCAGAAACCATTCTTGGAATTTTAGAAAATAGAATTTTTGGAGCTAAAAGAGATATTGTAATTTTAAACTCTGCTGTTGCTCTTATTGCTGATAAAAAAGCGAGAGATATTCAAGATGGTATTGAGATGGCAAAAGACTCTATCGAGTCTGGAAAAGCTCTTCGTCAAATGAAACTATCTATCGATATGTCAAGAAGACTTTAAAAAATGCGAAGAGTCTTTTTGAGACTCTTCTATTTACTTAGAATGCGAATTCTCCTGCATCTCTCAATTTATCAAGCATCTCATTTGCTTTCTCATTTCCAAGAGATGCAGACTTTCGAAGTTGCTCAAGAGCCAAATCACTATTTTGTTCAACTCCCAAACCGTTGTCGTAACAGTATCCTAAATTGTACATAGCTTGGCTATTCCCCATATCTGAAGCCCTTTTGAAAAGGTGAGCTGCTTTTTCATAACTCTGTTCAACTCCAAGACCATCTCGAAAGAGAACTCCAAGATTGTTGAAAGACTCAATATTCCCTCTTTTTGCACCCTCTTCATACCAGAAAGCTGACTCCGAATAGTTCTGCTCACAGCCGATACCATTCTCAAGCATATAAGCTGTTTCAAACTGGGCATGAGGAACTTCTAAAATTGCAGATTTAAGAAATAGTTGAAAAGCTACTCTTTCATCAGGTAGAGTTCCAAGACCATTCAAATAGAGAACAGCAAGATTGTGTAGGGCAAATGGGTATTCAAACTTTACGGCTTCCTCATACCAAACTTTCGCCTTTGCAAAATCCTGCTCAACACCCTCTCCATTTTGATACATATATCCAATACTTGTTTGAGCTTTTGGGTCTCCATTTTTTGCTAAATTCTCATATATCTCAAATGCCTCTTTGAAACTACCTTTACTATACAGCAGTTCAGCGATTTTATGCTCTTCTTCGTTCAATATCTCTCCTCTCCAATCAGTTCTTGAATTCTCTTTTGTCTCATCTCCTCAATTCTCTCTACTCTTTTTTGAGAAACAAAAGGGTCTAGTAGAATTAGTTCCTCTTTTTCTCTATCAACTTCAAAATAGAAATATGCTGTAATATCTTCAATTGAAACTTTTAGATGAATTTTCCATCTACCCTCTTTTGGAAACTCAAAAGAGAAATCTGGAGTCTTAAAAACCTCATCAAAACCTACTGTTTCTGGTCGAGTCATTAAAATCTCAAATTCACTATTTTCACTTTCAAGAATCTCAGCATGAAAATCTAACTTCTCTTTTGAAACAACACTTTTAGAAACATCTAAACTATATTTTGAAGAGAAGAGAGCTTGTTCATAAAGAATCTCATTTATATTTTTATCTGTAATGTGATAATTTTGAAGAAAAAGATTTGAATCTTGAACTGGATTCTCTAAAGCTATTACTATTGTTTTAAGAGAAGCTACAATTGCACCTATTATCATTGCAACAATTACGTAAGGCCAAAGATTTATTCTCATTTTTTAAGTACCTTTTTGTAAATTATATAAAATAGAGCAAGAAGCAGAATTCCGTAAAATAGGAGTCGAAGAGAGTTTATAACAATTTTATTAGCACTACCAACAGCACTATCTAAAGTGATATTGAGAGTATCTGCACTCTGTTCAACAATATCAGCATAGCCGTTGAATATTGCTACACTATATTTCTCTCTTGGGTCACCTTTTGTCTTTTCACCAAGAATTGGGAGAATTGTTCCACTCCAAGGATATGGACTTAAAATTTGCTCTTTATCAAAGAGGTATTCAACATCAGAGATGATGTCTACTTTCTTTTCCAATTCAGAAAAGGTTAATAGTGTACTATTTTTTGGCAATGTTTTAAAATAGTCCAATCCAACTTTAGAAAGGCTTTCACCATTTGTTGAGTGCAACATTAAAATATATACACCAACTCCACTAAGTTCAAAAAGCTCTTTTCCCATAATATTCACCTCATCGTGAAACTCAACTTTCATTCCCAACTCATCTTTTAAAATGAAACTTGCTAAAAGTGGAATTTCAAAAAATAGAAGCAGTAAGAGAAATCTCATATAAAAATCTACCTTTTTTTAGGGGAGTAACCAAATAGAGTATTTTTACGCTTTAACAACCCATATGTCATTTCGAACCCTTTCGGGTGAGAAATCTTTTAGTAAAACGATAAGTTTCCAAGATTTCTCAATCGCTACGCTTATATCGAAATGACAAGAGAGGCAGAAGCCTATTTGGTAACTCCCTTTTTTAGAAATGATAACAAATTCACTATTTGTTTAGAGTTACTCTCTTTTTGGTAAAATTTAAAATTAACTCCAAATCAGTAACGGGATAACATGTTTGAAGAATTGATAAAAAAATTAAAAGATAAAGACCACAGATACATTACTCTTGAGACAACTCCAACTCATTCAGCAAATATAGACTCACTAATTCAGAAAATAGAAAAGAGTGGTGTTGTAGATTTTATTGATGGATTTTCAACTACCGACAATCCCTTAGCAAAGTTGAAATATAGTGCAATTCTTGGAGCAGTTAAAATTCAGAATAGATTTCAGAAACCCGTTATCGCTACTGTTTCAATGAGAGATAGAAATAAGATAGCTTTACAATCAGACCTTTTAGGGGCAAACGATTTTGATATCAGAACAGTATTGGCATTGACAGGAGATAGTGCAAAAATCTCCGACCAACCAAATAGCAAAGGTGTTTTTGAGGGTGATAGTTCACTACTTTTAGATATAGTTGAGTGTTTCAATACAGGCATAAATTATGCTGGAAAGCCGTTTCCAGAAAATGGAAGACCGAAAACTATCTACCCATTTTCAGTTATCAATTCAGTAGCAAAAAATCCGAAAACTTTAATAAAAAAGATGGTTAAAAAGATAGAACACCACTCTGTTGGTCTAATTTCACAACCTGTATACAGTTTGGAACAGGCTGAAAATTTACTAGCTCTTTTTGAAGATGCGAAAAGAGTTTGTAGATGTCCAAATCCAACAGCACAACTAATATTTGGATTTTTCCCTTTAACAAGATTTAGAACAGCACAATTCTTATCAGTTCATGTTCCTGGAATTGAAGTTCCAAAAGAGTGGCTTAATGCTCTGAGAATTGCTTCAAGAGTTGGAGAAGAGGAAGAAGAGAGAGTTGGATTAGAGATGAGCAGAGAACTTTTTGAGAAACTTTTAAACTTTCACCCAAAAATACATATAATGACAGCTAATAAATTTGAGATAGCAAAAAAGATGTGGGAGTGATTTTATGGTAGAGTTTATTGAAGAAAACGAAGACATCATTACAGGAATAGCAAAAATATCACACTCTCTTAATATCAGTTTTTCAGCACAAAATGATATTTTAAACTCTATCTTCTCAACACTGGAAATAATAAAAAGAGAGTTAGATTTAGATTTTTCAAATAGAGAGAGAGAGTTTCGAGAATTAGAGCATATTAGCAGAGATATAAAAGATAATTTTACATTTACACTTTCTATTGCTGATGAGGTGAAAAGTATTGATGAAGTTCTTCAAAAGATAAATAGGGAGACTCTAAATTTAACTCTAAAATCAAAAGATGAAAATGTCTCAAATAGCTCAAAATCCGTTCGAGAATTTAGTGATGAAATTAAAGAAGTTGTAAATAAAATTTTTACAAAAGAGATAAGAAATAAGACTTTTGGAGAACACAACAGATATATTAGAAACTCTGTTGTTCACCGTATTGATGATGAACTTTCAAGTTTAAAAAAATATATAGAGAGTAAAGATGGTCATCTTAAAAAGTTAGCAAAAATAGAGCGATATGTAAACTCTTTTAGTGAAGTTATTTCTCAAAATATGGCGATGGCAAAAGGGATAGAACGACTTTTAGATGCTCTTACAGTAGATGGAGAGAAATTTGATTTTCAATCTGAAAAGAGTGAAGAGAATGGTAAAAAAATAAATAGAGAGACAAAAGGGAAATTTTGAATAAGATAATTGTTACATCAGAACAGGTGGTCTTTTTTGAAGAAGAGAGTGAAATCATTACTGTTGTTGGCTCATCTTTAGCAGTTACTCTATATGATAGAGTGAAAGAGATTGGTGGATTACTTCACTTTCTTGAACCGAAATGGAATGGAATAGGAGTCAAAAGCTGTCGGTACGGAGATATTGGAACAGAGGAGCTTATTGAAAAATTTCTGAAAAGTGGTAGTAAAAAAGAGGATATTGTTGCAAATATAGTTGGTGGAGCAATTATTGGTGAGTATAGTGATGATTTACCTATTGGTCTTAAAAATGTGAAATCAGCAAAAGATACTCTTGGAAAATTTGGCATCGCTATCGATACAGTTGATGTTGGAAAGGAGCTTGGACGATTTCTCTCTTTCAACTCTAAAAGTGGAATTTTGAATATTAGAAAGAGATAGTGTGAAAATAGTCAAAGAGTTTGAAAATTTAGAGAGTCGTTCTATCGGTTTTGTTCCAACAATGGGAGCATTGCATGATGGACACAGAGAGTTATTGAAAAGAGGTAGAGCGGAAAATGAACTTCTGGTTCTCTCTATTTTTGTAAATCCAACTCAATTTTTAGAAGGTGAAGATTTCTCAAAATATCCGAGAACTTTAGAAGAGGATATAAAAATTGCAAAAGAGATTGGAGTCGATATTCTTTTTCTTCCAGATGTAGAAACTCTGTACAGTGGTGATGAGGTCTCTATTTTAGCACCAAAAATTCGAGGTTTTATTTTAGAGGGAAAAGGTAGAGTTGGACATTTTAACGGTGTTCTTCAGGTTGTTTTAAAACTATTTAACATTGTCAAGCCTCATAAAGCATATTTTGGAAAGAAAGATGCTCAACAACTCATTCTCATAGAAAGTATGGTAAAAAATCTATTTTTAGATATCGAAATAGTTCCAGTAGATATAGTGCGAGACTTTGATGGTGTTGCACTCTCTAGTCGAAATCGATATCTCTCAAAAGAGGAACGAAAACTTGCTATCAAAATACCTAAAGCTCTAACAACTGGAGAAACTCTTTTAAAATCTGGAAACTCTCTCCAAAGTACAAAGAGGGCTATGCTTTCTGCTTTAGAAGATTTAGAAATTGGATATGTGGAAATTCGAGATAGAAATCTGAATTTACTTCAAAAATTTGAAAAGGAAAATACAATAATTCTCATTGCTGTAAAAGTTGGAAAGACCCGACTTATAGATAATATCTGGCTATAAGTTACCTTAACTTGGGCGGAATGGAGAGGTCTCCTTTCCAAGATTTCTTGAGTAGCTCGAAATGACGCTATTTTTGAACCTCATCAGCAATTGAAACCATTTTTGCAAAATCTAAAGGTTCTAAACTAGCACCTCCAACTAAAACACCATCACAATTTGGTAGAGAGAGTATCTCCACACTGTTTGATAGTTTTACACTACCCCCGTAAAGCACTTTTTTTCCAGACAGTTTATGAAGTTTCTCTAAAATAGAGTCTATCTCTTGTAGAGTTGGTGTAATTCCAGTACCAATTGCCCATATCGGCTCATAAGCAATTACAAAATCTTTAGAGAGGTCTATCTTTTCTAGCTGTCTATTTAAAAATTCTAAAACTTTCTCTTCTCCCTCTCTTCTAATTTCTAAACTCTCTCCAATACAGAGAATTACTTTAAAACTGTTTTCTGTAAAAAAGTCAAATTTCTCAGCTATAAATTTATCTCTCTCTTTTAAAATCTCTCTTCTTTCAGAGTGTCCGATAAGAATATATTTAGTTTGAAACTCTTCTAACTGCTCTAAACCTATCTCTCCTGTAAAAGCACCATTTTCTGTTGGATAGGCATTTTGTGTTCCAACCGATACTTTTCCTTTCCAAGATTGTAGTGCTGTTGATGGTGGAAAGATAACAACTTCAGAAGAGGAGTTTAAAACTTCAGCTTCCAATTTCTCTAAATACTCTTTTGTTCCCTCTCTCGTTTTAAAACTTTTAAAGTTTCCCGCTATAATCAAATCTCTTCCTTAAATTTTTGAGAGAATATCATTTTTAACAATTCTAAGTCTTTCCATAATAGTTCCCTCTATTGTTCCCACATCACTAACTATTATGACACCACCTTGAGATACAGCTATGTCTGATATAACTTTCAAGTTTGAAATATCTGAAAGACCATTTTTAACAATTTCTAAATCGCTACTATTGACATGAATTGTTATATCTTTCGCTTCAGAGAGATTTTTGAGTAGAGACTTTGTAAGATTTATTGCAACCTGTCCGCTGTTGTAAGTTATCTCATTTGTAATAACCTCTTTTGCAATTGCAACAGATGTGTGAACAAGCTCTTTTTCAACTGATTGCATCATACTAGAAAAACTTTTACCTAACTCTTCCAATTTCTGAATAGAGTTTGAGAGATGATTTAAAGAAGTTCTATACTCCTCTTGAGCCTCTCCTTTTGCATGAGAGAGTCCATCTCTTGCACCTCGTTCATACTCTTCTCTCTTCATCTTTTCAAGTTCATTTTGAAAAAGCATCTCTTGATTTGAGAGTTTATTTTGAAGGTTCTGTATCTCAGAAGTAAGAATATCACCTTTGTCTAAAAGAGCTGTAATTATCTCATCTCTTTTGCTCTCTTTTTCACTACTTTTCTTTTCCGAAACCTCTTGTTTTGACTCTACACTCTTTCCAACTTCTTTAGGAATAAAAGGTTGAAAATCATCATTTTCTCCATAAAGATTTAGCTCTCCAAATAGAAATGGAGAGATATCATGTTTATCTCTCTCATCATCTTTAATGATACCAGTCATTACAATCCTCTTATCTCAAATCCAATGTTCACATCTTGCCAAGTCTTTCCTGCATGTAGATAGTAACAAGCACTATTTATAGATTTTAGAGATGGCAACATATTGAAATCTGAAAGGTCTATTTTTCCATTTCCAGAAAGAGTATCTCCAACTTTAGAAGTTTTTACTAACATCTCTTTTGAAATACCATTCATAGATATTTCTAATTTCATATACTTTTTGTAAACTTCTAAAACTTTGGCTTCTATTTTAGATACGCCTTGAACTTTCCAAAAGAACTCTACAAGAGTGATATCTCTACCTAAATTATTTGAATTGATTGATGAGGTTTTTATAGATAAATTTAAATTTTCTAATTTGTCTCCATGTACAGAAACGGCTCGAAAATCTCCAGAAACTCCAACTTTTGCTGGTGTCTTAAATGCTGTCCATTTAACATCTACCTCAACTGCTAAAATAGTAGAAACTACTGATAAAAATAGAAGAAACGATTTCATAAAATCCCTTAAATATTGTTTTCTGAATTATAGCTAGAATTAGGAAATAGGAGTTTCCCCAAAAGGGGGGAGGGAGGAGATTTTAATGTCCTTTTGCAAGAACTTTAATAATTTGAAGATTATATCTAGCAAATTTAAATAGTTGCCAAATTACACAAGTTCTTGTAAATCTAGCAAAACTTTGAGGCTCCATCCAAGCATCACCCAATTGTGAATATGGAACAAATTTAACTTTTTTCATTTCTATCCTTTATATCTTAATCTGGAATTAACCACCAACCAAATTTACCTTTCATTTTGTAAATGAATAGGTGGTGAAGAAGAGCTTTTAGCCAATGTCCAGCAAGACCTTGGTCTCCAAATGTTGCGTCCATATCTCTACCATACTCATATTTCTCATAGTTTGGAACAACTGGATACATAGCAATTACTGCTGCACTACCTCTAGTCATAGATTTACCCATAGAAGCAACACAAGCTGCACCAAAATCACCCATAGAAGCTGTATGCTCAGGTTCAGAAGATTTTCCATTTACAATATCAGCAACAGACATTGCAACAACATGACCGATGATACCAGCAGCCATACCTGTTCTTGGAGGAGAAGCTACAATTGGAGTACCATCTGGAGAAGCAGCAGGTTTAGAGATTGGGTGTGGAGGAGCAAAAGAAATTCCAGCAGCATAAATATTTTTATAAGTCTGATTTTGATAAGTTAAAGGCCAATCCTCTTTTCTCCAATTGTCAAAACCTCTTGGTGCTGAAGAGTAGTCAGCATCAACTTTAAGCATACCATTTGGAGCACAGAGGTCACCTGTAATATCAGAACCATCTTTTGTAATATATTTGATTGGAACACCAGCAAATGCAGGAATTAGCATTGCAAAATCGAACTCTTCTGTTTGAACTTCTGAAGACTCGACAGTTTTATAGTGAGCTTTTCCTGCTTCTACTTTTGTTACAGCAGCACCAGTTATCCACTCAATACCTTGTTCCATAAAAGATGCTTCAGCGAAAATTTTTCCAGAAACAATATGTCCAGCCTTACCAATAACCATTCCACCAACACCAAAGTCTCCTAACATTCTTTCGTTAGAAATCCATTTGATTTGAGCTTTATCAAGAAGTCCTCTCTGCTCAAGGTCAAAAGCGATATTGTGAATGTACTCAAATCCAGCACCTTGACAAGTTGCCATACCGTGACCTGTTCCGATAAGCATCTTAACAGTTTCACCTTTTTCCATTCTCTCAACCATTTTGAGATACTCTTCTCCAGCTTCAGCAGCATGGTTTGGAGTACAGATAGAAACAGTATGTCCATGGTCAGGTCCAAGCCCTTCTGTCATATCATAAGCTAATCTTGGTCCAGTAGCATTGATAAGGTAATCATACTCTACTTTCTCACTTCCACCATCTAAAAGGTCTACTGTAACAAATTGCTCTTCAACATGAACCTCTTTAGCAAGACCATTCACATAATTTATTCCCTTTTTCTTATAAACAGGTGCTAAATCAAATTGAGTTTCACTAACGTCCATTTTTCCGACACCAACCCAAACCCAAGATGGAACATATCCAAACTTCTTGTTAGGTGTGATGACAGTAACTTCATGGTCTTTCTTCTTAAGACTTTTTCTAAGGTTGAGAGCAGCAGTTTGACCAGCAAACCCCGAACCTAAAACAACTACTTTTGCCATTAAATACTACCTTATAACTTTAAGTTATGAAACTTATCATTTTAATAAAACCATAAGCTGATAAATTAAGTAAACAGCTTAAGTGTATTAGTTTATATCTTAATTTACAATAAATAGAATTTATACTAAATAGTTAAAAACTTCTAATATCTCGGTTGTATCGTATTTTACATGCTGTTTTGAAACTAAAATTTTTAAGCCAATTAGAGACAAAAAAATCATTTAGTAAATAAAACATTTGGAAACAGAATTTGAATTCCAAATATTTTTTAAATTTAAACTCTTTTGAGAATATTTTTGAAAACTTTTTTAGATTCTAAAATGTAATCAGCCAAATCTCGAAAAGCACCTTCACCACCTTTTGAAGGTGTGACATAATCAACACTATTTTTGATGTAATATCTTGAGTCAGATGGTGTAACAGAGAGACCAACATGTTCTAAAATTGGCAAATCATTAATATCATCTCCAATATAGGCAACTTGGGAAGTTTTCAATCCATACTTTTGAAGAAATCTTTTTAACTCAAGAAGTTTGTTATCAACTCCCTTTCTATAAAAATCTATTTCAAGTTCTTCAATTCGTCTATCAACACTTTTTGAGTCTCTACCAGTAATAACACCGACAACAATACCAACATCTTTAAGATGTTTGATTATTTGACCATCTTTTACATTAAATTTTTTAAACTCATTTCCACTATTATCATAGTAGATACCGCCATCTGTTAGGACACCATCAACATCTGTTAAGATTGCTGTTATCTGTTCTGCTTTAACTTTCAACTATTCACCTTACTTATCTACATTTACAACATCTTATCAAAAAGTTCTCTATATAAATTACAATCTCTATCTTTCTCAATTAGAAACATATCTCTAACTTTAACTTTAAAAGTTTGGGTTTTTGAAGAGACAACTTTTAAATTTTCATCTTCAAAGAATTTGAAAAGATAAGCAAGAAGACCATTCTGGTTCTCTGTATTTAGAGAGAGTTTTAAATAGTGTTGTGTATATTCGCAATCAAATTTCACCTCATCACCACCTATTTTTGGAACTATCTTTTTGAAAACTTTTCTTGTTTCGGAAAAGGAATCCTCAATAATAAATTTAACAAATTCAACATCTCCCTCTTCAACACTATTCTGAAAATCGATTTGAAAATATTTGATCCCATCAAAAAGCTCAAAAATATCAAGAGATATAACAGAAAGAAAATCAACCTTATTTAGAAAATAGGCTATATCAAAATTTAAATTCTCTCTTCTCAAAATTCTTACAGAGAGAAAAGGAGTATTTAAAACCTCAAAACTGAAATTCTCCAACTCTTTTGCCCTTTTTGAGAGTTTTAAAATCGATAAAGAATCTAATTTGAAAAATAGTTGATTCGATTTAATTCTAAAAATTGCTCTTTTGAGAGGTTTTGGAGCTTCGAGATTCTTAATCTGCTTTTCAACTTTTTCTCTCTTTTTACTTTCTCGTATCATTTCTGAGTTATTTAAAACCAAGAGGCTATTTTGATAGAGTTTAAAAAGTAGAGCTTTATTGTAGGAGTTGTAAGTTTCGGCACCAACAGATTTAACATCTGCATAAGTTAAAATGTAGAGAAGTTTTAGAGTTTTTTCATCTTGAACTTTGGAGAGAAAAGAGAAAATTACTTTCTCATTGTGAATATCTTCATGGTAAGCGATATCAGTCATAAGAGTATGGTTTCTGATGAGGTGTGATACTTTTTCTATAATATCTTCAGGAAACTCATTCTTTTGAAGAAAAGATTTTGTAACTTTTGAACCAACTCTGCTATGGTCTTCAACTCTACCTTTTCCAATATCATGAAATAGAGAAGCTATTTTTAAAATCTCTCTCTCTTTTGAAGATAGGGTTTCAAAAAGCCCTTTTAAAAATTTGTCTTCTATTTTTTCCAATTCTCGAACTGTATATAGAGAGTGAACATCTACTGTGTGGTAGTGATATCCATCAAATTGTGGTAGCAAGTAGACCTTTTCAAAAAGAGGTATATGATTTTGAAGAGTTCCGTTACGCCAAAGATTTAGTATGGTTGGAAAAGCATTCTCTTTTTTAAAAATCTTATGTAAATCAAACTTTTCTTCAAAATTTAGATACTCCAACTCTCTAATCTCTAATACTTTTTCAATAACTCTTGCTGTAAAGAGATGAACTACTTTCATTGCAGAGAGAATTTTTTGTAGAGTTTGAAACTGGTTTTGAGAAAAAAGTTCTGAAAGATATGGAACATCCTCTAAAACAACTTTATCTCTCTTCTTTTTTAGTGAGAAGTGGAGATAGGTTCTCACTGAAAATAGTAAATCTAAAGCGATAGAGAATTTTCGAAACTCCTCTTCTGAAAATAGCTCTCCTGAAAATTCTCGAATAGAGGTTGTTTTAAATTTTACATTTAAAATCCAAAAAAGAAGATTTGCATCTCTAAAACCTCCAACTCCCTCTTTTAAATTTGGAGTCATAGAGTCAAAAGGATATCTCTTATATCTACCATCTCTTTCAAGAAGTTTCTCTTTGAAAAAATCTTCTTGGTTTGTATCTCTAATATAATTTAACTTCTGCTCAACAGTACCCCAAATAAAAGATGAACCTATAACTTTTCGTCCTTCAATTAGAGCAGTCTTGATTGTAATATCACTTTTGGCAACCTCTTCAAGTTCAGATATTTCATGAACTCTATGTCCCAATTTTAGACCTGCGTCCCAAAGAGAGTAGACAAATTTCTCTATTATCTCTTCTGAATTGTAACCAGCTATCTTTTTGTAAGATATCATCAAATCGATATCACTATGAATATTTAACTCTTCCCTACCGTAACTACCAAGAGCAACAACAACAACTGGAATTGAATTTCTCATTGGAAGATAATCATTAAACATCTCTTCTAAAACCATTTTGTAAATTTTAGAGATGATTTCATCGTAAAATTTCGTATATCTAACTAAAAAGTTTTTCCCCTTTTTCGAATTCAAAAACAGCTCTTTTAAAGAACTCTTTCGTTCTGCTATTTCCGACTTTATTTCTAATAACTCTTCTTTCATAAACTCTCTTTTTGGGAGTGACCAAATAGGCTTCTGCCTCTCTCGTCATTTCGATATGAACGAAGTGATTGAGAAATCTCGGAAACTTATCGTTTTAATCGAAGTGATGTAAAAGATTTCTCACCGTAAAGGGTTTGAAATGATATGTGGGTTGTTAAAGCGTAAAAATACTCTATTTGGTCACTCCCCTCTTTTTTACTATTTGAAAATATATTACACTATTTTTATGCTCTGGCAGTTTTGTTGATATACTTTTTGCTATTTTACAAAGGATTTAAAATGATGTGGAGTGTAATGATACTTTCGGGTGCTGGACTTTCAGCAGAAAGTGGTTTAAAAACTTTTCGAGATAGTGATGGACTTTGGGAAGAGTATGATGTTATGGAGGTCTGTTCGGTAGAAGGTTTTGCAAAAGACCCTAAAAAAGTTGGAGACTTCTATGATGCTAGAAGAGCGCAGTTGGAAAGAGTAGAACCAAATTTTGCTCACAAAAAAATTGCTGAGTTGAAAGAGAAGTATCCAAGAGAGATTTCAGTTGTAACTCAAAATGTAGATGATTTACTTGAGAGAGCTGGTTGTAAAGAGGTGATACATCTTCATGGAACTTTAACAGATTTAAGATGTGAAGTTTGTGGAAATATCTGGAAAGTTGGATACGAGTCTCAAGAGGGAAAAAGTTGCCAAAAGTGTGGTAGCAAAAAGATACGACACAATGTTGTAATGTTTGGAGAACCAGCACCAATGTATGGATATCTTGATGATGTTTTCTCTAGTATAGAACTATTTATTGTTATCGGCTCTTCTGGAAATGTTCTTCCTTTAAAAAGCATGGCAAAATATAAGGAGAAGAGTGTTTTAAATAATTTACACCCTGAACCAGATTTAGACAGAAGTTTTCAAACTGTAATTCATAAAAAGGCTTCTGAAGGAATTTTGGAAATTGAAAAGATGGTGAAAGATTTCTTATGCGAATAGGATTTATTGGAGATATAGTTGGTCGGGCTGGGAGATTTATGGTTCGAGACCACTTAGAAAGAGTTAGAGAAGAGTTTAAATTGGATTTTGTGATTGCAAATGTAGAGAATGCTTCTCACGGTTTTGGAATTACTAAAAAGAATGCGAATGAACTATTTTCTTACGGAATAGACCTTTTTACAGGTGGAAACCACTCTTTTGATAGAGATGATATTCATGAACTTATTCGGACTTCTCCAACTTTGGTTCCGATGAACTATCCTAAAAAAGAGGAGTTTGGATATAGAGTTGTAGAGGTTGGAGGTAAGAAATTGGCAGTGATAAACCTCATCGGCTCAGATTTTATGCCAACAGCAACAGGAAACCCATTTGTAGCTATTTCAGAACTTTTAGAAAATTTAGAAGCTGATGAGGTTTTTGTCGATTTTCATGCTGAAACAACAGCTGAAAAGAGAACTCTTTTTGAATTTCTAAAAGGAAAAATCTCTATGATGGTTGGAACTCACACTCATATCGCTACTGATGATTTCCAACTTTCAAGTGGAACTTTCTATATTACAGATGTTGGACTATCAGGCTGTTTTGATGGAGTTATTGGAATGAAATCTGAAAGTCCCATTCATAGAGCTTTAACAGGTGAAAAGAGCCATCTAAAAGTTCCTGAACCAAAAGAGTGTTTTAAAATTCTGCAAGTAGTAATTGCAGATTTAAAAGAGAAAAGTGGTTTCACTTATAAAGTTCTTGAAAATGGTCAAGTGTTGCAAAGAGAGGTCATTTCTCTTTAGTTATAATTCGGAGAAAATGGAGTTGTATTGAAAAAATACCTACTTTTTTTTCCCTCCCTACTACTCTCATATCAAGTTATGAATTATGGAGTTTTAAACAATCATGCATTTACAATGCCTGAAGGACAAGTTTCAGTAGAGGCTTCATATTTACGAACAAATGATGAATTAGATATTTTCAATATTAGAGATAGTGAACTTGGAACACTTTCAAAATATGGCTCTTCTATTGGAGATATGAGTGGATTTGAAACTGAATTTGGAGTTGGAATTTCAGAAAGAGACTCTCTCTTTTTCAATTTTCAAATCTGGAATTTAGATTATGCCAGTTCAAGTTTGAAAAATAGTCAAATAGAGTTGTGGAACAGATATCAACTTAGAAGAAATAGAAATGCTTTTATAGACTCTATCTCTTTTGATATTGGGTATAAGAGAAATTGGGCTGAAGATATCTCTGTCTCAAATCCAACAGTTATAAACTCGATGATAAAAAAGATTTCTCCAAACTCATCTTACTCCATAGAGGAAGATGGCAGTATAAAAGATGGAGATACAGAAATTATGCTTTTTGATGATTTTGGAAATAGAGTCTCTCCAGAAGTAAATATAGAAGATACGGCTTCAGATAGCATATATCTAAAATTTCTCTTTGGAAAGAGAGTTTTGAGAAGAACTGTAATAGATTTCTATACAGCTTTCGCATATCAAAATATTTCTACCAAGATAGATGTTTTTCCAAGCTCCATAGTACCAAACTCTTTAGAAACAGATTTAGATAGAGATGAGAGTGTTGGAACTCTTGGTTTCTCTCTAATTTCTGAATTCACTTCTACTATTTTGGAGTTGAATTATGAATATAGCAAAATCTGGAGAGAAGATTTGAGTTATGAAAACAGCAGTAACTCTCTTGAAGCCTCTCTTCTCTTTCCTTTTTCAAAAAGTTTTGTAGCCTTTTTGGGAGGAAAACTTATGTTTCAACAACTGAATACAGAAATACCATATCTTTACAACAGATATACAGAAACTCAATTTGATAAGAAATATGGTTTTGCTAAATTTGGTCTAATTTATAAAATAGGAGCATTTTAAATTTGAAACTTCTTATATATCTTACAATTTTCTCTACTCTACTATACTCTGTTACTCTAAATGATTTACAAAAAATTGGCTCTTCAGCAGAGCTACAAAAAAAATTAGAGAACATGAAAAGTGAAAGTAACTATAAAGCTGAAATTCATGATGTTCCAGTTGAGAATAGGATTATCAAAATTGCTCCAGTTCCAAAAACTATATCTCAAGCTGATGAGAAATTGAAAAAAAATATATTTAGCTATAAAAGTGATAGTAGTATTGTTGAAGAGAGAAATGATGGTCATCTTAAATTGGAGCAGACAGAAATATTTCGATATGGTGACTCCTTTTTCCAAAATAGAAATCTTCAAAGAACTAATTCTCTCTCTATACCAAATGAGTACCAAATCAATATAGGAGATATTATCTCTATCTGGCTTTATGGGGCTAGAAATAGTAATCAAGAACTTGAAGTTGATAGAAATGGAAATATAAATATTGGTGGTGTTGGTCCTCTCTACATATACAGTATGGAATTTAAAACCTTAAAAGAGATTTTAATATCTAAATATGAAGCTTTATATAAAAATACTAAAATACATGTTGATATTATAAAAACAACACCAATACAAGTTGTAATTACAGGTGAAGTTGAGAGTCCAGGCATTTACAATATTCCAGCACTCTCAACAATCAAAGAGGCTCTTATCTCTGCTAACGGAATTTCCAATTTAGGCTCTTATCGAGATATCAAACTTTATAGAAGTGGAAAGCTAATCAAAAGATTTGATATATATAAATTTATTCAAAAAGGAGAGACCTCTTATCTTAATTTCAATTTGAAAAATGGAGATACCATCTTTGTTCCAAAAGTAAAAAAGAGAGTAGTATTAGATGGAAAGGTAAATAGAAAGGGGATTTATCAACTTAAAAGCAGTGAAAACTTACACTCTCTACTCTCTTATGCTCAAGGTATCTCTTTTTCTGGAAGCAATCGAAAAGCTAAATTGAAGAGATTTGATAAAAATGAGAAACAGATTGTAATAGATTTGGATCCAAGAAAAGAGTTTCCTCTTCAAGATGGAGATAGAGTTACTATCTATCCTATAAATAGTAAAAGCGATAGTATTTACATATACGGTAATGTTGTTCATGCAGGAGAGAGAGGATTTTATAAGGGTCTTACCCTATATGACTTCTTTTATAAAGAGATAAAATTGAATGGACTGGAAAATGTATTTCTTGAAAATGTAGAGATGAATTACTCTGTAATAAAGAGATATAACTACCTTACATATTCTGATGAGATACTTCAATTCTCTTTAGCTGAAGTTCTTGCTGGAAAAGAGAGTCTTGAACTTAAAAGGGGTGATGAGATATATATCTTCAATAGAGCTGAGTTGAAAGAAAATCCATACATATATATTCGAGGTAGTGTAATTACAACTCCAGGAAAATATCAATACTTTGATAATATCACTCTTGGAGATATTTCAAACTTTGTAAAATTTAAGAGCGAAGATTTTATTGATGGAAATAGAGTTTTTCTTAAGGTTTCAAAAGAGGTGAAATTACTTCGAAATATTCGAGAAAAGTTGAAGATACACTTTTTAGATTTAGATAAAAACTCAAGTTTCCAAATTCAACCTCTTGATGAAATAGTATTTTTTGACCAACTTGAAAGAGAAAAACCGAAATTAGCTTCGATAAAAGGAGAGGTTTTATCTGGCGGAAATTTTAGGATAGATGAGAGTACAGATATAAATAAACTTATCCAACTTGCAAAAGGTTTAACAAAAAAAGCCTATTTAGAGAAATTTGAGGTTGTTAGATACAGAATAGAAGATGGAGAGAGAAAATATGAGATTTTAAGAGAGTCCTTAAAAGAGGCGATGGAACAGAATTTTAAAATTTTAGAGTTTGATGAGGTGACAATTTTTAAAGTTCCAAAATGGAATGATATGAAAAGTGTACAGATATATGGAGAGGTGAAATTTCCTGGAAATTACTCTATTGAAGCTGGTGATACATTTCAAGATGTTGTGAATAGAGCAGGAGGATATCTTGATACAGCATTTTTCAGAGGAGCTGTTTTTACTAGAGAATCGATAAAATCTTTACAAAAAAAGAGATTGGAAGAGAGTATTCAAAAACTTAAAAAAGATTCTATTTATCTCCTCTCATCACCCTCTTCTTTTGGAGAAAATAGTTCAGATAAAGAGATGCTTTTAAAAATGATAGATTCTCTAATTGCCGACTTGAGAGATTTTACTCCAAATGGTCGAGTTTCTGTAAATATTTTAGAGAAAGATTTTCTTTTAGAAGATGGAGATAGAATATATATTCCAACTATAAATGAGACGGTTTCTGTAATAGGAGAGGTCTTAAATCCGAGTACTTTCTTTTACAGAGAGGGAGAAGATGTTGAGTTTTACTTAGAAAAGTCTGGTGGTTTAAATCATAAAGCAGATATTGATAATATCTATATTGTTCATCCAAACGGTGAAGCTGAAAGATATGAGAGTGGATTTCTATTTGGTTTTGGTTTAGAGATTGAGACGGGAGATACAATAGTTGTTCCTTTTAAAGTTGAAACCTCATCATTCTCATTTATAGCTAAAGATGTAACTCAAATTTTATACCAACTAGCAATAACTGCTGTATCACTTAAAACCGTAGGAGTTTTCTAAATTGGAAAAAGACGAAATAGATTTAAAAGAACTCTTTTCACAAATTTGGAGTAGAAAATGGAAAATAGCGATTTTCTCTTTTTTAGTTACTACTTTAGTTACAACTATTCTTATTATGACTCCAAACTCTTATCGCTCCTATATCACTCTACTTCCACAAGGTGAACAATCTTCAAGTGGTGATTTTGAAGCATTGGCAGGTCTTGCTGGTATTCGTGTTGGAGCTGCTACTGTATCCCCTTACAATACTATGAGTTCTATTTTAAAAGATGACTCTCTACATGAATATATTGTTCAAAAATATGCTCTTTTAGAGAGAGTTGAGAACCAAGAGAACTTAGTTTTTCCTTTTGAATTACAGTTTGAAAATAGTAAAGATATAGATATTTCCGAAGCTGAGAGACTTTTTGATATATACAAATATCTTTCTGAAACAGTCTCTCTTTCCGAAGATACAAAAAGTGGAATAATTACACTTTCAGTAGAGATGCAAGATAGATTTCTTACAAAAGAGTTGGCAGATATATATCTTTTTGAAATTACAGATAGAGTTAGAAAGTTAGATATGAAAGATTTGGAGAAGAAAATATCTTTTTATGAAAATGAACTTCTCTATATAGAAAATATCGAGCTTCAAGCAACAATCACAAAACTTATATCAACTCTAATTCAGAAAAAAGTTTTGGCAAAAGCTAGTGAGTATTATCTAGTTCAGAAAGCAACAGAAAGTAGAGTTGCTTTTATAAAAGATAAGGTAAAACCAAAAAGAGCAATTATCATTGTTGTCTCTTTTATAGCTTCTATCATCTTGGCAATATTTTTTATACTTTTTATTGATGTCTTTCGAAATCCTAAATAGCTTTTTCAGGATAAAACACTCTGAGGGAGGTTCTTTCAGAACTGACCGAAGAGTTTGCAATTTGAGATAGGGGGTGACCAAATAGGCTTCTGCCTCTCTTGTCATTTCGAACCCTTTAGGGTGAGAAATCTTTATAAAAAGTTGTATCAAGAGCTATCTTCGCTCTAGTCGAGGTGACAGAAAAACTAGAAACTTTGTCAGCTTTGAACTAAAAATTCAAGTTTTAGGTTTTGTAGACTTTCATTGTAACTATAGAGTCATCTCCTAACTCATAATTGTAAAATATAAAAATAGTTTTAGGAGAATAGGTGTGGAAGATTTAACAAGTATGAGACAATCTATCAAAAGTGAGATAGAAAAGACAAAAGAAGCTCTGCTTCAGAGCAATGATAAGAGAGCAATTCGCTTTTTTTTAGACTCTATACATGATGATATTAGACTTATGATTAATGAGGGTTTTAGTTATAAACAGCAGTTGGAAATTATCAATAAATCTACTAATAAAAATATAAAGTATAATACTTATCTCCGCTACGTCAAAAAGTACTTAAATTTAGCTGGTTCAAAAAGAAAAGAGTTAAACGAGAGTAAAATGAGTCGAGAAAAAGGGAGAGATTTTGGCTTCACCCATGAAGCAGTTCCAGATATGGAAGAACTTTATTAGGAAAATATTATGTGGAAATTTTTAAAAAAACTATTTGGCTTCTTATTTTTCAGATCATCAAAAAAGAGTGAGTTTCGAGAAAGAGAATTGAGCAATCGAACTTTCAAGCATGAACCTGTTCCAGACAAAGATGAACTTTATTAAGGATTAGTATGTTTTGTATGTTGAAAATAGCACAAATGGTGTTTGTAAATCAGAAGAGTGAAAAACGGGATAAAGAGTTAGATTTTTTCATGAAATCAATTAGTGACGAGACTTATCTTGACTTGATAAGAGCAAGAGTAGAGTATCTAATTGATGAGGGTTTTAAATATAGTGAGCAACTTGAAATTATCAACAGAGAGTCTGGCAGAAATATAAGTTACAACACTTATACAAATTTTGTGAAACTTTTCATTTTGGAAAATCCAGAAAACCTATTTCAGATGAGGGAGTTTTATAAACAGTATAAAGGATTTTATCCACAACTTGAAGCTCCAGAAAAACCAGCTCCAAAAATTCAAGAAGTTAAACCTATTCTTGAAACCGAAGTTGTTTCAAAACCAAAACCTAAGAAAAAGAGTCCTCCACCTCTAAAACCTACGGGAACTACAGAAGATTATAAATCTAAAGTGAAAATAGAGCCTCTCAAAAAGCCTAAAGTGAACAAAGCCCCTGAAAGAGATATCGGCTTTAAACACGAAGCCATGCCAAATGTGGACGAATTATATTAATTTGTGGTAAATTTAGAAAAGTAATTTCTTAAGGGGGTTTATATGGACATTGAGTTGGAGGAGAGATTGTATAAAAAGAGAATAGAGTTAGCTTCAGTTGAAAAGAGAGTTTTAGCACATCTTATTGATGACTTGGTCTTAGCTCTACTTCTTTTTGTTATTTTATCAGATGCAATTAGCAATACAACTAGTGCAAGTGAAAGATTAGTTTTAATAAATTCTCTTGTTTTAGAATTCATGTTTGTTAAATTTCTCTATCAAGCTATATTTACAACACTGTATGGTGGTTCTATTGGCAAAATACTCCTTAAAATTAAAGTTGTTGGAGTAGAAGATTTTTCAGAAATCGGAATATTTGAAGCGATGAACCGCTCATTTGTTCGACTCGGTAGCGAAGCTATCTTCTACTTAGGTTTTCTATGGGCAATTTTTGACTATAATCGTCAAGGTTGGCATGACAAGTCGGCAAGAACTATTGTAATTAATGCAAAAAAATAGTCTCTTCTTTCTACTACTTTTCTATCTTCCTCTATTTGGGGAAGAACGACTCTATTTTCTTTCAGATAGAGTCTCCGTTTCAGATGAAAAAGTTACAGCTTATCGAGATGCAACTATCATATTCAAAAATAAATATATGAGAGCTGAACAGATACTCTACAATGAAGAGGCTGGTTTTATTGAACTTTTTGGTGATATTACTCTTGTAGAAAATGGCATCTATTTTTTTGTTGGAGATTATGCAAAAGTATCCATAGATGGTAAAAAAGTTAATTTAGACAATATGTTTTTGTATCACAAACCAAGACATATATGGATATACTCAAGTGAAGCCAACTCAACAAATAATGAGTACATTTTAGAAGATACTTTTCTATCGAGTTGTAGGAGTGAAGACCCTGATTGGGGATTTTATGTGAATAGTGGAGTGTTTGATAAAAATGAAGAACTTTTTGAACTCTATAATATCATTTTATACGCTTCTGATATTCCAGTATTCTACATACCCTACTTAAATTTCTCAATTAAGAGAGAGCGAAAAAGTGGTCTTCTTGTTCCACAGTTTGGTTTATCTGTTGATGAGGGTTTCTATATCTCTCAACCAATATATCTTGTTCCAAATGAGTGGTCAGATTTTGAAATATCTCCACAAGTTAGGACACAACGGGGGAATGGAGGATATCTCAAGTACCGATTTACAGACTCTTTTTTCTCAAAAGGGGAGGTGACAGCTGGTTACTTTAGAGAGAAGAATGCCTATTTTGAACAAGAGAACTTGGCAAACCAAGAGCATTATGGAGTGGAGTTTTTATATAGAAGGAACTCTCTTTTAAGAGATTTTGATGATGGACTCTATGTAGATTTAAAATATCTGAATGATATCGATTACATGAACTTAAAACCGAAATATAAGAATGAAAATCGAGAAACAACAAACCTCATCGACTCTAGGGTAAACTACTATATCTCTAAAGATGAACACTCTCTCGGTTTATATAGTAGATACACAATAGATACATCAAAAGACTCAAATAGAGATACTCTGCAAATAACACCTCATATCCAATACCACTACGATATATCACCATTTTTAAATAATTTTCTCTACTCTTTTGATTACAACTTTAAAAATTTCAAAAGAGAAGTTGGAGCAACTGCAACTCAACATGAAGTTACAGTTCCAATTATATTTTACACATCATTTTATGATGACTATTGGAGATTTAGAGTTACTGAACACCTTTACGGTAGTCAGATAGACTTTTATCAAACAGATAAATTTAGAGACTCTAGTAATTTATATATGAGATATTATCATCAGATAGAACTCTTTTCAGATTTATCTAAAAAATATGAAGGTAGTTTTCACTCAATAAATTTTGGACTAAATTTGATATTGCCAGACCATGAACACAAAAAAGGTTTCTACTCTCCAGAAGAGGTAAACAATGAAGAGTGCATGGCTGGAAATCCTTGTGAATTTCAAACAGAGAATAGAGTAGAGAGTAAGTTGGAATTCAAATTTTCTCAATATCTTCACCAACTATCTGGTGATGAGGTTCTCTATCACAAAATCATTCAACCTGTAAATATTGAAAATAGAGAAATTTTAGGTTTAGGACTTTTTGAAAATGAGTTTCGATGGCAATTTGACAAAAGTTTCTCTTTATATAACAACTTTATTTATTCAGTAGATGATACTATCATAACGCAAGTTTCATCTATTGCTCAATATAAACTTGAAGATTACTCTCTTGATGTTTCCCATTTTGCAAAGAATGATAAATTTGCTGATGATTTAGAGTTTGTCTCTTCTGAGTTTTCAACAGTTTTAAATGATAAATATTCATTCTCTGGACACTACTCCTACGATTTAATCGACCAATCAACAAGAAGTTGGGGAGTTGGTTATGAGATGAAAAAAAGATGTTGGAATTATAAGGTAGACTACAAATATGAATATCTACCCAATATGACAAAGAGTGGAACTTCAACACAAGAGAATAGTACATTCTATTTTCTAATAGAGCTTTACCCTTTGGGTGGATTTGAATATGGAGTAAAATAGATGACAACAGAAGCGAAAGTCGGTTTTTTTATAATTTTTGGATTAGTAATGCTTTTCTTACTTACAACTCAAGTAAATAATTTTAGAAATGTAAAATCTAATGGCTATACACTAGAAGTATATATTGATGACTCAACTGGTTTATCAAAAAATACAAAAGTTAAAATGAATGGAATTAATGTTGGCTGGATAAAAAATTTAAAGATAGCTGAAGATTTTGTAGTTTTAGAGATTTTTATAAAAGATGGGTATAAAGTTCCAAGAGACTCTGAAGTTTTACTTGTTCAGGAAAATCTACTTGGTAGTAGAATTGTTCTTATTCGAAGAGGCGATAGCAGAGAGTATCTCTCTGAAGGAGATTTCATAAAGAAATATAAGGTTTACGCCTCTTTTGAAGAGACAAGTGATAGCATATATCAAACTTCTGAACAGTTTGGGAAACTTGCAAGAGAGTTACGAGAAACTATGAATATGGAGAGAAGAGCAGATGTTCAAAATGCAATTATCGATTTAAGTGAAATTCTCCTTGAAGTGAAAGAGATTTTAAAAGAGAACAGAGGAGATTTCAGAGCTACTATGTACAATGTACGGTCAGCAACAGATAGATTGCCTTATGTTGTCTCTACTCTTGAAAAAACTTTAAAGAGATATGATACTGTTGGAGTAACTATAAATAGAGAAGTTGAAGATGTTGCAATGTATGCCAAATCTCTAATTCAAGAACTTAACAATACAGTTGGAGATAATGGTGATAGTCTTGGAGATACTCTTGAGTCAGTAGACTCATTTTTCACAGCAGGAGAAGAGTCTTTAGAAAAGTTAGACAAAATTCTGGCTTCTATGACAGAGTCAGAACTTCAATTTGCAATGAGAGTTGAGAGTCATGGTAGAGATGATATGGTTAAAACTTATGTAGATATAAATTATTTACCAAATCCAAACACATACTATCTCTTTTCAATGGTATCTTCACCAAATTTTGAAGAGAAAAGAGAAGATGGAACTTTTGAAAACACTCTACACACTGAAGATGAGACATACTTCTCAATTCAGTATGGAAAGAGATATGGAGATTGGCTCTTTAGAGCTGGACTTATCGAAAGTAGAGGTGGTATTGGAGTAGATTATTTTTCTATGGAAGATGACTTAAAAGTATCTCTGGAAGTTTCAGATTTTAGTGCCATAAATGATATTCGAAATGAGTACGGAAATGTCAAATCAACTGTGCGATATAGAATTTATGACCATATTGACTTTTTTGCTGGAGGTGACAACCTCATCAACGAAGATAGAAGACTATTTTTTGGAGTTGGTTTCTATTTCATAGATAATGACTTGAAAACTCTTGTTGGAATGGCAGGAAGTGCTTTATAGAAGATGGTGGAAGAAGTAACACTAGAGAATATTGATAAATATATAGAGGAGAAGAGTTCTCTTTTTGTTCCTCCATCAATGAAAGATGCAAAAGAGACTCTTCTTGAAATTGTCTACTCAAATGAGAGAGGGGTCTATATCATTTATGGAGAACAGGATATTGGAAAGAGCCGTTTAATAAATTCTATAAAAGAGGAGATAGAAAATGATATTTTCATTATCTCTAAACCTTATCAAACAGAGAGAGAGACTCTTGACGAACTTTATAGACAACTTCGAGGAAAACAGTTTGCTGAAAGTGTAAAACTTTATGAAGTGAAAATTAGAGTTAATGACGCTTTTAAGAAAGTTAGTCACACTATCATAATAGATAATACTTCTGAGTTTTCAAAAAATGTTTTAATAGAACTCTTGAGATTTGCAATTGAGGCAGTTGATTTGAAAGTTCTATTTGTCTTTAGTAATAATTGGAGAGATTTAGAACTTGATGTTACTCCAAAATTTGAGATAAAACTTCACAAAATGGTTGAAAAAGATATTGGGAACTATTTAGATTTTCTTTTTTTAGATACAGAGTTTGAGAGTGAATTGAAAGAGTTTAAAAAACATATTCATTTCATTTTTGAGACTTCAAAAGGAAATTTTACATCTATGATGGCTCTTATTTCTGGTGTTTTTGAAATCATAGGTTTTGCCAAAAAAGAGGAGTTGGAAAAACATCAGAAAGTAAATGAGTGCCTTATAGTTATGAGTGCTTTTCATAAAGAGTTGATTGATGGATAAAACCAAACTATTACAACTTGAACTTAAATGTAAACAGTATCAGAAGAGTAGAGGTGGTCTCTTCTCGAAATTCAAAGACTTAAAATTTCCAAAAATATCTTTTCCTAAAAGTTTTCCAAAATTTTCGAAGAAAATTGTAATTGCTATTCTAATTCTCATTCTTATTACAATTTCATTTTTCTTTGGAGAAAAAGCTATAAATCGGTTTGCAGATAGCAACATCTCTTTACAATTTGATTTCAATTTTTCAAGTTGGCTTCCAGACATGAATTTCTCTTTTTTTGAAGATACAAACTTTTCTGCTAAAGATATTTTAGAGCATATAGAGACAAATAGTTCAGTTTGGAAAGATTTACTTCCTGAAGATAATGGCTCTTTTGAGTATGAAATCAACAATACTCTAATTGAGAAAAAAGAGATAACAGAAGTTGATAGCAGTGATGAGATGATAGATTTTAAGAACTATATTCTGCTTGACTACCGAGAAGTTCGAGAAAATGAAATTGAAGATTTAGTTCATATTGAGATGGAAGAGGAGATAGTTCTTATCGGAGAACCTGATGATAGCTATCATATATTTGAAGAGGAAATTAAAAAAGAGGTTGTAAAAAAGGTAGAAGTTTATAAAGAAGAGTTCGTATTTGAACCAACTCCACCAACTGAAATAGTCTATGTTGCTGAAGTTCAACTAGTTGGTGAAGAGTTTGTTCTTACTAATATCGAAAAAGAGCAACCAAAAATAGAGTGGGACGATATTTACATCTTTGATGAGAACATCTCTCCGCAAAATATGAAGTCAAGTAAAGATGATGATTTTGATGTTATAGTAGATAGAAGAGATTTAGAATTAAAAGAGGTAGAGAAAAAAAATCGAGAAAATTTAGATGGTATTGAAAATATGGCAATCATTGTTAATGATATGGAAGCTGAAAATTCAATTCCTCTAAACCCAATAGATGAGGTTATGGAGATAGAACCTATCGCCTCTTTAAAACCTCAAAAAATAGAAGAAGAGATAGCTTCTCAAAACGAAGCTCCACCATTACCAGATAGCTGGGGTGATTTTCGACTTTTTCCAACTGTTCCTGAACCAACTAAAATTGAGGAAGATACTGTTACTTTAAAAGAGGAACTTCCAAAACAGGTCGAAAAACCTCAAGTTTTCACAGAAATTCCAAAACCAAAACTTGAAGAAGAGAAAGTTGAAGTAGAAGAGTTGCCACTACCAAAAGATTGGGAAAACTTCAAACTATTTCCAAGTATAGATGCACAAGTAGAAGTTGTAGAAGAAAAGGAAGTTGTTGCAAAAGAGGAGCTTCCAAAAGATTGGGAAAACTTCAAACTATTTCCAAGTATAGATGCACAAGTAGAAGTTGTAGAAGAAAAAGAAGTTGTTGTAAAAGAGGAACTTCCGAAAGATTGGGAAAACTTCAAACTCTTTCCAAGTGTAGATGCACAAGTAGAAGTTGTAGAAGAAAAAGAAGTTGTTGTAAAAGAGGAATTACCAAAAGATTGGGAAAACTTCAAACTCTTTCCTGATAGAGAAGCTGAAATTAGAGAAGATGAAAAAGAGGTTGTTGCAAAAGAGGAGCTACCGAAAGATTGGGAAAACTTCAAACTCTTTCCTGATAGGGAAGCTGAAATAGTTGAAAGAGCAAAAAAGGAGATAGAGATAGTCCCATCTAGTGAAAAGTGGGACGGATATCAACTTTTTGTAGATATAAATAAGAGCGTTAAAATTGAAGAAGTTGTTGAAGAGAAAGAAGAGGCTCTTGAAAAGGAGGAGCTTCCAAAAGATTGGGAAAATTTCAAGCTCTTTTCTGATAGAAATAGAAGTACTGACATAGTTGAGGCAGGAGAGAAAGAAGTTGAGATAATTCCTCTATCTGAAGCCGTAGAGCTACCAAATTTTGAGACTGTTCAGCCAGAAATTGTAGAAAAAGAGATACATGAAATTAGTGAAGTGGAAGAAGATTTACCTCTACCTCAAGATTGGGAAAACTTTGAACTTTTTCCAGAGACAAACAGAAGTATAAATATAGTTGAAGTTGCTGAAGAAGAGGAGATAGAAGAGAGTATGCCAGAAGAGACAGTAGAACCATCTTTAGAAATTCCTTCGATATCTTTTCCAAATTTAGAAGATAGCGACACCTCCTTTGAAGATAATGAACTTGAAGAATATGTTGATGAGGTTTCAGAAATTCCAGAAAAGAGATTTGAAATTCCTGAGATTCCAGAAAAGAAATTTGAAGTTCCAAAAACTCCTGAGATTCCAGAAAAGAAATTTGAAGTTCCAGAAACTCCTGAGATTCCAGAAAAGAAACCTGAAGTTTCTGAACAGAAGAGAACAGCACCTTCAAATGACATTCCTCCAGCAGAAGAGATACCAATTCGAGAATATAATACAATTTTTATTTCACCAACTGTTGTGTTTCCAAAGTAAAAGGAGTTATTTGATTAAATTATATTGGATAGGAAAAGAGGAAAAAGATAGTTATTCTGAAATTGAGAAGAGATTCTTAAAAATCTCTTCAAAATATGCAAAAGTGGAGTCAAACCCAGTTTGGAATAGAGATATTCAGAAACAGCAGAATAGCGGAAATGTAGTGGAGATAGAGAACTCTTACAGAAATATGTTAGAAAAGTATCTTCAGAAAGATAGCTACAACA
Organism: Candidatus Thiovulum imperiosus; assembly: GCA_024281175.1. Classification (GTDB taxonomy): domain Bacteria; phylum Campylobacterota; class Campylobacteria; order Campylobacterales; family Thiovulaceae; genus Thiovulum_A; species Thiovulum_A imperiosus. The sequence goes on from JAMJTW010000027.1 coordinate 57,418, forward strand.
TAGTTTTAGACCCTCTTGGAAAAGAGTTAGATACAGTAGAGTTTTCTAAAATCCTAAAAGAGAATTCAAAAGTCTCATTTTTTATTGGAGGAGCTTATGGATTTAATGATAAATTTCGCAAAGAGGGTGATTTACTTCTCAGAGTTTCAAAACTTACAATGAGTCATAAAGTCGCTAGAGTTGTTCTTTTAGAACAGATATATCGAGGTTTAACTATAAATAGTAATCACCCTTATCACAAATAGTATTTTAAATTTTCAATAGTTTATAAGCTATATGTAGTGATAATCACGAAATTAAGAAAATTCTAAAGTAACAATAAGGAAAAAAATGGCAAACTTAAATTTAGAGATAATTACTCCAAATGGTCTAATATTTTCAGGTGGAGTTAAAGATGTTGTTCTTCCTGGCGAAGAGGGTGAATTTGGAGTTCTTCCTGAACATGTTGGACTATTTACTCTATTAAATGCTGGAGTTATAGAGTTTACAAAAGAGAGTGGTGATGTTGATGCTGTCGTTATCTCTTCTGGAAATGTAACAGTTGAAAGCAATTCTGTTATTGCTCTTGTAGAGGGTGCAGTTTCACTTGAAGGAAAAGGTGATGGAGATATTGCAAAAGCTCTTGATGGAGTAAAAGACCTTCTACAAGATGTTACTGACTCTCAAAATATTTTAGCTTCTGTTGAAGCAAGAATGAGATGATAGATTTACTCTACAACTTTTATGAGGAGAGTAGTGTAATAACATTTGTTGTTATTGGGCTACTAAGCCTCTACTTTATAGGAATAAATTGGCTATTCCTCTATCGAATGGTAATCATTAAAGATAATATTAAAAATGAGAGCCGAGCCTACCAATCTATTTTAACAGGTGGAGAGAGAATATCAGAATTTTCTCTAATTCGTAAATATGTTTTAGCAAAACAGAAAAATGAGAAACTTATTTCCGAAAATCTGCTAAAAGTTATCAAATTTACTGTAACAAAAGACGCTTCAAAAGGGCTTCATATCTTAAGTATAGTAGCTTCAACTTCTCCATTTATTGGACTTTTTGGTACAGTTGTCTCAATTTTGGAAACATTTTCAACTTTAGGAAATTCTGAATTGGGTGCTATCTCTGTTATTGCACAGGGTGTTTCTGAAGCACTTATTGCTACAGCTGTTGGTATTTTTGTAGCAACTTTTGCCTACACTTATCACCAGATTTTAAAAAGAAGAGCTTATGAACTTGTTGAAATAGTTGGAATGGAAGCAGAACTAATTCTCTTTGGAAATCGAGAAATAAAAGTGGAGCAAGAAAGTGTATGATTGGGACGAAAAGCCTGAATTAAATATCACTCCTCTTGTTGATGTTATGCTTGTTCTTCTTGCAATTTTGATGGTGACAGCACCAACAATGGTTTATGAAGAGCTTATCCAATTACCAAAAGGTTCTAAAACAGATCCTCTTAAAAAAGCGTATTCCATAGAGATAAGAGTTACAAAAAGTAAAGATGTAACTATTGAAAAGGTGAATTACGATTTTGATAAGTTTCCCGATGAATTTATTCTTTTTGCTCAAAATAAGGATAAAGGTACTCCTGTAACAATTAGTGCAGATGAGAGAATACTTTATAAAGATGTTATGCACATCTTAAAAAGCGTTAAAATGGCTGGATTTACTCAAGTCTCTCTAAGCACAAATGGATAGAGAAGTAGCAATAAGCTATTTCTCTTTCTCCAAAAAATTCTTTCAAGGTTTTCAATGTATGAAGATACAATTTCAGCAATAGCTACACCTCATGGTGTTGGTGCTATCTCTATCATTAGAGTAAGTGGAGATAAGGCTTTAGAAGTTGGTGCAAAAGTTTGTAACTTGAAACAGAACAGTTTTAAACCGAGATATGCTCACTTAAAAACTCTATATGATAAACGAGGGAAAGAGATTGATAAAGCAATTGTCATCTACTTTCCAGCACCAAACTCTTTTACAGGTGAAGATATTTTTGAGTTTCAAATTCATGGTGGAGTTGTTCTTTCTCAAATGGTTTTGGAGACTACTCTATATTTTGGTTCTCGATTAGCAAGAGGTGGAGAATTTTCCAAAAGAGCATTTTTAAATGGAAAGGTGGATTTGAGTGAAGCTGAAGCTATTGGAAAGATAATTGAAGCTAAAAGTGAAGAAGCAGTACATCAACTATCAAAACAGCTTCATGGAGAACTTAGAACTCTTACAGATAGAATTCGTTCAGAACTACTAAATATTTTAGCTCACTCCGAAGTTACCATAGATTATGCAGAAGAGGATTTACCATCAGATATTGAAGAGACAATAGAAGAAAAATTGGAAGATTTAGAAGCTGAACTTCAAAATCTTTTAAAAAGTAGTAAAACTCGAAATAGGATTTTTGAGGGATTTAAGATTTCAATAATTGGAAGACCAAATGTTGGAAAGAGTTCATTACTAAATTCACTACTAAATTATGAGAGAGCAATTGTTAGTAACATAGCTGGAACAACGAGAGATAGTGTTGAAGAGTATCTTACTGTTGGAACTCATCTTGTTAAAATTGTTGATACAGCTGGAATTAGAGAGAGTGGCGATGAGGTTGAGAAAATTGGAATTGAGCGAAGTTTAAAAGCGATTTCTGAAAGTGACATAGTTTTAGCACTTTTTGACTCTTCTGAAAAGTTACAAGTAGAGGATTTCCAAATTCTGAAAACTTTAGAGAAAGAGGATAGAGAAATTTTGGTAGTTTTCTCAAAAAGTGATTTGAAAAGAGAAATTGAAGAGATTTCAGGTTTCGATTCTGTTTCTGTTTCAAAAAAAGAGACTTTTAAACTTCTTGAAAAATTAGAAGAGATTCTAAATTCTCAAAACATCTCATCAGAAGGTGGTGTAATTCTCTCATCTTTAAAACAGATAGAAGAGGTTGAAAATGGAGTTTCAAATATTTTGGAAGCAAAAGAGTTTCTGAAAAGTGGTGAGTTAGAACTATTTTCACTTCATATTGAAAGTGCGATACAAAACATATCTTCTATTTCAAAACCTTATGAATATTCTGAGATGCTAGATGAGATGTTTGGAAGTTTCTGTTTAGGAAAATAGAGGAGTTTTCAGTTCCTCTATTTTGTCACGCCTTTTTTGGGAGTGACAAAATAGGCTTCTGCCTCTCTTGTCATTTCGATATGAGCGTAGCGATTGAGAAATCTTGGAAATTTATCGTTTTGTTCGAAGTGATGATAAAGATTTCTCACCCAAAAGGGTTCGAAATGACATATAGGTTGTTAAGGTGTAAAAATACTCTATTTGGTCACTCCCCCTTTTTTATAGATAGAGTATTTCCATCTTTTGAAAGAACTATGACCTCATCACCATCTGAGAAATTATCTTCACTTCTATAAGACCAGAGAGTTCCTTCAAAAGAGACCTTATCACCTTGAATAGTTCCAAAGCTACTCTTCTCTTTCTCTTCAAGTTTCTCTTTTCTTTTTGCAAAATAGAAGAAACCAATTAGAGTCACTATGGAAACTATTGTAATTTGGTGAAACAGAGTTGGAAACTCAAAAAAGTAGGAGAGAACTCCCACTCCTACTGTTGCTACTCCAAACCAGAGAGCAAACATAGTTCCTGAAACTATCTCAAGTCCAATCAAAATTAGACCAATTGAGATAAGCCAAAGAGGTGAAATTGCTGAAAAATCCACTATTTGCTACCCAAATTTTCAGCAAGAATAGAGAGTGAACCGACAAGTTGAGTAGTTTCATAAGGAACAACAACTTTATCTTTTGAACTACTTTTTGCCAACTCTTCAAATGCTTTAACTCTATCTTTTGCAAGTAGGAACTCACCAGCTTGAGAGTTTTGAGACAGAGCCTCGTTCAATAGTTCCATCGCTTTTTTCTGACCTTCGGCTACTTTCTCTTGCTCATATTTTTTAGCATCAGCCATTCTCTCAATCGCTTCAGCATTTAAAACCTCTTTCTGTTTTGAGGCTTCAGCATCTCTAATTACAGCCTCTTTTTCAGCCATAGCTTTAAGTTCAATTGCTCTCTTCTCTCTTTCCGCTTTCATCTGCATATTCATAGCTTCCTCAATCTCTAAAGGAACTGCTATATCTTTGATTTCAACTCTCATTGTTTTCATTCCCCAAGAGTTTGAAGCATCATCTAAAACTTCAAGAATTGTTGCATTCAGTCGGCTTCTATTTGAGAGAGTCTCATCAAGTGCAAGTTGTCCAACTTCATTTCTTAATGTTGTCATCGCAAGATTTGAAACAGCCTCTTTAAAATCTACAACATTGTAAGTTGCATCTTTTGGTTCTTGAACTTTTGCAAAAACCAAACCATCAATTCGAATATTTACATTATCTTTTGTGATTACAGATTGACTTTCAATATCAATTATCTGTTCTCGATAAGTCAATTTTGCTCGAATTCTATCAACTGTTGGGATAATAACATGCAGTCCACCATCAAGAGTTGTATGGAACTTTCCTAGCCTCTCAACAACCCAAACATCTGATTGAGGAACAATTTTAATTCCCATAATTACAATTGCAACAACTACTCCAAGTAGTGCTAAGCTAAACATTTCCATTTAGAAACTCCTAAAACCTAAGGTGGAGAATTTCTCTACCACTCTTTTTGAAAAATTATATCTTTTTAAAAAATTTATAGAAAAAATCTTTGATAATTCTTATATTTGCTCTACTAATTGCTAGAGAACCTTTTCTGATTTCGCTATTTGCTGGTACAGTTGTTCCAGCTCCTATCATAACATCATCTTCTACTGTTACAGGTGCTATCAGTTGTGAGTCACTACCAACAAAAACATTCTTTCCAATTCGAGTCTTATATTTATTTTTACCATCATAGTTTGCTGTAATTACTCCAGCACCAATATTTGTTCCATCGCAAATCTCAGCATCACCAAGATATGCAAGATGTCCAGCTTTTACACCATGTAGAGAGGATTTTTTAACTTCAACAAAGTTACCTATTTTGCTTCCAGTGATGTAAGATTTTGGACGAATATGAGCCATAACACCAATAGTCGAGTCTCTAATGATAGAGTCTTCAATTACACTTCCAGCTTTGATATGAGAATTCTCAATAGTTGTGTTTCCATAGATAGAGACATTCTGTTCAATTTCACACTCTCCGATAAATTCAACACTATCTTCGATATAGACTGTTTCTGGAAGATGTATTGTAGTTCCATCAACCATCACTCTCTCTTTTACTCTTTTAAGGTATTTCTCTTCAGCTTGAGAAAGTTGCAGTTTAGAGTTTACACCCATAAAACTCTCTTCAGAAACATCTATGGAGCGGACAGCTTCTCCAGTTTCTACGGCAATTTGAACTATATCTGTAAGGTAATACTCTTTTTGTGCATTCTCATTTGAGAGTTTTGATATTGCAAAATTTAGAAATTCTGAATTTACTAAATATACTCCAGCATTTACAGATTTTGTTTTTCTCTCTATTTCAGAACAATCTTTCTCTTCGACTATTTTTAGAACCTCATCACCATCTACAATCACTCTACCATAACCAGTTGGATTTTCAAGTAGAATAGAACTCATTACAACTGAAGCATCGATTTCTAAAAATTTTAGAAGTTCTTCACCCTGAATTAGAGGCATATCTCCATTTAGGATTAGAACCTTTTCAGATTTTGATACATACTCTTTTAAAGCTCCTCCAGTTCCAGGAAATTTTTCAGTATCTTGCTTTAAAAAAGAGATATTTTTAAACTCTTTTTCAACCTCTTTCTGAACCTTCTCAGCTTGATGTCCAATAACAACAGTTATATCATTGGAAATCTTTTTTGCTTCTCTTATGATATGAAAGAGAATTGGCTTTCCAGCCATTTTATGAAGAACTTTTGCCTTTTTGGACTTCATTCGAGTCCCTTTTCCAGCTGAAAGAATTACAACAGAAACTGACATCTACATCTCCCAAAGTTCTAACATAGCAGTTGAAAGTGATATAGTTGGTTTTAAAGCTGATAGAGTTGCAACTTGAATAGCTTCCTCTTTTGCTCTATCCAAATCATCATTTACTATAAAGTAGTCGAAATTTTTCATCTCTCTCATCTCTTCAATAGCATTTTGAAGTCTCTTTTGAACTTGCTCTTCTGTTTCAGTTCCTCTACCTCGTAATCTCTCTTCTAAAATCTCTCTTGAAGGAGTCGTCACAAATAGAGTTACTGCTATGTCTGAATAGAATTTCATAATTGACTCTCTACCCCTTGTATCCACATCAAATACAAGAAGTTTCCCAAATTCCAGAGCCTCTTCTACAAACTCTCTATCTGTACCATAAAAATTTCCATGTACGCTTTCATACTCTAAAAATCTTTTCTCTTCTATCATATTTTGAAACTCATCTTTTGTTACAAAGTTGTAATCCATTCCATCTATCTCTCCATCTCTGATATCTCGTGATGTTGTTGAAATAGAGAGTGTTGAGTTATCCACTTCCGAAAGAATATAGTTTATTATTGAACTCTTTCCAGAACCACTTGGTCCTGAAATAATTAAAATCCGTCCTCTATTCATCTAATTTACCTTTGTTTAAATTATACCAATCTAGGCATTACCAGTCTTTGATAATGTTGAATTGGGCTTCTAACTCTTTTCCAACACTTCTAATTTCAAGAGTCTGATTACTATCTTCAGAAGCGTCATACAAATCATCGAAAGTTATCTGGTAGATAGCTGTATCATTCAATTCTACAAGTAGAGTTTTTTCAGAACCCAAATCTGAATTTAGAGAGTAGACATATTTGTAAGAGTAAAATTGAATTTGAGAGATATTGTTATCTCCATAACTTATATAAGCAGTTGCTATCTGGCTTGGTGGAGCTTGATTTATCGAAGCACTTGAAACTGTATCATAAGCCAGAGTAACATTTGTATCTCCCGAAGTATTCAATTCCAAAATCACTCCATTGTCTGTTGAGAGTTCTGAAGAGTTATCATATTCACAATCTGTATCGTAAACTCTAGGAGTTGAGTCTATTGTCGAGTTTGTGAGTGCTTCTAAAATTGAGGCATTGTAGTAGATTGGATACCAGTCTGGAATGCGGGTAATATCGGAAACTCTGGAGTTTTCAGGGTCTCCATCACCATCAACTGCGGTAACTAACCAGCCAGAATTGTTTGTATCAAAATCTGGAGCATCAGCACAGATATTGTAAGTTAGAAAATAGGTGATATTTCCATCATCTCCCTCTATTTGTCCAAATGAGTCATCAGCATAATCAGAAATATCATGGCTAGTGTCATAAACATACGTATAAGTTCCTAAAGAGTTGAATTCTAGTTCATCAGAACTATTTCCAAAATACACCTCGCAATGTGCTGTAGAGCAGGTTTTATGGTCATTCTCTTCTGTAATTGTATTCACAAAAGTTGAACCAAAAGAGCTACTTGGGACAGGGTATCTATTATCTACATATCCAGAGTAGATGTTGAAACTTGCTATATCTGATGAGGTAGAGCCTAAAAAGAGGTGTCCGCCATCATCAAAGAAACGATACTTTGGTTTTCCTGGAGAAGAGAGATTTAGTTCCACTGTATCTGTTGCCATAGCTCCATTTTCATCGTAAGCTGTAATAGTGATATTGCTGTCTGCCATATAGAGATTTGGAAAATTCTCTTTTGAAATCTCAAGAGAGTAAGCAGAAGTTCCCTCAAACATTTTATACTCTTCACCCTGAATTGTGGCAATCACTTCTGTATTTTCACCCTCATCATTTGTAACTTCCGCATATAGCGTTCCGTAAGGGAAATTTTGAACCATTTCGTAAGTGGAGTTATTTCCATCATCATCACTATCATCGGAGTTGTAGTTTTGAGTGAAAGCAAGAGTTAGAGACACCTCAAGAGTCATTGAGTTTGCTTGAGAACACTCCAGATATGCGAAATAGCCTCGCTCCTCTTCAGTTGAAAAGATATCATAGTTATAAAACTCTTCAAACCAATCTTCAGCATCAACTGTCAAATCGAGATATTTCCAAGAGATTGAACTCTTTCCATCATCAACTGCCGTAAGTAACTGTTCAACAACACACTCGTTCTCTCTTATGTATTGTAAAACAGAGTCTCCTCCAGGAAAATCTGGAGAGTAGATAGGTTTGTAAGTTAAATCATCAGTGAGAGTTTCAGGTTG
>JAMJTW010000028.1 GCA_024281175.1 Candidatus Thiovulum imperiosus
CAACTCTCTTGAGTATGGAATTTACAGAAGAAGAGAGAGATTTTATATCAAATCACCCAACTATCCATTTAGCAAGTTCCGATAGCTATCAGCCTTTCCTAATTCAGAATGGTGAAATAGTTGAGGGACATGATATTGAACTCTTAAATCTCATATCTCAAAAAACGGGTTTGAAATTCAAAGTTACTCTTGGAGAGTGGGACGACATACAGAAAAGAGCTATAAATAGAGAGTTTGATGGTCTCTCAACTGCTGGTTATCATGAGAATAGAAATCGATATTACAATCCCTCAAATTCCTACTTAAAATTTGCTTCATTTGTAATTGTTAAAAAAGGAAATCCAGAAAAAATCGAAACTACTAAAGATTTAAATGGAAAAACTTTTGTAACAGAAGTTGGAAATATACTTTTTGAAAAGATTGCAAAAGAGAGTGGAGCAGAATTTAAAACGATATATGCCAACAATATGGTAAAGATGCTTCAAGATGTTATTTCTGGAAAAGCTGATTTTACAATTCTTGATGAGTCTGTTTTTTATATAGCAAAAGAGTCTGGTTTAATGAATTTGATAGAAGTCTCTTTTACAGTTGGAGAACCTTTTGATGTTCTCTTCTGGTTTAGAAAAGATTATCCTGAACTGGTAACAATTGTAAATAAAGCTCTGAACTCCATACCAATAGATATTAAAATGAAGTTACGAGAAAAGTGGTTCTCTTCAAACGGCACTTCTCTAAATTTGACTATTGAAGAGAAACTTTTTCTTGAAAATGTAGGGAAAATTAGAGCAAATAGTGGAACTGATTGGCCTCCATTTTTTCTTTTAGATAGTAGTGGAAAGTCATCAGGCTACTCTAGTGACTTTTTAAGACTTATTGCTAAGAAACTTGGAATTGAGATAGAGTTTGTTTATACAAAAGGAGAGTGGAAAGATACAGTTCAAGATTTTTGTAATGGAAAAGTAGATATTTTACATCCTATAAATGAGGGGTATATTCGTGATTGTGGTATCTACCTCGACTCACCTTATATAAATGATACGGTGGCATTTGTTACAAGAAAACATTTCAAAAGTGTAAAAAAGTTGGAAGATATATTTGGTTTAAAGGTGGCTCTTCAGAAAGGGTGGGAGATAACAGCTTGGTTTGAAGCTAAATATAGAGATAGAGTTTCTATACACTATGTTGAAAATACAATAGATGGAATTAAGGCAGTTGCAAAAGGAGATGTTGATGTTGTAATGGATTACAATAGTGTCTTTCACTACTTCATCAAAAAATATGGATATTACAATCTCAAAATAGAGGGAGTTTTTCAAGAGTTAGGTGTTATACCTCTAAGTCTTGCTGTAAATGAGAATATGCCTCTGCTTCTTAGTGCAATTCAAAAAGCGAAAGAGAGTATTACTCAGAGTGAAATTGCGAAATTAGAAGAGAAGTGGTTGCCAGTAAAAGAGAGGGAGTTCACTTTCTCAAAAGAGGAGAAGAAGTATCTGGAAAATAAATCTTTTAAAGTCTGTATAAACTCAAATTGGTTTCCTTTTTCAGAAATTGGAGTAGAGATATATAGTTTACTCTCCAAAAAACTTCCAATTGAAATTGTAAAAACAGAGAGTTTTGAAGAGAGTTTAAAACTACTTGAAATTAAGAAGTGTGATATTTTGGATTTTGCTTTAAAAGATTTTAAAAATATCAGCTTTACATCAAGTTTTCTAAAGTCATCTCTAGTGATAGTTACAAAAACAGAAGTTCCATTTATTGAGGATTTCTCAGAGTTAGACAAGAGTATTGGAGTCTCTCCAAAAATAGAGTTTCCAAATGGAGAAAAGATAGAAGAGAGAGAAGGAGTTGAAAAAGTTGCTGGAGGAGAACTTTTTGGATATGTGGGCGACCTAATTTCTCTATCTTATATTTTAAAAAGAGACTCTTTAGAAAATTTAAAAATTAGTGGCAAGATTGATGAGGTGTTTAAAATTGGTAGTGGAGTTAGAAAAGAGGATATTGAACTTCTCTACATTTTGGAAAAGAGTCTAAATTCAATTCCAAAAGAGAAAATAGATGAAATAGTTAGAAATAGTTTGAATATAGAGTATATTAAAGAGTTTGATTACACTCTCCTTTTCCAAATTCTGTTTGGAGTTTTACTATTACTTTTCATAATTCTATATAGAGCCTACTACCTTAAAAAATTAAATTTAGACCTCTCTATAAAACTAGAGAGCAGTGTTTCTGAATTGCGAAAAAGAGATAATCTTATATTTCAGCAGAACAAAATGGCCTCTCTTGGAGAGATGGTTGGAAATATTGCTCATCAATGGAGACAACCTTTAGCTCATATCTCAATGATACACAACTACATAATTTCTCAATTTCAGCAGAAACAAGTTTTTCCTGAAGATATTCTTGAAGAGATAAATAATGGTCAAGATGTTATTCAATTTATGTCAAAAACAATAAACACTTTTCAAAATTTCTACTCTCAGGATAGTAGAGATGATGTTAGATTTGAACTCTCTGAAGTTATTGAGAAAGTTCTTGTAATGTTTAAAGAAGTTGTTCATCTTAACAATATCTCCGTTAGAAAATCTTATGAAAAAGTCTATATTTCTGGAAATATAAATGCCTTTTCTCAAATTATTCTCTCGATTCTTCAAAATAGTGTTGTCTTCTTTAAATTGAGAAAAATCAAAGAACCAAAAATAGATATTGTTATTAGTAGTAAAAAAGAGATAGTAAAAATATCTATTCAAGATAATGCTGGAGGAATCAAAGAGGAGAATCTTTTAAAAATATTTGATTATGGTTTTTCAGAAAGAGAAGAGACCTCATCAACAGGAGTCGGTCTATATATAGTCAAACTTATAATTACTGAAAAGTTTCACGGAGAGATAGAGGCGAAAAATAGAGATGGAGGAGCTAAGTTTACAATAGAACTTCCTCTATATGGTAAGGAGGTAACCTTGTGATGAAACTGTTTGCAATATATTTGCTCCTATCTTTTTTCTCAATTTTGAAATTAAAGTATTAATTGCATTATCTGAAGCGAACTCGCCATCATAAACTTCAAACTCCAACTCATCTTTTGTAACAATCCTATTTCTATTTCTAATAAGAAGCTCCAAGAGAGAAATCTCTTTTGGAGTTAAAGAGAGTAAATTTCCATCTTTTACCACTCCCTTTTTTGAGAAAGAGTAACTTGTACTACTATTAAAACTTATCTCAAAAACTCCTTTCTCTTCTATCTCTTTTGAAGCCTTTTCAAGAGAAGAGAGAAGTTGGTCAAAATTTATCGGTTTAACAAGGTAATCTACCAATTTCAAAGATAGAAGCTGTACAAGAATTTCAGGTTCTGTGTAAGCACTAATTGCAATTATTGGTATTTTCTCATCTAATTCTCTCAACTTAGATGTAAAAGTAGCACCATCCATTAAAGGCATTCTAATATCAGTGATAATGACATTTGGCTTCTCTTTATGATACAACTCAAATGCTTCTTGTCCATTTTCAGCTTCTACTACTTTTGCTACATAAGATTTAATAGTTTTCTTAAATATGTGTCTTAAGGAGAAATCATCATCTACTAAAAGTATAGTTGATGCATTTAATATATCTTTATATTTCTGTTCCATAAAGTTTATTTTACAAAAAATATGTGTCTAATTTGTTTCTTAAAGTTTAGAAGTGAGTAGTTCTCACTTCCCTAAAAAAAGGGACTGACCAAATAGGGTATTTTTATGCTTGAATAACTTATATGTCATTTCGAACCCTTTTAGGTGAGAAATCTTTTATTTAGTAAAACGATAAGTTTCCAAGATTTCTCAATCGTTGCGCTCATATCGAAATGACAAGAGAGGCAGAAGTCTATTTGGTCACTCCCTAAAAAGTGTTAGTCTGTTGCTAGAAGTCCTTTTTTCGGACCACTTGCACCACAACACTGTTTATATTTTTTCCCGCTACCACAAGGACAAGGTTCATTTCTTTTTGGTTTTTTCCCAACTTGAATAGGTTCTCTCTTATTCTCATTACTTCGAACTTCATCTTGTTTTTGAAGAACTTTCTTCTCTTCCTCTCGTTTTTCAATAAACTCTTTGCTCTCTTTTTCAGCATTTCCAAATTGGATAAGTTGTAGTTCTTTGATTGTCTCAAATTTGATACGACTGACAAATTCATTGAAAAGATGAAAGCTCTCTTTTTTATACTCAACAAGAGGGTCTTTCTGATTGTAGCCTCGAAGTCCAATTCCAGTTTTCATAATATCCATTTGGTGGAGATGTTCTCGCCAAGCTCGGTCTAAAGTTTTTAAATAGAACTCTTTCTCTATATTTCCTTTGATAGTTGGATCAAGAATTTTCATCTTTTCTGCATAAGAACTCTCTATTTGAGAAATAACTTTTTCTTCAACTTCATCTGCTTCAAGATTTTCCAATTCAGAAATAGAAATTTCCAACTTCAGCTCCTCTTTTAAAGCTCCAACAAAACCTTCCAAGTTGTAGTCTTCTTGTGGCAATCCTGAAAAGATAGAGTACTCTTCTAAAAGAATTCCTAAATACTCTTTACGGTTTTCAGAGAGCTTAGAGGTGATGTCATAATTCCAATCAAGAAGTTCATTTCTAAATTTGAAGACAACTTTTCTCTGCTCATTTGAGACATCATCATATTGAACAATATGTTTTCTACTTTCAAAATGCATTCCCTCAACTCTCTTTTGAGCTTTTTCAACAGCACGAGTAACCATCCCAGACTCAATATGTTCACCCTCTTCAATTCCAAGTCTATCCATAATTCTCATAATTCGGTCAGCACCAAAAATCCGAAGAAGATTATCTTCCATTGAGAGGAAAAACTGACTTGCTCCAGGGTCTCCTTGTCGTCCAGCTCTACCTCGAAGTTGGTTGTCAATTCTTCGGTTCTCATGTCTCTCTGTTCCTAAAATAAAGAGACCACCAAGCTCTTTGACACCTTCGCCAAGTTTTATATCAACCCCTCGACCAGCCATATTTGTAGCAATTGTTACAGCACCTTTTTGACCAGCTTTTTTGATAATTTCACCCTCTTGAGCATGGTTTTTAGCATTCAAGACATTTCGAGCTATCTTTTCAGCTTTTAAGAGTTTTCCAAGATGTTCACTCTTCTCAATTGAAGCTGTTCCAATAAGAACTGGTTGTCCCTTTTTGTGAAGTTCTCGAATTTTAGAAATTACTGCATTGAATTTCTCTCTCTCTGTTTTGTAGATGAGGTCATTTTCATCTTTTCTCTGAATTGGAAGATTTGTTGGAATTGAGACAACATCTAAGTTGTAAATTTCACCAAATTCAGTAGCTTCAGTTTGAGCTGTTCCTGTCATACCAGCAAGTTTTCCATACATTCGGAAATAGTTCTGAAAAGTAATATCAGCAAGAGTTTGAGACTCCTCTTTTACTGTTACACCCTCTTTCGCTTCAAGTGCTTGGTGAAGTCCATCGGAGTATCTCCTACCATCTGAAAGTCGTCCTGTAAATTCATCAACAATTACAATTGCTCCCTCTTTGACAACATAATCAACATCTTTTTCAAAAAGATAATTTGCTTTTAGGGATTGGTCAAGATGGTGTGAAAGAATTGCATTATCTGGACTATATAAGTTATCTACTTCAAAAAGTTCTTGAGCTTTCTCAATTCCCTCTTCTGTAATCATCACATTTCTATTTTTCTCATCAACTACAAAATCACCTGTAAGTTCTTCACTCTCTCCAGCTTTGGCAGGTGGTATTTTTTCACCCTTTTCCAGCTGTTTTGCAACTTTATCAGCTCTTATATAGTTATCAAGTTTTCGGTCTGTTGGACCAGAGATGATAAGAGGAGTCCTAGCTTCATCAATTAGAATACTATCGACCTCATCAACTATTACAAAATTATGCTCTCTCTGAACCATTTCACTCTTTGAGTATTTCATATTGTCTCGAAGATAGTCAAAACCAAATTCGTTGTTCGTTCCGTAAGTTATATCAGCTTCATACTGCTGTTTCTTCTCAAAATCATCTTCTAATTTCTCTGTTACAGTTCCAACTGTGAAACCTAAAAAAGTGTAAAGTGGTTCTAATTCCGTAGCATCTCTCTTTGCAAGATAATCATTCACTGTTACAAGATGAACACCTTTTCCACTCATCGCGTTTAAGATAATTGGTAGAGTAGCAACAAGAGTTTTCCCTTCTCCAGTTTTCATTTCAGCAATTCTTCCATCATGAAGAACCATTCCTCCAATAAGCTGGACATCATGATGTCTCATTCCTAAAACTCTTTTACTAACTTCTCTTGTTATAGCAAAAGAGTCATGAAGAACCTCATCTAAAACCTTTACTCCAGATTTTACTGCCTCTTTCAATTCTGAAAATTTCTCTTTCAGTTCATCATCACTCATTTTTGAGTAGCTCTCTTCAAGAGAGTTTATCTCTTCCGCTCTCTTTCGATATCTCTTAAGCTCTCTCTCATTTTGAGTTCCGAAAATCTTTCCAAAAATAAACTGGAAAAAAAGCAATATTTTTGTAAAAAACTCCATCAATCCCCTTGATTTTTATATTGGTGAAATCATAACAGAAATAGGGGAGTGACTAAGTGGCTATTTCTCTAAAGAGAGTAGTAGTTTAAATCTCATTTCGAACCTTTTAGGGTGAGAAATCTTGAAAGCATGGAAGATTTCTCGAGTAGTTCGAAATGACGGTAGTTTTATTCCTATTTAAGAATAGATTTTATAGCTATTTCTCCTGTTAAGAGATGAGGATTTTCAATTCCAAAAATTTTCTCTATTGTTGAGGCTATGGAGAAAGGTTCAAATTTTTCAGAATTTTCAATAGGTTTCATATAGACTCGATTTCCAGAGAGTTCAGGTTTAAATATCTCTGTCTCTCCAACTATTTTGCCCATTTTCAAGTATGTTGGATTATTGCCAAGAACAAATAAGTTGAAAATATTTCCATGGTCCCAACCTAAACTATCATTCAGATTTACATTTCTTCCAAACTCTGTAAAAACCCAAATTGAGATTTTTCTATTTCTCTCACTTTTTAGATACTCCACTCCAGAGTGTAGAGCTTCAAAAAGTTGATACATTCTACTTTTGTAATTATTCACTGCTCCAGAGTGGTCGTCCCAGCCACCAAATTCTATAAATCCTAATTTACTATTGCTGTTATGAACCATCATTTTTAAAGCACTTTTAATACTATTTCCATAAATCGTATTTGGAAATGATGTAGAAACCTCTTTTTCAGCAATATCATCAACAAAAGTGGCTAACTCTCTTTTTATCACAAAATTACTACTAGCTTTTTCAAAAAGTGCATTTTCGGTTTCTAAATTTCTTCTATCCGCAAGAGATTGAAGCATTTCATCTTCACCATCTTCAAGATATCCATTTTTTCTCATTGAGTAAGGATTGTCTAAATTACTATCAATAGTTGAGAAGTTTAGGTATGAAGGTAAGTTCAAATCTCCTTTATGATAGATGATAGGTGTTCCGCCTGTAAAAGAGAGAGCAGGAAGAACAACACTTTCGGAAATTGCACTATTTTGATTTAAAATATTCAAAATATCAGCAAAGAAACCGCTTTTTTCTGCATTGAGAGAACCTGTCTGATTTTGAACTATCTGAATTCCATGAGAACGAGTATTACTCTCTTCTCCTCTAAATATTGTTCTAACTACTGTTAGCTGTTTTGAAGCTAACATCTCTTCCATATCACTACCACCAGCTTCTTTCCAAAATCCATTTTCTGTAACTGTAAAACTGTTTGGATATGAGTTCTCACTTAGTCTATTTATATCTGCAAAATTTGTTAAATTTCCAGCAAGTTGTGAAGAACCTCCAGGTAGAAAAATAGCTAATACTTGAGCTGAATTTGTTTCAAAAACTGTTTGATTAAATTCTGAGGCAAAACCCGTTGTAGCTAATACTATTAGTTTTAAAAAACTCTTTTTCATAATTTACTCCTTCTCAATAAATCGTAATTTCAACTTCTATTTTAAGTACTTTTCTCCAACAGTACCATTTTCAATATTTCTTAATCCAATTTCTGCATATGCCCAAAGAGTCATTGAGCCGTGGATTATGAAATAAGTAAAAAGTGTTATAAATAGGAATTTTATTCTACTTCTCACATTTCTATTTTTAAATGAAATCCATTTCACAGAGAGTCGATAAAGTCCTATTGTTCCATGAAGTTCAACAGCAATAAGTAGAAATATATACAGCAACCACATCATTCCAGAAACTACTCTATCTGATGAAGCCCAAGGACCAATTTCACTAGGATTTACTAATATTATATAGAGGTGAACTGAACCCAAAAAGAGTAGTGCAAATCCTGTAACAGCTTGAATAAACCATAAGTTTGTATCACTATGTTTCATCATCTTCATATGGGAACGATAAGCCTTATATTTACTATAACTAACGGGCATTTTTCTAATTGCAACTGTTGCATGAACTATGAAAACTATTGTAACTAAAAGTACAAATCCTGAAACGATAAGAGGTTCTTCTATCCCAAAAAATGACCCTTCAAAAAATTTTGTAACATCATACATAAATTCTTCGCTCACTAAAATAGTTGATACAAAAAACATATGACCCCACATAAAAAGTGCCAAAAATAGTCCTGTTACACTCTGAATAAAATCCAATTTTGCTGGAGTTCTACTCTTGTGTCCATAAACAGTTTTATCAACAATTCCTTCTATTATCGAGTTCATAAACTCTCCTTTTTTTCGGAAATAATAACAAATTTACTACACCAAAAATCGAAACAAAACTCTATTTAGTCACTTTTGATACAATATTCAATTATAAATAGAAAGAAAAAAATTGAATATATTAGAAACTTCAAAACTGTTACAGCTTCTGGATTCAAAAGGGTATTTGCAAATTATTGATGATGAATTAGATGTGAACTTGGAGATACCTCATGTCGCTTATGTTGAAATCAAAAAAGTAAATCCAAAAGTTTTATTATTTACAAATCCAATAGATAAAAAACTTGGAATCAAATATGAGATTCCAGTTTTAATGAATCTTTTTGGTTCAAATGAACTTATAGAACTCTTTTTTCAAAGAACTCCTGATGAGATTGGAAAAGAGATAGAGAAACTTTTAAAGATGAAACCTCCAAGTGCATTTGGCGAGAAAGTTGAGTTTTTAAAAGACCTATTTTCTCTGAAATCTGTATTTCCAAAGAGAAAGAGTAGAGATATAAGTAAAACGCATAAAGAGTTTCATTTAGATTTAGAAAGGCTTCCAATTTTAAAAACTTGGTCTGGAGATGGTGGAAAGTTTATAACAATGGGGCAAGTTTATGCACACTCTTTAAATGGAGAGGTCTCTAATGTTGGTATGTATCGACTTCAAGTTTACGATAAGACTCACTTAGGAATGCATTGGCAAATTCACAAAGATACTTCAAAATTTTTTAAAGAGTATAGTGATGCTAATAAGAAGATGCCTGTTACAGTTGTAGTTGGAGGTGACCCTCTATACACTTGGGTAGCAACTGCACCAATGCCTTATGGAGTCAATGAGTTGCTTCTTTACGGTTTTGTTAAAAAGAGGAATGCACAACTTATTGAGTCAAATACAAATTTTGTTCCTGAAGATGGAGATATTATAATCAATGGTCTTGTAGATGTAGATAAGTTACAAGTTGAAGGACCTTTTGGAGACCACACAGGATATTACACTTTAGAAGAAGAGTATCCAGAGATGGAAGTGACAGATATTTGGGTGAAAGAGAACCCTATCTACTATGCTACGGTTGTTGGAAAACCACCAATTGAAGATAAGTATATGGGTTGGGCAACAGAGAGAATTTTCTTACCTCTACTTCAAACAACAGCACCAGACCTCATCGACTATTCAATGCCTGAAAATGGGGTATTTCACAATCTTATTTTAGGAAAAATGAGAGTTCAATATAAAGGACATGCTCAACAATTTATGCACGCATTTTGGGGTGTTGGTCAGATGAGTTTTGTAAAACATGCTATTTTTGTAGATGAGAATGCACCTCATTTAGAAAGTCCAAAAGAGATAATTCCCTATATCTTAAATAGAATTAGTGAAGATAGACTTCTAATTTCTACTGGAATTCTTGATGCTCTTGACCACTCCTCTTCAGAAAAATTGGTTGGAGGCAAACTTGGAATAGATGCTACTGGTGATGAGGTGAAATTACCAAGATTAAATCCTATTCCTGATGATTTTCTTCTCAAAAAGTTACGAGTAGCTTGTAATGGCTGTGCCGTTCATATTACTGGTGTCAAGACATACTTTCCAGAAACCCAAAATCCAATTACAGTAATTTCTGTAAATAAGAAATGCGGTCTGAGAGAAAAGCTACCAATTCTTGGAGACTATCGAGAATTTATAAGAATTTTAGTAATAGTTGATGATGAGAATAACTCAATTGAAAATCCTTATATGCTTCTCTGGAGAGTTGTAAACAACATAGATGCAAAGCGAGATATCTATATCGATAGAAATTTTTACGCAATTGATGCTACAAATAAAAATAGAGAGTTGGACGAAAACTTCTCTCGAGAGTGGCCTGATGATGTAGTTTGTGATAGAGATGTTATTGAAGATTTACAAAAAAGAGGTGTGATAAATGTTGGTCAAAATTTTATAGACCATTTTGGGATTTTATAATTAGGTAGTTTCTATTACCTCTTTTTAAAACATCATATTTCATATCCAATTTCTCAACCTCTTTGGGAAGATTTGAGCCTTTATAAAAAAGAAACTTCCCATTTTCTTTCAAAAGATGTTTTGAAATTTCAATTAGAGTTTCACTAACTGTAACAGCTCTTGATGTAATTAGGTCTACTTTTTTTATATTAAGCTCTTCAACTCTTTTTGAGTATATCTCAACATTTTTCAACTCTAGTTCACTTTTCACATAGTGTAGAAAACTGCTCTTCTTTTTTATCGGCTCTACTAAAATCACCTTTTTATCTCTATTCTCTATGGCAATTGGAATTGCAGGAAAACCAGCACCACTACCAATATCAAGAAGTGTAGAGAACTCTATTTTTGAAATTGGAAAGAGTGCATCTTCAATTGAACTCCAAATTTCCGAATTCCTCATTCTGGTTAAATTGTGAGTTTTATTCCATCTATTTAAGAGAGATACGAAAGTTTCAAGGTCTCTTTTATCCAACATTATCCTTAAGGTTTCCAAGCAGAGCTTGGAAAATTTTACTGAATTACAAAATCTGTGAAAAAGATGTTGTTGATTTTTCCATCTTTTAGATTTCCATTTATTTCACTAACTATCTGGTCTTTAAGTTTATCTTTCCCCTGCTCAGTAGAAATCTCTTCTAAAGTTCGAGAACTTGCAATTCTTATAACAATATCTCGAATAACAGGAATTTTCTGAGTAACTTCTTCTTGTAAATCTAAATCTTCTAACTCAAGATTTACTCTAATTTTAAGGTATCTTCTACCATTCTCACTTTTTAAATTTACGATAAATGTCTCCATCTCAAACATAGGACCAACATTTATACTACTTTTTCTTCTACTTTGTGCAAAAGATTGAGTTTCACCTCCACCAGCACCAACTGTTGTAGAGCCATTTTGCATCATCTCTTGCTCTTCATTACTTCCACCAGATAAAACAAAAGCTAATAACCCACCAACTACAAGAATTAATAAAAATACTCCTGCAATAATAATAAGTAGCAGATTACTCTTTTTCTCTTTTTTCTCTTCTTGCTGTTCTGTCTCTTCAGCCATAAAGAACACACCTTTTGAAATAAATTTTCAGGAATTCTATCATATCAAATTTACTTCTAAATACATCATAAAAATCATAGATTTCTTACCCAAAAGGTTCAAACATTTTTGGATATTATTGCTCAATAAAAATTCAGACAAAGAACAAATATGAAAAAACTTCTATTCCTACTCTTACTATCACCTCTTTTTGCATGTAATGGTGATTGCTTTAGTTGTCATCCACAACTTTTAGAAAATTTAGACTCAAATCATAAACCAATGCTGAGTTGTAAAAATTGCCATCTTGGAGGTGGAGTTGCGGCCTGTGGTGCTGACTGCTTTGAGTGTCATAAAATTGAAAATATTTCATTTGAAATAGTTGAGCATAGAGTAATCGAAAGTTGTCGAGAGTGCCATATGAAAGGTTTGAATATTTTCCAAAACCGTTTTTCACCAGTTGGAAACTTGAGAGATATTTTAGGAATATAGATTTTATTCAAGACTATTTCCATTTCGGGAATTAGCAAAAAAATTTAATTTTAGTTATCCTTACATTTAATATTTCGATAGGAGGTAGGCACTCCCTCCGTGCCAGATAGAATGAAATTAAAGTTTTTAGAGAGGTTTTTTCCGAAGCGTTTTGTGGGAATATGGTTGAATGGAGACACATATTTTGTATCTACTCAGCGAGTAACTTCGTCAGGTGTATGGAGTAGTGAAAACTATAGTTACAACAAGGAAAGAGATGAGGATTTACTCTTCAAACTTCTTGAAAGACTTCAAACAGAAACTATCGTTACATATATAGGTTTTCTTGATAACTCAGATTTTCAAGGAGCAATTCCAACAACCAAAGAGAGTGAATATCTGAATTATAGTGAAATTGAAGAGTATGAAGAGTTTGATGATATCATCTTTCATAATTATAGAGATAATTGGAGTGTCTACTCACTAATGAGTAACAATCTCTCTTTTCAAAATAAATTTAAAGCTATTGGTTTTGATTATCTTTTTTCCCCTTTCTTTCTTCCAATAGTTGCTCAAAAGAGAAACAAACTTATTCAAAATACTGCTGCATTTGTTATTGTTGAAAGAAATTTAGTAATTTTCACTGTTTTTGATGGAGAAAGAATGCTCTATGGAAAACATATTACAGATACAGACTCAAACGAAATTTATATTGAAGATTCTAAAATCGAGATTGAAAATGAGAATTTTGAAGTAGCAACAGAAGAAGAGTTAAATAGAAATATTGAGAGCAGAGAGCGTCGAAAAAATCAGACAAGTAGTGACTATTTTGAAGATGAGATGGACTTGGGGAATTTAGATGATTTAAATGATTTTATGCCATCTCAAGATGGTAAAGATGCTCTTGAAGAAGAGATAACAGACATTGAAATTTTAAATATGGAAGATGATAAATATAGACTCCAAGAAGATAGAAGTTTAGAAACAGAAGTCGATTTTGACAAATCATTTCATGAGGACGATGATTTTTTAGAAGAGGAAGAGTCTGTAAGTGTAGATACAGATACAAATGATATAAACTATAAATTTATATATCAAGTTATTAAAAAAAGTGTAAATGAATTTTACAATAACTCTCTTTATCAGTCAGATTTTATAGAGAGTTGTTATCTTATTTCAAGTATGCATATTAGTACAAGTTTTATCAAACGAGTTGAAGATGAGCTAAGTTTTCCAACTGAGAAGATAATGATAGAGATAGCAGAATTGATAGTTGAACTTGTAAGAGAGGAGGTTGAACATGAAATATAGTTATATTGAGGCACGAAAAAAATCTATTATCTCTTCTGAAGTTGGACTTGTTCTCTCTTTCTTTGGAGTTATATTTCTATTTGTCATTGGAGTAATTTTATATCTATCTTTTAAAATAGATACTTTTGAGCAAAATAAGTTAGCTTATGAACATAAAATAAAACAGGTTGAGTATCAGACATCAAAAGTTGATGAGGACATAGAGATAATTGAAAATAGTATTCAAAAAAGCGAAGAAATTCATAAGAAAAATATCTTCTTCTTAACTTCTATTCAAAATTTATTGGAAATGGTTCCTGATAAAATTACACTTTCAAAAGTTGAATTAGAGAGTGAAAAATTAACTCTTTATGGTGTTACTCCAACTAAAGATTTATACAATCTGCTTCTTTTAGCACCTCTCAAATCTATCTTTGACAAAAGCTATACAAGTTTCTATTTGCAACAGAATGGTTGGTATAAATTTGTCTCTTATAACTCTATGGATAACAATATGACTATCTTTAGGAATAAATAGTGAAATTTATATCTATATTTCTACTTCTTTCCTCTTACCTCATCAGCTTTGAAACAGAGATAGTGTCAGTTTTTGGAAATAGTGGCAAAATTAGACACATTCTTCCAAAAGGAAGTACAGGTATTGTTATAAAAAAGATAGATGAAAATTTTGAAGCTATTGTCTCCTACTGTGAAGTCACTTCAAAAAATGGGAAAGTACAATTTTCAAAATTTAAGACTCTAATTCAAGACTCTTTACCTTATGGAAATTGGACTCCTCAAGTTGGAGATAAAGTAATTTTTGAAAACAATTACAAAAGAGCTTCTATTCTCGCAAAAAATTTTGATGATTACAACACAATTAGAAGAAGTTTCAAGAGAGAGTGGGTGCACCCTGATATCTTTACAGCTACTTTAAATAGTATTGGTCATACATCTCCATTGCTTGAGGACTTTCAATATCTTTGTAAAGAACACTCTATTGGACTAATATATATTGGTTTTAAAGAGAGTGTGAAAGTAGTAGACTGCTTAAGTATGAAGGAAATTGAAGAGAAGAAGATAATACTCTCTGTTGGAAAATCTATTCAGAAGCCATTTTATAGTCGAATTAAAAAAATAGAAGCCAATTGGTTTGGTGAAGGTGTAGAAGAAATTAGAAATTTTGAGAGTTACTATAAAGGTATATTGGAGAGATAATCCTAGATGGTGGAAAACTTAATTACAGATTACCTTTTAAAAGATGTGAAAGATTATAATATTTTAGAGAAGATAGAAAATGTCACTGTTTTTGCTAAAAACTTATTAAATGCAGATAGTGTTATCGTATGGTTTGAGAGTGAAGATAGAACAACATTTTGGAGTTTAAATGAAAGTAGACAAATTTATCTTGAAAAAGATAGAATTGAACCTCTATTTTATAAATCTACTGATGTCTATTTAACAAAAAGTGAACATTTAGGTTTTATAAAAGAGATGGAGCTTATCTCCCATAAAGAGATAGCAAATACAATGCTCCACAAAATAGAGTGTAAAGAGTGCGGACACTCTATTATAATTCAGACTTTAAATCTTCATGATGAGGTTCAGAGCTTTTCAAGAAGTGTTGAAGATGTTCTTCAAATACTCTCTATTTTTATCTCTCAAACTGTAAAAATGAGGGATATATCAAATTTAGCAAAATACTATTTTGAAGAACAAGAGAAAGCGTATCAGAAACAGAAAACAGTTATAAAAAATGATTTTGACAATTTAGAAAATCCTCTTTTTGATATTGATATATTTTACCAACCATCTGATATTTTATCAGGAGATAGCTACTCAATTCTTCAAGCAAATAATGGAGATATTCTTGTTTATATAGTTGATGCAATGGGACACGGAATAGGACCATCTTTAACTGCTTACTCTATTTCAGCAATTATTCAACATCAGATAAAAAATACAAATAATTTTAGTGAACTTATGCATACTATAATGAATAATGTTCAATATATTCTGACAGATGAAGAGCAACTAACTTGCGGATTTTTCTGGTTTTCAGCAAATTTTAGTAGGGTTGAATATATAGTTGCTGGAATGTATGCACCAATGATACTTGATGGAAATGAAATTATTTCAGCAAAAGCAAATAATATCCCTTTTATGAATTTTGCTTTTGACTTCTCTGTTACAACTATTGAACTTCAAGATTTTAAAAGATTTCTAATTTTTACAGATGGTCTTATTGAAGATACTCAAAATTTGACAATAGATTTAGAAAAGATGTTGATACAGAAAGAGTATAGTAAAGATATATTCAATAAGTTAGAGTATATAGATTTAGAAGATGATACAACAATTGTGTTGATTTCTAAAAAATGAAAAAGAGATTTAAAGAATTAAAACCACTTTTTGAAGAGTGGATTGAAAACCCTAAAAATACGACTCTTCACTCAAGTGAAATAGCTTATGTTTTAAAATATATAAATAAGAAATTTGGATATGAAGAGTTTATATATAGTGCAAATAGAATAGATAGCTCTTTTTTAGGAGAGATTATTCTTGAAGCTTCAGAGAAAATTAGAACTCTACTAATAGAGAATTTTCCTTCTGAAGAACTTGCAAAAGCGGTAGAAAAACTTGAGTCTGATGATGCAACAGATTTAATTCATGCTATTGAGTTCATAGATGAAGATAAGTCGATAGAGGTTCTCTCTTCTCTCAATAGAGGAAATAAAGCTGAAATAGAAGTTCTTAGAAAATATGATGAGTATGAAGCTGGTGCATGGATGCAAACAGAGTTCTTTTACGCTTTTCATATTGAAACTGTGGCTCAAGCTGTAGAGAGACTGAAAAGATTGAAAAGTAGTGGAGAACTTCTTGAAGTTTATCAACTTTATATTGTGAATAGTCAATTTGAATTTATAGGAACTATAAAAATTGATGAACTTTTGATACGAAGTCGAAGAGAGCTACTTTCAGATATTTTAATGGAGTTTAGAGAGACACAAGTAACAGTCAATTTAAGAGACAATATCAAAACTGTTTATAAAACATTTGAAGATTACAACCTTCAAGCAATTCCAGTTGTAAATGATAAGAACAAGATAGTTGGTCGAATTACTTCTGATGATGTTTTAGAAATTGCTGAAGATATTACAACTGAACAAGTCTACAATATGGCTGGAGTTGATGAGGTTGAAGATGACAAAAAACTATCTGAAATAGTTAGAAATAGAGTCTACTGGTTGGGTTTAAATTTACTTACAGCAATTCTAGCTTCCCTTGTTATCGGTATTTTTGATACAACTCTCCAAGCCCTAATTCCATTAGCTATTTTAATGCCTATTGTCGCTTCAATGGGAGGAAATGCTGGAACTCAAACTCTTACAGTTGTTGTTCGACAAATTGCTTTAGATGAAATTGAGTTTGAAGATGGAATAGAGACAATTAAAAAAGAGGTGATTATCTCTCTCATAAATGGATTTATATTCGCCATTCTTATATCTATAATCACTTATATCTGGTTTGGAGAAGAGCTTTTAGGTCTTGTCATCGGAGTTGCTATGGTTGTAAACCTTTTTATTGCTGGTTTTTTTGGTTCAGCAATTCCTCTTATTCTGAAAAAGTTTGGAATAGACCCTGCAATTGGAAGCACTGTTTTACTTACAACCGCTACGGATATTTTTGGCTTTTTTGTTTTTCTTGGCTTGGCTCAAATGATAATTCTAAACTAGAACTATGATTTCAAGAAATGGAAATTACAAATTCGTTTTTGATATGAACAAAGTGATTGAGAAATCTTGGAAACTTATCGTTTCATATAAAAGTTTTTGTTTAAGATATTGAATTTAGCTAGAATGTAAAAATAAAAATTACTATTGAGGATAGGTGCTTCGTATGACTCCTATGGATTTAAAATTAATAAAAATTGTAAACAAGCCATACTATGTAAAAGAGAGAGCGACGGTTAATAAAATAAGTTATAATAACAGAACGTTCTTTGATAAATTTCGTAAAGTTGATAAGAACCTAACACAGCAAGTTATAAAACAGCATCTTAATAAAGAGATAGTTGTTGCACATCAATTGGCTAACAAAATGAGTAAAGTTGAAAATATAGTTTTTGATTATAATGGAACAGACCCTCAAAGATTTTATCATCGAGCTCAGCTTATGTTGAGAGAAGAGGGATTTATAAATTTTACTGCTTTTGAGACTAGAACAAGAGGACACCTCCATCTTTATGTCCACAAAGGACACACAACTCTTGCTGAAGCGTATCAACTTGGAAAGACTCTTTCTATGAAACTTGGTTCGCGAATGCCAAAACAGTGGAAGATGTTTCCAAATCCAGACTTACCACCTGAATTCAATATTTTGATACTTCCTTATGAAGTCTATGCTAAAGAGCGGGGTGCTTCTTGGTCTAAACACTTATAAAAACTACAAAGGGGTTTTTAAATGAAAGATAATAAGTATAGTGAAGAGAGTTTAAGCGATATCGCAAGTTTTGATAGTGAAAATGAGAATGGTGAAAAAACAAAGAAAATACTCTTTGTTGCAATTATTGCAGCTGTTATTTTAGTAATACTATTTGTTGTCATATCTTCTTTCACATCTGAAGATGAAATTAGCGATAATATCGCAACAGAATTTATAGAAGATGATAGTGAACCGTTTTTTATGGACTCTCCAGCCGATGGGTTAGAGCCTATTGAGGAAGAGGTCGATGAAGAAGTTGTCTTAGAAGAAGATAGTAATGATGGTTTTATTGAACCTATTGATAGTGTTGAACCTGTTGAAATTGTTGAAGATGGCAATGATATAGTTGTTGAAGAAGAGTTACCTTCACTACCAACTATTCCAGACCCAATGCTTCCAGCCCCAACACCTTCTCTTGAAAATACTCCAACCGTAGAGCATCCTAGAGCTTTAGTTGAAATTAAAAGACACTACATTCAAACTGGAACTTTCTTAAAAAATCAGCCAAATGAGAAATATCTTCAGAAAATTAAAGATTTAGGTTTTGACTACTACATAGATACTTACATAACTTCAAGTGGAAAAGAGATAACTAGAGTTCTTGTTGGTCCTTTTGCAACTCTTGAAGAGGGAGAGAGTAGTTTACAAAAAGTTAAAGACGGTATTGAAGAGTCTTCATTTCTAATTACAACAAGACTTCATTAAGTTATAAGAGTCTTTTATGTTATTTCGAACCCTTTTGGGTGAGAAATCTTTTATTTAGTAAAATGATAAGTTTTCAAGATTTCTTAATCACTTCGCTCATGTCGAAAACGAAGTTTCACTAAATGACAAGAGAGGTAGAAACCTATTTGGTCGTCTCCTCTTTTTAGACTCTTTCTAAATAGCTATTTTTTAGTCTTTGTAAAAACTCTATAACTCTCTGCTGATAAACTCTATTCTCTTCTTCATCAGTACAGTTTCTAAGTTCTTCAAGATGTTCTAAATTTATTTTCTTAGCAAATCTGTTTTTGAATTTTAAATTCTTTTCAATATCATAGATAAGTTCATCAACACCCAAGCCATTTGGCTCTTTAACTTTACTTATATACTCTTCAACTACTAGAATTAGGGATTTTTGGCGAGAAATAGAGTCTGAATATATTTCAGACGCTATCTCTTCCAACTTTTTAATTTCACACTCTTCAAACTCTCCAGTAGCCATTATCATAATAGTATAAATTTTTGCACGAAACTCAAGTGAGTCATGATTATGTAAAAGAAGTTCTCTAAATGTTTTGATAAACCTATCTAGTATAGAGTGGTTCAATTCCCAACTTCCATCTGAAGAGTATCAATATTTCTAAACATTCTATCCCATCGAACAGTATAATTTTCATCTAATGAAAAGTAGATAGCCCAAGGAGTTCCCTCTATATTTTCATAAGGTACACTGCCCCAGAAACGGCTATCGTGTGAATGGTCTCGATTGTCTCCAACCATAAAAAAGTGGTCATCTTCTATTCTTGTTGGAGGCATGTAAAATAGTTGTCTATTTTCACCATTGTAAACAACCTCATCATCATGATGAACACCTGGATAGACTCCTTTATATGGATTTTGAACCCAGAGTTGTCCAGAGATAGTTACAATTTTATCTTCTGGATAGTTCTCTTTTATATATGGGTCTCCAGCAAAAGGTCTAAGATATAAATTCTTCTCCACAAACATTATCATATCTCCACTAACTGCTACACATCTTTTAACAAAGTGAACTTGCTCATCTCCAGGTTTTCTAAAAACAACAATATCACCTCTCTCTGGTCTATCTCCATCAATAAGTTTAAGACCAACTCCAGGAATGAGAGGAATTTCTAACCAAGGAATGTGAGGAGTGGCAATGCCATAAGCAAACTTCTTTACAAAGAGGTAATCACCAACAAGTAGAGTTCTCTTCATTGAACCACTTGGAATTACAAAAGATTGAGCAATAAAAAATATTGTGAAAAGAACAATGACGATTGCCCCTTTCCAAGTTGTTGTCCAGTAGTAGAATTTACCTAAAAGTGAAAGTGCTTTTTTCATCTATCTCTTCTTTTTGCTGATTTTAATGTATTTTTGAGAAGCATAGCAATTGTCATTGGTCCAACACCACCAGGAACTGGAGTTATGTAAGATGCTTTTTTGGAAACGGCATCAAAATCTACATCTCCAACTATCTTATTTCCAACCTTATTTATTCCAACATCTAAAATTACAACACCCTCTTTTACCATATCAGCGGTGATGAGGTTTGCTTTTCCAACTGCTACTACTAATATATCAGCTTTTAAAGTATGTTCTTTCAAATTTTCTGTGTAAATATGACAAATTTCAACTGTGGCATTTCTATTAAGAAGCAGTGAAGCTATCGGTTTTCCAACTATATTACTAGCTCCAACAACAACTACATTTTTGCCTTGAATATCTATCTCATATTTATCTAAAAGTTCAACCATTCCTACTGGTGTACAGGGTGCGAATGTGTCAAGTCCAGAAAGAACTCCACCAACATTATAAGGGTGAAAACCGTCTACATCTTTTTCTGGAGATACAATCTCTAATATTTTATTACTATCAATATGATTTGGTAGTGGAAGTTGAACAAGAATTCCATCAACTTTAGAATTAGTATTCAATTTTTCTATTTCAGAAATAAGTTTTTCTTCTGAAATATCTTCTGGAAATTGTAGAGATATTGACTCCATTCCAACATATTCAGTAGCTTTTTTTTTCATAGAAACATAAAGATGACTGGCTTGATCCTCCCCGACTAAAACAACAGCTAACCCTATTTTTCTATGGTAAGAAGAGATTTCCTCTTTTAAATTATCTTTTATTTCGTTTGCTAAACTTTTTCCATTGAGTAAAATCATTGAGATTTTGAGCCTTTAAACTTTCTGTTATGATAACAAATATTTTCAGCTTATAAAGGAAATTTGAATTTGAAAAGATTTATTCTTTTCCTACTTTTAACAAACTCTCTGTTTTCAGAAAATAATAGCTCAAATCTTTTTATTACAAATGAAGAGTACGCTGAAATGCTCTATTTTGAACCAAGAGGTATATCTTGTGCAATATGTCATGGAGTAAATGGAAGAAAAAGTTACTCTTATGATTATGTATATAGAAGTTATAGTGGAAAAAGGTACAGAAAGAAAATATTTGTAAAACCGATATACAAACTTAGCTTACAAAGATTTCTTGATGCCTTTTCAAAAAATCAGAGATTTATGCCAAAGTATAGACTCTCTAAAAGAGAAATCTATCTTATACAGCAGTATCTTCAGAAAGTAAATAAGTAATCTACTTGTTCGTATTTCCTATTGTAAATTGTGGCTGTGCTCTATCTTTCTCAATCTGAACTCTCGCTTCTCTTTCAGCTTTAATTGTCTCTCTCAACTCAGCAATAGTCTCATTTAAAAATTCAATTCTCTCTTTCAAAGAACTATTTTCAGCTTCTGTTGTTGCCGATTTTACTTCAAATTCCGATTTTACTTTGTTCATCTCAATAAAATGAGCATCTTTTAAAGTTTTACTACTCTCTTCAACAGCTTTTTTGACAGCTTCAGTTTCGCTATTTTCAGCACTTTCTAACTTTTGAACAAGAGATTTATACTCTTCTGTATCAACTCCACTCATTTTTCGAGTTTCAAGAAGTTTTGTAAGAATCTCACCCTCTTTTTCTTGAACTTTTAAGTTGAAATCTATCTCAAATTGCCTTATCTTATTACTGTACTCTTCGGAAAGATTTGCCAACTCAGATTTTTTCAAATCTATATCTGCAACAAGAGAAGTCAGAGCTTCTTCATGTTTATCAATACCATCAAACATTTTTTTTAAATCTTTTGTAACTTGCTCAATTTTCTTGATTTGACTTGCTGTTTCAACTGAAGCCGATTTTATATTTTGTGCAGTTGTTGCCATTTTTTTCCTTAAATTATAGAAATTGGATTTTCAGAATTTAAAATTTCTGTTTCGATTCCAAATTTTTCGAGTTCTTTTTGAAGAGATTCCCCAAAAAATATTTCACTATTATAGTGTCCTATATCTAAAACACCTAAACCTATTGACTTTGCCTCCATAAAAGTATGATATTTCAAATCGCCAGTTAGAAAAATATCGACACTATTTCCAATTTCAGAGAGAAGAGAACCTCCAGAACCTGTTGTTAAAGCTATTTTAGAAACTCTTTTTGGAAGATGCTTTGAAGCAGTTAGAATTTCCAATTTAAATTTCTCTTTTACAACTTTTAGAAACTCTTCTAGCTCCATATCTATCTCTGATACCAATACAAAGTCTCCTATCTTACCACTCTCTTCAAAACCTAAAATCTCTTTTAAAACAAATCTATTCAAAACAAACTTATCATAATTTGTGTGAAGAGAGATTATTTTTAAATTTTTCTGAATAGCTTTCTGTATAAGATTTGATGGATAAGTTTCCCAATTCAACTTTTTTAAACCTCCAAAAATTAGAGGGTGATGAGTCAAAATTAGAGAGTTCTCTTCACTATTTTCTAAAACAGTATCATCAATTTCTAAACCAATATACATCTTTGAGAACTCCTCTTTCAGAGAACCAACTTGAACTCCAGAATTGTCCCAACTCTCCTGAAATGAGAAAGGAGCTATCTCATTTAAAATATTCAAAATATCTTGAACTGAATTCATTCTTATCCTTTTTTTCAAAAAAATTTATTTTATACTAATTTTTAAGGACTGACTAAATAGGCTTCTGTCTCTCTTGTCATTTCGATATGAGCGTAGCGATTGAGAAATCTTGGAAACTTATCGTTTTACTCGAAGTGATGTAAAAGATTTCTCACCCTAAAGGGTTCGAAATGACATATAAGTTATTAAAGCATAAAAATACTCTATTTGGTCAGTCCCAATTTTTAGTCGATGTGAATTAAAAATTTTTGAATATAATGTTTTAAAAAATTTGGAGAGTTTATTATGAAAATTTGGTCTCTTGTTTTGATTCTCTCTTCCAGTTTAGTTTGGGGTGGAGCTGAAGAATCTCAAAAAGTAACTGTTATATCTCTTGATGCAGTTGGAACTGGAGAGACTTCTATATCATTACCTATTTATGATTGTGTGGGTCGTTGTTCTCAAGATAAAGCATGGACAATCTCTGTTCCAAAAAGAGTTTTAAAAACTACAAAAGAGGAAGTTGAAAAAGATTTTCTAAATTCAGAGTTTGACTACATTAAACAGATAGGTGATACGCTACTTTTTGAAATCAAAGAGAGAAGTTTTTCAGGAGTTGTTGAGAAACGAGAAAGTATATTTCGAGAACCTATTTCAGGAGAAGTTTTCAAAAGTGCAATTTTAAATTACATAAATCGAGATGGATTTAAAAATCCAACTAAGAAACTTCTTATCGATTCTCTTTCAACAAAAGTTTCTGGAAATTTGAAACTAGATCAGAGTGCAAGAACTAGAGTTTTGAATAGAACTTATCTATTAGTTCCATATCTTGAGAAGTTGGAAGGGGAGTTTTACATAATAGGAAGTCGGAAAGATGGTGGATATAAACTTGAATTAAAACTAAACACTATTTTAAGAGTCTCTCTTTTTAAGTATGATACAGCTAGAGGTTTTTTACACTTTGGAGATTTTGTAGGAGAGAGTTTTGAGATAGATGATAGTGATACATTCTCTTATGTTTATGGGATAAACTATTTTGATAGTGAGTTTCAGGAAATTCCAAAAAAGAGAGATGGAGAAGAGTTGTTAAAAGAGAATGTTTCTAAATCTTTTGGAAAGGCTTATAAAAATGCACTTTTAAAGATAAGAGATTTAGAGGATTTCAAAGTTTTTCAACAAGTTGAAGATATTGAAGGTAGAGTTGCTTATTTCACCTCATCAGAAAATATAGCAATAGATACACCACTATACTTTTATAACAACGAGAAAGAGTATTTAGGTTGGGGAAAAATTTATGACAAAGATAGAAATAGTTCAACTTATGAAACTAAACTTCTCTCTGCTGATGAGGTTGCTCCCGAAACTTTCATATCTCCTTATGATTGGAGTGGCTATCTCTTTGGAATTGAACTTCGAAAATACTATTCTAGTGTAACCTATTTTGGATATGACTACTTTGATATCGATGGTACAACTCTTGCTTTAACTGGAAAAGCCGATATTGCGAACTTCTTAGATTGGAAAATAGTTTCTGAATTTTGGATAACTGCTTCTCTCTACACAGGTTTTGAAACTGTTTCTGGAACTGCAATAGGATATCTTCTTGATGCCGACTTTGAATATCTTTACGGATATGAAATTGGATTGGAGTATAGATACTATCTCTTTTCACCACTCTATTTTACGGCTGGTGGAGATTTTGGAAGTCGATATTCAAAATATAAGATATTCTTCTTTAACCAAGTTTATAAAAATAATTTAGGTGGTGAACATTATGGAGATGGATATCTAATAAATATATCTCACTACTTAAGACCAAAAGCTGGAGTTGGCTACTCTTTCTCTCCAAACCTAGAACTTTTTGGAGAAGTAGGATACACACTACCGATGTTCCAAAGCAACTCTATTCAAAATAGTGGAGGTTATGAATTAAATATTGGTACGATTTCAACTTCAGAATTTGAATTAAAAGATTATTTATCTTTCTCTTTTGGATTTCTCTTTCACTATGATTATCTGAATGAATAGTAACTCAAATAAAGTTGTAGTTATATATATTTTTTTTCTATTCCTTCTTGGAATAGTTCTTGTAAGATACGGTTCTGTCGGTTTAGGAAAAATTGAAAATGAGACAAATACAGTTCGAAAAGTTCGAGAAAAATCAAAAAGAGGCTCTATTGTTAGTGCTGATGGCTACCATCTTGCATACACAACAAAATCTTATACAGCGGAAGTAAATACTAAAGAGATACCAGTCGAAAATAGAAATCTCTTTGCAAGAATGTTCTCTCTCTATAGTGGGGAAGCAGAGGGAGATATTTTAAGAAAAATCAGTAGTCGAAATGGTCATGTTGTTTTAGCAAAGAATTTGACTTTTCAACAGTATCAAAATATAAAAGAGCTTTCTCGCGAATTTACAAGTTTGAAAATTCTTACTAGACATAAAGATAGACGAGGTCGAAGTGTATTTCATGGTTTGAGTATTTATGAAAGTGGAGCGAAAAGAAACTATCCTTATGGAAACTCTGTTACACCTGTTATAGGCTATACAAATAAATATGAAGAGAATAGATATACTCAAGTTAAAGGTGTAAAAGGTATTGAGCGAAGATTTGAGGAGTATCTAAAACCTGGGGAAGATGGTTATCTTTTAGGTAGTAAAGATGCAAGGGGTGATGTAATTCTAAATAGCAATTTACGAAAAAGATTTCCAGAAGATGGTTCAGATATACACCTAAATATCAATTTAGAACTTCAAAGAAAAATTGAAATTATGCTTGACAAATTTAAAGAGAAATTTGAAGCAAAAGAGATAATGAGTGGTGTTATAGAGAGTGAAACAGGTAAAGTTCTTTCAATGGCAACAAGCAACAGATTTATTAGAAGTAGGCTTAAAAGTGAGGAAATTGGTTACCTTCAAGTCAAATCTGCTGAGTATATTTTTGAACCTGGTTCAGTTGTAAAACCGATAGTTTATGCTCTACTTCTTGACAAAAAGATGATAAGAAGAGGTCAATATGTAAATTGTGAAAATGGTAGATATAAGGTTGGACGAAAAGTTATCACTGATGAACATAAAATGAAAAATGTTCCTGCTGAAGAGATAATTATTCACTCAAGCAATATTGGAATGATAAAAATTACAGAAAATTATGCTCCAGTAGATTTCCATAATGGTCTTAAACAGTTTGGCTTGGGTCTTAGTAGTGGTTTAGAAGTCTCAAAAGAGAACCCTGGAAGATTGAATACTATTCAAGAGTTGAAAAGTAAAGTGTATAGAGCAACAGCATCTTTTGGACACGGCTTTTTAACAAATTTCTCCCAACTTCTTAAAGCATTTAATATATTTAATAACGATGGAAAGATAGTCTCTCCAAAACTTGTTGCATATATAAAACATCCTGACGGAAAGATTGAAGCTCCTGAAAGAGAGTACACAATTCCAGAAAATAAACAGGTACTTTCTGTTTCAACTAGTAGAAAGATGAAAAATATTCTTGTTCAAACAGTAAAAAAAGGTACTGGACAGGGTACAGATATATTGGGACTTGAAATAGGTGGTAAAACTGGTACAGCACACATTGCAAAAGGTAGTGGATATATAAATGAGTATCACTCATCATTCTTTGGATTTGTAAATGGGAAAAAGAGAAAATATACAATTGGAGTAACAGTTGTTGAACCTCAAACTGTTTACTTCGCATCTCAAACAGCAGTTCCTGTTTTTAAAGAGATAATTGAAATTTTAGTTGATACAGGATTTCTTGAAAAGAGATATTATAAAAAATAGACTTCTTATAATTGGATAGAATTCAGAAAAATCTTTGAGGATATTTTATGCAATATATCTTTTTACCACTTCTGTTTCTCTTTTCAAGTTGCTCTTTTCAAGAAGAAGTTGTTGAAATTCCAGCTCCACAGGAAGAGCCTATAAAAGAGGATAAAATTAAACCTCTTGTTGAAACTTTTATTCCAGTTTCTGTTATTGATGGTCTAATTGAGATGGAAAGTGAAAATAGAGGTGACTACACTGTTCCTGCAATGGTGCTTATTTCAAAAGGAAAATTTGTCATGGGTGATGCTATTGGTGTTGGAGATAGTAGTGAAAGACCAATTCATGCTGTAAATATAAATTATGAATTTTTCATTGGAAAGTATGAAGTTACATTTAACGAGTATGATAAATTTGCAAAAGATACAGGTAGACCATTGCCAGATGATGGTGGTTTTGGACGCAGAGAAAATCCTGTAATAAATGTCAGTTTTGAAGATGCAACAGCTTATGCTCAATGGCTGAGTGGAAAAACAGGTGACAATTATCGACTTCCAACAGAAGCTGAATGGGAGTTTGTAGCTAGAGCTGGTAGTGAAGACCGCTTCTTTTTTGGAGATAGCACAAAAGATTTGAAGAGATATGGTTGGTATTGGGCAAACTCAAACGAGACAATTCAACCTGTTGGACAGAAACTTCCAAATATGTGGAATGTTCATGATATGATTGGAAATGTTTGGGAGTGGTGTCAAGATTGGTATGTTGAAAATTACGATAATGCCACAAATGATGGAACTCCTTATAGTATAAAAGGTGAAGCTAGAGTTGTCAGAGGCGGTTCTTGGAACGATGAAGAAAACAGTATGAGACTCTCTATTCGAACTGGCTACCCTCCAACTGTAAAAATGAACGATACAGGTTTTAGACTTGTAATGGATTATTAAATTTTTAGAGTGGCTAAATAGAACTTCTTTAGTCACTCCTCTAAATCTTCAAAAGTAATAAAATAAAGGAAATTTATGAAGTGGATATTCTCAATTCTCCCGCTACTTTTTATATCTTGTGAAACAGATACAGATAGTAGTAAGAGACACGAAATTTTACAAGCTATTGATGATGGGAACTTTCAGAAAGCACTAAATGAATTAGATGGTTGTGAAGTAGAGAGCTATTTTACATCAGAAGAGTGTCAGATAAATCGGGGAATGACCTATTTTGGTCTTGCTGGTTATGATATAGTTTCTATTGGTGAAGAGTTATATAGAGCTTATGTTGATGATACTCTTTCTGAAGATGAAAGAGATACAGAAATTATGACAATAGTTTTTGAGAAATTGAAAGACCCCAATGCTCTTTTGGGTGTTCAGGAGTTTAAAAAGGCTCTTGGTTCAGCTGGATATAGTGAAGATATCTGTATTTATAACATATTTCTCTCTCTACCAACTCTTATGCAACAGTCCTGTTCTGCTATAAATCCAACTCTTCTTTTAGAGAGTCTTGATACAGATGTATATATTACAAATAATTATAGTGTGGATTTGGAAAACCTCATCTCACTTGAAGAGAGTATTCAAGGTGTTGTTCCAACTATTGAGACAAGAGATTTAGTTGAGATGTTAAATGGTGATGAGGTTTCTGAAGAGAATAAAAATGAACTGGACGCTTCAACTTGTTTGATAAGTCCAAATGTCTGCTCCTCTTTAGGATTTTCAGAACCAAGCTGTTTTGAAGAGAAGTATAAGGAGTTGGAAATTTGTCTCCTTCAAAAGGGTGATTTTCAAACACTCCGTTTAAGAGATAGTATCGGCTCTTTGGTCTTAGTCGAAGATAGTTATATAACACATTATGATACAGTTTGCTACACACCCGATTATCTTAATGGAACATGTTTTCCAAAACCAGTTGATGGCGAACAAACACTACTAACTGAAGTTGTTGATAAGTTAAATGAAGATGATAGCTATCTAAATTCTATTGCAATTTTTAGTGATGTAGATGATACAGAGAACTCTGAAGAGAAAGTAGAAGAATTTAAATCTGATATTTGTGGATATAAAGATTGTGAAGTGACAGAAGACAATCTAATTGATTACCTAAATTGGAGTATATAATGAGAATAGTTCTATTTCTACTTCCAATTTCTCTAATTTCTAGTGAGTTTTATCAGGTTCATAAAGATATACACATTATGAGAAGTGGTGGAACAAATGTTGGTATTGGTGGTAGTGGAGCATCATATTTCTACAACCCAGCAGGACTCTCTACTATGAATAGAGATAGTGGAGGTGAAACTAAAATCTTAAATGTAACCTCATCAATAAATAAGAATTTGATAGATAGTGGTACAGATTTTATCTCTGATATTGAAGAAGTTGATGATGAAGATGAGCGAAATATCGAGACAATCAAACTTGCAAAAGAGCATTTAGGAGAAAATAACCATTTAGGAATTTCAGACTTTACCTATTTTGCAAATCATAAATTTATTTTGGGTGCTTTAGGTAGTTTAAATGCGAACTTTGAGACTCATAGAGGTTTTGGTACAGAGGGTTTTGCTTCAATTGATGGTTTAGTTCTTGGAGGTGCTGTTTTTGGTGGTGCTTACAACTATGATGATAAAATCGCTTTAGGTTTAGGAATTAAATATTTCACTTACTCATCTGTTGATAGAGATTTCACTTTACGAGAACTTGTTGCAAACTCAGATGATATAGAGAATTATGTTTTTGATGAGGTTGCTGAAAGTGGTGAAAGCATAGTTTTTGACTTAGGACTTTTGTACCATTTTGGAAATAGTAGAGAGTATCACCTTGGAGTTAGTGGTATAAATATTGGAGGTATTGGAAAAGAGAGCCACTCAACTTACATTCCAGAAACTTTAAATATTGGTGCTGGATACTCTAAAAAAATTGAAAAGAGATTTCTTCATAGTCTGAAATTTGGAATTGACTATACAGATTTAACAGAAGAGTATGAAGAGTCAGATAATGTTAAGAAAATTCGGGCTGGTATAGACCTTTCTATTGTAGATAGTAGCTGGATAACTTTCAAAATTGGTGCTGGACTCTATCAAGGATATCCAACTGCTGGATTAAATTTTAGAGTGGCTCTATTGGATTTCGCATTTACAACTTATGCTGAAGAGATTGGAGTCTATTCTGGACAAGAAGAGGATAGGAGATATATGGCAAACTTTACATTTGGTTGGTAGTTTCTCTTTTTTAGGTAAGGAGTTTTTCGATAGAATATTTAAAATATATAACATATAAAAAAGTGAAAAATGAGTAGTAGTCAAGATTTAGAGTTTGACCATAAAATTCTTGTGGTTGAAGCAGAGATAAAAAGGGCAAAAAATATTACATATGTTTTAGATGGTCTATACGAAACTAAATTAGTAAATTCAGCAGAAAATGCGATTGCATATTTAGAAGAGACAGAAAAATATCCTGACCTAATTTTAAGCAATACAAATTTTATATCAGCTGATGATTATCTCCAAGATTTAGAGAAGTTAGATGGTCTCTCTTTTGTTAAATATTTAAAAAATAGTGCAAATTTAAAAAATATTCCAGTTATATTTTTAACTTCCAATGAAGATAGTATATACATCTCAAGACTCTTTAATGAGGGTGCTTCTGATGTTGTTCCACTACCTCATGACAACCTTGATATTTTTGCAAGAATTGAAACCAGAATAGAAAAAGAAAAAGAGAGAAATGAGCTTTCATCATCTTTCCAAGACCTTATGGAAGATATGAAAAGTAGAAATAAGAAAAATTTGGATTTTAGAAGTCAGCTCTTTGCAAAACATAGAGAGTCTATCTCAAAATATGAAGCAAAAATAACAAAACTTCGAGAACTTCTAATTGATAGAAATAAAGAGATAGAGTTCTTAAAAGATAAAGTTATGAACCTCTCTCAAGAAAATGGTAATCTTCAAAGTGATATCAAATATCTTAAAGTGAAACTTTACTCAAGTCAGCAGATAGAACACACCGTGGATGCAGTCTCCTCTATAAATAATATGTCTGAAGCTGAATTAGTAGTAATAGAAGACATATTCAATCATTTAAATCAAGAGTATCTTTTTGAAGAAGAGCTAATTCGAACAATTTCCAAAAAAATCTTAGTTTCAGATATAGATTTTAAAAAGATAGATAATTTCTCATTTATAAAGGGAGTTACAAAATCTATAAAAAAACATACAAAAAGAGAATTTTTTCAAGTTGTTGATGAACAAAATTTAAGAAAACAGATAGCATCTAATATAGATAATCTTTTAGATTATATATTGAAAAACTATATAAATAAGTTTCTCTTCTTTTTTGCTATAAATCTTTTAGAAAATGTTGGAACTAAATCTGAAAATGCAATTAGATTTTTAAGATTTTATGATGGTAGAGTTGAGATTGACCCAAATGGAGTTCGATATCAGAAACCGACAATAAGTAGTGCTGAAGGTTCTTGGAACATGGTTACTATAATACAAATCATAAATCAGAGAACCAATGGATACTCTATAATAAAAAAGCAAGAAGAGACTATTCAGAGATATAAAGAGTCTATGGATAGGACATATAAGAATTTTGTGGAACTTGCTTCAACTTATAAAGTGGAGTTGGACAAAACAGAACCTATTGTAGAGCAGTTTATTCATACTGAAAATATCTTGAAAGAGATGAGAGATGAGAGTAAAAATTTAGCTGAAAAAGAGAAGTGCAACCACGATATTGAAAAAATTGAGGTTTTTAGAATGGATTATGAGAAGCTAAGAACTCAAAAAGACTCTTTCGTCTCAAAGTATGCCAAACAGGTTACATACTATAAACCAACAGAAGAGAAGTTTACAAAAATAGCTCTTTCAGTTGCTAAAATTCTGTTAAAAGTGAAAGTTGTTTAGTGAAGAAAACTTATAGAGTCTTGATAGAGGCAAAAGATGAACAGGGTTTAGTTTACAAAATATCTAAAATATTTTCAGATATGAATCTCAATATCATTTCAAATAGTGAATTTGTAGATAGAGATAAAAAGCTATTTTTTATGAGAAGTGAAATCTCTGGTGATGAGGTAGAGATGAAAAAGCTACAAAAA
Organism: Candidatus Thiovulum imperiosus; assembly: GCA_024281175.1. Classification (GTDB taxonomy): domain Bacteria; phylum Campylobacterota; class Campylobacteria; order Campylobacterales; family Thiovulaceae; genus Thiovulum_A; species Thiovulum_A imperiosus. The sequence goes on from JAMJTW010000028.1 coordinate 31,520, forward strand.
GAGATTTTTTCTTCTCTGCCAGAAAAGTCAAGTGTAAAAATTGTAGATAGTTCAGTTCGAAAAAAGATAGTTGTTCTAGTAACAAAAGAGGCCCACTGTTTAGGTGATATTCTTATTAGAAGTGTTGATAATGAGTTAGATGCTGATATAGTAGAAGTTATTGGAAACTACTCTCATCTTGAAAAATTAGTTGAGAAATTTGATATACACTTTGCAGAAGTTTCGCATGTTGGAAATGATAGAGAGACTCATGCAAATATTATAAAAGCAAGATTAGACAAATTGGAATTTGATTACATTGTTTTGGCAAAATATATGCGAATTCTACCGCCCTCTTTTGTTGCCAACTACAAAAATAGAATTATAAATATTCACCACTCTTTTCTACCAGCTTTTATCGGTGCAAATCCTTACAAACAGGCTCATGAAAGAGGTGTCAAAATTATAGGTGCTACGGCTCACTTTGTAACCGATGATTTAGATGAAGGTCCTATCATTGTTCAAGATGTAACTAAAGTGGACCACTCTCACAACTGGAAAGAGATGCAGAAAACTGGAAAAGATATTGAGAAAATTGTTCTTTCAAAAGCTCTTAAATATGTTTTAGAAGATAGAGTTTTTGTCTACTCAAATCGAACAGTAATTTTTTAAAAATTATTTTACTCTTCGCATTCGCTCAGAGTTAAAATTCAAAGTAAAATATATTTTTACTATTGGAGAAATATGAAAAAGTCTTTAATTTCTGAATTTTTAGGAACTTATATTCTAGTTTTTGCTGGAACTGGAGCAATTATTATTGACTCTATAACTGGTTCGATTGGTCATATTGGAATTGCCTTAACTTTTGGAATGGTTGTTGCCGTTTTAATTTACAGTTTTGGACATATATCTGGTGCACATTTCAATCCAGCTGTCTCAATCGCTTTTGCTGTTATGAAAGAGTTTGAGTGGAGAAAAGTATTTCCTTATATAGTAGCTCAAATTTTAGGCGGAGTTTCTGCTAGTCTAACTCTGCTACTTCTATTTGGAAATAGAGCTAACTTAGGAGCAACTTTACCAAAATATTGTGAAATTCAAAGTTTTGTTTTGGAATTTATTCTGACATTTATCTTGATGCTTATCATCTCTCTTTCAGCTATCCACTCAAAAGCGATAAAAAGTTTTGCTGGTCTATCAATTGGTTTTACAGTTGGACTTGAAGCGATGTTTGGAGGTCCAATTTCTGGAGCAAGTATGAACCCTGTTCGCTCTTTTGCTCCTGCGGTTGTATCAGGAAACTTAGAACATCTATGGGTCTATCTTTTTGCAACAACGCTTGGTGCAATATCTTCTGTTTTTGTCTATAAAATTTTGAAAGAGTAGGTCGCTACTCTTTCTAAGAAAGTTTCTATTTATCAAGTTTCATTGCATTTCTAACACTAAGTTTCAAAGCAATAAAAATAGTTAGTGGCCAAAGAGAGTACCAGCCAATTGATGCTATATATTCCATTGTTTCTCCTAATAGTTGTGTGCGTCAGGAGCTTCAATCTCCTCTTTTGTAAGCTTTTCTCTATCCATTGAGTACCAAGCGTAACCGATGTATCCAAGAACAAAAGGTATCATAATTGATGCGTAACTCATAACAGTAAGAGTGTAATGGCTTCCAGAACTATTCATAATAGTTAGAGAACTCTGCATATCAGTTGTTGAAGGGTAATAAACAGTATTGTTGAAACCGACACTGACGATTAGTGCTGCAACAGTCATCACAATACCAACTCCAGCAGTCTTGATACAGCAAGTTTTCTCATAGTGAATAGTTTTGAATACGGCAACAATTACCATGCCAACACCAATGATAAAAAGAGCTGATACAATTGGCATATCAATAAAATTGTTGAAATATTTATATTGCTCTATAAAAACAACACCATTTTCATCAACTCCAAAACCATCTTTTGTAAATATCCAAATCATAAAACCGAGATAAGTTATAAGGAACATAGGCATATGACCCTTGATTGAGAGAATAGCTTTTTGCCTAATAGGTTCATAATCTATATTGTTGATGAGGTATAAAGCACCACTAATTTTTGTTAAGAAAATAAGTGCAAGACCCAATAGCCAATTATACGGATTTAGTAGAGCTTCTAATCCTCTTAAATCATTTTGCCAATGAGAGAAGTTGTTCTCATCAACAATAAATTCACTACCACTAAAAAATGTAGCAATAGCAACTCCAAGTAAAAATGAACCAACATCTCCATTTATTCTCAAAAAGATTTCATAAGTTCTCTTTCCTAAAAAGTTGTTTGGTTTGCTTCTATACTCATAACTTACTGCTTGAATAATAAATGAAAATAGAATTGCCAGCCACAACCAGTATGCTCCACCAAAAGATGCTGAGTAGAAGAGTGGAAAAGCAGAGAAGAGAGTTCCTCCAAAAAGAACTAGAGTTGTAAAACCTAACTCCCATTTTCTACCAATCGAATTTATAATCATTGTCTTTTCAGTCTCATTGTGAGAGAGAAAATCTATCATTGTCTGTCCACCTTGAACAAACATCATGAAAACAAAGAGTCCACCAAGTAGAGAGAAGATAATCCACCAATATTGCTGTAAAGTTAAAAGTTCTAAATCACCAAATCCCATTTTTAGTGTGCCTCCTCTGGTCCCATTGCTATCTGTTTTGTCATAATCTTAACTTCAGCAATAAGTAGAATTGTAAATAGTACTGCAAACATAAAGAATGAAATCATTACATTTGTTGTAGAGATATCTGTTACAGCAACTCCAACAGGCATAAGGTCTTGAATAGCCCACGGTTGTCGCCCAACTTCTGCAACAATCCAACCAGCTTCAGCCGCAATATATCCTAATGGAATTGACAACACTGCACTTAGTAAAATAAGTTTCTGTTTTACAATATCTTTATTGAATATAAAGAAGAAGAGAACTATTCCAAAAAGAGTTAAAAACCAACCACCAAGAGTAACCATGATGTGAAAACTGTAAAATGTGAGTGAAATTGGAGGAACAATATCTTCTGGTTTTTCTAAATGACCATAACCAAAATATTGCATATTTGCATCTAATTTAGCTTTTGCTTCAGCCATACCAACCTCATCAGCATTTCTTTTTGCCTCTTTATAATCTCTAAGAGCCTGTACTGCTATCTTTCCTTTTTCCATCTTTGAAATTGCACTCTCAATTCCTCTCTCCTCATTACCATAAACAAGGTCTTTCAATCCAGGAACAAATGCAAAAGGGTCGTGATAGCCAAGTAGCGAAAGAGCATACGGAATTTCAAATTCAAAGTGGTAAACTTCCTCATCATTTTCTAAAGTTTTCTCTTCATTCAAAATACCAACAGCAACAATTCCAGCTCCCTCTTTTCCTTCATACAGACCCTCCATTGCAGCAAGTTTTACAGGCTGTTTTTGAGCAACTTGATGTGCAGACTCATCACCACTTAAAAAGAGAAAAAGAGATGCAACCAATCCAAATGTAGCCCCCACAACCATAGACCTTTTTGCAAAAATTGTGTCCCGCTCTTTTAAAAGATACCAAGCACTAATTCCAACTACAAAAAGAGCTGAAATCACATAGCCACTACCAATTGTGTGGAGAAATTTACTTACAGCCACTGGAGAGAAAAATATCGCCCAAAAATCAACCATCTCATTTCGAACGGTGTCTGGATTGAATTCAACTCCTATTGGAAATTGCATCCACCCATTTGCTACCAAAATCCACATAGCAGAGAGATTTGAACCTACTGCAACAAGCCAAGTTGAGAGAAGGTGAAACTTTTTTCCAACTTTATTCCAGCCAAAAAACATAACTGCAAAGAATGCTGACTCCATAAAAAATGCTAAAATTCCCTCTATTGCAAGTGGTGCTCCAAAAATATCACCAACAAACCAACTGTAATTAGCCCAGTTTGTCCCAAATTCGAATTCCATAATAATTCCAGTAGCTACCCCAATTGCAAAATTTATTGCAAAAAGTGTCATCCAGAACTTGGTTATCTTTTTCCACTCTAAACTACCAGTTTTGACATAAATTGTCTCCATAATTGCTACGATAAATCCTAGCCCTAGCGTAAGTGGAACAAATAAAAAGTGATATAGAGCTGTCAATGCAAATTGAGCTCGACTCCAATCAACTAAATGCTCTTCCATTAATTTCCTTGTATAACTATTATTTAAAATACTTATAAAAGTATATATTTCATAAGTATTTTAAATAAGAGAGAAATCTTAACAGGGAAATATAAAATTCTTGTAGGAAAAGAGATTGCAAATCTATTTGTAAGAAAAATTTTATTATCTTCTAATTTAAATAGAAAGGAAGGGACTGACCAAATATAGTAGAATTTCCACTCTGAGCGAATGCGAAGAGTCTATAAATTGTAGACTCTTCAGTCGCTTTGCTTCTTCGGAGTGTGTTGCCCAAAAAAAGCTATTTGGTCTCTCCCGAAAGGAAAATATGTCTTATATGAAATCAATTTTTATGTTTTATATAGATGGCTTTAGAAATATGAAATTGGGTAGAACTCTCTGGAAAATTATTTTGTTGAAGTTAGCAATAATTCTTCTCTTTTTAAACTACTTTATTTATGACAAATCTATAAAGTCTGAATATAAAAGTGAAAAGGAAAAATCTGAATTTGTTTATAACAATCTTGTTAAAGAGTAGAAAGAAGAGTCCAAGAGACTCCTCTATATCTTTTCCCAAAGAGTTCCTGAAGCTGTATCCATAATTTGAATACTCATCTTTCCCAACTTTTCTCGAACCTCATCAGCTTTCTGAAATTTTTTCTCTTTTTTTGCTTCACTTCTAATAGAGATGAGTTTCTCAATTTCTATCTTCTCATTTTCAGAAACACCAAATTGGAAATATTGGAAAGCATCACTACCTCCAATTCCAAGAGTGGAATTTAGAAACTCTATATTTCCTAAAATCTCTCTTTTTTCAACTTTTGAGACTTTTCCAGAGTCCAACTTCTCATTTGTCTCAGAAACAAATTTGTCCAAAACTGAGAATGCTATGGAAGTATTTAAATCATCTTGAAGTGCATTTAAAATCTCTTCTCGGAATTTAGGATTTGCCTCTCCAACTTTTCCACCATAAACCCTCTTTTTAATTCGATACAACTTGTCAAGTCTCTTTTTAGAATTCAAAAGTTCTGTGTCTGAAAAGTCGAAATCTTGTCGATAGTTAGTTGAGAGAAGATAGAAACGGATAACTTCACCAGAGTAGAGTTTTAGAACATCTTTTAGAAAGAAGCTATTTCCAAGAGACTTACTCATCTTTTCACCATCAATTTTGACAAAACCGTTATGCATCCAATATTTAGCCAACTCTTTTCCAGTAGAACAGCGACTTTGAGAAGCCTCATTTTCATGGTGTGGAAAAAGCAGGTCTGCACCTCCACCGTGAATGTCGATGGAATAATCTCCACTTTTATAAGCTAAATGTTCATCAACCATTGCTGAACACTCAATATGCCAACCTGGACGACCGACAAATCTCTTTCCAAACCTTACACCATCTTTTGCACTTTTCCAGAGAATAAAATCCGTAGGGTTTCTCTTTTCTACAACTTCTCCAATTCGACTTTCTGTATCCTCCTGTTTTCTATTAGAGAGTGAAAGGTACTTAGAGTCTTTACTTGTGTCAAAATAGATGTCGCCCGATGAGGTTTGATAAGCGAAGCCATCTTCTAAAAGTTTTAAAACCATTTTCTCCATAGCTTCAATATTTTCAGTAGCTTTTGGTTCTAAGTCTGGAGTTAAAACATTTAGAGCTTTCATATCAGAGTTGTAAGAGGAGATATATCGAGAAGTGATAGTTTCTAAATCTTCTCCACTTTTTGCCATTTTGTCTAAAATCTTATCATCTACATCTGTAAAATTTCTTCCAAATGTAACAGAGTATCCAGACTCTTGTAAAACTCTTCTTAGCAAGTCGAAACTTACAGCACTTCGAGCGTGTCCAAGATGAGCATCATCATAAACTGTTGGGCCACAAACATAGATTTTTACACTGTTTCCAGAAATTGGGGAAAAAGGGAGTTTATCCCTTTTAACTGAGTCGAAAATTTTCATCAATCTTCAGAGATATTTAAACCAGCTTTTGTGATGTTACTACTCATTTGAGTACCATCTAACGCCTCCACCTCTTTTCGAATTAAAAGTTCACAACTTGTATCAAAATCAGCTGGATAGTCTGCCCAAGTTCTATCAGCTACAAAGTTGAAAACTCTAACTTCAGCACTAGAAAAGCTGTATGAGATATATCCCATAACAAAATTCCCTTCACACTGAAGAATTACAGAACTCTCATTTACAGTTGTTGGGTTCATCGGTTCTGAGAAAGTGAAAGGAATTGAGTTATCGTTTGGAGTTCCAACTGTTACAGTCAATGTTTGGTCAGGTTCTCCATAAGAGCAGACAGTCGTTACAATTTCGGCTCCGTCAGTACCACTATCATAAGTTCCATTCTCATTTGTATCCATAAAACTGTGAATTCGAAGTCCACCATATCGACATAAATCTCCAGCATCAATCTCTTCAACTACTGTTGTTTCTCTATCTGGAATTTCTGGAAGTTGGACTGTTGGTGCTGACTCATTTAAATCTCCAGCTTTACTTGAAGAGAGGTAGAGTCCTCCATTAGAAGAGACTTTAATATCCATCTGTACATCTGAAACACTCTTTCCATTACAGATAGAGTAACTTGTATCATTTGGTTCATCTATAATGTACATTCCACCAACACCCTCACAATGAGTCTGATTACCCTCTAAAATTTTTATCACACTTACAGAAGTTCCATCACAAACAGTATGATTTACATCATCAACATCTATGATAGTTACACAACCTGTACCATTTAAATCAGCATCATAAACTTCTGGAGATTGCCCATGTTTGATTGTTACACTTTCAGCATTTGCATCACCATTTACAATTGTAAGAGTTGCACCCTCTTTATTCTCTTGAAAATCTATATATAGATTTCTACTACCACAAAGAGCTGTAAATTTCTGAACCTCATCGATATCAAGTTCACCATCACTATCTATATCTTTCCCAACAGAGAGAACTACTCCACCATAAAGAGTACCATTCTCTTCTGAAATATCGAAACCACAAGTTTGGTAAAGAATAGTTTCAAACTCAACTTGCTTAACAGCACCAAACTCTTCTAAAGCTATCTGACCAACAAGTGTATCAATACCATCATCTCCATCAAGACCATCAGTACCGTTACATATAGCCTGAGTTGCATTTTTATCAACTTCATCATACTCATATTTAACTGATAAAAATTTGTCTCCATTTTTATCATATCCCGTTACAATTGCGTAACCACCATCTCTACCACACTCATTGTAGATAAAGTCTGAAGCGTTGAAATCTGTAAACTTACTAGCACGGTCACTTGATACAAGTGCTGTCATCGGAGTTCCATAAGAACCTGTTGTGATATTTGTTGTTGCATCTTCTTGACAACCAACAAAGAGTAGAGCTAAAAGCAAAATAGCAATAGAACTTTTCATAATAAATCTCCTATTAAGTTTCGAAAAAATCGGTTTATTTAAACTCTTTTTGAAATAGAATTTACTATTTCAGAAACAGTTTTATTTAAGTTTGTGGGAATAACTTCTAGTCTTAGGTTTGACTGGGAGAGATATATCTCTTTTCGACTCTCATATATCTCTCTAGCTCTTTTTAAGTCTTGAAGAAGAGGTCTCTTCTCCAACTCATCTGGATATTTCGATATTTCTGAAAGCATAATATCAAAATCGATATCAAGATAGATAACAAAACCCAACTCTTTCAAATTTGAAACAGCAGTTGGAAAACCACCTCCAAGTGAAATTACAGAATTTGAAATTGAACTCTTTATCTGTTCTCCAAACTCTACTTCTAAATTTCTAAAGTAAGATTCTCCATCAGATTTGAAAATATCGAGAATCTTACGATTTTCTCGAGATTCTAAAATCAAATCGGAATCTAAAAAAAGTTTGCCTGTTTTTTTAGAAACAGCTCTACCAATTTGACTTTTTCCAGAACCCATAAAACCTATGAATAGAATGTTTTTATCGCTGTGTACACTCAATTTCATAACCCTCTTTAATTCTAGTAAGTTTATATCGATATCCATCTTCAATATAGATTGTAATTCGATATGAGTCACTACCGTTTGAAGAGAGTTTCATCTCTTTAAAAATTCCTTGTTCAATTTTGAAAGTTTGGTTAGGCAGAGTAACTTCTCTGAAAAAATCGATAATAATTCGATTTGGACGAACTAACATAAAGTGTCTCTTTTTACTATCTTCAGTTTTGATAACAACTCTATCTTGACCTGGAAGAAATTCAAAATTTGATATCTCTGGAGTTCCAATTTTTATATTTGTTTTGGTATCTATTGGAATATCATTTTTCTTCTTTTTCTCTTCTTTAACTGTATTACTTCCCCAGTTTACACCACCACCTCGATTGTTCCAGTCCCAACCACTGTTCTGTTTTTTTGTTTCAACTTGGTGAGTGATGGCCACCTCTTTTTCAGGAACTTTCTCTAAAGTTTTCTCTTCAACCTCTTTTTTTTCCTCTTTTTTTGTATAGACAATTCTGTCATCGATAGTCTGTTTAACTCTCTTTTTGATGATTTTTGTAACTATACTTTTCCCTTTAGGTTTTTTCGGTTTTATAACTTTAGGAATATCAGAGTTGTAGAGTAGAGTGAATTTCTTTTTCCAATCTACACTCTTGTCCACAGGAACTTTTTTTCTTGAGATAGAACCATCAATATTTTGATAAACAACTTCTATGGACTCAATAATTCTTGCTGTTTCAGGTAAATTGAACTGCTCTTTTTTAAATTGTGCTGGAGGTTGAATATAGTTATTTGCGATTGGTATATCTTGTGCATTGGGAACAGCACTAAAAGGGTTGCTTCTTCCAAAAAGAGATAGAGAAGTTGCAAAAATTAGAAGTAAGATTTTAGTACTCTTCATTTCCAACTTCCCCTCTTGTAACTTTTAAATTGAAGTAACTTTTTTGAAGTCTCTCATTGCTTTTCTGAAGTTCAGATATCTCTCTTTCTAACTCCCTCTTCTCCATCTCTAACTCCTTAACAAGTGAATATGAATTTGTTCCAAAAAGAATGGTGTATCCATACCAAGTAGAAAGTGATACAAAAACTGCTACAGCTAATAGTTGTGCAAGTGTCCATTCAGACATAACTTTCCGACTGTTCTCTTGAACTTTTTTGTCTATCTCCTTATATACATCTTCTATCTGCAATGGTCATTCTCTTCTTTTGTGGAATATAATTTAAATTGTAACATATAGGAGACTATATCGATTTTTCCAAATCTGAAAGAGAGGATAGAAGAGCATTCATCTTATTTTTAACTTCCAGAAGTTCTAACTCCTCTTTGCTATCAGCAACAACTCCAGCACCAGATTGAAGATAAACTTTACCCTCTTTAAAAAGTGCCGTTCGAATTGTGATTGCACTATCCATATTTCCATCAAATCCGAAATATCCAATAACACCACTGTAAAAATTTCGCTTTATCTTCTCATATTCAGAGATGAGTTCCATTGCTCTAATTTTGGGAGCTCCAGTCATTGTTCCAGCAGTAAAAGATGCTTTGAGTAAATCAAACATATCATACTGCTCATCTATTTCAGCTCTGATATCTGAAACCATGTGCATAACATGAGAATATTTCTCAACTCGAAACATATTTGGAACTTTTACTGTACCACTCTTTGCAACTCGACCAACATCATTTCTTCCTAAATCAACTAACATAAGATGTTCAGCTCTCTCTTTTGGGTCATTCAACATCTCCTCTTCCAACTCTCTATCTCTTTTGGAGTTTTTACCTCTTTTTCGAGTTCCAGCAATTGGTCGAAGTAGTATTTCACCATCAACAAGATTTACCATAACTTCAGGAGAACTTCCAACTATTTGAAAATCTTTATAGTTCATATAGAACATATAGGGAGATGGATTTTTAGAGCGAAGAACTCTATAAAATGAGAATGGGTCTATTTCGGAATACTCTTTTGTGTAGCGATTTGAGATGAGGATTTGGAACACATCACCACTTCGTATCATCTTTTTAGACTCTTTTACAAGATTTGCAAACTCCTCTTTAGAGTATCTAAACTTTCCCTCTACACTCACAACTGCTTTCTGAAGAGGAAGATATTTGGTGTCTGAATTTAAGAGTTCTCTAATTGCTCCAAACTTCTCATTACTCTCTGAAATTAGAAATATTCTACTCTGTTTATGAGAGTAAGCTATTGTGATTTTTGGGCTGATGAGGTCCAAATCTGGAATTTCTATCTCATCTTCTAACTTATCTATATATCTCTTTAAAGTTGGTTCAAAAAGTGGAATTGCATCATATCCGATATATCCGATAAAACCGTCAATAAATGGAACTCCCAACTCTTCTCTCTTCTTTTTATAGAACTCCTTATCTAACTTAGCATACCTACTTTTCAAAACTTCAAAAGGATTTCCAGCATCTCCATTGCGATAAGTAATTCTCTCTTTCGCTCCAACTATTATAAAACTGAAATCTCCACTTTCGGCACTCTCAAAAAGAAAAGATACCTCATCAGAATATTTTGAAGAGATTTTTGAATAAATTTCTACTGGGGTTATCTGGTCTAAAATAAAATCTATTGAATAAAGCATATTTCTCTTTTATTTAAATATTACCAGATTTTTCAGCACCGATTTTTGAAAGAGAATCTGCCAAACTGTTTTTCTCTCTTTTTATCCAAATCAGCTCTGAATTTGGAATCTGGCTCAAAAACTCTTTTGCTCTTTTCTGAAATGGCTTTAAATGTTCTGCTTTAATTTTCCACTCTCCATTTACCTGCTTCACTACCAGACTTGAATCTCCAAAAACTCTTAATTTCTGAACTCCACTTTTGACAGCCGTTTCTAAAAGATAGATAAGTGCCATATATTCAGCTTCATTGTTTGTTCCAACTCCAATATACTCACCTCTCTTATGAACAACTCTACCATCACCTTCTGCAATAGCGAAGCCAACTCCCATATCTCCGGGATTTCCAAGAGAAGCTCCATCAAAAAAGCCGTAATACTGCTTATCTTCTAAATCTATTTCTTCTATCTCTATACTTTTCAATTTCTTTTTTCTCCTATTCCAACTCATTATCTTTTCCACATCTAAAATATCTTCTGGTAAATCTTCTACAATTTTTGAAAATATCTTATATGAGAGTAGAGCATCTTGATATCCTCGATGTTTCTCTTTAACTTCAAAACCGAAAAAATCTGATATAGATTTTAAATTGTATTTCTCAAGTAGAAAACTCTTTTGAGCCAGTTTGAATGTACATATTTTCAAGTTTTCTACATCGGGAAATTCGTTCTCTAAAGTTCTAATATCATTATTGATATCATGAGCTACAAGAACTGTATCCTCAATAAATATGTGAAATTGCAGTAAAACCTCATCTCGCTTTTCTCCACATTTCAACTCATTTTCAGTAATACCTGTAAGTTCTGTAACAATTGGGTCAAGAGGTTTATCACATCTAATTACTTTATCAAACTCTTCAATCACTCTACCATTCTGAATTTTAATTGCACCAATTTCGATTATATAAGTACTCTTTTCATAAGTGTTCCATTCTAAATCGAAAATTGTAAAAACAACATCTTTAAACCGTTTCAACTCTAATTTTCTCTACCTCTCCTTTTCCACTCTTTTTCAAACTTCTTTCTCTTCATATAACTCACTCTCTCTACAAAAAGTTTTCCGTTTAAGTGGTCAAGTTCATGTTGAAACGCAACAGCATTTAAACCGTGCAAAGTACTATTCTGCTCCTCTCCATACCTATTTTGATAAGAGACATTTATCGTTTCTGCTCTATCCACCTTCTCAAAATATGATGGAATACTTAAACACCCCTCTTCATAACTTAAAACTCCACTTTCAGCTAATATCTTTGGGTTTATAAACTCTGTAAGAGTTGGCTCTGTATCTTCTCCATTCTGTATATAAGTTATAAATACCCGTTTTGGAACTCCAATTTGTATACCAGCTAAACCAATACCTTCTCTACTATTCATCGTATCAAACATATTATCTAATAGAGTATGAAGTTTTTCATCAAACTTTTCAACTTCTTTACTCTTCCCTTTGAGTCTTTTATCTGGATGTGTAACAATCTCTAAAATCAAAACTTATCTCCAAAATTATTTTGTGAAAGGTCTAATTTTACAATTTTTGGAAACTAAAAAAGAGAGAAGTGAATTTGAAGAGTCTCTAATTTTGAAGACTCTTTGTATCTAATTTTATTGGACTTACTCTCCACCACTTCCAATTTTCAGAACACTTAAAAATGCCTCTTGAGGAAGTTCAACTTTTCCAATAGCTTTCATTCGCTTTTTACCCTCTTTCTGCTTTTCAAGAAGTTTTCTTTTTCGGGTAATATCTCCACCGTAACACTTTGCAGTAACATTTTTTCCCATCGATTTCACAGTTTCCCGTGCAATGATTTTATTTCCAACTGTTGCCTGAATTGCCACTTCAAAAAGTTGTCTTGGAACTATCTCTTTCATATGTTTTACTAAAGCTCGACCTCGTCTTTCTGCATGGTCTCTTGGAACAATTAGAGATAGAGCATCAACAACATCTCCAGCAACCAAGATGTCCATTTTTACTAAATCTCCGACTCGATACTCTATCGGTTCGTAATCGAAACTTGCATACCCTTTTGTAGAACTTTTCAGAACATCATAGAAATCCAAGATGATTTCGTTCATTGGAAGTGAGTATTCTAAAAGCACTCGCTCTTCATTTATATAATCCATCTTCTCTTGAACACCTCGACGATTTGTCATAAGAGTTATGACATTTCCAAGAAACTCTGTTGGAGTTAGAATTGTTGCTTTTACATAAGGCTCTTCAATAGAGTCTATCTTTTGAACAGGTGGAAATTCACTTGGATTTTCAATTTGGATACTTTCACCATCAGTCATATTTATAGTGTAGACAACAGAAGGAGCAGTGGCGATAAGGTCTAATTTGAATTCTCTCTCCAATCTCTCCTTAATTACCTCCATGTGCAACATTCCTAAGAAACCTGTTCGGAAACCGAAACCTAAAGCGATAGAGGTTTCAGGTTCATAAGAGAGTGAAGAGTCATTTAATTTCAGCTTTTCAAGAGCATCTCTTAAATCCTCAAATCGGTCTGTCTCAATTGGATAAAGACCTGCGAAAACAAAAGGTTTAGCTGGTTTGAAATCAGAAACTGGATTTGGAGCAGGAAATTTAGCGTCTGTAATTGTATCTCCAACATGGATAGTTGAAAGTGTTTTTACTCCAAGAACAACTATTCCAATCTCTCCCGCAGAAATCTTCTCTGTTTCAAGTTTTCGTTTTGGGTGTGGATAGTGTAGAGAGAGAACTTTATGTTCCTCTTTAGAACTCATAAGTTTTACAGTCTGTCCAACTTCTATTTTGCCATCAAAAACTCGAACAAGAGCTAAAGCACCAAGATAGTTATCAAACCAAGAGTCGTAAATCAGAGCTTTCGTTTCCCCCTCTGGATTTCCCTCTGGAGCTGGAACAGTTTCAACTATTCTTTCTAAAAGTTCTGAAATTCCAATTCCACTCTTTGCACTAACTTGTAGAGCATCTGTGCAATCGATACCTATTGTATTTTCAACTTCTTCAGCAACTCGGTCTGGGTCAGCAGCGGGTAAATCTATCTTATTTAAAACTGGAATTAGTTCTAAGTCGTTATCAAGAGCAATATAGACATTTGCAATTGTTTGAGCTTCAACACCTTGAGAAGCATCTACAACAAGTAAAGCTCCCTCACTAGAAGCAAGAGATTTGCTAACTTCATAACTAAAATCAACATGTCCTGGAGTGTCGATGAGGTTCAAAATGTAGTCTCCATACTGAAGTCTTACACTTTGTGCCTTAATTGTGATACCTCGCTCCTGCTCAATATCCATTGTATCCATCATCTGCTTTGAAAGTTCTCTCTCTTCAACTGCGCCACACTCTTGAATAAGTCGGTCAGCAAGAGTAGACTTTCCATGGTCAATATGAGCAATTATGGAGAAATTTCTTATATTTTTCATTTTTTACTTTTTCTCAAAGTTTATCGTAACTTCGAACTTACTAAATGGAGTTTGTGGAGAATAGCTAAATAGCTTTTTCAGGGTAAAATACTTTGAGTGGGAACCTCTACTCTTTAGAAATCTAAGGAATTGATTTATGTATAAAATTGTAAATGGAAGATTTATCTCAAAATATGATGGTTTTCAAAATATAGATTTTTTCACAATTTTAAAGTGGCAACTTTCGAAAATTGGAAAGAGAAAAGCAGAGAATTATAAATTAGAAATTTTAAAAGAGAAGTTACCAACCTCATCAAACTTTATATCTTGGTTGGGACACTCTACTCTTCTAATTCAAATAGATGGAGTTAGAGTTCTTACAGACCCTGTTTTTGGAGATATTCCATTTTTTAAAAGAAGAGTTGAGTTTCCATATAGTTTAGAAGAGTTAGGAAAGATAGATTACACTCTGATTTCACATTCTCATTATGACCATTTGGATTTAAACTCTCTGAAAAAGTTGGATAGCAAAATAGTTGCTCCCTTAAATATGGGAAAATATTTAAAAGGTTTGGATTTTGTAGAACTAGATTGGTTTGAAAGTTTGCCAGATTTTCCTATCACTCTACTTCCTGCTAAACATTGGGGTAGAAGAACTGCATTTGATACAAATAGAACTTTATGGGGAAGTTATCTAATTAGAGATATCTATTTTGCTGGAGACACATCTTATAGCGACCACTTTTTAGAAATTGGAAAAAAGTTTGATATCAAAATAGCTCTTATGCCAATTGGAGCTTATAAACCTGAAAAGATAATGAGAAATAATCATATAAATCCAAAAGAGGCTGTTCAAGGAAGTTTAGATTTAAAAGCCGAATTCATGATACCAATTCATTATGGAACTTTCAAATTGAGTGATGAACCGATGGCAGAACCTTTAGAGTGGGCTAGAAAAGAGGCTGTTAAAGTAAATTTAAAAGCTCTAAAGATTGGTGAAGTTTTAATGATACCTTAAATGCTTGAGTGTATAGATGCGACTTAGTTGCATTTAAACCTTGTCTAATACTATTTCAACATGAATTTCATTAAAAACCTTAAAGAGAGTGGTTTGAAAGCCACTCCAAAAAGAGTAGCACTTTTAGAATATCTCTATTCTCAAAACTCTCCACAAAGTTATGAAGATATGAGAAGAATTTTTTCCATGGATAAAGCAACTTTTTATAGAAATATGCATAGCTTTGAAGATGCTGGTTTTGTGAAGTGTGTTGAGACTTCAGAACGGCGATATTATGAGTATATTAGAACAGAACACCCTCACTTCTTATGTCTACATTGTGGAGAAGTTGAGTGTTTAAAAGAAGCCTCTTTTTTAAATGGTTATGAAATCCAAACAGTTCAAGGACGGTGTCCTAAATGCAAGGAATAAAATGAAGAGATTAAGTTTAGTTTTAATTCTACTTTTTGCTGGTTGCGACTCATCAGATAGTGATGAGAGTTCTAGTTCTCTAGAAATTGAGGGTGATAAGACTCTTATCTTTTACAACAGTAACACTCAAAACCAGTATGTCTACTTTACAGAAACTGGAGAAGTTCAGAATTTGAATTTAGACTCTGAAAGTAACTTCTACATGCCAAATAAGGATAGAGGAACTATGTTCTACTGGGCTGATGAGTATACAGATGGTGAAGTTGATGAGAAAGTTGTAATGCTCAAAGAAAGTTTTGAGGGAAATATCTCTTATCAAAATCTAATATATATTGGACATTTTCACGATACAGAACTTGCTTCTCACTCTCCAGATGAGTTTGCTCCTGAAAATATAAGTGAAGCAAAAGTGAATGCTCTAATTCGTCTCAACGACTATCTTACAGAACAGAAAGAGATAGAAGGGGAGATTTCTGAAGCTCTAAGTGAAGAGAATGAAACTCTCTGTAACTTCTTTGTCCCTTTTCACGAAGAGCATGAAGAAACAGGGGAAGAAGAGGAACATGAGGAAGTTCCACACTTTGCACTTTCAGAAACTGGAAAACTTTACATTTTTACAGAAGAGGAGAGTGGACTTCAGAAGATACAAGCTCCAGTAGTTCTTGATGGTGTTACAGAGTGTTCAAAAAGTGGTAGTGGTATCACCTCATCACCAGAAGGGGTTTTTATTTTCTCAGAAGAGACTCAAAAACTCTATCTTGTAGATGCTCACGGTATGGATTACCATCAACACAGTCAATGGTCACTAAGTGAATTTCTTCCAAACAGTTTTGAAGCTACACAGATGATTGGATTTGGTTTAGGAGAAGATGCGAACCATACTCATTAGTCTAATTCTCTTTTCCCCTCTTTTTGGGGTTCAGGTAGATTTAGAGAGCATTACTGTTCAGAGTGAAAAGGAAGTTGCAAAAAAACTCTCTTCCGAACTAGCTTTAGAGTCAGAAGGTGAAACACTTGGAGACTTTCTACAAAATGAAACTTTCATAGACTCTGCAACTTATGGTTCAGCAGTTGGAAGACCTGTTGTAAAAGGGCTTGACGGATATCGAGTTGGAATTACACAAGGTAATGTAGTTCTCAATGACCTTTCAGCAATGAGTCAAGACCATGCAGTTGGAACAGCACCTCGAGTTTCTGAAAGAATAGAGTTTGTCAAAGGCTCTTCCTCTCTACTTTATGGAAATTATAGTGGTGGAGTGGTTAGAGTTGAGGGAGCAGAGCATCAAAGAGAGACTTTCCAAGGATTTCGAGGAAATGGTGAAATTTCAAATTTTGGTTGGCTTCTTGGTGGAAGTTTGGGAGTTTCAAAAAATGACTTCTCTCTACAAGCTGATACATACTTTCATGAAGCTGATGATGATATTTCTGATATTACAACTTTTCAAAATCACTTTGTTTTTGGATATAGATTTGGAGATAGTATTTTGAAGTTGTATGGAGATTTTCTTCGAAATGACTACTCTATTCCAAATCGTTCAGCTGAAGAGACTCGAATTGATATGGAGCAGGAGAAATTTGGAGCTGTTTGGCATTTTGGAAAACATCAATTTGAAATTCAGAAAAGTGATTATCTCCATTATGAAACAGAGGGTGGTCGAAAAGATGGACTCTTTGGTCAAGAGCAGAGTTCTGTTTCTGCCCTACTAAATTTTACTTCTGGAGATTGGGAACATAAAGTTCATTTACAATATCTTCAGAGTGAGTTGCAAGTTTGTCATGAGCATGGAAAGTGTGATAGTTTCTATGATGCACCTCGAACAGAAGTTGTAGATGGTATTTCACTTGGTAGCGAAATACCTTTTTCTCATGGTCATCCAATGCCAAACAGTAGTGAAAGAAATCTAGTTCTTGCATTCTCTCCAAAATTAACTCTTTTAGATGATGAGGTAGGATTTGGAGTTAGAATTCAAAATCGGGAAATCGATTTGGACTCCAAAAATATACAGGAGCAGTGGTTACAAAATAGAGATTATTACAACTCAATTTCAGATACAGCTTTTAGCTTCTCTACTGATTGGAAAAGATACTTTGGTCTTCACTTTTTTCAACTCTCTCTCGGATATTTGGAAAGGCTTCCCGCAAGTAGTGAACTCTATTGGAACGGTTTTCACCACGCAACAGAGAGTTATATCTTAGGAGATGCTGAACTTGACTCTGAAACTTCTCTAAATTTTGATGCAGATTTACATCTCCATTTTGGAAATTGGGAAACAGAAATTGCTGGATACCATTACCATTTTTGGAACTATATCTACCAATCTCCCCTCCAAGATATAAAAGACCCTTTTCACGGTTCACCTGTCTGGATAATGCGTGGAGTTCCTGCAGATATTTACGGTTTCTCTTTCCAAGAAAAGTATAGAAAAGAGATAGAGAAACATAAGCTCCAAATCTCTTTTGGTTTAGAAACAATTCGAGGCGAAACTTCCGATGGAAATCTACCTCGTATCTCTCCTTGGAACACTTTTGTAGAAATTGAAGATAAGTATGGAAATTTTCAAGGAAGTCTAAAATATAAGTATATAGACAAGAGCAGATTTGAAGCTAAAAATGAGAGTAGCACAAGCGGATACAGCTGGTTGAGTGGTAGACTCTCTTATAAAAACTTCTATCTAAAAGGCGAAAACCTCCTAGATGTAGAAGCTCGAAACCATCTCTCATTTCTAAAAGAGACAGCACAACTTCCTGGAAGAG
Organism: Candidatus Thiovulum imperiosus; assembly: GCA_024281175.1. Lineage (GTDB taxonomy): Bacteria > Campylobacterota > Campylobacteria > Campylobacterales > Thiovulaceae > Thiovulum_A > Thiovulum_A imperiosus. The sequence goes on from JAMJTW010000028.1 coordinate 49,830, forward strand.
AAATCTCTTTTGGATTTGAAACCTCTTTTTAAGAAGTAGTGAAGAGTCTATTTAGAGACTCTTCTTTTACATAAAACTTGTATAGCCGATAAGCTGGAGATTATTCATCATCTGTTTTATCTTTTTAGTTGTGTGAAGCAGACCATTATTTTCTGTAAATTCTAAAAGGTCATCAAAGACACTTTCGAGTTTATCTCTTGTACCATGAAATTTTGGGAGTATTTTCATTTTAATAGCTAAATCGAATGCTTCTCGATTATCAATAAATGATAAAATGGAATTTTCTGAGTTGTAAATAAATGAGATGATTTCGTCAAAAACCCTATATCCAAATTTCAAATTTGTTGGTAGTAGAGAATTTATCTGCTCTAAATCTTCGAAATATTGGTTAGCAATCTCTATAAAAATATCATCTTTTGTAATTTGTGTATAGTAGCTATCATTTATAAAATCTCTTTTCAATTTCTTCAGAAACTCTGAAGGTAGAGTGTAATCTTTCTCATAACTATCGTGAAGAAAATCTATATATTTCTGAAAACCATCAATTTTAAACTCTATTGTAAAGGCTCTATCTAAAACTTTTGGAGAGAACATATGAGTTGTCTCATCTATATTTACACTGCCAACAAAATAGATATTTGGAGGAAGTTTTATCTCTTTTGGAACTCCTTGTTGTCGAACTTTATCACTAATACTGTTGTGAAGTTGGATACTTTGAGTTGTAAAACCTTTATCATCTCTTTTTGACTCTATAACACTTAAAAAATCTGCAAAATAGTATTCAACTCTTGCAAGGTTCATCTCATCAAAGAGAACAAAATAGGGGTTTTTTAAATTTTGCTGTTGAGAAGCTCTTATAATAAGTTCTAAAAGAGGTGTTGTTTGATACTCTTCTGCTAATGGATTGTAAAACCCCAATAGAGATTTTGCATCTCGAAAGTCTGGTCTTACTGGAACAAAAAGCGAGTTATCTACTGGAAAGTTTTTAACAAAGTTTTCAAATATTTTTGTCTTTCCAATTCCACTAATTCCTGCAAGAATTACAAAACCTTTACTTTTTAAGGCGTTATAAAAAGAGCTTTTCAACTCGTCGGTTAAAAATAGGTCTCCAAAAATAGCATCTACATTTATATCTCTTTTTTGAGAAGTTGTTTTTTGTGCTTTTAATGTATTATCAAATTCAATATTATTTATTTTACTTTTTTCAGAATAGACAAGTTCTCCTCTCTTATTTTCTAAAACAAACGGGTTCTGATTTGCAATTTCTTTATATTTATCTTTCGCTTCTGTTATTGTTTTGAACTTAAAATTCTCTCTTAAAAGGTAGTTTTTTAACTCTCCTAATCTTGCTAAGAGCTGTTTATCAATCACATTATAATCATTTATATTTAGTGATAGCTCAAGCTCTGTATCGATATTTCTTCTTACATCTATTACAAAGTATTGTGAGTGATACCAATCGTTTTTATGGGGTGCCATCCAGATATAATCTGGTCCATTCTTTTTCACAATTGTTAAATACTCTCTCTTAAAACTCTCTATTGTCTCTTCAAACTCTGGTAGTGTCAAGAACTCTCCTATCTTAATTTTTGCAATTTAGATAATATCGAAATTTTCGAGAGTAATAGAGAAAAAATTATATATGGAACTAAAACATATATTGAAACTTCTAACTCCATCTTTTCCCCCAACTCTATCTCTAAAAAAAGTTCTAAAATAGGATTTAACAAATCTCCAAATCCAACAGTATGTAGTAGTGCTGAAAGTGGATAGAACAGCAAAAATAGAATTGTCCAAATTGGAGATAGAAGTTGTGAAAAATAGAACTCTGGAAAGATAAAATGCACTATTGGAATCATTGCAAAAAAGACCCATAAATTTATAAGAATCAAATCCCAAAACCCAAATTTGAAAAGTTGAAGATATAAAATTATGTAATATACACCAGAAACTGAAAACCAGAATCCAATTGAGAAAAAGAGTTTTGGTTGAAAAGCTAAGAGAATCAAAACAGTGATTCCAAGAGTTTCAAAAGGTGCTTTTAAAATATTTCTATCAAAAAAGAGAAATCCAACTATTGCCATTCCAACAGCTCTAAAGAAAGATGGAGGGAAATCTAAAAAGATGAGGTAGAGAACTGCTATCATAAGGGAAAAGAGTAGAGTATCTCGAAGTCGATTTCGGTAAGGAAAGTATCTTTTGTGAAGTGGAAAATAGAGAAATTTAGAAATTAGAAAAAGAGTTCCAAGAATGAATGAGATATGGAACCCACTCAAAACAGCAAGATGATTTACTCCCAATCTGGTCAAATCTTCTCGAAGTTCTTTACCAACTGGAGTAGCTAAAAATAGTGCTGAGTAGAGTTCTCCAATCTTTTGAGGGTGAAGTTCTAAAATATTTTGAGAGATTCTATATCTGAAAATGGGAGTTTCTGAAGAGAGTTCCAAATCTCTATGAAAGAGGAAAGTTCCAGAAAGGTAGTTTAGAAATGAGAACTCTACTGGAATTTGGACTACCAAATCTACCTTATATCCTCTCAAATCTCTTATCTTCTCTTTAGAAACTGTATAAAACTCAAAACCATTTGAAGACCTCATCAGCAAAATGAAGTTTCCTTTTTTCCTATATTGATTTAAGACTAGAACTTCTAAATTTGAAGTGGTAAATTTGGAAATTTCTAAATAGTTACGATACTCAAAAATTAGGGAAATCGTGGTGATGAGGTTTATTAGAGCAAGAAAAAGAAGCCACTCTTTTCTATTTTTAAGTAGCTTCTGTTTCTCCATTTACTATATTTCTGGTCTTGCTATATTGAAGTCAAAGAAATCAGAAAAGAATTTCGCATTAAATCTTTTTAGTTGAATTCCTGCTGCTTCATAATTTTTAATTTGAAGATAGAGAAGTCCAAGTGCATATCGAGTCTCTAAGTTTAGAACATTCTTAATTTTTGCCAACTCAAAAAGTGCTACGGCATTTGGATAATCCTTTGCACCAAATGCTGAAACTCCACCAAGAAATACTGTTCGAGAGTCATCAGCTTTATGTTTGTCTATAAGTTCATTGTAGATATCAAATGCTTCACTAAAGTTTTGATTGTAAATCTTTGTAAGTGCTAGAGCTTGGAGAATTCCTTCTGGATTTACTATCTCAACTTTTCGGAAATGTTCCAATTTCTTCTCCAATTCATTCAAATATCCAGTTAAAAGATGGAACTTTATAAAAAACTCTTGAGTAATTCTTGGACCATAATAGAAATCATAAAGAGGAAGTTTATGAGTTTGGAAATGGTGTATCACATATTTTGAAAACTCTTTAATATCTAAATCTTTAAAATTGGAGTACATATAAAGCATATTCACCATAATATCATCAGGCAGTTTTGAGTATATCTTTTTTGCAAAAATTTTATTCTGCTCAACATCTTCAAAAACGATAGTTCCGAGATAAGCCAAACTTAGGTGAAAGAGGTCTTTTTTACTCTCTTTACTCATATTATCAATCCACTCTTTTAAAAGAGGTGTTGAGTTTCTCTTAAAATCTAAAATAGCTAGAATAAAAGCCTTCTCATTACTATCTGGTTCAAAAGAGAGATTTTCATTCAAAACTTCTCCAAGCTGTTTGAAATCTTTTCCAGCCAGTTCACCTGCAAGAAGTGCCAATGCACCTGAAAGATAATCCCTAGAATTTAAGTGAAAACTTCTAACAAAGTGGTCTGAAGCTGAAGCCATATCTCCAAGTTGTGCATAAGTTAGAGCTAAATTGTAGTGAAGAATTGCATGTTTCGGATTTTCTTCAATCATCTCTTTTAAAATCCTGTTTGCCATTCGAAGTCTCTTTTTCAAAACTTCTTGAATTGCAAGAACTATATTCTTATTTACATCAGAACTTCTTGCTCCATCGATGAGGTAGTTTTGAGCCTCATCACTATCTCCAATAGCGATATTTGCACTACCTTTTTTAATTTCATTTATACTCTTTTTTGCGTCAAAAACTTTGTATGGTGCAAAATAGAAGAGAATTTGATAAGACTGCATCTTTACAAATTGCAACTCTTTTCTAAAATGTTCTTGAGCTTTCTGAACATCAAACAGATCCTCTTTTAAAGATAGGTCTAAATCGTAGTGTGGAGAGATGTTTTCATCTCCATACTCTCCATAAAGAGCGTGAATTGAGCTACCAGCTAAACCAACATTCCCAAGTTTTGTATCAATTAAAGCTAAAGCGTATCGATTTCTTATATACTCATCTGTTCCACTATCTAATCTTCTCTCTATCGCATCTTGCAACTTCTTTTTAGCGACTTCCAAATCTCCTAAATTTGCGTAAATAAGTCCAAGAGATGCAATATCTTCATTCTGTACAGATTTCTCGAGAGAGTCGGCACTATGGCTATAATTTTCATAAAGAAGATTTACTCTTGTCTCCATCATATTTTTACTATCTTCAAAATGTTCTGAAGTTCTATGTTGTAGAGATGAGAACGCCTCAAAATAGTTCCCTCGATAGTACGCAATTAGAGAGTAATAGTAGCTATATAATGATGAGTCCAACTCTTCAGGTAGGTGTTTATAGGCTAAATCTAAATAGGCTTTCATCTCATTTGGTCTATGCAACTCTTTACTGCAAACAGCCGCATTTATTGCACTTGGAGTTATATGTTCTCGATTTTGAATAGCTCTATCAAAAGCATCAATTGCCTCTTCACACTGCCCTTTTTTTATTCGAGAAACACCCAAATTGTAGTAAGAGAGAGAGGCATTATAAGTTGCAATTCTTCCATACAGTTTTAAAGCGTCTTCTCTATTTCCACTCTGGTATAAGAAGTTTGCTTTCTGAACAAGCTCTTCAACTTGACTCTCTTTACTTTTTGGAAGCTGACTCTGTTTAAAAGCTATATCTGTATAGAGTTTAAAATCATCTCCACCACCACTATTCCAATCAGACTTCTCTTCATCATCACCAATCATAAATACAAGTATCATGATGAAAAATAGAGAGACAAGAGAGAGAAGTGCTAGACCATAAATCTTCACTCCATCTTTATTGCTAGTTATCTTATTTGTTAGTTTGTCTTTCTGCTCTTTTAAAATCTCTTTTGGATTAGGTACTGATATCTGTAATCTATTCTTCTCTTCTGGTTTAGAGACTCCCTTTTCTTCAGGCTCACCCTCTTTTAAAGTTACAACTTTGTCTTCTGCGAAATCTAGCTCTTTATCGAAATTTTCAGCCATACCCCTTATCCCTCTATTAAATGGTGCAATTTTACCAAATAGCTTTTCTTGTCACCTCGTAATCTTGGGACTGACAAAATAGAGTATTTTTATACTTCAATAATTTATATCTCATTTCGAACCCTTTAAGGTGAGAAATCTTTTATTTAGTAAAACGGTAAGTTTCCAAGATTTCTCAATCACTTCGTTCATTTCGAAAACGAAGTTTCACTAAATGACAATAAAGACGGAAGCCTATTACCCCCCTATCAGAATTTTATACCTAAAGATAGCTCCATTGTAAGATAGTTATAAGGGATATATCCATCATAATCCATTGTTCCTTCAGAAGAGTGAAGCTCTATATCTTTGGTAAAATTTTCGGCATATCCAATACCCGTCTGCATAAAGAAGTTTTCAGAAGTGTATTGGAGACCAAAAGTTAGACTATAAGCAAGACCATAAAGAGTCTCTGTATACTCTACTCTTCTCTCTTCCCAAAATGTGTGTTCATAGACTTCTCCAGAAAATTCGTGATAAATAAGATGTAGTGATGTTTTAAAAAAAGGCGAAATTTCTCTTTTAGAAAAATAGTAATATCCTGAAAGAGCAATAGCTTTTGTATCAACATCTACTTCATTACTTCTTTCAAACTCAACACCAAGACCTAATTTATCAACAACATATTCGAAACCAACACCACTACCTTGAGAAAATACTCTTGCTTTATATTTAAACTCTTCAGCAAAAGAGAAAGATAGTAAAAAGAGGGATAGAGTTATAAATCTCATTCTCCGACTCCTATTTTGCTTAAGATTTCAAAATCTTCTGTACTATAATCTATCTGATAGATACCATCTTCTGCTGTGGCGATGAGGTTGTTTTCTATTGGAATTACATCTTTACAATCTATTTCAAATAGAGACTCGATTTGAGAAACAGAACCGTCATCTATTTCAAAAATTTTCAATCCAGCACTACCATCACAAATAAAGAGCATATTTCCATCAACTCCTAAACCTTTGGGTTCCCACATTGGGTAACTATTTAGTAGAGTTGGATATTCTGGATTTGATACATCTAAAACTTCTAATCTATTTGCACCATTTTCAAACCAACATCTATTATTTGTATGTAGAGTAACAAAAGCTATATCTTCCGAAACTACAACAGGGTCACAGCTTCTCATATGAGTAAATTTCGAGATATATTCCAAGCTATTTTTATAAATATATACTCCACTTTCAGCACCTAAAAAGAGATACTCTTTATAAGCAAAAAGTGTTTGAACATCAAAAGGAACATAAACTTGAGTCAAAGGAGTTGGATATTCTGCTTCTGACACATCAAAAAGTTTTAAATTTTCAGAGTCTAAAATATAGAGATTATCATCAACAATTGTAAATTTTGCTGTTGAGCCACCAGTTCCAATTTGTGAAACAGAATAGCTTGAGTCACTACTACTACCACATGAAAATAGAAAAAATAGAGGTATAAAACTAATAACAATCCGAACCATTTTTAATCTCCTTATATCCAATTACAACTCCTTTACTAACATCAATTTCATCTCTAAACCACACCTCATCACCAAGCATCTCCCTATAATCATAAGAGAATATATCTTCTAATCTATTCACCTCTTTAAAATCTTCTATATCTACAACAACTAAATCCACTAAACTATCAAGATAGAGATAACCATCTTTTACAGCCATATCTCTATTTCCAATAACTTTTAAAAACCCTATATTTTTTGGATTTCTCTTATCGCTATTTTCAAAAATATGGACTCCAATTTTCGGCTCATTCACAAAAAGTAAATCTTTATAAACATATATTTTCCCACTATCTTCAATCTGTTTTGGCTCTTCTAATTTCACACTTTCTCTAAACTCCTCATAAGAGATATAGAGAGGTTCATAATCAATACTAGCATCACAATAGTATGAACCTGTTGTTAAAAGAGTTCCTGAAATTAGTGGAATTACAAAAAAAGTTTTTCTAGGCTCTTTGAAAATTCTTAAAATCAGAATAGATGTAAAGAGACCTAAAACTAAAGCAAGAACATCGAAATTATCATAAGTTCCAAGAGATATTTCAAAAATTAAATCTATCCCAAACCAAAGAAAAGGTATTTTCCAAATAAAATTTTTACTTGAAGTTAGCAGAGAAAATGCAACTATATGAAAAAAAGATGGCAAGTAAAATAGAAGTTCTGTATAGAGAAATTCAACTCTTAGAAAATATGTAGCCACTCCAAAAGAGAGAAAAATTAGACCAATAATAAATCTCATGTAGTGTACCTTAAATTAAATTTGCACAAGTTATAGCAGAACTAAATGCGAATTGAAAATTATATCCGCCAAGTTCTCCTGTAACATTAAGAGCTTCTCCTAAAAAATAGAGATTTTTTTGTAATTTGCTTTCCATTGTTTGAGAATTCACCTCATCAGTAGATATTCCACCTTTTGTAACTTCAGCTTTAGAGTAGCCAAAATTTCCAGCAGGAGAAAACTGATAGTTCTGGAGAGTTTTCAATTTCTCAAGTTCAGCTTCTGAAATCTTATTTGCAGGTTTATCTTTTAAATCTACTGAATTTAGAAATTCTAAAATAAATTTTTTTGGTAATGGAAGCAGTGTTGAGATATTTTTTTTTCCAATTAAAATATTCTCCAATTTTTGATGAGGTAGAAAGTTCAAAACTATTTTTCCCTTTTGCCAATAGAGAGATGAATTTAAAATTAGAGGACCTGAACACCCTTTATGAGTAAATAGAATATCTCCAAAAAGCTCCTTTTCTCCAATTCGAGCTTTTGCTTGTAGAGAGACTCCGCTTAAATTTTTAAACCAAAACTGCTCTTTCTGAACAGTGAAACCGACAAGAGCAGGAGCTAAGTTTTCTATTTTATGACCAAATTTCTCTCCAATTTTAAAAGCGATGTTTGAAGCTCCTAAGTTTGGAAATGATAAACCTCCAGAAGCAACAACAACTTTTTTAGCTTTAATACTCTCTAAAGAAGTTGAAATTGTAAAAATCTCTTTTGAAAATTCCACATCTAAAACTTCTCTACTTAAAAACTTTGGAACTCTTTTCAGCTCTTTTTCAAACATTGAGATTACATCTTTTGATGATTTGCAAAAATAACTTCCACTCACACTTCTATTTTCTACTTTTGGAAATAGGTTTCTATTTTTACAAAAACTGAGAAGCTCCTTTTCTGAAAAGTTCTCTAATATCGGTTTTATAAAATTCTTATCTCCAAGATATTTTTCAGAAGAGATATTTCTATTTGTAATGTTGCACCGTCCTCCACCAGAAACTTTTATCTTTGCTCCAATTTCTGAATTCTTATCAATTAGACAGATATCTCTCTTTAAAATTGAAGCTAACATCAATCCACTTGCACCTGCACCAATAATTGCTATATCGTAAACTTTTTTCACACTTTTCCAATTCAAAATTTCTTGAAAAATTTTACAGATATAATTTGGAATTCTAAAATAGCGGAGAAAACTGTATGAAAAAAGAGACCTTAGCACTACATGCTGGTTATAAAAAAGATAGTCACAAAACAATGGCAGTTCCAATTTATCAGACAACTGCTTATGAGTTTAGAGATGTTGAACATGCTGGAAACCTCTTTGCACTCAAAGAGCTTGGAAATATCTATACAAGATTAAACAATCCAACAACAGATGTTTTTGAGCAGAGATTGGCTGCAATTGAAGGTGGTGTTGCAGGAGTTGCTACGGCAAGTGGAATGAGTGCAATCACATTCTCTATTTTGAATTTGGTTGAAGCTGGTGGAAATATTATTGCATCTTCTCAACTTTATGGAGGTACTGTAACTCTATTTACTCATACTCTTAAGAGATTAGGTATTGAAGTCCGATTTTTTGATGTTGAAAAACCTGAAGAGATAGAGAACCTCATCGACAATAGAACAGGAGCTATCTTTTTTGAGTCTCTCTCAAATCCAAGTATTGCTGTTGCTGATATTGAAGCTATTGCAAAAATTGGAGAGAAGCATGGAATTATCACAATTGTAGACAATACAGTAGCTACACCTATTCTCTGCAATCCTATCGAGTTTGGTGCTGACATAGTAGTTCATAGTGCTTCTAAATATATTACTGGACAAGGTTTAGCAATTGGAGGAATTTTAGTTGAAAGAGAGGAAGTAAATAGTAAACTCAAAACAAATATCAGATATCCACAATTCAACTTGCCAGATGAAAGCTATCACGGTCTTGTCTATGCTGATGTTGTTGATGAGCTACCAATATTTTCACTTCGAGTAAGAATTGCTCTACTTCGAGATATGGGAGCAACACTATCTCCTTTTAACTCTTGGCTCTATATTCAAGGTGTAGAAACTCTCTCTTTGAGAATGAAACAGCACTCTGAAACAGCACTCAAAGTGGCTCAATTTTTAGAAAGTCGTGATGAGGTTCTAAAAGTAAACTATCCAAAATTAGAAAGTTTTAACAACTTTGAAATTTCTAAGAAATATCTTAAAGATGGTGGTTCTGGTCTACTCTCTTTTGAAGTCTCCTCTTTTGAGAAAGCAAAAAAAATTGTAGATGCTGTTTCGATTTTCTCTCTTGTAGCAAATATCGGAGATAGTAAATCTATTATCACTCACCCAGCTTCAACAACTCATCAACAACTTTCAAAAAGTGAATTGGAAAATGCTGGAGTCTCTGAAGGACTTATCAGACTCTCTATTGGGCTTGAAAACTCTGAAGATTTAATTGAAGATTTAAAAACTGCTTTAGATATTTAGTAGTTGAAAAGAGTTTCTTAAAAACCAATATAGAAACTCTTTTCTCCACTATTACTTGTAACCACAGTTCCAATATCATTATACTCTATGATGTTTTCATCACACTTGTTGTGATATATACCCCGTGAGTCATAATAGTGACTACAATCGTTGTAGTAGCTAGAGGAGACACCTCTACTATTTGGAAAGAGGCAACCTTGAAAAATTGTTGCAACAGAAACAGTTACTATTGAAATAAAAAAAGACTTTTTCAAAAGCGAAACCTCTCAATATAATTCCCTCTATTTTATGAAAAAAATGCTTAAATAGAGTTTACTTCTCTTTATCTTTTTCTGATAGCAGTTTTGTAAGTTGAGAAGCACTCTCTGGCTTCATCTTTGCAAAGATGTTTGCTAAAGTTTTTGGCTTGATATTTAGAATTATAGGCAGAGCTTCTCTCGGTTCTAAAACTTCCAAAATTTTTGCAGCAGATTTTGCTTTCATCTTTGAATAAGTTGTTGAGATTTTTGTCATCTTTAACTCTTTTATCTCTTCCAAAAGTTTTTTATTCTCTTCAACTAACTTTTCAATTCTAGCTTCTCTCTCTTTAACTTCAGAAAGTTTAGAGTTCACTTCAGCTTCTTGCTCTTGAAGTTTCTTTTTTTTCTTCTGAAGTAGAACATTTGTAGCCTCTTTTAAAGACCCTAAATAACTCTCTTCAGCTTTTATTCTCTCAAGCTCAGATAGTAACTCACCCTTTCTCTGGTCAAAAATTTTATTACACTCAAAAATCTTACTCTCATCTTTAATTGCTAACTCTCTTCGAATATCTTTCTCAAGTTCTCTTCTCTTCTCCTCGAAAATCTGATTACACTCAAAAGTTGTTTCAGCAAATGCAATTGAAGATAGTAGCAGTATTAAAAAATAGAATCTCACCCTTTTCCTTTTCTATAAATTTTAAAAAGATTGTAACAAAAACTTAAGTTATAATTTTTACTATAATCAAAAAAAATTGGAGAGAGACATGAGTTTTTTAAGTCGAATTCTGGACAACGCTTCTGAAGTTGATAAAGAGGAGTTAGCAGAAGAGTTTCAAAATGTGTTAGCTGATGATGAAGAGATTGAAGAGGCTTTTATTCTAATAAGAGACTTGGTAGTTTTTACATCAAAAAGAGTTGTTCTTGTTGATAAACAGGGGATTACAGGAAAAAAGAGAGAGTACTACTCAATACCATATAGACACATTTACGAATTTTCTGTTGAGACCAGTGGTCATTTTGATATGGACTCTGAACTTACTCTTTACACTGCTGGAAACAGCAATCCGAGAAAGATAGAGTTTAAAGGTGGCGATGGCATTGTTAAAGTTCAAAAGATATTAGCATCTCATATAAAATGAGAACTTTAGTAATACTACTACTTTTAAGCCCTCTTTACGGAGGGTGGCTAGACCCTTTTACAAATATATTTCAAAATAGAGCCTGTTTTGAAGACAACAGCTCTTATCAAATAAAAGAGAGTTGGGGTGATTTTACTTCACTTTCAACAGATGCATTAAAGAAATTTGATGAGATGGAGAGTGAAAAAGAGAGTTCTTGGATACCATTTGCTTCAACAAAAGAGAGTCTTCGAGAGGATTTTAATGACATCTTAGACGATTTGGTTTTAGCTTTAACAGATGATAATTCGGTGATGAGGTGTCTCCGAGAGATGCGAAACATAGCTAAAAAAATCGCAAAAGAGAAACGAGAAATAGCAGAAATTAAAGAGAAAGCTATGCTCGATTTAGATGAAGACGATAAGAAGAAGATAGCAAAAATAGAGAGCAAGATTTTAAAACTTCAAACAGAAGGTAGGGAGATAAGAGCTTACATTTTGCATAGACTTCAATCTCTAAATATGAACCTTTCCGAAAGTGAATTGAATGCTCTTTTAGTTCGAATAGACTCTGACAATATTTTACAGATGATGCTAATTTTCGATATTTCTAAGAAAATGGTGATACAACTTCAAGAACTTCTTTTAGCAAGTTCAGGAGATATAAAACTCTCAAAAAGATATTATGGAATGAATTTAGTTCTTTCTGAAATTGCACTCTACATTCAAGAGAGATACATTTTCAAAATTGAAAGAAGATATATTCCTAAACTTAAAATTATGATTTCTAGAATTCAGAGTTTAAAAGCTAAAACTCGAGACCTAATTCACAATAGTAAAAGTGAATATGAGAAAAATATCTACCAAAACAATCTAAAATCTCAAGAACTAACTCTTAAGACTGCTAAACTCTACATAAAGAATTTAGAGAAACAGAAAAAACAAGTTGAAATTGCAAAAGAGAAATCTATCTCAAATTTAAATTTGACTAGAAACTCATATAGAACTTTACAAGTTGGAGCAAATTTAGTTGAACTTATAAATACGACTCAAAAAAACTTCTCAAGAGTTATGAGTATCCAGTTTCCAGAGATAATACCTTTTCAAAACTCTGCTGTTGAGAGAGAGTATCAGAAACTTACAGAAGAGTTGCGAGACGAATAAAATAGGATTGACCAAATAGACTTCTGCCTCTCTTGTCATTTCGATATGAGCGTAGCGATTGAGAAATCTTGGAAACTTATCGTTTTACTCGAAGTGATGTATCAGTCCCAATAAAATAGAACCAGAGCTAAAGCTTTGGTTTCAAATCTGCACTATAACAGCTATAATACGAAAAAACATTTGGAGTTATTAAATGGATAGAGAATTTTACAGCTATCAAAAGTTTGTAAAAGATATAGAAACTCTCACTCCAACACTTTCAAGAAAAAACTTTGACGGAATAGTTGCAATTTCAAGAGGCGGTTTAACATTGGCACACTTTCTTTCTGAAAAACTGGATATTAGAAGAGTTTTCTCTATTGGAGCTATCTCTTATGAAAAAGAGAAGCAGTTAGAGAATCTCAGTATTTTTGGAGTTCCAGATTTAAGAGAATTTCAAAAAGTTCTTATTGTCGATGATATTTCAGATAGTGGAAGAACTTTAAACGGTGTCTCTCTAAATTTACAAAGCTCTTTTCCAGAAGTAGAGTTTCAAACTCTATCCATATTTTACAAAACCTCATCAGCACATAAACCAGACTACTATCTGCACCAAACAGAAAATTGGATAGATTTTTTCTGGTCAGGAGAAATAGATGGTATATAAATCACCAGCAAAAGTAAATCTATTTTTAAAGATAGTTGGGAAAAGAGGAAATTATCATGAACTTATTTCAAGATTTTTAAGAGTAGACTCTCTTTATGACAAAATGTGGTTTGAAAGTGGGAGTGGTTTCGAAATAGATGGGTTTTCATTTCCAAAAGAGAAAAATATTATATATAAAACTTATCTTTCTCTTTTAGAGAACTTAGAAAAGAGGGAAAGAGAAAAAATAGTGGAGTTTCTAAATTCTAAGACTTTAGTTGTAGAGAAGAGAATTCCGATGATGGCTGGTCTTGGTGGTGGAAGTTCAAATTCTGCTACTTTCCTAAAAATGGTTGATGAGGTTCTAAATTTGGAAATTTCAAAAGAGAAAGCGTTCCAAATACTTTCTCCTATCGGTTCTGATATTCTATTTTTCTACTCAGATTTCTTTTCAGCAAATGTGAGTGGAACTGGAGAGATTGTTGAAAAGTTTGAAGAAACTCCATTTGAAATAGAAGTTTTTACACCTCCAATATCTTGTAATACTAAAGAGGTTTATCAAAACTTTTCTGGTAACTTCTCAAATTTACAAGATAGTGTAGAACTTTTCAAAAAGGACTCAAAAGAGCTTTTCCAAAAATTGGAATTGGAAATTGCAAATGACCTTTTCACTCCTGCACTAAAAGTTTGTCCAGATTTAGAAAACTTTTTAAAAGATGGTTTTCTTTTCTCAGGTAGCGGTAGCTCCCTTTTTAAAATTAGGAATTAGATATGTTTGGTCTGTTTAAAAAGAAGCCTGAAGATTTAATTGAGAATGGAGATAGTGAAATTGAGAGAGGTGATGTTGAAAGTGCCATAGATTACTATCTTGAAGCTCTGAAATTAGATAAAGATATCCAAGCAGTTTTTGAAAAACTTGGAGACGCCTACTTCAGTACAAAAGATTTTGGAAACTCTATTAAAAATTTTACAAAAGCTATCCGTTTTTCTCCTTATGATTATCTGCTCTATGAAAAGAGAGGTGACTGTTATAAAGAGAGAGGTGAAATCTTAAATGCAATTTCAGATTATGAGAAAGCTATACGAATTGAGCCTGAAGATTACTCTATCTATATGAAAAAAGCGAATTGCGAATTGAAGATAGATTATCTTGATGAAGCCTTAGACGACTATTTACAAGCTGTACAGCATGGTGGTAGAGATATTCAACTTCTTGAGGAAGTTGGTGATGTTTATCTAAAATTGGAGAAATTTGAGTTGGCTTTTGAAACATTTCAAGAAGCTCTACTTTTAGATAAAAAAAATATCTATCTTCATGACAAAATTGGAGATGCCCTTAAAGGTCTCAAAATGTATGAAGAGGCGATAGATGAGTATAAATTTCTAATTAGTCAACAAGAAGTTGGTGCTTATGTTTATGACAAAATTGGAGATTGCTATCGAGGTTTGGAAAATTATGTGAAAGCGATAGAGTCTTATGAGAGTGCTTTACATAGTAGAGGCAATGAAGAGAATAAAAATGAGACCTCCATCTATATTTTAGATAAGTTGGGAGATATCTATTTTAAAACAGAAGAGTATCAAAACTCTATTAAAGAGTACTCAAAAATCATTGAGATAGATAGAACAATTTTCTACTTCTACACCAAAAGAGGTAGAGCATATCATAAAATTGGAGATTTTAGTAAAGCTATTACAGACTACACAAAGGCGATAGGTTTAAATCCGTCAGACTCTTATGCTTATAACAAAAGAGCTGAAGCATACCACTCTACTCAAAACTTTGACAGAGCAATTATAGATTATGAGAAGACTTTAAAACTTTTAGGAATTCGAGCAGATAAGCCACTCGATAAAATGGATTTCAAAGAGATAAGTATAATTAAAAATATGAGAAAGTGTGCTGAGGAGAAAGATATTGATACAGAGTAAAGCACTCTTCTTGGATAGAGATGGAGTTATAAATATTGATGATGGTTATGTCTATAAAATAGATGAGTTTAAATTTATCTCTGGCATTTTTGATTTTGCTCTAAAATTTCGGAAAGCTGGATATAAAATATTTGTAATTACAAATCAGTCAGGTATTGCTAGAGGCTATTACACGGTAGAGGATTTTAGAAAAGTTACAAGTTTTATGGAAAAAGAGTTTCTGAAAAGAGGTGTCACTATCTCTAAAACATATTTCTGTCCATGTCTTCCTCCTGAAGAGTGTCTGTGTCGGAAACCAAATCCCTATATGTTACTTCAAGCTAGAGATGAGTTTCAAATCGATTTAGAAAATTCTATTTTTGTTGGTGATAAAAGTAGCGATATTGAAGCTGGAAATAGAGCAGGAGTAAAAAGTTTTCTCTTTAAAAACAGTAGTGATTTTGAGTTTATACTAGACAATTCTTTGTTATAATTTTTTTAACTAGTATATATTTATGGGAGATGACTTGAAAAATTATTTAGATTACATTAAAGATGTTCAGGTCTCAGTTCTTTATGTAGAAGATGACAGTTCAGTCCGACACTCTATGATGCAATTTCTTAAAAGAAGATTTAAAATTGTGTATGAAGCAGAAGATGGTGCTATTGGATTAAAAGAGTATATCGATAAAAAGCCAGATATAGTTATAACTGATATAAGAATGCCTAATATGGACGGATTAGAGATGATAAGCGAAATAAGAAAAGTTACAGATGAAATACCACAATTTATTGTAACTTCAGCTTTTAGTGATGAAGATTATCTACTAAGTTCAATAGACCTTGGAGTAATAAAATATGTTGTTAAACCTTTAAGAATTAGTGAATTTAAAACTATAATTAGAGAGGCTTCAGAAGTTGTAAAACTGAAGAAATATGACAAGATATACAATACTATGATAAATCATCTTCTTGATAATCAAGATGCCATTGTACTTCTCTCAAATGGAGATGAGCTATTAAAAATAAATAAACAGGGTTTAAAAGTAGCTGGATATAGTTCAGCAGAGGAGCTTCAAAAAGAGCATAAATGCTTTTGTGAAATTTTTAAAAAAGAGAGAGGGTTTCTTACTCAAGAACTTTTTCAAGAGTTTTTGAATTCTGACAAAATTAGAGAGAAAGTAAAAATATTTGATAAATCTATTGGTGAAGATAGAATATATACGATAAAATCGAACCGTTACAATAGACTATTTATAATTACACTTTTAGATATTACAGATATTGACAATATCAATAGAAATTTAGAAGAGAAAAATCACAAACTTCAAAACTACTACAACATAATTAATGAATATATTATAGCTTCAGAAACAGATATAGCTGGAAATATTACAAGCATAAGTGATGCATTTGCTCATGTCACAGGATATGATAGAGAAGAACTTCTTGGGAAGAACCACAAAATGTTAAGATATCCAGAACAGGATTATGAGAAATTTAGAGATTTGTGGGTTAGACTCTCAAGAGGTGAAACTTGGGTTGGAGAGTTTCACAATTTAACAAAAGACAAAAAGGAGTTGTGGTTTAAAACTATTATAAAACCAAAAAGAGATAGAGATGGGAATATTATTGGATATTCTGCTTTAAGCGAAGATATCACACTTAAAAAGAGATTGGAAGAGTTAAGTGTAACAGACCAACTTACAAAGATTTACAACAGAAGAAAACTTGATGAGATAATTCATGATAGATTTGCTGAATTCAATAGATATGAGACTCCAACTTCATTTATATTTGGAGATATAGATAAGTTCAAATCTATAAATGATACTTATGGTCACAATATTGGTGATGAGGTTCTTGTAAAATTTGCATCTATCTTAAAAGAGTCTATTAGAAAAACTGACTATATCGGTAGATGGGGCGGAGAGGAGTTTCTTCTAGTTCTCTCAAATACAGATAGTAAATCAGCATTAGAAGTTGCCGAGAAATTGAGAGAGAGAGTTGAACTCTCAAATTTCTCTTCAAAGAATTTAACAGTAACAGCTTCTTTTGGAGTAACCTCTTTTAAAAAAGATGATGAGAGAATTGAAGATACTTTTATTAGATTAGATAATAGTCTTTATGATGCAAAAGATGGTGGAAGAAATATGGTTGTATTACGATAAAAAATAAATTACATAAGGAGTATTTTTGAGTTTTTTAAAAGAGTATAAACCTATTTTTTATGCTATTGGAATAGGTCTTATTTTCTACTTTTCAGCACTAAATATCTTTTCTGATGTTCAAGCGAGACTTGTTGGAACTATCGCTTTTCTTGTAACGCTTTGGACAAATGGTGCTATTCACATGGGTTTTGTTTCACTACTTCCAATATTACTTTTTCCAATTTTTGGTCTTGTTGAGTCAAAAGATGTTGTAACAAACTACTCTAAAACAACTATATTTCTATTTATAGGTGGTTTTCTTCTTGCAATTGCCACAGAAAAATCGCAACTTCATAAGAGATTAGCCACAAAACTTCTTTCTATATTTCCAAATAGTCCAAGAGGTGTTCTGCTCTCTCTTATGATAACAGCTGGAATGTTGAGTTCTATTCTCTCAGATACAACAACGGCACTTCTTATAATCCCAATTGCTGCATTTTTAACAGAGAATTCAGACTATAAATTTAGGCTTCTTTTGGGAATGGCTTATGCTTCTCTAATTGGAGGAATAATTACTCCTGTTGGAACACCACCAAATATTATCTTGATGGATTTTATAGAGAGTAATTCATTAGAGATAATTCCTTTTGCTACTTGGATAGTTATGATGTTGCCGTTAGCAATTATTATGCTTCTAATAGCTTCTGAAGTTCTTCTTTTTGGATTTAAGAAAGAGAATTTCCAACTTGTAGAGATGGATATGAGTAGCAAACCTTTGAGTACAGAACAGAAAAAACTTATCTGGATACTCTCTACACTGGCTCTTGTTCTTGTTGCAAACCCAATTTTGAAATATCTCTTTGGAATTTTGATAAATGAGAAACTTACTCTGTTAGCTTTTGGTCTTCTTCTCTTTCTTCCAAAAGTAGATTTGCTAGATTGGAAAGAGGATTTTATGAAAATCCCTTTTGCTATCATCTTTCTTTTTGGTGCTGGATTTTCTATCGCAATGGCTTTTCAGAAAACAGGTTTGGCTACGGAGATAGCTAACATTTTAGTTAGCTTCAACTACTTATCTCCAATTCTTCTAATGCTTATCATCGGTATTGGTGTAGTTTTTGCAACTGAACTTACAAGTAACACTGCTTTAACTTCAATTGTAATCCCTATCATCTACCCTTTTGCAACTGAAAGTGGTCTTGACCCAGTCCTATTTATGCTTATTGTAGCTATTTCAGCTAGTTACGCTTTTATGCTACCAATTGCCACAGCACCAAATGCAATTGCTATGTCTACTGGTCATGTAAAAGTTAAACAGATGGCAAAACGAGGAGTATTTCTAAATATCTTTGGCATTACTGTAACATTTCTAGTTGCTCTAACTTACTGGCAACTCTTTTTGTAGAAAATTTTGGAATCGGAACTTCAAATTTCGATTCCGAATCTATTTTCTATTTTTGCATATATTTCAAACTTAGTAGATTTGTAAGGGTAACAACACTATCATAAAATGCGTTATGAAGTTTCAAGTTTTTGATATTTTCTGGAATTTTTGAAAAGATGAATCGTGTATTTAAAAATGAGTTTGAAATTAGTAATCCTTTTGAAACTACTGATATATCCCAACCAAACTGTTTTGAAACATCTAAATTTGAGAAACTATCAAATATCTCCATATTTTTAAAATATCTGTTATTGAAACTTCTGTTGGTGCATATAATTTTCCCATTTTTGTAAATCTCTAAATTTTCTACACTATATTTCATATTTGGATAGAGGATATTATGAATTACCATCATCTCAGAAGTAAAGTTATGTGCAACAATAAAGTCTGACTCTTTCAAAAGTTTGAAAAGCCTATCTAAATCACTATCTAAAATTTCTCTTTTTCCGAAATTGAAAAACTCTGTTACGGGTTCATAATATTTCTGTTTAAAATTGAAGTAAGGTTCTCCTATTGGTAGAGAAAACTCTTCAAACCAAGTTTCTACAACATTACGATTTTCTATTACAATTGCTCCAATTTCATATATTTTATAATTTTTCGAATACTCAAAATCTAAAATTAGAACTCTCTTTTTATCTAATTCTGAATTTGAGATATGTTTATTAAACAGCGATACTTTGCTTGTTTGTGTTTTGTTTCCAATCTGCTTTAAATAGAGCTGTTTATCGAATTCAATTTCGGAAAATAGGTTCAAGAATAGCCTTTCTTCTGATTTTACCAAATTTATAAGGAAATTTTTATATTTAAATCTGTATAATTTCGCCACTCAAAAAAAGCGGATAGATGGGTGAGCGGCTGAAACCACTTCCCTGCTAAGGAAGCGTACTCGCAAGGGTACCGAGGGTTCGAATCCCTCTCTGTCCGCCACTTCTTAAACTTCAAAGAGAAATCATGAATTTTATAAAAAACTTTTTTAAATTTCTTAGTACCTATTTTAAAGCGATATTTCTAATTGCATTTATAATTTGGTTATTTACACCAGCAGAAGAGTTGTCTGAACCTTACAATCTTGCAAAAGTCTCAATTCGTGGTGATATCATGGATAGTAGCGAAACTGTTCAGAGATTGCTTGAAATATATGAAGATGACTCTATAAAAGGAGTTTTAATAAATATAGACTCTGGTGGAGGCTCAATGAGTGCTTCGGTTGAGATAGCGGAGATGGTAAAACGAGTTGCTTCTAAAAAAGCTGTTGTCTCTTACGCTTCGGGGACTTTTGCGAGTGGAAGTTACTATTCGGCTATCTGGAGTAACCTCATCATCACAAACAGGGCGAGTTTAGTTGGTTCAATTGGAGTTATTTTTGATGGAATAAACTATAAAGAACTTGCTGAAAAAGTTGGGGTTTTTCCTCAAGTTGCAAAAGCTGGAGATTTTAAAGAGTCTGGAACTGCTTCGAGAGAGTGGCTACCTCATGAAAGAGCAGAAATTGAGAGAGTTGTAAAGGAGAGTTACAACATGTTTGTTTCAGATGTCGCTTTAGCTAGAAATCTTGATATCAATAGTAGCAATGATTGGGCAAATGCTCATATCTTTACAGGAGAAGAGGCTCTCAAACTTGGTCTTGTTGATGAGGTTGGAACAATTTTAGAAGCTCAAGAGAGAGTTGTAGAACTTTCAGGTGTTCAAAATCCGATTTGGGAAAAAGAGGACGAAGTTGATAAGTTCTTCAAATCTCTCTCCACAAAATTTGCCGTAGAACTTCTCTATCTTTTTGATTACAAATTGAGATGAAAAAGGTATTTCTTCTAATTCTCTTTTCAACTTTCCTACTCTCTTTTGATAAGAAAGTTGAAGAGAGCAACAGCTTCCTTCTAACTTCACATTACCATATTCCTTACTATCTTGGTTATGCTGTAATTGGCACTGCTCTTTATGAGGGAAATAGTGAAACCCGTTTTGGAAAAACAACTTGGAAAGCATTCGACTCTCTAGTTTTGACAAATATTGCTACTGAAGGTTTGAAAAGAACTTTTAGTAGAGTCAGACCTAGAAATGCCGACTCTCCAGATGAGTGGTTTGAGAGTGGAAATAAAAGTTTTCCAAGTGGTCATGTCTCAGCAACTGCTGGAGTTGTTACACCATATATTTTAGAGTACCAAGATGATTATCCTCTAATTCATCTTCTCTGGCTTCTTCCAATTCAACAGATGGCTGGTAGAGTTAATGCTGCTGCACACTGGCAAAGTGATGTTTTAGCTGGAGCTGTTTTAGGAACTCTAATAGGTTGGTGGAGTTGGAGTAGAGAGACTCCTTTTCTCTTATATTTTAGTGAAGATGGAATTTACACTGGAATTAAATATAGATTTTGATAAAATAAAAAATAAACCACATAGGGATATCTTATGTTCAATATTTTAGTCGCTGACTCGATGGAAAATGAATTAAATCATCTTATATTCCTTCTTGAAGATTATAAAGCAAACAACCCAGAATTTGATGAAATAATAAATATTATTGATGCTGATAATTATGATGATGCAAAAGAGATTGTAGAAAGAGAGAATATAGATATACTATTTATATCTACGGATATGGATAAGATAGCTTTTCATGCTTATAAAAAAAGTAATAGAACTCTGATAATATCAATTGGAGAGAGCTATAATAGATTGAAAAAATGGTATATTGACCACATAAGAAAACCTATTTTAAAAACACTATTTCATCTAAAGTTTAGAAGCTATTTAGATATTCTTTTTTTTAAAAAAACAGGTATAAACTCTTTTATAAAAGTTTCAACTTATGATTTAAGTCTAATTTCAAATCTACATGTTTTTTGGGAAAATCACTTTACAACTCGCTCAAATATAAATGAGATAATTCATATTATTTACAGTTTAGGAATTTATCAAATAGATAAAGGAGTTGAGTCAATTATAGAGGTTCTTGAAACAGAAAAAGATATCTCTTTTATCTTTAAAACTGAAGTTCACAATGACCTAATTCAACATCTTGATAAGATACGAAGAGGTTTTCATTTTGAGATGGACGGAAATCACCTCACTTTTCAAGCATTTTTTGATGACTCATCTTTTGATGAACTTCTTGGTGAGTATGAAGATTTCGCACTTGAATATCTAAGTTATGATAAGTTAGAAATTTTAAATAGTTTTCTTTTAGAACATGATATTGCTAATGAAGAGTCTCTAAAGAAATTAGAAAGCAAACTTGGTTCTGATAGTTCTATGGAAATTATTAGAAAACATGTAGATAGAAAGAACCATAAAGCTTCAACTAAATTCTCATTTATGGATAGAGAAGATTTAGAAATATTTGGAATGGAACTAGAGAAATTTGAAGAACTTCTGATAAATGTAGAAGATAAACAGTTTTCTCCAGTAGAACTTTCAATTATGGTAGATTTCTTTGGAAATATCTCAAAAACACTTATTGTGTATCCATCTACAAAAGATATATCTTACAAGCTACGAGAATTGTGTGATGCTCTACTTACAAATGGAGACCTCATCAGAGATGATAAGAAAACACTATTTACAAAAGTAAACTCTCTTATCGAGCATCTTGACGATTGGCATAGAGCTTTAAGTTATAGAGGTAACGATAGTAGCGATGATTTAAAAGATAGAGAGATAATTCCTATTATCAATTCTATTTTAGAATAGTCTATTTACTTCAACAGAATGGAGGAGCTTCCTCCTATTTTTATAAAATTTCTTAACTCACAATTTTTACGCAAGATAATATTTTACAATTTTAGACTATATTTTTATATAATTTGAAACTACAAACATTGGAGAATAGATAATGAAATTTGAAGAGATTAAAGAGCTAATAAAAATATTTGATGAAAGTGGAATTTCAAAAGTTGAAATTGGTCATGAAGATTTTGAAATAAAACTTGAAAAGGGTGGAGTTGCTGTGAAAGAAGTTGTTTCTGCTCCAGTAGTAGAAACAGTAGCACAAAAAGTGGAAGTGGCGAAACCAGTAGTAGAGCAGAAAATTGGAACTACACTAAATTCACCTATGGTTGGAACTTTCTACTCAGCACCTGCACCAAATGCTCAACCTTTTGTTAAAGCTGGAGATAAAGTTTCTAAAGGTAGCACAATTGCAATTCTCGAAGCTATGAAAATTATGAATGAGTGGGAAGCTGAATTTGATTGTGTTATTGTAAAAGTTCTTGTTGAAGATGGTCAGCCAGTTGAGTATGACTCACCTATCTTTGAAGTTGAGAAAATTTAATGAAAGAACTCAAAAGAATTCTGATTGCAAATAGAGGTGAAATAGTTCTTAGAGCTATCAGAACAATTAAAGAGATGGGAAAAGAAGCTGTTGTTGTCTACTCGACAGCTGATAAAGACGCATCTTATGTCAAGATGGCAGATATGGCTATCTGTATTGGTTCTCCAAAGAGTGCTGATAGTTACTTAAATATTCCCGCAATCATCTCTGCTGCTGAAATTGCTGGAGCAGATGGTATCTTTCCGGGATACGGCTTCTTAAGTGAAAATCAATCTTTTGCTGAAATTTGCAGTCATCATGATATAAAATTCATCGGTCCAAGACCTGAAACTATGGTGATGATGAGTGATAAGAGTAAAGCTAAAGATGTGATGAAAGAGGCTGGAATTCCAGTTGTTCCAGGTTCGGAGGGGGCTTTAAAAGGGGTTACAGACGCAAAGAGATTGGCAAAAGAGATTGGATATCCTGTAATCATCAAGGCTTCTGCTGGAGGTGGAGGTCGAGGAATGAGAGTTGTTGAAAAAGAGAGTGATATGGAAAAGCTATTTCTTGCTGCTGAAAGTGAAGCTCTCAACGCCTTTGGAGATGGAACTATCTACATGGAGAAGTATATTAAAAATCCTCGACATGTTGAAGTTCAAATTGTTGCTGACTCTTTTGGAAATGCAATTCATGTTGGAGAGCGGGATTGTTCTCTTCAGAGACGACATCAGAAACTTGTGGAAGAGACTCCAGCAATTGTTTTATCTGATGAGGTTCGACAAAAGATGCATGAAGCAGCAGTTCAAGCTACGAAGTTTATAAAATATGAGGGTGCTGGAACTTTTGAATTTCTTGTAGATGCTGATTTAAATTTCTACTTTATGGAGATGAATACAAGACTTCAAGTTGAACATACTGTAAGTGAGATGGTTTCTGGAATAGACCTCATCGAACTTATGATACAAGTTGCTGAAGGTGGCAAAGTTCCAAAACAGAAAGAAGTAAAATTACAAGGGCATTCAATAGAGTGTAGAATTACTGCTGAAGACCCTAAAAACTTTATTCCTTCTCCAGGTCGAGTCCAAAAGTGGATACTTCCAGGTGGAAAAGATGTAAGAGTTGATACTCATGTATTTCAAGATTATGTTGTTCCTCCTCACTACGACTCTATGATTGGAAAACTTATTGTCTATGCTGAAACTCGAGAAAAAGCAATTGCAAAAATGAAAAGAGCTTTAGCAGAGTTCCAAGTTTCTGGAATTAAAACAACTATCGATTTTCATAAAGAGATAATGGAAAACCGCGATTTCATCGATAATAACTTCGATACAAAATATTTAGAAAGTCGAAGATAAAACTAGGAGGGGCTTCCCTCTCATTTCAGAAACTCCACACTATATTTACTTTTTAAAAAAGATACAATTCTTAAAAATTTCAAAGGATATTAATGAAGCGATTACCAGAAATTCTAGCTTTAGGTCTTATTGCAGGTGGTGGTTTTGCCTCTTATGGATTAGTAATTCTCACTGCTCTTTTTACTCTTTCAGTACCATTTCATGAAGCGATAGAACAACTTTTCCAATACTCACCAACTCATCTTGAAATGGTAATAGGTATTTTAGTAACTATTGCTCTTTTTGTTTTAATGAAAAATTTAGTAGTTGTTCTCTACATGATTTCTCTTCTCTCATCTCTCTGGTTTTTAGCATATTTGGATTGGACAGTTTGGTTAGCACCTGCTTTAATTACAACTATGATATCTTGTCCACTTCTCGTATTTTTTACAAAAAGACTTTTTGGAAAAGAGGATTTTTAATTGCAGAAAGATATAGACTCTTTAAGAAGTGAGTTTGAACAGTTTGTTGTAGAGAAGTGTTCAACTGAAGAGGGGTGTGAAACTGATGTAGAAGAGGAAATTCCAGAAGATGAACTACCATATTTTACAGAGGAACTATCTCAAAAACTACTATCTCCAGCAGTAGCAGGTGCAAATCTCTCAAGAGTTGATTTAAAAAGAATTAGTGATGTTCTTGGAGATAGTGTAGCAGTTAAAGATAGAAAAAAGATGTTAAAAGCGATACTTCGCCATAAACAGACTAAAGAGGAATTAAAAGCTATTTTTGATGAGGTGGAAAAGCATTTAAACGGTAGAGTTCTTATATATAGAGAGATAGTTTCTAACTACCCAAATTCTAAAACTGTTTTTGAAAGTTATATTGCTAAAATAGAGAGAATGAAAACTGTTTTTGGAAGAATTATTGACGATTTTGAAGATATTTCACCAGACAGTAAACCGATACATTTTGATGATATTTAAGGAGTAGAGTTGGAAAATTGTATTTTTTGTAAAATTGTAAACAGAGAAATTCCAAGTAATTTAGTTTTGGAAAATGAAGATTTTATGGCTTTTCATGATTTAAACCCAAAAGCACCTGTACACATCTTAGCAATTCCAAAGAAGCATTATGAGAGTTTTCAAGATGCTCCTGCCGTAGAGATGAGTGGTTTAACTGCCTTTATTCAAGAGGTAGCTAAAAAAGTTGGAGTTGATAAGAGTGGATATAGAGTTATCTCTAATATTGGTGAAAACGGTGGTCAAGAGGTAAAACACCTTCATATTCACATTTTAGGTGGAGCAAAACTTAAATGGGGACACTTCTCAGACTCAGACCCTAAAAATAACCTGTAAAATTTGGAAGAGAGATTTCTCTTCCAAAATATTTAAAATTTTGCTTGAATTTTCTCTACTACACTTGGGTCTTCAAGAGTTGAAGTATCTTGAGTGATAGCTTCACCTTTTACAATTGCTCGGAGAATTCTTCTCATGATTTTTCCGCTTCGAGTTTTAGGCAATCCCGGAACAATGACAATTTCATCACATTTTGCGATTGGTCCAATCTCTTTTACAATGATGCCATTGATTTCCTTGAGAAGTTCTACATCTTCGCCTAAATTGTCTTCAGATTTGATTACAATATAAGCGAAAACAGACTCTCCTTTTACAGAGTGAGGTTTTCCAACAACAGCAACTTCTGCTACATTGTCATGATTTCCAATAGAAGCCTCAATTTCAGCAGTTCCCATTCGATGTCCAGAAACATTAATAACATCGTCAGTTCGACCTGTAATGATGATATATCCATTCTCATCATACATTGCACCATCGCCTGAGAAATAGACTGGTTTTCCATCTTTTTTCGCATCGCCAAAGTAAGATTTCTTAAATCTCTCTGGGTCGCCCCAAATTGTTCGTATCATAGATGGCCAAGGTTTTGTAATACAGAGAAGACCTTTTTCACCTTCAGGCATTCTTTCACCATTCTCATCAATAATTTCAGCAAAGATACCTGGAAGTGGATTTGTAGCTGAACCTGGCTTAATTGGAGTTGCAAAAGGTAGTGGAGAAACCATATGACCACCTGTCTCTGTTTGCCACCAAGTATCAACAATTGGACATTTTCCACCACCAATTTCATTGTAATACCAGAGCCAAGCGTCAGGATTTATCGGTTCTCCAACTGTTCCAAGAACTCGTAGAGAAGAGAGGTCATATTTCTTAGGTTCTTCAGCTCCAGTTTTGTGAAGAAGTCGAATTGCAGTTGGTGCTGTATAGAACTGATTTACTTGATACTCTTCAATCATTTTCCACCATCTTCCCGCATCTGGATAGATTGGAACACCTTCAAACATCACTGTTGTTGCACCCATTGCAAGAGGTCCATAAACTATGTAAGTGTGTCCTGTTATCCAACCAACATCGGCAGTACACCAGTAAGTATCGTTTTCTCGAACATCAAATACATTTTCCATTGTTGTTTGAGCATGTAGAATATATCCAGCTTGAGAGTGTTGAACTCCTTTCGGTTTTCCAGTAGAACCAGAAGTGTAAAGCAGGAAAAGTGGGTCTTCAGAGTCCATAACTTCAGGCTCACAAATTGGAGACTCATTCTGAACAAGTTCGGCATAAGCGAAATCTCGACCAGCTTCCCAATGAATTTCTTCACCATTTCTCTCAACTACTAAAACTTTTTCTACACTTTCACAACCAACAGATAGAGCTTCATCTACTACTGGTTTTAAAAGATAAGGTTTTCCTCGTCGGTAAGCACCATCAGTTGTAACAACAAGTTTTGCTTCAGCATCGATGATACGGTCCCGTAGAGCATCAGCAGAGAAACCACCAAAAACAACAGAGTGAATAGCACCAATTCTAGCAACAGCCAACATCATTACAGCTGTTTCAGGTATCATCGGCATATAGATAACAACTCTATCACCTTTGGAAATTCCAAACTTATTTTTAAGAAGATTTGCTGTCTTATTTACTTCGTAATAGAGTTCTCGATAAGTGATAACTTTTTGGTCTCCAAGCTCACCCTCAAAAATGATAGCTGCTTTATTTTTTCTAGTTTCAAGATGCCTATCTATACACTGGTATGACACATTCAACTTTCCATTTTTAAACCATTTGTAAAAAGGAGCATCACTCTCATCAAGAACCTCATCGAACTCTTGAAACCAACTTATCTTCTCTTTTGCAAGTTTTCCCCAATATCCCTCATAATCATCATTTGCATCTGCTACAAGACCTTCATACTCACAAGAATTCTTTATTCTCGCATTTTTTGCTTCTTCTCTATCTGGATAGAATAGATTTTCCATAAGATTTCCCAATTTTTTTAGATAGGAGAAAATATATCAAAAAAATTTATCACTAAACCTTAGAGAGTCTCACTATAACTCTCTTTTAAAAGAGGAGCTTTGAGATGTTTCTCACTTTCTGGCTGAATTACTGAGTGATTTATCTCAAATTTACTCAAAACTGCTTCCACTTCTCCAATTAAAAAATCTATATCTCTCAAAGTGAGATTCTCTTCGACTACAATATGTCCATAAAAGAAAGAGTGTTTTAAAGATGGTTGTAAAAGATGAACATCATGAAGAGATTTCACATTTTCAACTTCTAAAATTGCTACTTCTATCTTTTCTATATCAACTCTATGCTCTATATCCATAAGAGAATAGAAGCTCTTTTTAAGTAGTGGTAGAGAAGCGTAAATAATATAAATTGAAAAGATAATAGAGAGAATAGAATCGATGAGGTAAATTTGAAGAAAATAGATAACAAATCCTCCAAGAACTACAGAAAAAGAGAGTAGAGAATCAGCGAGAAAATGCAAATAAGCAGAGTGAACATTTAAATCATGTTTATCTTCTCTAATTTTGAAAAGAAGATATGCACTAACTCCATTTGCAAAGAGAGCAACAGATGCAACAATAATGACAATACTTCCAGAAATCTCTTTTGGAGTGAAGAGAGAAAAAATAGCTTCATAGAGAACAAAAGCCATGACAAGAATTAGCATAAATGAGTTTACAAAAGTAGCCATCATTTCAGCTCTCAAATATCCAAAACTGCTTTTTGAAGTTGGAGATTTTCTTGCAAAAATAGATGCGATAAAAGAGATAACAACAGCAACAACATCTCCAAAATTGTGTAGAGCATCTGTAATTAGAGCTATCGAATTAGAGATATATCCGTAAAATATCTCAATTCCAACAATACCTACATTTAAAAATATAACAGCCCAAAAACCGAAGTTCCTACTCATAAAAGTCTCCTTTTTTTGGGAGTAACCAAATAGACTTCTGCCTCTCTTGTCATTTCGATATGAGCGTAGCGATTGAGAAATCTTGGAAACTTATCGTTTTACTCGAAGTGATGTAAAAGATTTCTCACCCTAAAGGGTTCGAAATGACATATAAGTTATTCAAGCATAACAATACTCTATTTGGTCAGTCCCCTTTTTTTTATATTTTATACCATAGATTTGTAAATAAGTTATTCTTATAATAAAACTAAAGTTTTGCTTTTATATATATAAAAAAATGATACAATCAAACAAAAATAGAGGAAAGAATTTTGGTAAAAATAATTCTCACTCTTCTCTTTCCAGTTCTCATATTTGGGGGAGATTATGAAGATATCGATTGGGAAGTGGATTATAGCGATGCTATAAAAGTAGCTAAGTATCAAAACAAGCCTGTTATGGTTCTTATTACCACAAAGAGATGTAAGTGGTGTAAGAAGTTAAAAAACAGAACTTTAAGTAATGATACAATCATTGGGAAACTAAATAGTAACTTTGTTGCAGTTGAAGTTACAAGACGAAAAGATGATTACCCTTACAAAAAATTGAGAGCAAGAGCAGTGCCAACTATCTACTTTTTAGATGCGAATGGAAAACCTCTTATGAAACCAGTTATTGGATACTGGAATATTAAAAACTTCAACTCATATATAAAATTTGCAACAAGAAAAGCGATAAAGAAAGGATATTTAAAGTGAATTTTGTCTCAACAAAAGAAGCACCAGAGGCGATAGGACCATACTCTCAAGCTGTTCAAGTTGGAAACCTCATCTACACTTCAGGACAGATAGCTCTAACTCCAGATGGAAACTTTTTAGATGAGAGTGTGGAAGTCCAAACTGAACAGGTTTTAACAAATCTCTCCAATGTTTTAAAAGCTGGAGGTAGCGAATTGGGAAAAGTTGTAAAAACAACTATCTTTTTAGAAAATATGGAAGACTTTGCAGTAGTAAACGAAATCTACTCAAAACACTTCAAAGAGCATAAACCAGCCAGAAGTACAGTAGCAGTGAAAACTCTACCAAAAAATGCGAAAATTGAAATTGAGGCGATTGCCCTTTTAGGAGAGAAGTAAAATGCTTCTTTTTACACCTGGACCAACTCCTGTTTCTGAAAATATCCGCCAATCTATGGCAACTTCAACAATTCACCATAGAACTCCAGAATTTGAAGCTATTTTTAAAGAGAGTAGAGAACTTCTTTTAGAGATGTTAGGAATGGACGAAGTAGTTCTTCTGGCTTCGTCTGGAACTGGTGCAATGGAGTCTGCTGTTATAAATCTTACAAAATCTAAAATTCTTACAATCAATGCTGGAAAATTTGGAGAGAGATTTGGAAAAATTGCTCGTTCCCACGGAATTCCAAATATTGAACTATCTTATGAATGGAACACTCCAGCAGATATTGAAGAGATTGTAGAGACTCTTAGAAAAGATGATGAGATAGATGCTCTGGCAATTCAGATAAGTGAAAGTTCTGGAGGTCTTCGACACCCAGTTGAAGAGATTGCAAAAAGAGTAAAAGAGATAAGAGATATTTCAATTATTGCTGATGGTATTACAGCTATTGGAGTTGAAAAGATAGATACAGAGAATTTAGATGTTCTAATTGGTGGTAGTCAAAAAGCATTTATGTTACCTCCAGGTTTAGCAGTTTTAGGATTGAGTGAAAATGCAGTTTCTAAAATTGGAAAAGGGAACGGCTTCTATTTCAACTTAGCTTCTGAAATTAAAAAACAGAGAACAAACACAACAGCTTATACACCAGCTACTACCCTAATAATTGGACTTTTAGAAGTTTTAAAAGAGTTTAAAAAGTTTGGATTTGAAGCTCTTTTTGAAGTTACAGAAAAGAGAAGTAGTGCTGTTCGAGAGGCTTTTAAGTCTCTTGGACTCGAGATTTACCCAAAAGTTTCTTCTAAAGCTATGACTACAGTTTTTTCAGAAGATGCTCCTAAAATCAGGAAGATTTTAAAAAACAGATATAAAGTGCATTTAGCTGGAGGTCAAGAACAGCTTAAAAACTCTATTTTTAGAATAAACAATATGGGATTTATAGAGCCTTATGAAATCTCTTGGGTTTTGAATGCAATAGAACTTACTCTGGAAGAGTTAGGAAAAAGGAAGTTTGATGGTACTGCAAATAGAGTATTTTTAGAAAGGTTTTATCGATGAGGTTCATAATTTTTGCTTTTGCACTTCTACTTATTTCATGTTCAGAAAATACAAAAGAGGAGTTAGTTCCAGAAATAGAGGGTGAAATAGGAGAGAAAGAGGAAGGAAAACGGGAAGAGAGAACCTCTTTCACATCTTCTTCTCAAAAATCACTTCTATCAAAAAAAGTGTTCTCTCTTCAAAGTGCTGAAAATGGCACCATCACTCTTTCAAAAGAGGGAAATCGTTTTATCTTTGATGACCTTCAATCTCCTTTAGTTCTTTTAGACTTTTTTACAACTTGGTGTCCAGCTTGTCGGGCAGTTGCTCCACATCTTGGAAGTCTTCAAGCTAAATATCCTCAAGAGCTAACAGTTGTTGGTGTTCTTGTAGAAGAGGGTAAAAATCGAGATGACATCATCAAATTTAAGAAGAGATATAGAGCTGAATACATAATAACAAGTTCAAGAGATAATTTCCGTCTTTCAAACTCTGTTGCTTCACTTTTGAGAATGCCTCGTTCTTATCCAATTCCACTACTAGTTCTTTTTAAAAATGGAGAGTATTTTACTCACTATGTTGGTGCAGTGCCAGAAGAGATGGTTGAAAGCGATATTAAAGAAGCTCTTGGACTTAGAGGTGAATAGAGTTGTTTGGTAACTTTTTTCAAAAAACATTAGATGTAATCAAGACTCTCGATGAAACTTTAATGGTCAAACCTCTTGACCATATTGAGAAAGAGAGACTTGAAGAGATACTGATTGAAGCTGATGTCACTTATGATTTAGTAGAAGAACTTTTAGAAGAGCTTCCAAATGAGATAGAGAGAGAGGATTTAGAACCAAGACTTCTCTCTTGCTTTCATAGTACAGAAATATCTTTAGAAAAGAAGCCTCTAGTTCAACTTATCATTGGTGTAAATGGTGCAGGAAAAACAACAACAATTGCAAAACTTGCTACAAAATATAAGAGTTCTGGAAAAAGAGTTTTACTTGGAGCTTCCGATACTTTTAGAGCCGCAGCAATTGAGCAATTAAAGAGATGGGCTGATAAAGTTGGAGTTGGTATAGTATACTCAAAACAGGGACATGACCCATCTGGAGTTACTTTTGATGCAATTAAATCTGGAGTTGCAAAAGGTGTTGATAACATCATAATTGATACTGCTGGAAGACTTCATAATCAAGTAAATTTAGCAAAAGAGCTTCAGAAAATAGTTCGAGTAGCAGGAAAAGCTCTACCAGAAGCACCTCACCAGAAAATTCTTATAATTGATGGAACTCAAGGAACTTCTGCAATTCTTCAAGCTGAAAAGTTTAATGAGATAGTTGGAATTGATGGTGTTATCATCACAAAACTTGATGGAACAGCAAAAGGTGGTGCTATCTTCTCTATTGCTGAAGCGTTAAAAGTCCCAATTCTCTATATCGGTATTGGTGAGAAAGCCGACGACCTTGTAGAGTTTGAACCAAAAAACTTTGTTTCAGGACTTTTAGACAAACTATATAAGGGAGAGAGTTAGAGTATTTTTAGGGGCTTCTTCCTCCCATTTAAATAGGCTCTTTGCTTAGTTCCTTTTCCATCACACCATTAAAAAATGAGACTCTATTTCTTCCTTTAGTTTTAGATTTATAGAGAACAGAGTCTGAGAATTTATACAACTTCTCAATTGAGATATCATCATCAACATTTACAGTAGCTACACCAATAGAGACTGTAACAAAATCGCTAATTTCATTTTTCTTATGTTCAATTTGCAACTCTTCAATACTACTTCTCAACTTTTCAGCAATTATTGATATATCTTCATGTTTAAGATGTTTAAAGAGAATTGCAAACTCTTCTCCTCCAAGTCTAAAAGAAAGGTCTCCAGACCTTTGAAAAACTTTTTTTATTGTTCTTGCAACCTCTTTAAGAACCTCATCACCAGCTTGATGACCATAAGTATCATTGTATAATTTAAAGTAATCTATATCTACCATCAACATACTTATCATCTTTTTATCTCGTTTTGCCTCACTCAATTCAAGAGGAGCTTGGTAATTGAAACACTTTCTATTAAAAAGAGTTGTTAGTTCATCTTTTACAGCCATATTTTTCAAGTTATTTGCCAATCTATTTATTTCAACTTCCTTTTTTCTAATAAGCCAAAAACCGATAGATAAGATGATAATAACAACAAAAGCACCACTAATGAAAAGGAACTTCATAAGAAAAGAGAGAATTTGATGTTCAAAAGAGGCATCAACAAGAAAAAGAACAAATCCCAACTCTTTTTGAGATGAGTCATAAAGAGGTGATGAGAATGGGTGAAAATATCTATTCTCTATTTCAAATTGGTAATGTTCCTGTTTTAAAACTTTTTTTAAAACTTTTTTTAAAACATCTGTTGGAAGTTCATAAGTTTTATAAGGAATTACATAGTTCCCAATTTGTAGAAAAGAGTTCTCTATATCTCTATATATCTCCTCTTGTATAAAAAGATATATTTCTGAGTCAAGCTGTTTTGAGAGGAAAGTTATGATTTTGTCAATCTCTTTTCCCATCTCAATATATCCAATGATTTTACCATCTATTTTCCATGGATAGACAACTCTCAAAGTATAATTTCGAAGAACTCCAAACTCAACTCCACTAAATGTCTCTTCCAAAATTCGTGCTTCTCGAAATGTAAATCTATCTATTTTGTCACCAAATTTCTCTTTTTTGTGAACTCGAAGAAAGACAGATGAATTTTTATCTATGAAATAGAGATGAGTAATATCTAAGTGGCTATTTATATACTTGTATTCACTTTTAAGATGTTTATAGAGTTCTTCTCTATCTCGCTCCAAATAGAGTTTTTTTATCTCTTCTTGTTCTGAAAGATGCTTTATTATGTGTTCAATTACTTCAGTTTCATGTTTAAGTTCATTTTCCAGAGCTTTATAAAACTTATCTACAATAACACTTTTATCTTTATCAATAGCTTGATGTTGGAGTAGATGTACTGTAAAAAAGAGTCCGAAAACAATAAAGATAACAGAAATAGCAAGGGGGATAAAAATATTTAATTTGTAGGAAGTTTCAAGTTCTTGTCTCATACACAACATCTAATTTAGATTTTTCTTTTACCAAATTGTAGCGAAACGAGTTTTTAAACCTCTCTAAGGATAGTTTACATAGAATTTTCGTTTTGAAAGAGAGTTAAATGGTATTTACATCACCCTTAAAAAGTAATAGCAAAAAGATAGTTCTTCTTGGTAGTGGAGAGTTGGGACGAGAAGTTGCTATTGAAGCTCAAAGATTGGGAATTGAAGTTGTAGCTGTTGATAGATATGAAAATGCTCCAGCTCACCTCATCGCCCATAGAAGCTACACAGTTGATATGATGAATAGAGAAAAACTCCTCGAAATTATAGAGAGAGAGAGACCTGATTTCATACTTCCAGAGATAGAAGCTATAAATATTGAAGCTCTTTTAGAGTTAGAAGAGAGAGGATTTACAGTAATTCCAAATGCAAGTGCTGTTCACAAAACTATGAATAGGAAAAATATTCGAAAGTTTGCTAGTGAAGAGTTGGGACTTCCAACAAGTAGATATATCTTTGTACAAAGTTTTGATGAACTTCGAGAGGCATCTAAAAAGTTAGGTTTTCCAGTTGTCATAAAACCTGTTATGAGTTCTTCTGGACATGGTCAGAGTATTGCAAAAAGTTTTGAAGATTTAGAGAAATCTTGGGAGATAGCAAAAGAGGCTAGAGGCGATAGTTCTGAACTTATTGTTGAAGAGTTTATAAAATTTGATTATGAGATTACACTTCTAACTGTAAGAAATGGAGAAGAGACTCTTTTCTGTGAGCCAATAGGACATATTCAGGAAGATGGAGATTATATCTTCTCTTGGCAACCGATGGAGATGAGTGAAATTGCTAAAAAAAGAGCAATAGAAGTTGGAAAGAGAATTACAGACGGTCTTGGAGGAAAAGGAGTTTTTGGAGTAGAACTCTTTATTCGAGGCGATGAGGTTTTCTTTTCGGAAGTTAGTCCAAGACCCCATGATACTGGAATGGTTACAATGATAACTCAATCTCAAAGTGAATTTGCACTTCACATTCGAGCAGTTTTAGGGTTACCAATTGAGTATACTTTTTACGGTTCAGGAGTTAGTGGAGCATTTAAAACTTCAAAAGAGAGTTTTTCTCCAGAGATAGATGTTCCTGAAAGAGCCTTTTCAAAAAACTCATACTTTAGAGTTTTCGGAAAACCTGAAGCTCATAAAGATAGAAGAATGGGTGTCTATTTAGCACTTGGAGAGATAGAAAGAGAATTGAAAAAAGCAAAAGATATTTTAAAGGAAATAAATTGAGAAACAGAATTGAGATGTTAGTTCACACAGCTTTGGCAACTCATAAAGAGCCAAAAAGAGTTTTAGTAATTTCAGAAAACAGAACAGAAATAGAAACAGAATTTAGCAGAGAGAGATTTCTAAATTTAGAAGTCTCCTTTTCAAATTTGGAAATAGTTCCAGAGTTTTCAGAAAACGAGTTTGATGTGGCAATCATCGAAGAGAAACCTTCAAAATTGGATTTTGCACACCTCAAAAGAGTTCTTTCAAATGAGGGTGTTTTAACTATGGTTGGAGATTTTGAAACTTTAGAGAATTTAGCTTCAGAATTTAGAATTGCAATGCCATTTTTAGTAAACTCTTTGGAAATTACTTCTGAAATTCTACTTTTAGGTTCTAAGTTTTATCACCCAACAGCAGATATAAATCTTCAAAGAGCTGATTTTTTAGATGGTTGTGAATACTACAACAGTGATATTCATGTTGCATCTTTTGTAATGCCAAATTACATAAAATCTCAAATTAGAGAGTTTGTAAAAAACTGATGGCATTTAAATATGCTATTGCCCTCACGGGAGGAATTGCTTCTGGAAAGAGTTCAGCAATTTCACTCCTCAAACTTGGGGGGTTTCGAGTTATTGATGCTGATGAGGTTGCACACCAAATTTTGGAGGCTTCTGGAAAAGAGATAGCTGAACTTTTTGGAGAAGAGTATCTTGAAAATGGAGTTCCAAGTCGTCCAAAACTTGGGAAACTTGTATTCTCAAATCCAGAAAAGAGAGTCGAGTTAGAAAAACTACTTCACCCAAAGATATATGAAAAGATTTCTGAAGAGAGTAGTAAACTTGATAAATTCAAATTTCCTTACCTCATCGATATACCTCTCTACTTTGAAAAGAGAAATTACGATATTAAAAATGTAGTTCTAGTTTATACCCCTAGAGAACTCCAAATTTCAAGAGGAATGAAAAGAGACTCTCTTTCCAAAGAGGAAATCTTGAAAAGAATAGACTCTCAAATCGATATTGAAGAGAAGAGAAAGATGTCTGAAATTGTTCTCGACAATAGCGGAAATCTAACTCAGCTTCAAAGTGAAGTTGAAAGAGTTACAAAGATCTTAAAGTCTTTAGATTGGAATCGGAACTAAAAATTCCGATTTTATTTAAAAATTAGAAAGATTCCAAGAAGTAGAATTCCAGAAGCTCCAATTAAAGAGAGGTATTTGCCAATATTCTGTTTTTTGGAAACACTCTCTTTTCTAACTTTTGTAGCTAAAATTCCAGCAATGGAAATTGTAAATCCCATTCCTAAACTCATTAAAATTGCACTAATCACTCCAACGGAAACTTGAGATACAATAATTGAAAACATCGTAATTGTCATAACTCCAGGACAAGGAACAACTCCAGCAGAAAATGCGATGCCAAAATCTGTTTTTGAACTATCTAACTTCTCTTCTGCATGTGTATGAAAGTTTTCATAAAAGAGGTAGAGAGCTACAAGAACTATAAGAACTCCAGAAATCTGAGTAGTAATTTGAGTCGCTTCTTGAAAACCTTTTGTAATAGTTCCTTCAAGAATAAAATAGATGACAAGAGTTATGCTTAAAGCTGAAAATGCGTGAACTGTGGAGATGAGGTATCCCAATTTGAACGCCTTTTTATAGCTATACTCTCTATTTACCATATATGAAGCAACAAGCAGTTTTCCGTGTCCTGGACCAAGAGCATGAAGAACTCCATAAATTATAGAAAAAGCGAAAATTAGCAAGATAGTACTTAAAGACTCTTCTTGTTTCAATTCTCTAAAAAGAGAAGAGATTTCAGAATTGAAGTAGCTTAAAATTTGAGAAAGTTCTAAAAGTAGAGTATCCATCTAAACTCCTTTCCAAGATATTGTGTAGCCGTAAAACTCTATATGCTCACCAACTTTGAAATCTTGAAATCCTTTTGGATTTTTAATTTCCATAGAACTCATATAACTTTCATCATAAAACGAGAGTTCAAAATCTGCTTTTTGAAATTCTGCTAAATTTAACTCAAAACTCATAATAAATCGTCGCTCTCTAATTTTTAGAAGAAAGTTTGTAAAGATAGACTCAATTGGAATATCTTTTGAGTCTACTTTCAGATATGTGTAGAAATGGTATTCTAAAATCATATTGATAAAGACCTCATCAATAAATAGAGTTATCTCCTCTTCTGAAAACTTTTCGTCAAAGTTTGAGTCATAATCCATAATTAGAATTTCTGAATTCATATCATCAAAAACCCAATCAACTGCAATTGTATTTTCTCTCTTTTCTAATTCTACATCTATAAAAAGATGAGGATGTGCAGAAAGCAATAGAGGAAAAAGAAATATTATATATTTCAATATCTATCCTAAATTTTTCTACTATTATACAAAGTTCTTTATCCATGAGGTGGATATATTAAAAAAGTTTAAGTCAAGTTGAAGTTCTTTTCAAAAAATATAATTTGGTTCGGTGAAAACCAAGCTGAATTTAGAAAAGCTCTATCAAAACTTCATCTTTCCAAGTTAGATGATATACAGTTTTTTCAGAAGTTTTGGATTTATTTTGAACAAAATCTGAAAACTTTTTCCCTTTTTCAGTAGCTTCCCAAACTTTCTCATTTCGGGTTTGGAAACCTTTCTCTTGAAGTATCAGATTTAGTTTTCGAGGGTTTGGCTTTGAAAGGTCTTTTGTAGAAACACTAGCTTTCACCTCATCGGAGTATTCTCCTTTTCGGACAATTTCACAAAGCTCTGTTACGGTGATGAAATTTTCTTCGGTTTGAACTCCCTCTTTTTTAGCAATTTTGAGAAAGTCCATACCTGTTTCTTCTTTTACTGCTCTGTTGCAAGTAATTGCTAACTCTTCAAGTCTGGTAATTCCAAGTTCAAGAAAAACATCTTTGAAATTGAAAAATACATCTCTGAAAAGAGCTATCAGCTTTGCTCTCTCTTCTATTTTTTGAAGATTTGAAGTTTGGGAAATGGAATAGCTTCCTGTTTTTCGGATAGATGGTAGAACTTCTGAAGCTACCCAATGGCGAAATACAACAGCTAAAGATTTTCTTGAAGCGAAAACAAATTCATAAAGACCTATTTCGGAAACAACAGTTAAATTCTGAACTCCACCTTCAGTTTGCAGGGGGTGAGTTAAAATCACCCCCTCTAAATCTATTCCATTTTCTTCATATCTTTTTCTTAAATCTCTAATAGCTCCTTTGCTATCTTTTAAACCCAGAACTTCTGCTAAATCTTTTGCTACAAAGTAAGGTTCATTTCCAATTCTGACTGTTCTGATTGTGAATTTTTGAAATGAGAATGGTATAATTTTTGACACTAAATTCCTTTGTGTAA
Source organism: Candidatus Thiovulum imperiosus (assembly GCA_024281175.1). GTDB lineage: Bacteria > Campylobacterota > Campylobacteria > Campylobacterales > Thiovulaceae > Thiovulum_A > Thiovulum_A imperiosus. The sequence continues at coordinate 88,231 of JAMJTW010000028.1, forward strand.
TTTGTTGGGCAAAACAATTATACTGTAAAAAGGGGTTTAGTTCAATGATTTGTAGATTTACAGTATGTTACTTTTTACTGAATTTATAATATTTGAAAATTGATTGAAGTGAAAAAGAGCATCTTTGTATTTTTTGTTTTCAAGTAAAATTGCAAAAAATGCTTTACTATATTCTGGAAACTCTTTTGAGGAACTCCAATTCCTTATCGTTTGCTCTTTAAATCCTGTAATTTGAGCTAACTCTTTTTGAGTAATTCCCAATTCTCGACAAGTCTTTTTTACTAAATTCTCTTCACTTTGTTCAGTATTTGCCTCTTTCATAATTTGCCTTTTCTTTTTTTCAATTTTAAAACCTGCTCGAAGAAAAAATTCTATTACAGATTCATATTTATTTCTTTGAATAAGTTCATCTTTTGTATTTGTAAGCATTTCTAAATTAGATAAGTATTCAACTTCTAAAGGTAACTCTTTAAGAGGATTGTCCTCTAAAGAAAGAAATTTTAAGTTTTTTAAATTTCCAATTTCTGGAGGTAATTTTTTCAATTGATTTCCACCTAAAGTAAGTTTTTCTAGTTTTAAAAGTTTCCCAATTTCTGGAGGTAATTTTTTCAGAAAATTCCAATTCAAAAAAAGTATTTCTAAATTAGTAAGTTTACTAATTTCTGAGGGAAAGTCTTCTAAACCACTCTCTTCCAAGGACAATTCTCGTAGATTTTTTAAATTCTCAATTGGTGGGAATGATGAATATATATGTCCTGTTCTTGAAATAAATCTTTTGGAAAGAAAACTTCCAGATAAGTCCAGTTCTTGTAAATTTTCTAGATAACAAATTTCTAAAGGTAAATCTTTTAGCTTATTGTAATACAAATTTAATATTTTCAAATTATGCAGATTTCCAATTTCTGAAGGTATTGTTTTTAGTTTATTATCTATCAAGTTCAATTCTTGTAAATTGATAAGATTTCCAATTTCTGGAGGTAGCTCTAGTAATTCCTGTTTGCTTAAATCTAATAATGTTAGATTTTCTAAATCTTTAAACCTATCTTCAACTCTATTCTCTATTGCCCATTTTCGCAGGTTCTCTTTCCACTGTTCCATATCAAAATCCTTTCTTTGAAATATATCTTTTCTTTCCTTTATGTTACATAAAGTGTAACTAATATAAAATTCAGAGATGAGAGTAATTTCAAAGAAAAAGTTAATTGAGTTTTATGACAAATATCCAGATAGTAAAACTCAATTAGAGGCTTGGCATAAAGAGGCTCAAAAGTCAATTTGGGAAAAGCCTCAAGATATAAAAAACCTTTATAAAACAGCAAGTTTCCTAGCTGGAAATAGAGTTGTTTTCAACATAGCTGGAAACAAGTATAGGCTAATTGTTAAAATTGAGTATAAATTGAAAATTGTTTTTATAAAATTTATAGGAACTCACTATGAGTATGACAAAATTGAGGCAGAGAAGATATGAATTTAAAACCGATACGGAATGAAATAGATTATGAAAAAAGTTTAAGTCGAGTTGAAATTCTTTTAGAAAAAGATAGAACAGAAAACGAAAATGATGAACTTGAAATAGTATCTATACTACTTGAAAGATATGAAGAAGTTCATTATAAAATAGATGAACCTGACCCGATAGAAGCTATAAAATTTAGAATGGAGCAGATGCAGTTGAAACAGAAAGATTTAATTCCAGTTTTTGGAAATAAAGCAAGAGTTTCAGAAGTTCTAAATCGAAAAAGAGAACTTTCTGTTAAAACAATAAGAAAACTTCATAAGTTTTTAGAGTTACCATTTGAAGCTCTTTTCAAAGAATATAATCTTATTCGATAATTTCCCCCTTTCGGGGAAAAGAAACTACTTCTTATTAGCTTTTTCGATAGCTTCTTCAATATTTCCAACCATGTAGAATGAGTTTTCTGCCATGTGGTCATATTTTCCTTCAAGAATTCCTTTAAATCCTGCGATTGTATCTTCAAGTGAAACATATTTACCTGGAGAACCTGTAAATACTTCTGCTACGAAGAATGGTTGAGATAGGAATTTCTCGATTTTTCTTGCTCTCTCAACAGTAGCATCTCTCTAGCTAGTCTTGGTATCCAACAGCTGATGGAATTCTTCCAATAAGTGCCAAATCTATTTTGAAAATCAAGAGAGAGTTTAGAAAATATCTTCTAAAACTTCCTTTTTCCAAGTCAAGTGATATACAGTTTTTTCAGAAGTTTTAGATTTGTTTTGAACAAAATCTGCAAAAGGTTTGCCTTTTTCTGTGGCTTCCCAAACTTTCTCATTTCGGGTTTGGAAACCTTTCTCTTGAAGCATCAGATTTAGTTTTCGAGGATTTGGCTTTGAAAGGTCTTTTGTGGAAACACTTGCTTTCACCTCATCGGAAAAATCTCCCTTTCGGACAATTTCACAAAGTTCCGTTACAGTGATGAAATTTTCTTCGGTTTCAACTGCCTCTTTTTTAGCAATTTTTAGAAAGTCGATTTCTGTTTCCTCTTTGACTGCTCTATTGCAAGTAATTGCTAATTCTTCAGGTCTGGTAATTCCAAGTTCAAGGAAAACATCTTTAAAGTTGAAAAAGACATCTCTTGAAAGTGCTATTAGTTTTGCTCTCTCTTCTATTTTTTGCAAATTTGGAGTTTGGGAAATGGAATAGCTTCCTGTTTTTCGGATAGATGGTAGGACTTTTTTTGTTACCCATTTTTGAAAAGGCTTCGCTATCGCTTTTCTACTTCTCATGATTAGAGAATAGAGTCCAGACTCCGATAAAACGAGTGCTTTTCCAGATGTTGAACCGTCATAGTTTAAAACTATATCGCTCTTTTCATCATCGTCAAAATCCTTGACTGCATCACTTACATTTTTGATTTCTAAAACATCTGCTATATCTTTAGCAACAAACCAGATATTTCCTGCTTCATCTGTAAAAGTTCGTATTTTGTAATTTTTGAAGTTGAATGGTAAAATTTCCACAAGGTTGTCCTTATAAATTCCAAGAGAGGAGAGGTCGAATTTTTCTCTTTTGGTAACCTAATTTTAATAGAAATTTGTTAGTTTATCAAGTTAGTTGTTGTTTTATAGCTTTAAATCGTAATTTGCTTATTGTAAAGAGCGGATTTTAAAGTCTGTTTCAGCTCTATATATTCTTTTCTCTCTTGTAAAAGTTCAAAAATAGTTAAAGCCCATTTCGGAATAGGTGTTCTACTATTTGACCAATCATAGATTGTTTGTTTGGAAACACCAACTCTTTCAGCCAACTCTTTTTGAGTAATTCCCAATTCTCGACAAGTCTTTTTTACTAAATTCTCTTCTTCCATAGTTTTCCTTTTTTGAAATTTTACAAAAATAGGTTTTTTGACAAACCTAACTACTTATATATTTTATTGTATAATCTAACAAAAATATATGGATTTATAATATGACAATTTTAGTAGAAGAGTTGTTTAATAAAAAGTCAAAAATAAATTTTTGGAACATCAACAATGAATTTAAATATGAAGTACAAGAAAAGTATGCAAAAGAATTTTTATCATCAATTAACTCTAGTAAAGTTCAAAAATTAAATGAACAACAAGTTTTTCAATATGAACAGAGGAATATTAATGGAGAGATATTTTATTTTTTAAAAAGTAATTTTCGAGACATAATTATTATCTATTCTATTCTTAAATATTTAGTAGGTGAAGACTATAAGAAAGATGAAACATTGGAAAATAGATTGAAAAAATATGGAACAGATATTTTTTCAATGATTGATTTTGAAAAAAGAGATTTAAAAACATCTTTTCAAAGTGGTAATCGTTCTTCTTTAAAAATGGCAATTGAAAGTTTTCCAGAAATAAAAGAGATAAGAGAGTTAGAAAAAGACAAAGAAAAAACTCAATCGAAAATTGATGGAATCATAAAAAAACTTGATAGTTCAAGTTTAATTCAGATAGACAATGAAGAGCTTAAAAGTTTGAATAGCAAGAAAGATAGTTTTATCAAAAAAATTAGAGAAAAGAAATCAAGATTTATAGATATTATCTTGAACATGCAACTTGAATTTCATGAAATAGAAATGGATAATAGTGTAGGTGATGATGAGAACATAACAATAATATCAAAATTAAAAATTAGATTATTGAAGTTTATGCCAAATCAAAAAGATTTTATTAATGATAATATAAAAGAATTAGAATATCTTATTGAAGAGATAATGGAGTCTTCTCATAAAAAACCTATTAACTTAAAAAGAAAATCTATTGTTCATGATTTTAGTGAATTTTCTATCTCTCTTTTTCCAAATCAAATTTCTATTCAAGGATTAAAAGATGATTTAGTAAAACTAAATGATAAAGATAAATATCTTCAAAATTACTTAAATGTAAATTTTTATGGGGTAAATGTTCCTAAGAATGAAATTGAAAATCGTATTAAGAAATTTTTTAAATCTAAAAATTCTCATGAACTTATTCTGAATATAGAAAATTTCCTAAAAGATATAAAAATTGGAAATGATTCAAATAAAATATATATTTTTATAAAGAAACTATTTGAAGAGTTTTTAAGATTTTCCCGTGTTTACAAGAATTTTATTTTAAAATCTGAAGTGTCCTATAAATATTTTCAACTATTACTTTTTGATAGAAGTTTACGACCGTTGATAATAAAACTATTTGATATAGGAATGCTTGATAAAGTTTTAGACCATTTAACAATAATAGATATAGCGATAAAATTAGAAGAAAGCATAAATTCAAACAAATACGATAAGGTCAAAACTATATTTAATGATAGTAGATTTGATATTTATCAAAATATTGAAAATGAGAAGTTTCTTTTAGAAAAACTTAACTCTATTATTTTACATAAATTCAAAAACAAAGATAACTTTAGAAAACATATTCAAAATTCTCTTTATGAACGAAATCAAAAGATTTTAAAGTCTCATATCTTATTTACTGATGCAATTGAAAGAGAAATAGATTTTCAAGAAATAAAAGAGAGTTGGAATGAAATAGAAGTTGAACACATATTTCCACAAGAACCAAACTTTGATAGAAGTAAAGAAAATACAAATACCCTTGATATTGTTGATTACTCTCTTCAATATTTTGATTTTCAAGATTTATTAGAATATGAACTATATAACTCTCTTACTGGAAACATGCTTTTGTTAGAAAAAAAACCTAATAAAGAAGCTGGTAATAAGTTTCCTGAAGAGAAATGGAAACCATATGAACTATCAAAATTAGTTGTAAATTTTAAAGTGAGGGATTTTAAATCAAAAAATAATATCGTAGAAAGAACAGAAGAGTTGCTAAAACCTTATTTAGATATGTATGATAATTTGTAATTTCCCCAAAAGGGGAAAGAAGAAAAGAAACTAACTACTTCTTATTAGCTTTTTCGATAGCTTCTTCAATATTTCCAACCATGTAGAATGAGTTTTCTGCCATGTGGTCATATTTTCCTTCAAGAATTCCTTTAAATCCTGCGATTGTATCTTCAAGTGAAACATATTTACCTGGAGAGCCTGTAAATACTTCTGCTACGAAGAATGGTTGAGATAGGAATTTCTCGATTTTTCTTGCTCTCTCAACAGTAGCTTTATCCTCTTCAGAAAGTTCGTCCATACCAAGAATTGCGATGATGTCTTGTAAGTCTTTATACTTTTGAAGAACTGCTTGAACACCTCTAGCTACTCCGTAATGCTCTTCACCTAAAATTACTGGGTCGAGAAGTCGGCTTGTAGAGTCTAGTGGGTCTACCGCTGGATAGATACCTTTTTCAGCAATCTTTCTATTTAAAACAGTAGTTGCATCAAGGTGAGCAAAAACAGAAGCTGGAGCAGGGTCAGTCAAGTCGTCCGCTGGAACATAAACAGCTTGAACAGAAGTGATTGAACCATTTTTAGTTGATGTAATTCTCTCTTGTAAAGCACCCATCTCTCTAGCTAATGTTGGTTGGTATCCAACAGCCGATGGAATTCTTCCAAGAAGTGCAGACATCTCACTACCAGATTGAGCAAATCGGAAGATGTTATCGATAAACATAAGAACATCTAGCCCTTTCTCATCTCTAAAGTATTCAGCCATTGTAAGACCTGTAAGAGCAATTCTATTTCTTGCACCTGGAGGCTCATTCATCTGACCATAGCAGAGAGCAACTTTATCAAGAACATTCGAGTCTTTCATCTCATAATAGAGGTCATTCCCCTCTCTTGTTCTCTCACCAACACCAGCAAATACAGAGTATCCAGAGTGTTTGTAAGCAACATTGTGAATAAGTTCCATGATGATTACCGTTTTACCAACACCAGCACCACCGAAGAGACCAACTTTTCCACCTTTTGCATAAGGTGCTAAGAGGTCTACAACTTTAATTCCAGTTTCAAACATCTCTGTTGAAGTAGATTGGTCTACTAAATCTGGAGCTTCTCGGTGGATAGACCATTTTGGAGCGTCTGGATTTACAGGTTCGCCGTCATCGATAACATCACCAACAACATTGAAAATTCTTCCGAGAACTTCTTCACCAACTGGAACTTTAATTGGATCACCAGTTGCTGTTACATCTGTTCCTCTCACAAGTCCTTCAGTCAAATCCATTGCAATAGTTCTAACTCTGCTATCTCCGATGTGTGCAGCAACTTCTAAAACGAGCTTTTGGGCATTTCCATCTACTGTGTAATTTACCTCAAGAGCATCGTTGATTGCTGGAAGATAACCGTCAAACTCAACATCTACAACTGGTCCAATTACTTGGACAATTTTACCAATCATATTTTCAGCCATTCTTTCCCTTCTATTTCATCGACTCAACACCACTGATAATCTCGATAAGCTCAGTAGTAATTGACTCTTGTCGTGCTTTATTGAATTGAACTTTCAAATTCTTAACCATCTCTTTCGCATTGTTCGTTGCAGCGTCCATCGCTTGCATTCTTGCCGAATGTTCCGCAGCTAACGAGTCGATAAGAGAGTAATACATGTTGTATTCAACATATTTTTTCAAGAGAGTCTCTAAAACAAGCTCTTCATTGTAAGCCTCTACTTCGAGAGTTGCGTCTTGCTTTTTCTCGATTTTTGAAGCGTCAATTGGAAGAAGTTGCGTAACTTTCATCTCTTGAGTTATCATATTTTTATAGCCGTTGTGAATTAGATAAACTTTATCAACTTCTCCATTCACAAAACCATCAACAACAGGAGTAATAAAACCGATAGCTCTATCATAATCTGGAGCAGAACTCAGACCGATTGCACTATCTTCAATATTCGCCTTGTTATATTTGAAATACTCAATTCCCTTTTTTCCAACTGCATGAAGTTTAACTTCAACGCCTTTTTCTTCAAGTTCTCTTTTCAGTTTTGAAACTTGCTTTATAGTCGCATGGTTAAAAGCACCACAAAGACCTTTGTCAGCCGTTACAAAAACGAGAGAGACTCTTTTCACCTCATCAGCTTCAGCAAAATAGAGAGACTCTAAACCACCCTCTTGAGATGAGTCGAGAGAACCAGCAATTTTACTTAAAACCTCATTTAGTTTTATAGCGTAAAGACTTGACCTTTTTGCCAACTCTTCTGCCCGTCGAAGTTTTGCAGTGGAAACAAGTTTCATGGCACGAGTAGTTTTCTGCGTTCCAGAAACACTCTTTATTTTTCTCTGAATATCTTTGAGATTTGCCATTTCTACTCCCTAGTTATGAAAAACTAACTTTGAACTCTTCGAGTGCTTTTGTTAAAGTCTCTTCAGTCTCTTTAGTAAGTTTCTTATCAGCTACGATTTGTTTTGGAAGTTCAGCGTATTTGCTATCTATAAACGAGTAGAGACCACTTTCAAAAGCAGGAACTTTCTTCGCATCGATAGAGTCAAAATATCCTTTGTTTCCAGCATAAATTGCCATAACTTGATACTCTGGAGCAATTGGAGAGTATGGAGGTTGTTTAAGAACTTCTACCATTCTTGCACCTCTCTCAAGTTGCTTTCGAGAAGCCTCATCAAGGTCAGAAGCAAATTGTGCAAATGCTTGAAGTTCTCTATATTGAGCAAGGTCTAATCTTAGAGTTCCAGCAACCTGTTTTGTAGCTTTGATTTGAGCTGCACCACCAACTCTTGAAACAGAGATACCAACATTAATTGCAGGTCTTACACCCGAGTTGAATAGGTCTGTTTCTAAGAAGATTTGTCCATCTGTAATTGAAATTACATTTGTTGGAACATAAGCAGCAACATCTCCAGCTTGAGTCTCAACGATTGGTAATGCTGTTAAAGAACCAGCACCTTTTTCATCGCTAAGTTTTGCAGCTCTCTCAAGAAGTCGACTGTGTAAATAGAAAACATCACCTGGGAACGCTTCTCGACCTGGAGGTCTTCGGAGAATTAGAGACATCTCTCGGTATGCAACAGAGTGTTTTGAAAGGTCATCATAGATGATAAGACCATGTTGTCCATTGTCTCTGAAGTATTCACCCATCGTCACACCTGTATATGGTGCTAAGAATTGTAAAGCAGAAGACTCAGATGCAGAAGCAGAAACAATAGTTGTATATTCCATAGCTCCAGCCTCTTCAAGTCTCTTAACAATTTGTGCAATTGAAGATTTCTTTTGACCAACAGCTACGTAAATACATTTTACATCTCGACCTTTCTGATTTATAATTGTATCGATTGCAACAGTAGTTTTACCTGTTTGTCGGTCTCCAATGATAAGCTCTCTCTGTCCTCGACCAATTGGAACAAGTGCATCGATTGCTTTAATACCTGTATGAAGTGGCTCATGAACAGACTTTCTAGCCATAATTCCTGGCGCTTTCTCTTCAACAAATCTATGTTCAGCAGCTTCGATTTCACCTTTTCCATCAATAGGCTCACCAAGAGCATTTACAACTCTTCCAAGCATATTTGGACCAACAGGAGCTTTAAGAAGTTGTCCGAGTCTTTTTACAGATGCACCCTCTCGAAGATGAGAACCATCACCAAGAATAACGATACCAACAGAGTCTTCCTCTAAGTTTAGAGCCATACCCTTAGTACCGTCTTCAAACTCGACCATCTCACCAGCCATAACATTTGTTAGACCGTAAACTTTTGCGATGTTATCAGCTAAAGTTAGAACTTTTCCAGTCTCATTTATATCGACAGAAAGTTCAAAATTAGCAATTCTCTCTTTAATTATCGAGCTAATTTCATCAGCTTGAATTTTTGCCACATGGACTCCTTTCTATATTGCTTTTAAAATGTGATTTATCATATCAGTTTCAACTCTCGATTTTGAAATCGAAATCTCAACATGAAGATTTGGAATTACTACTTTCACTCCACTAACTTCAGATTTTTTTGAAACCAAACTTATCTCTTTTCCTAGCTTTTTGCTAATTCCCTCTGCAATTGCATTTAGAGTTTCGATATTGATACTCTCTACTGAAAGTAGTTCTCCCTCAAATTTCCCCTGTTGAGAAGAAATTAGAAAATCTAACTCTTTTGCAATTGCTGGAATTTCTGAAACTCTACCATTCTTTACTAACAATTTAAAAAAGTTTCTTACTTTTACATTTTCAGAAGTTGCAAAAAGAATCTCCTCTTTTTGAGAATCTGAAGATAAATTTGAAGTTAAAACAGTTTTAAATTTGGAATCTGAAAAATTTTCAGAAAGCAGAGAAAGAATTTCTAAAAACTCTTCTAAGTTTTCACCATCTAAGGCTTTTACATATCTTTTAGCTATTACACTCATTTATGAAACCTTTTTCTGAAGAGTTTTAGAGAGAGATTCAGAATCGAGACCTAACTCGCCTTTCATCACTTCTTTGAGAACCTCATCAACAACATTTTGAACCATTTTTCTCTCTTCGAGTTCAGTTAGTTCAGAATTCTGTTTTTCCAAGATTGCTAAATCGTTTTGAAGAGATGCTTCAATTTTTTCAACTGAAAGTTGAGCTTCTCGTTTTGCATCAGTAACAATCATTCCAGCTTTTCTTTTAGCTTCAATAAGCTCTTCTTGAGCTTTTTCAAGTTGTGCTTTAGAATCTTCTAATCTTTTCTCATTTCTTTTGAACTCATTCTCAATAGAATTTGTTCTATCAGATAAAAAATTTCGAATAGGTTTAGCAATTAGATAGTAGAGAATTCCTGCAAAAACGAAGAAGTTAAATGCTCTCTCAATGATATCTTTCTCAACACCTTCACCACCACCAGATGCTAAAAGAGTTAGAGAAGAGAAGAGAAGCAGGGTTGCCAGTTTTACCATTCTATTCTCCTAAATTGAAGCAAATCTATCTTTAAGAGCTACTTCGATAGAACTTCTATCAGCTAGAAGATGACCTCTTAGAGCAGTTTTCTCTTTTTCAAGTTCTTCAATAAAACTTTTATAACTTTCTGCTAGAGTTTCTCTCTTCTCAAGTAGTTTCTTTGCAACAGACTCTTTTGCTTCTGAAATCATAGTCTCCTTAATTGAGACCGCCTCATGCCTTGCACTAGCTAGAATATTTTCAGACTCCTTTTTTAGAGCCTCAATTTCTGAGCTATTCTGATTAACAGAGTCTCTATCACCTTTTAATTTTGCCTCTCTATCGTCCATATATTTCAAAAGAGGTTTATATAGAACATTGTTAAGGTAAACTATTAGGGAAATAAAGACTGCAAGAGTAACAACTAGAAGTATAGGGTTTATGTCTAACATCTAAGATTACTCCCTAAGTTTTCGGCGATTATACCCTATTTCTTTTAATTCCGTTTTAAGAAATATAAATTTTATATTTCTAATAAATATAAGTTATATTGCTAAAAATTCCCTTTTAGAACTCTGTTTCGCTTCTCTTTTGGAAACTTCTCAATTGCGTATCTCAAAGTAGTTCTTGGAATTCTGGAGTAGTGCTTTTTAAGAAAAAGTAGAAGAGTCTCTATCTCTCTTTTTCCAACTTCTCGAAGCATCCAACCAACAGCTTTATGAATAAGGTCTTCTTTATCTTTAAGTAGCATTTCTGAAATTTCCAAAGTATCTCCAAATTCTCCTTTTCGAATAGGTGTAAAAGTGGAGATAATTGAAGCTCTTCGAGTAAAAAGGTGTGATGAGGTAGCAAGTTCTCTTCTAAGTTCTAAAGAGATATCTCCTAAAATTTTGTGTGCTGAAACATCGATATAGTCCCAATTTGTAAGAAGATATAAGTTTTCCAAATAGAAGTTTTGAATTTCTAAAGAGAGTTTCTTTTCTGTTAAAACTATTACACCAAAAAGTTTTACTTCATGAAACTCATTTTGAAGTAGAGTTTTGATTTCAGAAAGTTCTAAATCTCTATATCTTTTTGCAATTTTTCTTAAATCTGGAATGTAAATTCCAAGAAATTTTTCATTATCTTGATTTTTGAAATATCTTGCAACTTGTTCTACTCTTTCTGGTTTAGATAAAAAGAAAATCTCTTCTAGTACTTTTTTCATATAAATTTACTTAGTCCTTAAATATGTTGCCAACTCCAGAAACTCTATTAATTAGAAGACTCTCTTTAAAAACTCTACTATCTTCAGCACCAAGATAGAGATTTGAAATTACAGTTCTACCATAAAGTTTTCTATCTCCAGCTTCTCTCGATTTAAGTCCCCAAAGATTGTGAAGAATAAAAGCCTGATTTTTATACTCTCCAATATAGAGCATAACATGACCTTTTAAATAGAGAATAGTTTCAAAAGGTTTGGCATATTTTAAAATCTCTTTTTCTCTCTCTTCAATATCTAAAATTTCAGAAACTGATTCTGAATTTAGATAATCTATTTGAGCTTTAGAGTTTCGAGGTAACCAAATTCCAAAAGGGAGGAAGAAGTCTCGAGTCATAGCTGAACAGTCACGATTAGAAAAGAGTCCACCCCAACCATATTTCTCTTTAAGAAGCTCTTTTGAGATATCTTTCACACTTTTAGAACTCATTTTTAAAGGAAATCTTTGTGCTACATCTTTAGAAACTTCTGTAATTTCACCATTTGGTAGAGAGATTTCAAAACTATTTTCCAGCTCTTTGGAAATTGGAAATATGGTTGCAAGTTTAGAGTAGAAGAGAAATTTCGAGTTCTTATAGATAGGAGTTCTATCTTTTAAAATTACGATAAATTCGCTATTTTGAAATTTAGAAATAGACTCATTATCTAAAATTTGCAAATTTGCAACTGGTATCCAGCCCATTGTAAAAGAGCTTTGAACAAAAGCCCAAGCTCTATCTTTTGAGTAGTGAGAGATGAAAATCGGTTTTCCGATTTTAAGTGCTGAGTTTTGATTGTAGTCAAAAGGGAAGTTCCAAGTTTCCTTGAAAATCGGTTTTTCTGTTGGGAAAAGTCGTAGAGAGGTATTTGAAGTTGTGATACCTTTTCTGTTTTCTACTCCAAAATTTTCTAAATTTGAATTTTTTAGTAGTTCTAACTTTTCACTTTCTAAAAGAGGTAACTTATTTTCACCTTTATATGCATGTTCTAAAAAGTCATCATATTGCCAAAGAGGTTCTTTTTCTGAAACCTCATCAATATTCCAAGGTTCAAAGTATTCACTTTTGAACTTCTCTAAATCTATCTCTGCTGATGAGGTGTACTTTTCAGCGAAATAGTCTATTCCAACATCTTCTGCAACTTTTTTAGAGTAGTCTATTTGTGAACAACCAGCAAATAGAAATAGAAAAAATAGATATCTCATATTTTAAAAACCCCATCTTCAAATCTTACAAGCTCCCACTCTTTCAACTTCCGAATTGCATCATCAATCTCAAAATCTATCTTTACTCCAAACTCTTTAAAGATATATTTCTCAATCTCCATATCTAAATTCTCTCTTGAAATCTCTTTATGTTTATAGATAAAAATATAGCTCAAAAATGTCTCTTTACTCTCTTCACTCTCTGCTAAATCTAACAAATTCATAATTGAACCTCGATTGTTGTCAAGATTATGAAAATAGAGATTATTTGCTAATGTCATCATATATTTGTTTCTTTGATAAAATACATTCTTCACTTGTCTCCAGATAAGAACTCCTAAACCAACAATCCCTGAAAGAACTACCATTGGTTCAAAAGTCACAATTTTTGTAACAACAGGCATTATTCCTCCTACTGTTCCACCTCCTCCTAAAACTATAAGTTTGATTTTGTCAAAAAGGTTTATTCCAACTTGACTATTTGGAAACAGCATCTCCAAATCATTTTCTGGAATCTCTTTAAAAGATTTGAGATAAATCTTATGAGAATCAAACTCTGAATTTTCATCATCTTTTGGTTGAATCACCATAAAGATTCTTTTGAAAACTCCAAAACTTCTCTCTCTCTCTTTTAAATATGCCCATCTCCAATCTCTCTCGGTAACAGTTTTTATTGCTGTACCCTTATAGTAAAGTTTCATATAAGAGTATTTTTCAAAATCAACTGTTACATTAACACCATAAATTGAGTTATTTTCAAAAGCCTTTTGCAACTTCTCTTCTGAAAGTTTTTCAAAATTTGCTTGATTCAAAATTTCAGAAAGCTGTTTGATAAATTTATCTTTTGATTCTGGTTGCTTCTTTTTAGTTATATTTGGAGAGTCTGGATTGAAAGGCTCATATCCATATTTTAAATCTTGAAAAGTTTTATAAAATTTGTGATGAAACTCCTCTCTGAGTCTCTCTCCAAATTCAGAAATTTCTCTCTTCTCTGCTACATCTTCAAAAAGAGAGAGAGAGTTTTCTACTAACTCCCTGTAAGTAATTGGGATAAATCTTTCTAAAACATTATGATTATAAACTACATTCATTCTTAAGAACCCTTCCATTAGTTCCTCCTAAAAGAGTTGTAAAAGTTTTGGGGGATAGTTCCTAGAAATAGGAACTTATTGATATTTATCTAAGAAAGTTTGCAGTCCACCTTTATAACCAGTACCAACTGCTTGAAATTTCCAAGAACCATTTTTCTTATAGAGTTTTCCAAACTCCAAAGCTGTCTCTGTGCTGAAATCTTCATCAAGTTCATATTTTGCAACCTCTTTTCCACTGTCCATAAGCCGAATAGAAGAGTTTGCAACTTGTCCAAAATTCTGTTTTCTAGCTTCAGCTTCATGAATTGTAACAACAAAAACTATCTCTGTAATCTTTTCATCAATTTTTGCTAAATCAACAAAGATAACCTCATCATCACCATCTCCAGCACCAGTTCTATTGTCTCCATAGTGAAGAACCGAACTATCTTCTGAGCTCTTGTTGTTGTAGAACACAAAGAAATTTGTTGATGGAAGTTTTGAATTTTTATCTAGCATAAAAACAGAAGCGTCTAAATCAAAATCACTACCCGTATCTGTACTATTTATATCCCAACCAAGTCCAACTGTTATCTTTTCTAGTTCTGGAGCTTCTTTTGTTAAATCTACTCTTTCACCTTTACTTAACAATCCAAACATCTATTTACTCCCGAAATCTTCTAATAGTTTTTCTAAATCTTCGTCTGACAAAAGGTCGCTTGTACTATCTCCCTCAATATGTCTTGCTGAAGAGACTCTTTTTGAGTCTTCCACTTTTCCGCTAAAAAGATGGTTCATGTAGTTTGCTAAAGTTCTCATTAAATTTACTACTCTCTCAATTTTTTGACGATGAATATCTTGATACTGCATTGTATCTGTAATGTAGAGTATCTCATCATGACTATTTGCAATAGTCTCTTTAAACTCTACTACGCTTTTTAAAGTATCTCGATTTTTAGAAATAGCAATTTTAAAAAGAGTCGTTTCTGGAAACTTTTTCTCCATATTTTCCAATATATCTATATTGATATTTAGAGTAGCTTCCAATTTAGCAATACCCTTTTCTATATCATCAAAAGAGCCACCTAAAGTATCGAGTGAGTCAAATATCTCAAGAGCTTTCTCTTCAGAGTCTTTTGTAACTGTATCTAACTCTTCAACAACTTTTTGACCATTACTTATTTCCAAATGACGCAATTAGTGTCTCCAACTCATCTTCATTTACAAGCTCTTCAGTATTTTTATCACCTTCAATATGGTTTGCAGAGCTTGTTCGTTTTGAGTCATCAACTGAACTGCTAAAGAGGTGGTTCATATATAGTGCAAGGCTTCTCATAACATTGATAACTCTCTCAATCTTTTGACGATGAATATCTTGATACTGCATCTTATCCATTATCATCATAATTTCATCTTGATTGACATAGATGTTATCTGTGATATTTTCCATAGACTCGATGCAAGTTTTATTGTTATCAAGAGCTGTTTTGAAAGCCTCAATTTTAGGGAATTTGTTAGAGAGCTTCTCAAATAGTTCTATATTATATTCAAGATTACTTTTAACATCACTATTGATTTTGTTCTCAATATCTCCAAGAGACTCATTAATTCTATCTATGGAGTCGAAAATTTCAGAAGCCTTAGCTTCAGAGTCTTTTGTAACATCATCAAGTGTACCAATAACTTTGTTGTCATCATTTGCAGCAGGTGGTTCAGCTACGATACTTCTTACATTCTCTTCATGATGCTCATCACCTTCGGAAGAACTCTCTTTTACTGTTTCAGAAGCTGTTGAACTTTTAGCCTTTGGAGACTCTTCAATATCTATTGAGTCTAAATCAACATCTCCACTAAGTAGTGCTTGTAACTCTTCGTCGCTCACAAAAAATCCTTTAAATTTATTTACTCAAGAATAGAGCTTTTCACCATTTCAGGTTTCCAGTTATCAATATTACCAATTTTAAATTTATCTCTATCAACAATTTTATCGCTTTTTTTCTCTATCTTGTCAATTAAATCTTCAATCTCTTGGTCTATACCAAAACTCTCAACATAATTTGTAATACCTCTTGAGAGAAGTGGAAAAACTATTTCGAGACTATCACTATTATCATTTATAGTATTTTGCAAATCGGACAAATAAGCAATTTTAAATATATTTGCCATTTTTTTATGTCTAACTTGAACTGAAATAAATTCACTAATACTGTTTAAAACATTGTCAATATCTCCATGAGAAGCGAACTCTTGAGCTTCAAACACAACTTTATCCCACTTCTTATTGAGTCTTGCAATTTCTGGATATTTTTGAAGATACGGTTTACCCTCTGAAAAACCTAACATTTCAGAGATATCACCTCGAGAGAGTATCTCTCTGAATTTCTTATGATTGTCAAGCTCTTCAAGAGTTTCAAAAGCCTCTTTTTTAAAATCATCTATTTTTGAAAGAAACTCTGCATGTTCAAGAGCAGTATCCAATTTGTTGTTTCTAACAGCAAGTTTCATCTCAATAAAAATAGAGTCTAGTTTGTCAAGAACAGCTTGAAAATCACTGTTTGTTTCAAGAAACTTATTTTTATGAACTAAATTTAAGAGTTCGTTATATCTTCTCTTTTTTAGAAAGTTTTGAAATTGAAGATAGACATTTTTCTGAAGAAAGAGGTTTTTAATTGTAAATGCTTTTTCGCTAATTCCTGCAAATTTAGAGAGTATCTCTTTAGCTTTTGCTTCTCCACCAGTTTCAAAAAGTTGTAGTTTTGCTCTTTTAAAATAGTCTTGCCAGATAGCTTCCAACTTTCTATAAGATTTTGTCTTCTCAAGAGATGGATGTTTTCGAACAATATCATAAGCCAAATTATAGTTCTGACTTTTTACAAATTGTGTTAATTTTGCATACTCTTTAAAGTCAGCAACCATCTCATCTATTATCTCTCTTTTTTTAGGGTCTACGGCAAAAGGCTGAAGCATAAGTTCAGCTTTTTTAGAGTCCCTCATCTCACTCTCAAGAAACTCTTCACTCTTTTTAAGAGTAGCTTCCCAAATCATTTCTAAAACTTCATACTCTTTTGTATATTTCAGAATATCGTTCTTTTCAACTAAAAGATACGCCTCTTTATATTTTTTAGATTTTATAAGTCCAGCTAACTTCTTTTGGTCTTCATGAGCAGAGTAGATAAATATGTTCCCCTTATCATCGGATAAAGCAAAATCATTATTCTCATTTACAATAGTAATATTTGTTATCTTATTCTCAATGACAGCATGTTTATTACTAATTGTTTTATGTTCGATGAGGTCATAGAGAACAACTTTTCCTTTTGTTGTTCCAACAAAAAGAAATTTTTCATCTGGTGAAATTTCCAATTTAGTAATATTACTTCTTGTCTCTAAAAGAGTTTTAATTTTCTCTCCATCAGAAAATCTCCAGAGATTTAAAATGTTATTTTTATCAACAGAGAGAAGATAGTTTTCAGATAGAAATTTTAATAATCTAATAGAAGTATCACCCTCTATACTTCTCATACTTTTCATAGTTGAGATATTTACAAGATTTATATATCCATCATCTGTTCCAGTAGCAACTATATTTCCACTTTTATTAAAAGCTGAACTTTTTATTGCTAAATCGTGTTTTGGAAATGAGAATAGAGATTGTCCACTATTCAAATTCCATAAAAAAGCTCTACCGTCATCACTTGTAGAGACAAAATATCTATTTTGTTCATCGACAGATGCTGATATTATAGTTCCCTCATGAGTAATTTCATAAAGAAATTTCTTTTCTGGAATGGAGAAAACTTTTATATTCTGCTCAACTCCAATTAGAAGAAAATTATCATCGTAAGAAACAGCAATTGCTCTATTCCAAACACTCGATTGTATATCTGTTTCAAATCTTGTAACTTCAGAGTAGTTTTCTAATTCATACTCTATAAAATTACCTTTTGAGTCTAATACAAATAAGTTTCCACTATTTGTTAAGTCCATTGCTACTAATGGGTTTAATAGCTCTATCTTCTTCTTTAATGTCATCTCTCTACTCTAAAATTTTAAATTTATATCCTCTCTCAAGAAGTATTTTTTCAACTTCTTCTCTCTGTTCAAAACCTCTAATTTCCAAATGGACAGAAACATTGGCATCACCATAAGAGATAGAAGTAGCTGTTCTATCGTAACCTATATATACAATATTTGCTTTTATTTCATCAAATATCTCTGTTAAATTTTTCAGAGAACCGTGTTTGTCAATTAGAGTAACAAGCAGTTTCATTTTGCGATTTGATTTTACCAAACCTTTCTCAATTATTACTGAAAGCATTGTTACATCTATATTTCCACCACTTACAACTACCGCTATATTATCATACTTCTCTATATCTATTTTCTTATGAATTAGTGATGCAACACTAACAGCTCCAGCACCCTCAACAACTATTTTATGGTTTTCAAGAAGAAAAAGAATAGCACTAGCAACTTCTTCATCATCAACTGAGACAACCTCATCAACATATTTTTGAAGATATGGCAATGTAATTTCTGAACCATCTCTTACAGCAATACCATCAGCAATTGTTTTAACAGGACTACTAACAGGTTTCCCTTTTTC
Organism: Candidatus Thiovulum imperiosus; assembly: GCA_024281175.1. GTDB lineage: Bacteria > Campylobacterota > Campylobacteria > Campylobacterales > Thiovulaceae > Thiovulum_A > Thiovulum_A imperiosus. Next base: position 106,565 of record JAMJTW010000028.1, read on the forward strand.
GTAACTCTCTTTTAATGCAGTTGCTCCAGAAGATGCAACTCCAATCACAGCTATTTCTGGACGAAGCGATTTTATTGCCATTGCAACTCCAGAGATAAGACCACCGCCACCAATTGGAACAACTATCGCATCTATCGGAATATTGCTTTGAAGAAGTTCCAATCCAATAGTCCCCTGTCCTGCAATAACCGACTCATCTTCGTAAGGATGAATAAAGTTTGTTCCTCTCTCTTCAGAAAGCTGTTTTGCAAATCCATAGGCGTCATCATAAATATCTCCGTGGAGAATTACTTCAGCACCAAAATTTTTAACTCCATTTACTTTTGTAAGAGGAGTATTTTCAGGCATTACAATTGTTGTAGGAATTTTGAAATAGTTACCGCTAAATGCGACACCTTGAGCATGATTTCCAGCACTTGCTGCAATCACCCCTCTCTCTCTCTCTTCAGAAGATAGAAGAGAGATTTTATTGAATGCACCTCTAATTTTAAAAGAGCCTGTTCTTTGTAAATTCTCTTTTTTTAAATAGATAGCTTTTCCCAACTTTTCTGAAAGGGGTGGAGATATTGAGAATGGAGTCTCTACTAAAATTTTAGAGAGTCTATCTTTTGCACTCCAAACATCACCAAGTTGTATCAAATTAGAAATACCTTTTATGTTCAACCATTGTGCAGAAATTTTGAACAAATTGAAGACCACTATCTTTAGCTTTCTCTCCAGCTTCGTTATTCACAATTCCTTTTTGAGCCCAAACAGTTTTTACATCTCCTCTATCTAAAGAGGCTTCAACAACACTCATTACAACAGAGGCTTTTCGAAATACATCTACTAAATCTACTTTTTCTGGTATCTCTTTTAAAGAGCGATAAACTTTTTCACCAAGTATTTCTGTCTCTTTAGGATATACTGGAAAAATTTTATATCCAACACTCTGAAGATATTTTGCAACTCTATGGCTATCTTTTTCAGGGTTTGGAGAGAGTCCAATTATAGCTATGGTTTTTGTCTCTTCTAAAATTTTTTTAATCTCTGTATCATTACTATTTACTGTTGGAAATTCACACTCTTCCATTACAATAGACCTTTTTAAAGAAGTATAACAAACTTTGTTTCGACACAAAACTATAAATTTAGCTAGAATTTGAAAAAAGGTGTGATAGATTTTGATTAAAAAAGTTCTTATTTTCACATTTCTCTCTCTGCCACATCTCTATGGATATATCATAATAGAACACACTCCTATCAAATATTTTGTTCCAAATTACAGAATTGAGATAGAAGTAAATATGAGAGAGTATTACCATAATTTTACTCACGCACTTCTCTACTTTCGAGCAACCTCTACTCAAAACAGTGGAGACTTTTACAGTGTTGAGATGAGCTGTTTCTCTGAAACTTGTAGAGGAACTATACCAGCACCAATTAAATCAACATCTTCCATAGATTACTATATTGAAGCCTATGATACAACAGACACAAAATATAAAACACAGATATTTTCAGCACCTCATATAACGCTACCAAGTTGGCAAGTTTCTGATACAACTCCAATTGAACTTCTTTCTCTAAATAGGAAAATCCAAAATGTCTCTTTAAAAGGTTTTGATGAAGAAGTCTCTATAAAACATGTTTCCAATAATAGTGGAAGCAGTCGTAGAGTTGAGTCTAAATTTGTTCCTCCTGAAGAGAGAGAGATGAAAAGTCCTGAGAGTCAAGTCAGTGAATTTAGTCAAATTAAAGGTGTTTCTGAAGAGAGTGTTGATTTTACTGGTATCTGGTCAATTTCGAGAACTCTTTCAACTTGTCATTCTGGTATCTATTCTCATAAAATGATGAAAATAGAGTCTAGTAATGGAGTAATTACTAGAACACAAACATTTGGTAGAGGAACACGGTTTTATTATCACCCTCAAGACGGTTTTGTTTGCCAACTTATAGATGATACAAGAGCAACTTCCCTAAATGGACAACCAGCCTTTCACACCTATACATCTTTTTTTGACTCTTTAAAAAATGGTTTGAAAGGACAGAACTCTTTTGTAAAACTTCTAAAATTTGGTAGAGATGAAATTGTTTTTGAAGTTACAATGGGTTTTAAAACAATGAAAACTACCTATAAAAGAGAAGAGATTGATACAAATTTTGGAAATGACTCAAGTCTCTACTATTATAAATGATAATTGGAATTGTTAGAAAAATTATCATATTTTTTATGATAATTGCAATTCTTCTTAGAGATGAAGAGATGTTTGGAAAACTTATAGTTCTCTCAATTACAGTATATATCCTCTATCAAATGTTTAGAGCAAGATAGCATACTTTGTTATCTTGTAAAACCTATTTACAATTCTTGGAATCTCATACTTGATTCTTTCAAATTTCTAAAAAACTATTTTGTTACTTTTAGTCGAAAGATTGCCTTCAGTCTCACCATCTCTATCCACATACAGCCAAAACTCTTCTGAAATGTAAATGTCAAATAGTTGATAGTCTGGCTGAATTATATAGTATCCAGTAGTTAAATTTGAGAACTTTACACTACCATTCTCATCTGTATTTTTAGTTGCTAAAAAGTCTCCATCACTATTAAAAATTGAGATAGAACTATTTTCTAATGGAGAACATTTAACATCACAACCATTTAAAGTGAACTTAAATTCATAAAGAGTTTCATCTTCAGGAGTCCAAATAGTAGTAAAGTATTCTGTTAAATCATAAGAGCCATCTGGATTTACAGTCAAAATGTAAATATTGTTCACACCTTCAACAAGTTGAACTTCATAATTTCTAAGTGCATAAGTGAAATCTATTTCAGGATCTTTTGTAAGTTCCGCAAGATTTATTTGCTGAACTACATCGTTTACAACAACTCCAATTGCACCATCATCAGATGTTCCCAAGATATTGTCAGTACCATCTCTATCAAAGTTAGATATTTTTATATTTAATTTTGCAATTCCAGTTACAGAATTTAATTTTGATACGGAAACTTCCTCAAAAACTGGAATTCCAGAAGTTGAGCTTTTGGTCTCAACAGAGTAAAGAAGAATGTCAAGATTTGTGTTGTCTGTTACAAGAAACTCAGATACTTCAGAAATTGCTACAAGTTTCCCAAAAGCATCTATTTGAGTTGCTTGAAACTGATAAGTTTTTGTAGCTTCTAAATTTTCAAAAACATATCCAATATTATCTTCACTTTCATAAGCTGTAAAAGTATTTATATATTTTCCATTTTCATCAAAAATATCAATTAAATAAGTAGATTCTATATCTTTTCCACCTCTAATTTTTATAGTTGTATTATAAGAAGGAACATATATATCTAGGTCTTCTTTTTTAGAAATGTTTTCTTCTAATAAAAAATTAATATCTGTTTCAGGGATTTCTGGAAAGTTGTTTTCAAAATCTAAAGAAATTTTCATATCTGTTTCAGGAACTTCTGGAAAATAACTTTCAAAATCTAAAGAAGTTTTCATATCTGTTTCAGGAACTTCTGGAAAATAACTTTCAAAATCTAAAGAAATTTTCATAGTCTCCTTTTCAGGTTTTTGACTCGAACTTTCTGAACAAGCTAAGAAAAGTATCGGGAGAAAAGTTATAAAAAGTCTCATGTTTTTCCTCTGAAAATTTTTATAACTCTTCCCCAAAAGGGGAAAGAGAAATTTAGTTAGAAAATTGTGGAACTTCAGGAGGCATAATAGCTCTATTATTTCCCTCTTCACATTCACCAGTTTCTTGATTTATAATATAACCTGCTTCACAAACTATTGTTTCACATATCATACTTTCATAGCTCCAGATTGCCGTTACTTCACATTGTGGAATATCTACATAGATATCAGCTTCCATTGTTTCTGTAACATCACCATTTGAAACTTCAAGATGGAGAGTCATATTTTCTAATGCAAGAACTTCAAAAGATATCTCTTCTCCATAGAAAGTTTTTTCAAGACCATTTACATCTATATAACTCCAATAGAATGTGTATCCAGTTGTATCTTCAACAGATAGGAATGCAGTAGCTGTAATCCACTCTCCATAAGTTGTTGTGGAAACATTGAAATCTATATCCTCGATGTAGAAGTCAGAGAATTGATACTCATCTGTAAAATCTACACTGTTAGAGAATGTAGAAAGATTTCCTTCTGTTTCTCCACTAGAATTTACGAGAAGTTCAAATGCTTGAGCAGTGTAGTAGTCAAATAGAGCAGGGTCTGGTTGAATTGTATACATTCCTTCAACTAAATTTGAGAATATAACTTGTCCATTTGCATCTGTCTCTTTTGTCTCTAAAAGGTGACCAGAAATGTCAAAAATAGAAACAAAGATATTTCCAATTGTTGAGCAAGAACCATCAGTTTCACAACCATTTAAATTGAATATAACATCATGAAGAGTTACACCTTCTGGAGTCCAAACAACAGTGAAGTCTTTTGTCCAGTCATAAGAGCCATCTGGATTTACAGCTGAAACATAAACATTATTTACACCTTCAACTAGTTGAACTTTATAATTTGTAAGTGCATAAGTAAAGTCTGTATCAGGAACTTTTGTAAGTGTTTCAAGATTTATAAATTGAGCCATATCATTTACAATAAATCCAATTGAACCATCATCAGATGTTCCTAAGATATTGTCGGCACCATCTCTATCAAAATTAGAAATAGTCGCATTTAGCTTGATAGTTCCAGTTGTAGCATTTACATCACTCTGTTTAATTAGAGAAACCTCATCAAAGAGTGGAGAACCAGATATTTCACTTTCACTTTGAACTGAGAGTAGAGTTAAATCTAACATATTTGTTTCTGCTACTGGAACAGTCATTTTAGTCATATTAGAAATTGCTAAAACTCTTCCTAGCATATCAACTTGAACAGCTTGGAATTGGTAAGTTTTCTTAGCTTCTAAATTTTCGAAAACATAGACAACTCTATCTTCTTCCTCATCTTGGTAAGCTGTAAGAGTATTGATATATCTTCCCTTATCATCAAAGATTTCAACAAAGTAGATAGACTCTTCATGTTTTCCACCTCTAATATCTCCAGCAACATTTCCAACTTTTGGATTGTAAGAGAGATGTAGAGTTTTAGATTTGCTATTTCCAAGTCGATTTGAAACTTCAACTTCAATATCGTTTTCACCAACTTCTAAAGGTAAAAAGAAAGTATATTCCGTCTCATCATTTTGACTTACAACAGTCTCACCTTGAACTTTTTTACCATTTACACGAATAGAAACTTGAGATTTTGTAAGGCTTCTAACATCTGTATCTTTGTCTGTTAAATCAAAGATTTGAGCTGTAACTTTTGCTTGATACTTCTGTCCATAGCTTACAATAGCTTCTCTGAAAGAGATAGATGCTAAATGGTCTGGAACATCATCTGTATTGTCTAATCTAAAGATGAGGTTTCTATCACTTGAGAAATTTTGAAGAACTTTGATTTCCCCAATATAGTTACTATCTGGAACTGAAACTCTCACAATTCTATGAGAACCTTTTCCTCCAAGAACATTGTTGAATGTTGTGTTCTTCCCATGTCTAGTTACAACTGACTCTTTTTCTGAAATATTTTTAGGAGTTTTAATTCCATCAACTGAAACTTCTGCATCTGTAATGCCATTCCCATCTAAATCTTCAACTCTAACATTGATTTTATAAGTTGGCTTTTCAGAAATTTCTATATCAATTCTAGCAATATCTTCTCTTTCTGAAGTTTCTGTATTGTCTATTTCAAATCTCTTCACATTTATCATTGGAGACTTGTAGAAACCAGATTTTGAAGCTGAAACTCTTAAAAGAGAGTTTTGATTATCTTCTCTAATTTGAGAAAGAGACATATCTACTGGAGAGAACTCATAAAGTCCAACTCTATCGGCAGTTTCAATTTGAACAGCAGGAGTTGTTGTTGGCTTTGAGACAAAAACATCAGTGATTTCAATGAAATCTTTTAGCTTTAATTCATAAGGGTCAATAACAAGATGACCTGAATTTCTCATTTCAAGTTTTCTACCATCTTCAAATTTTGCAAAAATAGTAGCTCCAAGAACTAATCTAAATCCATCATCTATTACTGATGTTGTAGCATCATAAGGATTTGAAACTACTTCACCCATAGGTAAAGCTAATTGCTCTAAAAATCTATTTGAAGAGATAGTTTTTGCAACATGTTTTAGAGGAAGTTTCTTTTTATCAGAAGTGAAAACTACTGTTGAGTTTTTATCATCAATCTCTTTAGCATAATTTAAAATAGGAGCTTCATCAGAAAGAACTTTCCAAGATAGAGTTCCATCAAGACCATTTTCTAAATAGATAGTTGTAAATGAGTCATCATCTAAATAGATGTCAGAAACAATACCCATATTCCATTGAATAGCTTCAATTTTATAAGTATCATCATCTAAGTTTCCATCTTCAACAAAAACATAGCCAAACTCTTTATTTCCACTAACTTTTACAGCATCTTGAAGGAAAGTATCCCAATCACTTTGATATACAGGAGCAACAAGACCTAAGTTTATAAGCTCATCTTTCGTCTCATCATTTTCACCTCTATTAGCAACTCCATGCCACTCACCATCATCTATTCTGTAATACCAAACTTTTTTACTTCTCTCATACTCTCGAACAGTTTTTTTATAAAACTTTTCTAAGTCGATTTCAGCAGAAATGAAACCTAAATGGTTGTATGAAACAGTTGGATTGTCAATGAAAACTTCATTTCCAGTAATTGCATCACTTTTGGCAAGTTCTATATAGTCTGTAACACCATCACCATCAACATCGTGTTCAACTTGAATTGAGATATCGAATTGTCCAGCGACATATATTTTCACATCACTTGGGTCACTTTCCTTAGATGCTTGAATTGTAAAATTGAGTATCTCTTCATAAGATAAGAAATCTGCATCATTTTTTACAGTTCCTTTCTTGATTTCTAACCATCTCTCTTCAGAAACTCTATTTAGTCCATCTTCGCTAAAGTCATCTTTATGTTTTTTGATAAACCAAGTGTAAGTAGCTCCAACTAAACCACCAACTTGAATTCCTTCAACTTCTTTAGTTCCAATTACTCTCTTAACATCTTTTTTAACATCAGCAAGAGCCATTGGTGCAACAAGTTGTACTTGAGCTTCTGGAACATCTCCTCCAGCAGAATTCCAAATTCTACCTTTTACAGTTCCAAATGTAGCAGGTCTTTTGAGTTCAAAAACTACACTTGTATTTTTCTCTAAATTTGCTATGCTGAAAGTCTTTTCAACAGGATAGTGTTTCCCTTCGATAGCTGTAACAGTGAAATTATCATTTCCTCCATCAGCAACAAGAAGTTTAAATGTAACGGCTCCATTCTCATTAGTAGTTTCTGAAATGTAAGATAAACCATTTCCTCTCTCAAATTTTACAAATGTGTTTGGTAGAGGCTCTTTAGTATCCGTATCAATAACTTTCACATTAAAGCTATACTCTTCACCATCTATATCAACTTGCTCATTATCAACTTTTTTATAGAAAGCAAACATTGAGTAAGGACCATTGTAAATAGAAGAGTTTATCTTTATGAAAAGTTCATCTCTTTTATTCTCTTCAGTAAAATATTCAGACAGGTATTTACTACTGATTTGACTTTTGTGATTTAAAGAGAAATTACTTCTATCAACTCGATGCCAAGTTAAATCTCCATTTATCTCTTTATAAACATAAAGTTCTATACCGTCAGAAGTTCCATTCTCATCTGTTCCCTTAATTTTTTCAAGAGCTTCTGCTGAGTGGTCTTCTTTATACTCAATAGCAAGTTCAAGGTCTTTAGACAAGTCTACAATAAGAATTCCTTCAATATCAGAGAAATCTCCAGTTCCAGGTCTAAGCTGTTTTATCATTAAATCTTCAAAAGTTCTATTATAAACAGGGTCAAGATTTTCAAATCCATTTACAGCAAGTTGTCCAATTACTGTTGTTGAGTATCCAGTTTGATGTAAAAGTGAATTTATCACATATTGGTCTGAGAGTGTCTCAACACTTTCTGTTCTAACATCCATTCCCTTACTATTTTGGAAATATAGTCCTCTAGCATTTACAAAAACACCACCTGCTGAAGATTTTTCATAACTTGTGTTTGAATAGAATTTAGGAGGTTCTAACTCTAAAATTGGCTCTAAACTTCTGTCTAAATTTCTATCTTCATAACCAACAAAGTTTCCAAATTCTCCAATTGCACTATCTTTTGAGATAAAGAAGTAGTTTGCACTTCCTGGAGTTGGCTTGATTGTTTGAATTGAAGAGTTGAAACCATATTTCTCAATTACAATTTGTCCATTTTCAGGAATTTCTTTGATGTATATGAAACCTCTATCTGTTGAAACACCTAAAAGTTCGCCTTTACTTCCATCAACATACTCAAAGATAGAAACTTTAGCAACAGAACTTGGACTTCCTCCCTCTGACATCGAGTAGATGTAAATTGAAGTACCAGATGTGTAATCAGGTGTGTAATCACCATCTCTTACTTCTTGAATGGAGTTTTCTAAATCTTCTAAATCAAGTTCTCCAGAAACTACCTCTCCACTCTCAGTTGAAACAGATACTTTCAAATTTTCAACACCTGTGAAATCTAAATTTCCAAGCTCTTCTAAAGTAAGATTTGAAATATCTCCTAGTGATGAGGTATTAAACTCTTTTCCAGCATAAATGCTCACTTCATAACCATCAACTGTTACAAGAGTATCTCTTTTTATTTTTCCAAAAAGGTAATCAGGAATTGCTGAAGCCTCAAGATATGATGATGGGGTTTCATCTTCTGGAGTTTGAATTACAATACTTGAAACTTTGCTATAATCTCTATCAGCTAAATCATCAGCTGTAAGATTTGGAAACTCTTCTACTAAGTCAGATATGTCGTTGTTTTCATTGTCGATATATAAATCAACTTGATAACCATCTGCTGTTTCAACTGAAGTCCCTTTTTGAACTTTGACCCAATAACCTCTATTTGGATCAAATTGAGAAAACTCTTGAAGAAAAGAGTATTCAGGGTCATATATTTTCCAAGAACCATTTATTTTTGTAACAAGTTTATCAACCTTATAATTTTCATTATTTAGCTTTGTAATTTGATTTTTTATATCATCTTGAGTAGATGTGGCAATTAAATTCCATCCAGCATTTAGAGTTGGAAAAGAGATATTTGTATCCCCACTCATATTAACTGTGAAACTAGTATTTGCTTTTACCCAATAACCTCTACCACCTTCAAATTCAGAGAACTCTTGAAGAAAAGCATATTTAGGGTCATATATTTTCCAAGAGCCATCTATTTTCGTAACAAATTTTTCTATTGAGCTCTCAGGGGCTTGTTCTAAAAAGCTATCAACAGTTAGACCGCCATGTTCTGTAAAACCAATTAAATTCCATCCAGATTTAATTTCAAAATTCTGAGTAGCATTTAAAAAAGAAAAATACAATAAAATTAAAGACAAGATTTTCATTTTTTACCTTTATATTTGATATAAGCTAGGAAATTTTCCTAGCTATGGTGTAAATTAGAAGTTTAGAAAAGTCATATTATCCTTATCATAAGTAACTTCTTGATAGTTTTTGTCAGATTTATTATAAATAATAAATATATTTCCATCGTAGATATCATCTGGCTTGATAATAAAATTTGTATCATCTCCATCAACTGCTATTGCGATTACATTACCGCTTTGTGTAGGTGTTGAAACATCTTTTTTATTAAAACTAATAATAATGTCTGAATTTGTGTATCCACCTATTCCTTTAACATCAACATTTTCAATAGTTTTTTCAGAAGCATCTAAAGTAATATTGGTATCACCAAATTTTAGACCAGCTTTCGCCTCAACATCAACACTATCACTTCCAGTAGCTCCACCATCATCAGAAACATTTAATTCTAAAGTGTAAGTTCCCTCAGCAGTAAAGTTATGTTCGAGAGTAGCGTTACTACCAACTACACTTCCATCAAGTACCCAAGAGTAAGTGTGAGTATCACTTGTATCAGCATCTGTAACATTAGCTTCAAATGTACAAGTTGTATTTACTTCACAGCTTCCTGAATAGATAATTTCTGCTGTTGGTTGAGCATTAGAAATAGTAACAACAGTTGTGGCTTCAGCACTATTTTCATTAGCAGTAGCTACAACTTTTACAGTATGGTTTGTTTCAACAGGGTCAGAACTAGCCATATCAAAAGTGTAAGAGAATGTATCTATTCCAGTTCCATAAGAAACACTGTTTACAAACCACTCATAAGAGATATTTGCGTCATTTGAAACAGTTGCCGTAGCAGTAAATGTAACTTCAGTAGAGCTATCAGTGGAATTTGTAGAAGCGTCTAAAGTTACTTCAGGAGTTGGTAGAGCAGAAACTGTGATTGTAAACTCGTTACTATCAGCACTTTGTCCTATTTCATCTGTTGCTGTAACAGTACAAGTAGTAGCATCAGAAACTTCAGTAGGAGTTCCAGAGACAACACCTTGAGCATCAATTGCTACACCATCAACTGTACAATTTAAAGTGTAAGTCAAAGGGTCACTTTCAGGGTCTACAAAATCAGTTGCAACACTCTCCATTTCAGTATCTACCATAAGAGATAAGTCTGAAATATCTGTAACAAAGATAGGGTCTAAGTTATCTATTACAGAGATTGTAAAGATTTCACTAGTTTCTATATTGTATCCATCATCAAATGTAACTTCACAATTGTAACTTCCACTGTTTTCAGTGTCTACTGTAATAACACCTGAATTAGAAATTGTTATATCTCCATCACTTGGGTCGCACTCTAAAGTGTAAGTTGGGTCTATTGCATCTGAAAAGTAAGATGATACATCATAAGTTTGAACCTCATCGCTCTCACTAGCAATTTTTGCAGTGATATCACCAATTTGACCAATTTCCGCAACTTCTATGTTTCCAACAACACCAAAAGTTGTACCAAACTTATCTGCAATAGAAGTTGCATAATCACCAGAGAAACTAGCTGTAAGTTCACTATCTGAAATATCTTTCATTCCATTAAATCCATCAACTCCAGAGATGTAGATAGAAACTTTAAATGCTCCACTCTGAGTGAAATACTTCTCAACTAAATTGTCTGAATTTGCTATCTGTTCTTCAGCTTTCTGAATTAGAGCTACATAATTTAAAGTTGCATTGTTCTCTACAACACTCAAATAGTCAGAAAGATTGATATTTGCTAAATCAACACTTGACATAGCAGAACTACCAGACTCTTTTACATAATATCCGTAAAGTTCAGTACTATTTGTATCTTCTAAGTTAAATGTAGTGTTATAGCTTAAAGTTAAACCTGTTCCAATCATCATTACTGCTCGACTGCTATTTAAATCTTCAACTTTAATTCCAAGAACCACTGTCTCTTCATCACTATTTTCAAAACTTACATTTTCAACATTAAAGTTGATTTTGAACATCTGCTCTCTCTCAGCATCTGTAAAAGAGACAAATGGCGGATATTTGATAGTTGCAAAATTCCCATTTTCAACAGCGATAATTTTTTCAAAACCATCTGCTCCAAATGTTGCTTTATTTAGTTTTATAGCAAGTTTGTCATAATCAGTTGGTGTAGTTCCACCACCTGAAGTTGGATAACTCTTTACTGTAATTGTTATAGATTTAGTCACACTCTGACCATCTTTGGATACTGTCACTGAAACTATTTTTGTACCGCTTGTTGTGAAAGATTTGTTTACAACTTGAGCTGTTCCTCCAATATTCCAAGAGTAAGTTGCTCCAGCAATTTGAGTAGCTGTAAACTTAACAACTGTTCCAACATAAGGATTTAAATAACTTGCTGTAAGTGAAACATCTAAACTGCTAACAGGTGTCTCATCTGGTTTAGCAACACAAACACCATTTTCTAAAACTTGGTTTTCAGTACAAGTTACAGGTTCATTCTCATCTGGTTTAGCAACACAAACACCATTTTCTAAAACTTGGTCTTCATTACAAGTTATAGGTGTCTCATCTGGTTTAGCAACACAAACACCATTTTCTAGAACTTGGTCTTCAGTACAAGTTACAGGAGTCTCATCTGGTTTAGCAACACAAACACCATTTTCTAAAACCTCATCAGCACCACAAGTTACAACTTCTGGATTTTCAATAATTGTGATTGTAACTGTTTTAGATACACTCTGCCCATTTCCTGTAACGGTAACTTTAACAGGATAAGAGCCAACACTGTCAAAACTCGTAGAAGTTGAAGATAAGTTTCCTCCAGTAGACCAAGATATAGTTACATTTTCAAGTTCTAATTTATTTGAAATAGAAACGACAAACTTGTAAGTTTCTCCAACATACCCTTTTGTTGGTGGATTTGTGATAGAAATTTCAGGAGCTACTTTTTTTACAACAACTACTATAACAGCACTTTCTGTTGCAACTGTAACAGCTTCCTCTATTTTTGTTTTTGCTTCATCAACAGCAGTTTGAATGTCGGAAGCAATAGCGTCAAGATTAGTTGTATCTCCGCCATCAGTTTCAACTTTTTCTGCAACAACAACAACTAAATCTATTTCATTTTTTGATGCCTCAATAGAGGAGTCAAGAATTGTATCAGGAGAAACACCAGCCTCTTCTAACTTTGTATAAACTTCAGAATATTGTTCTGTAACTTCTTCAGTTAGAATAGAGATTTTGTCAATATCAACTGACGCTTCAACTTCTTCTGTTTCATCTGCAACTTCACTTTCTGCTTGAGTTTTAGCTTCTTCCACAACTTTTGCAACTTCTTGTGAAATAGCCTCAATTCCACCCATTGCAGTAACTGCGTTTGTAACTTTTTCTGCTTCAGCTCCAGCATTCTCAATATCTTCTGTTGTTTCAGCTTTTGCTATCGCTACTATTTTGGCTTCTAAGTTATCTGTAACAATTTCAGCAGATTTTGCAACAACTTCAAGAGTATCTATGTTGATTGTTTTCACATCAATCTTCTCAAGAACTTTAGTTGCTTGACTTACAGATTTACTTGCAGCTTTAAGTTTTGCTTTAGTCTCTTCAGCTTTTTCGCTATCACCAATATTAGTAACTATACTATCTACAAATGTATCCTCCTCAAGAACAGCACCTAAATCTATCTCTTCATCAGAGTCAGACTTTTCTGCAACAGCATGGAAAACAGCAGCGAATGCTCTATCAAAACTATCTTCATCATCTTCATCACTTACTGATTTTGCAAGAGACTCAGCAGCTTTTTGTATCATCATAGCTTTTTTGATAGCTTCAGCAGCCGCTTCTTTCTCTTCATTAGAACCACTTTCTAAAGTATCAATTGGATTTTTTGTTACTGTATCTTCAGATATGTTCAGAACTTTTGCCGTTTTCTTAACTGCGTCACTCTTAGACATACTTGGATTTTTTTTCATAATAGAACTCATAAGAGTTGTTACAGGTGAAACTAAAACAGTTTTTGGATTTTCAATTTCAGGTTCAGCATCGTCTGAACTGTAAGTCACTTCAGTAATATCATCTTTGTCAATTACATTTTCCAGCATTCCTTCAAAAGGTTTTCCAGTAGCCGTATCTATTCCACCTTTGACTTTTACATAAGTATCAACATCATCAGCATCTGTATCAGCTGAACGACCAAAAGCCCACTTTCCATCTTTTGTAGTTTTAGCGGAACTTATAACTTCTCCAGTTGTTTTGTTGATTAGTTGTGCTGCCGCCTCTTTTAGTGCTCCATCAATAGCAACACCTGAAATGTAGAGGTATTTTAGAGTTTTAACTTCTTGAACTTCACAAGTTAAAGTCTCTCCATTCCAAACTTCACCAACTTCACAATCTGCTGTTGTAATACAAACACCATCTTGTAACTCTTCTCCCTCTTCACAAGTAATAGGAACTTCTGGAGTTACACAAACACCATCTTGTAACTCTTCGCCTTCTTCACAAGTAATAGGAACTTCTGGAGTTACACAAACACCATCTTGTAACTCTTCTCCCTCTTCACAAGTAACAGGAGTATCTGGAGTTACACAAACACCATCTTGTAACTCTTCACCTTCTTCACAAGTAATAGGCACTTCTGGAGTTACACACTCTCCATTTTCAAGAACTTGAGGAGCTTCGCAAGTAGTTTCATTTTTATCTGGAATAGTTCCATTTCCATCATTAGAGCTACTACTACTCGAGCATCCCCCAAATGCAAATAAGCCAATTAATATGGCAAACAGTAAAAACTTATGCCTAAACATAATACACCTTTCCTTTAAAATATAAGATTTATAAATTGTACCTTAAAATGGTTTAAAGATAACTAGCGATACAACTGCTATCATAATCAGAGTTGGATACTCATTTAGGACTCTAAAAAACTTTCCAGATTTTCTGCAAGTATCTCTCTCTAATCTCTTGCGAAGAGTTTCTAAATAGATGTGATAGACAAAAAGAGAGAAGACAAAAAGTATTTTCAGATGTAACCAGCCAAATTCCCAAAAGTTTCCAAAATATGCTAGTGCAAAACCAGAAAGTATAGTTGCCCACATTGCTGGAGTTCCTATATATTTGATAAGTTTTCTCTCCATAACTTTTGCAACTTCTAAAAATTCTCTTTTCTCATAATTTTCAGCATGATAGACAAAGAGTCTTGGGAGGTAAAATAGCATAGCAAACCAAGAGATGAGAGAGATGATATGAAAAACTAAGATATATAAGTAGAATTCCATTCTACAACTTCCCTTTTAGTAACTCATTCACTTTTTGAGGATTTGCACTACCTTTACTAGCTTTCATCACTTGTCCAACAAAGAAGCCAAATAGCTTATCTTTTCCATTTCTATATTGCTCCAACTTGTCAGGATTTTTTGATAGAACCTCATCAATAATTTTTAAAATAGCACTATCATCATTAACCTGTTTGAGTCCCAACTTCTCAATAGCAACATCGACTGAAATCTCATTTTCAAAAAGATAATCGAGAACATCTTTTCCAGCTTTTCCAGAGATAGTTTTGGAATCGATGGCAAGAATCAAATCTGAAAGTTTTTGAGAATTTACAGGAGATTCTGAAATTTCTAAACTTTTCTTATTTAGTCTTCCAAGTAGTTCAACTGTTAGCCATGAAACAGAATTTTTAGTAGAAGCACCACTTTTTAAAATCTCTTCAAAGAAAGATGCCAGTTCTTTAGAAGAAGCGATTACACCAGCATCGTATTTTGAAAGTCCGAGTTCTTCTTGGTATCTCTCTTCTTTCTGATGAGGTAGTTCAGGAATTTTAGAAAACTCTTTTACTGTCTCTTCAGAAATTCTAACTTCTAAAAGGTCAGGTTCTGGAAAATATCGATAGTCTGATGCTTCCTCTTTTCCTCTCATGCTTCTGGTCTCATTTTTAGCAGAGTCGTAAAGTCGAGTCTCTTGCCAAATCTCATCTTCATAAACTCCATCTTCCCAAGCCTCTATCTGTCTTTCAACTTCAAAATCTATCGCTTTTTGAATAAAACGGAAAGAGTTGATATTTTTAATTTCTACTCTGGTATAGAGTTTCTCATCTCCTTCAGGACGAATTGAGACATTTGCATCACATCGAAAAGAGCCTTCTTGCATATTTGCATCAGAAATATCTATATATCTTACGATGGAGTGTAATTTTTTCAAATACTCTATTGCCTCATCAGAACTTCTCATATCTGGAGCTGTTACTATTTCTAATAGTGGAGTTCCAGCACGATTTAAATCAACTTTTGAACCTCCAGCTTCATGTGTATTTTTTCCAGCATCAGCTTCTAAATGGGCTCTTGCAATTTGAACTCTTCGAGAAGATATATCTATATGACCATTCTCTACAATTGGATAGTAAAATTGGGAAATTTGGTATCCACTTGGAGAGTCAGGATAGAAGTAGTTTTTTCTATCAAATTTTGACTCTCTATTTACAGTTGCTCCAACTGCTGTTCCAAGTTGAATAGCTTTATGAACTGCTTCTCTATTTATTACAGGTAAAGCACCTGGTAGAGCAAGACAAATTGGACAAGTATTAGAATTTTCTGCTTCATTAAAACTTGTAGGACAAGAGCAGAAAAGTTTCGTTTTTGTATTTAGCTGAACATGAACTTCCAGACCAATAACAACTTCAAATTTCATAGATTTCCTCATTTTTTTCAAAGTTTATCGAATATCTATTTCTCCTAAAGCTATTTATAGTTTAAAACTTTTTAAGAACCGCTTTCTCCATAAAGAGAAAGTTATTTGTAAGGTGAAAAAAGTTAAAGTACTTTTAGATGATTGCCTAAAGTTAGGTAAACTCCAATTTTCATACATGTCATGTATTTCATATTTAATAAAAGGTTTTTTGATTGAAGATATGTGTTCCAGCTACAAGTGCAAATTTAGGTCCAGGTTTTGATACTCTTGGAGTTGCACTTAAATTAAAAAATTGTGTTGATATAAAGCCCTCAAAATTTTTCAGTGTTTCAATAAAGGGTGAGGGTGCTGATAATCCTAAAATGAAAGGGAATAATCTTTTTATAAATATCTTCAATGAACACTACCGAAGTATAATTGGAAAAAATAGTAGTGGTAAATTTAAATTTACATTTTATAACAATATACCGATGTCTCGCGGTTTGGGAAGTTCTTCTGCTGTAATTGTTTCTGCATTGGCTTCAGCGTGTGAAGCAGCAGGAGTATCTGCTGTAAAGAGAAGAATTTTAAATCATGCTTTACTTCATGAACCTCATCCAGATAATATTGCTCCAGCAACAATGGGAGGTTTTACAGTCTCAATTCTTGAAAAACAGAAAGTCTTCACTCAGAAAAAGAAAGTACCTCCATATCTTAAAGCTCTTGTTGTAATTCCAAACCAGACAATTTCAACTTCTCAATCAAGAACAACACTACCAAAAGTCTATTCTAAAGAGAAATCGGTTTTCAACTTATCTCACGCCTCTTTCTTAACAGCTGCTTTTTTTAATGAGGATTGGGAACTTTTAAGACTTGCTTCAAAAGATAAGTTTCACCAGAAACAGAGAATGAGAAATCTTCCAGAACTCTTTACAGTTCAAAAGATAGCTTTAGATTATGGAGCTTTGATGTCTACTCTTTCAGGTAGTGGCTCAACTTTCTTTAACTTACTCTATAAAGAAGATGTTATGCCTCTAAAAACTAAATTTGAGACACTCTTTCCAAATTACACAATTCGAGTTCTCGACTTTGATAATGAGGGGTTACAGATACTTCGATGACAAATTATGATGATTGTATAAAGTGTGGAAAGTGCATTCCAACTTGCACAGTTCACATCTCAAATCCTGATGAGGTTACTTCTCCAAGAGGATTTTTAGCTCTTCTCGGAGAGTATCATGCTGGAAATTTGGAGTTAGATAAAGAGGTCAAGTCTATTTTTGAAAGCTGTTTCCTCTGCACAAATTGTGTTGAAGCGTGTCCAAAATCTATTCAAACAGATTTCTTTATAGAAAATATCCGAAAAGAGATTGGTGAGAAGTTTGGAATTGCTTGGTGGAAAAGAGCTTTCTTCTATCTCCTCCGAAATAGAAAAGTGATGGATATCTTCTTTAAAACTGGATACTCTTTCCAGAGTTGCAAAAGTGTAATGCCTGAAAAGAGTTCTCTAAAACTTCCACTTGTAAAACGAACAGTTCCAAGTATCTCTAAAAAGTCATTTCTAAACTCCTACCCTGAATTTATCGACAATGGCGGAACTAAAACAGTAGCAATTTTTATAGGCTGTCTTGCAAATTACAACTATACAGATATTGGAAAATCTCTACTTCAAATTTTGAGACATCTGGACTACAATGTATTTCTTGCAAAAAATCAAGTCTGTTGTGGTGCTCCAGCCTATTTTACTGGAGATTTTAAAACAGTTGATTACCTTTCAAAAACAAATATCTCCTATTTTGAAACTTTTATCTCTGAAGTTGAGGCAATACTAATTCCTGAAGCAACATGTTCAGCGATGATAAGAGTAGATTATGAACACTATTTCCAAGACCAGCCAGAGTGGAGAGAGAGAGTTAGAAAGTTAGGAAAGAAAATATTTCTTGCAACAGAGTGGATTTACACAAAAAGTCCAAAATTGGGAAAGGTTTCTAGTAGTGTTACTTATCACGATCCTTGTCACTCTCGAAAAATGCAAGGAGTTTGGGAAGAGCCGAGAGAACTGCTTAAAGATAGTTACGACCTCATCGAAATGAAAGACCCTAACCACTGTTGCGGTTTTGGAGGTATCACAATGCAGACTGAAAAGTATCATCTTGCAAAAAAGATTGGAGATAGCAAGGCGGAAATGGTAAAAGATACTGGTGCTGAAATCGTTTCGGCAGAGTGTTCAGCATGTCGAGTTCAAATTACAGATAGTCTTGAGAGAAATGGAGTTGAAACTATCTTTAAAAATCCAATTGAACTTATAGCAGATGCTATAAAATAGTTTTACTCCAAGTAGACTCGACCATCTCTAATTGCAATTTTCCCATCTAATTCATACTCAAAAACTTTATCTCCAAACTTCTGAAAAAGCTCTTCATAAGTTGGAGAGTTTTTACAAAATTGTAAAAATGGATCTATCTCTTTAGATTTCTCTTCAACACTTTCAAGACCGTAAAGAGTCGCCATGTTATCGACAAAACTATCTAAGTTGTAGATAGCTTTTCCAAGTCCAAGTTCTAAATATCGATTTGTCTCCTCAGACTCTCCAAGTCGATGAGGTAAGAAAAATAGCTCTTTTCCCTCCTCTTTTGCAATTCTCATTGTTTGAGCAGTACCACTTTTTAAATCAGCTTCTCCAATAATTATAAAATCAGCCAACCCAACCATAAGTCGATTTCTATGAACAAATCTTTTTGGATGTGCAGGAACATTTTTCTCATATTCAGAGAGAAGTAGAGCCTCTTTTTCCATCTCTAAAATTAAATCCTTATTTGTTTTTGGATAGATGATATCAAGAGAGTTTGCCATAACAGATATTGTATTTGGAAAAGCTCCTCGATGAGCTATGATATCTGTTCCAATTGCTCCACCACTTACAACTACAAATCCTCTTTTTGAAAGTAACTTTGAGAGATTGTAAACTGTATTTCTGGTGTATTGGGAAATTCTCCTACCTCCAACAATAGCCACTTTTGGAGAGTCAAGAAGTTCTAAATTTCCAGAGTAGAAAAGCTCTTTTGGAGCTCTTTTCACTTCTCTAAGATAGATAGGAATTTCAGGAACTCTATTCATGTTTCTGAAAGAGGAAGAAACTTTTTCACATCAGGGTCATAGTACTCTATTTCTCCACTCTCTATATGATAGTACCAGCCGTGAATATAGATTTCATTACTTTCAACTTTTCTCTTAATTTCAGGATAAGTTAAAAGATTTTCCAGTTGGGAGAGAATTGAAAATTTCTCAGTAATTCTATATAAGTCATCACCACTCATATTTGTAGCTACTGCCCTGTTTTTAGCCTCTTCACCTATCTCTAACCACTTTGTAAGATGAGGAAGGTGTTCAACTTTTTCAGGCTTGTGTAGAGTTTCACAAGCTCCACAATGAGTATGTCCACAAACAATTATTTCGGAAACATTTAAAACAGAAACAGCATATTCAATTGCAGAAGCAGTACCTCGAAACTCCTTTTTTGTTGTAAATTTTGGAACGAAGTTTCCAACATTTCTTACAACAAAAAGGTCTCCAGGTTTTGTATTTAAAAATAGGTCAGGTATTACCCGTGAGTCACTACAACCAATAAAAAGAGCTTGAGGACTTTGACCATTCTTTGCCAAGTTTACAAGCTCTTTTTCATGTTTTGTAAAATAGAGTTCTTTAAAAGCTCTATTTCCATCTTTAAATTCATTCATCTTTTATCTTTTTAAGAAAAAAGTATATCGAATTTTAAATTTACTAGATTTTTCCTCCAGCTTGAACACCCCAAGTTGTTCTCCATCTATTTTTTACAAATGTGATACCAGAAATTGCGAAAATAACAACTACGGCAAAAACAACAAATCCAATTGTATATCCATCAGTAGCCTCTTTTGTGTATCCAAGCATTGTTGCAAGTGCAGAACCTCCAAGTCCTCCAGCAGCACCAACAATTCCAGTCATAATTCCGATATCAGCACCAAATCGTTGTGGAACAAGTTGGAAAACAGCACCATTTGCCATTCCAAGATTTGCCATAATTAGGAAAAGAACAAGGATTGCAAGATAGAAATCTGTAACTAAGAAAGCGTTTACAAGAGCAAGAATTGCAACAGCACCATAGAAGAAGTAGAGAGATTTTACACCACCAATTCTATCAGCTACATATCCACCAACTGGTCGAAGAATTGCACCAGCGAAGATACATAAAGCACCAAAATATCCAGCAACAACTTTTACATTCTCTTCACCAAGATACTCTGTTCCGAAAACTCCCATATCTACTCCATACTCATTCATCAAGTAGACTTTCATATATCCAGCAAAACCGACAAAACCACCAAAAGAGACGGCATAAAAGAGGTTGAACCACCAAGTATCTTTATCTTTTAAAAGTCTTCCATAATCGGCTAACTTTTTTGGTCTTGGTTTATAAACATCTTCAGGAGCATCTTTTGCAATAAAGATGTAAGTGATTAGAATGATTAGAGAGAGGACTCCACCAACTCCGAAAACCGCTTGCCAACCCCAAATTTCAGCAATTTTTGGTGCAAAAAGAAAGTCGATAACAACCCCAATATTTCCAGCTCCAGCAATTCCTAAGACAACACCTTGAAGATGAGGTGGATACCACTGACCAGCTTGAGGCAGTGCTACGGCAAAACTTGCTCCTGCAAAACCGAGAATGAAACCGATAGTTAGCAGTGCTTCGTAAGAGTGAAGACCAAAAATCCAAGCGTAAAATAGTCCAGAAACAACTATTGTTTGAGATATGATTGCTGTCTTTTTTGGACCAATCTTATCAACTCCAAAACCTAAAACTATTCTTAATAAAGCTCCTGCAAAAATTGGAACTGCTATCATTGTTCCTATCTGTCCAGCAGAGAGACCACCTTCTATATCAGCAGTTATCTCTTGTGCTAAAGGTCCGAGCATTAGCCAAACCATAAAGCTAAAATCGAAATATAAAAAAGCTGCAAGGAGAGTTTTCCAATCCCCTTTTCCTTTCAATTCACTTATTGCCAAAATTTTTCCTTTTAAAATAATTTTAAGCATTGTAAAAAAGAAATACTGAATTTACACTTAAAATCTTAAATATATCTTTTGAAATATGTAGAAATACCAGTTTTTCGCCATTTTGAAATATTTTTTTATAAAAAATTAAGTTTAAAGACTCTGCTTTAGAGATTTTTTAACTACATATAAGTTATGATACTATTCGAAAAAAGGTTGTTTATGGTAAGGTTTTTATTACTATTTTTTCTGATAGCTCTTAATCTCAAAGCAGATTTTTTAAAAGCTGAGGCTGGAGCTGGAGTTTGGCTTGTAAATGGTAGCGGGGAAATAGTTTATAAGGGAACTCCATTGGATTTTGAAGATGATTTGGGTTTGGACTCTTCACTTGCAGCTTATGCTTATGCAAACTTCAAACACTTTATTCCAATTATTCCAAATGCTAGAGTTGAGATAACTCAATTTGGAGAAGATGCTACAAAAAATATTCCAGCAGAACTTCAACATGAATTTAATGATAGAAATATTTCAGGAAATACAAAGTCAAAACTCAATTTGAACCAGATAGATATCATCGCATACTATAACCTCATCGATACAATTTTGAGTGCTGATGTTGGATTTGGTATTAAATATTATGATGGAGATATTGATGTTGATGGAAATAAAGTAAATATAGACTTTCCAGTTCCAATTATATATGGTCGATTAGGAGCTACAATTCCAACAACAAATATTGGTGCTGAGATAGATTTAAAATATTTTAAATTTTCTCCAGAGGTACATGCCGAAATGTATGACTTAAGAATTAAAGCAAAAGCTACTGTTTTAGAACTTGCTCTTCTTGAAATGGTAATTGAGGGTGGATATAGAGTTCACAGATTGCAAATTTTGGCAGAAGATAACTCTTTCTCAGATTTTAACGCTGATATTAAATCAGAAGTTTCTGGTTTCTTTGGCGGTATAAATATCACATTCTAAAAACTGTTCCCATCTTTGGGAACTTAATATAGGAAATTTACCCTTTTGAAATTTAAACGGATAGTTATAAAAGTCGGTAGTGCTGTTCTTTCTGAAAATGGAGAAATCTCCAAAGAGCGAATTTTAAATATCGTCTCTCTAATTGCAGAACTAAAGAGTAGTGGTGCTGAAGTTGTTTTAGTCTCTTCTGGTGCAGTTTCTGCTGGTTATACAAAAGTGAAATTAGATAAGAGTGTTTTGGCAAATCGTCAAGCATTAGCCTCAATTGGTCAGCAATATCTTATGAGCATTTACCATAAGAAATTTGAAAAATTTGGTATAAATATCGCCCAAGTTTTAATGATAGAGAATGATTTTGACTCAAAAAAGAGAAGTAAAAATGCAAAAAGAACAGTTGAAGTTCTTCTTAAAAATGGTATTGTTCCAATTGTAAATGAGAATGATACAGTAGCCATAGAAGAGCTAACTTTTGGAGATAATGACCAACTTTCTGCCCACTCAACTCTACTTTTTGGTGGTGAAATTCTTATAATTCTTTCAGATATTGATGGATATTATGATAAAAATCCAAAAGAGTTTTCTGACGCTAAAATTTTGAAATTTGTTGATAAAATAGAAGAGAAAGAACTTCTTCAAGAAGTCTCTCCAAATAATGAATTTGCAACAGGCGGAATTGTCACAAAACTAAAATCAGCCCACTTTTTGCAAAAAAACGGAATTCCAATGTTTTTAACTTCTGGTTTCAATTTAGAACATCTTCGCAATTTTCTCTTTCAAAACAGATTTGAAAAAGGGACTCTTTTTAAAATTTAAATTTTCCAATTTAGAAAGAGATTTAAGAGAATAGAGTCATTTTCAAGATTTGTATTCTCTTCATTCTCCTTGAAAGAGTATATATCGAAATTGTATCGGTGAAATGAGAAACCAGCACCAACTTCCAAAGATTTTGAAATCTCTCCAAAAACTCCAATTTCAGCAAAATTTCCTATTGTAGTTACACTATCTCCAGCAGAACTAACCTCATCGGTAGAAAGAGCTTCGGCACCTATACCTAAATAGAAGTTTCCTAAAGTTCCTAAAAATTTGAGACTTATGCCCTCGAAGTTGTAATTGTAGTTATATCTGTTATATCCAAACTCAAGTCTTAAGTTTTCCTCAATTACCCCAACTCCAAAACCGTATTTCACTGTATCGATGTTTTCCTCTTCTTTGTAAAAATCACTATCACTTGAAGAGATTTCAGAGTAGCTCTTTCCAAATCCACCAGAGAGATTTAGATACATCTCATTTCCAAAAAGTGGTATTGTGAAAAGTAGAAATAGCTTTTTCAAAACACAACTCCTAATTTCAACATAGTTTGAGTTTCAACCTCTTCTCGAATTTGAAGAGCTAGAGAAAGAGCTAAAAAGAGTGGAGTATCTGAAATTGGAAAGATACCAGCAAAAATAGAGGCTTGAGGAAAATAGTTTTTTCTCTGATTAGGAAATACGCCATCAAAAGAAATTCCGTATATGAAAGAGTTGCGAAGTTGGTGAAAACCCAATCCGAAAAGGAAGTATGTGTAATTTTTGGCTTTTGCATCTCTTCTCTCATTTTCAAAGTCAAACTCTCCAAAACCAAATTTGAGATAGTTCCAGTGGAAATCTAACTCTCGATTGCTATATTTATAACTCTCTTTACTCTCTTGATAAAAACCTTGTCCACCTCCAACTGTAATTAGGAAATCCCCTTTCTGATGAGGTTTCTTGGGTTCTGGTTCTTTCTCTTCAATTGAATTATCATCTATATCTTTAAAATATCCAGTAACATTACATTCACAATAAGTTGAATGATAGTCATTTCTACAAAAAGGTTGTTGTTTCTTAAAATCTTCTTTAAGTTTTACACCTCCCTTTGAACTTTGAAATGAACGATATTGCATCTGCTTACTTGCAAGGTTTTTAGAGGTATTTACTTCTATAACTTTTCTAATCTCACTTATTGAGGAGACACCGTGTATTATCTTAACAGCCTGTTTTATCGCATCTCTTTCTGCTTGTTCACAAGCCTGAGATTGTGTAATAGGTCCTCCACCACTTCCCATTACAGAAGTCCATTTTCCATAAGAAAAACTTATTAAGATAATAATAACAATTCCTATTTTCATATTTTAAATCTTTTATAAAAGATTTTCTTATTATAGTAAACTTTTCAAAAAAGGAATTATAAAGTGAAGTTTATACTAACTATTTCTCTACTTTTCTCATCGCTTTTTGCATACAAAAAGGAAAATGAAAAAAGGATTTATATCGAAAATATGGTTTTTATTGGAGATTACGATAAATACTCATATTTAGAAATTGAGGCTTATGGAACTTATATCGAAAAGAGGTATCCAGATACAAAAAACTCTTTTAAAGAGTATTATGACTATAAAGAGTATAAAAACTTTCTACTTGAAAATAGTGTTTCAAGTTCAACTCCACTTTCAAAAATTATGAACCTTGTAAAATGGAATCGAGAGTTTGATTTGGGACTTCCAGAAACTGAAGATGAGCTTTTAAAAGTTGAAGCTATCATCACAAATATAGGTGGAATTCAGAGAAGCAACTTCTATTTTTCAAACACGAAAAAGAAAATAACATACATTCCAAAAGAGATAGAATTTCTTCAAAACCTCATCTACCTAAATTTGGAGAACAACTCAATTTCAACCCTACCTCCTGAAATTGGAAACCTCAAAAAACTTGAAAATATAAGTCTTGGAAATAACTCAATTTCAACTCTACCTCCAGAAATTGGAAATCTGCCAAATCTTAAAACTCTATATCTCTATAAAAATAGTATTTCTGAAATTCCAAGAAACCTTTACAATTTGCAAAACTTGAAATTTCTAAATATCCAAGAAAATCGAGTTCCAGATTCTGAAAAAGAGTCTCTAAAACGCTCTCTTCCAAACTGCAAAATTTACTAAGGAGCTACAAATGAAACAGACATTTCTACTTTCCACAATCCTACTCTTTTCAGGGTGCATGGGAAACTTGCTTCCAGAACCAGAATCCCAAATCGAATCCAAACCAGATTCCCAAATCGAATCCAAACCAGATTCCAAATCTGATTCCCAAATCGAATCCAAAACAAATTCCAAACCAGAATCCAAGTCTGATTTAAAAGATTTGAATTCCAAAGAGAGGGTTTTAGCTTTTGGAAAGTATCAAGAGAGATATGACTTTGAAGTTCAAAAAGAGATAAAATCTTGGGGTGGTTTTTATAAAGAGGAGCAGAAAGTTGTAAAAGAGGTAAAAGAGAGAGTTGTAAAATTATCTACTCTGAAAGATTTGAAATTTGAGTTTCTTAAATATGAAAACTCCAACTATATTTTCAATATATCTCCTTTGAATAAAAAAGTTTTCTTTGAGATGAATCAGAGTGAAGCGGAAACTGTTTTTGAAAAAGATTTGAAGCCAGAAATCGGTTTTGATTTTGATGGAAATGAAATCAATTATGCAATTTTAAATGGTAAAAAAGGGGAATTTGAACTGATTTCTAAATCAGCACCAGAAACTCCAAGAGATATAGAGCCAGATTTAGAAGTAGCAAGAGAAACAAGTTCCCCTGTAAGTGTAAAATGTAAAAATGTAATTTCTATGCAGACACTGCTAAGAGTGAAAAGTCTTGGAACTCGAGAATTGGAGTTCTCCACAAGTGAAAGTATTTCGCCAAAAAGTAGTTGCAAAAGTGTGGAATTACAAAAAGTAGACTCTAAAACTTTTCGACTCAAATTTAAGAAAGATATAAAAGAGTATTACGATAATTGGAGTTGGAAAGTGAAAGAAAAGAAATCGAAAGGCTCTTCAAATAACATCGTCATTGAATTTCAGTAGAGTTTCGGGATTTCCCCGAACCCTTGAGAGTCATTTCGAACCCTTCCAGGTGAGAAATCTTTTACATTACTTCGAGTAAAAGTTTCCAAGATTTCTCAATCGCTACGCTCATATCGAAATGACAAAAGGGATAGATTAGATGCCTAAAACTCTTTTTAGAAATTGAAGAGGAGTTTCACCATTTTTTCTAGTTTTTTCACCAGACTCTTTCAAATTTTCTAACCTATTTAAGGAGTCTGGAAGAGATGTGATAGGATTTCCATTTTCAATCATTTCTGGATTTGAACTTAAATCTAGCTTTTCTAAATTTGAAAGATTTCCCAACTCTTCAGGAATTTCTGAAATATAATTGTAAGATAAATCGAGGACTTTCAAATTTGAGAGATTTCCTATCTCTGCTGGAATTTCTGAGATCTCATTAAGAGGTAAATCGAGAGTCTCTAAACTAGTTAAATACCCTATCTCTGCTGGAATTTCTTCTATTGGTTTTCTTTTCCAGCCAAAATAACTTATCTTCTTGAGCTTTTCAAGTTCCTCTTTAGTTTTTGGAAGTTTAAATCCAAAATCCTCATATTTTTTACTCCAAGCAACAATAGCTTCATGCCAATCCGCTGGTTCTAATTCCAAAACTCTATCTAAAAACTCAATAGGAGTTTCACCATTTTTTCTAGTTTTTTCACCAGACTCTTTCAAATTTTCTAACCTATTTAAAGAGTCTGGAAGAGATGTGATAGGATTTCCGTTTTCAATCATTTCTGAACTTAGATTTAAATTTTCTAAATTTGAAAGATTTCCCAACTCTTCAGGAATTTCTGAAATATAATTGTCAGATAAATCGAGAACTTTCAAATTTGAGAGATTTCCTATCTCTGCTGGAATTTCTGAGATGTTATTGAAATTCAAAGAGAGAGTCTCTAAACTAGTTAAATATCCTATTTCTACTGGAATTTCTTCTATTGGTTTTCTTTTCCAGCCAAAATAACTTATCTTCTTGAGCTTTTCAAGTTCCTCTTTAGTTTTTGGAAGTTTAAATCCAAAATCCTCATATTTTTTACTCCAAGCAACAATAGCTTCATGCCAAGTTACTTCTTGAACTGATTTTGCTTCCCGAACAACTTCTTCCTTTGGTTTTGGCTCTGTACTTGTATTCACACAACCTGTATAAAGTAGAACAGTAGAGACCGCTAAAATGCTTTTTTTCATCAAATTCCTTTATTGGGCTTCAGCAATGATTTTTTGAATAGCTTCAGGATTATCCATAATATCTTGAGTGATTTTGTAAGCACAAAATTTTGGACCACACATTGAGCAGAATTCAGCCTCTTTGAAAACATCTTGAGGTAGAGTCTCATCATGATACTCTCTAGCTCTATCTGGGTCTAAAGCCAATTCAAACTGCTTATTCCAATCAAACTTGTATCTTGCATCACTCATTAAATCATCAACATCTCTAGCACCTTTTCGACCTCTGGCAATGTCGGCAGAGTGAGCTGCAATTTTATAAGCAATAATACCTTCTCGAACATCTTCAGCATTTGGTAGTCCCAAGTGTTCTTTTGGTGTTACATAGCAGAGCATTGAAGCACCTTTCCAACCTGCAACAGTTGCACCAATTGCAGAAGAGATGTGGTCATATCCAGCAGCGATGTCCGTAACAAGTGGTCCAAGAACATAGAATGGAGCTTCATGACAATACTCTTGTTCAAGTTTCATATTTCTCTCAATCTGATTTAGTGGAACATGCCCTGGACCCTCAATCATAACTTGAACATCTTTTTCCCAAGCTCGAAGTGTAAGCTCTCCTAAAATCTTTAGTTCGCCTAATTGTGCTTCATCAGAAGCATCAGCTAAAGCTCCAGGTCTTAGTGAGTCTCCAAGAGAGAGGGAAACATCATACTTTCGGCAAATATCGAGAATTTCATCATAAGCTGTATAGAAAGGATTTTCTCTATGGTAGTGCATCATCCAAGAAGCCATAAGACTTCCACCTCGAGAGACAATTCCCATCTTTCTTTTTGCAACTTCAGGCATCATTCGGAGTAAGAAACCAGCATGAATTGTGAAGTAACTAACTCCCTGTTTCGCTTGTCGCTCTATCACTTCCAACATCTTTTCGATAGTTAGAGCTTCTATCTCATTTCCAACATCGTG
Organism: Candidatus Thiovulum imperiosus; assembly: GCA_024281175.1. Classification (GTDB taxonomy): domain Bacteria; phylum Campylobacterota; class Campylobacteria; order Campylobacterales; family Thiovulaceae; genus Thiovulum_A; species Thiovulum_A imperiosus. Next base: position 134,693 of record JAMJTW010000028.1, read on the forward strand.
AAGAATTTGATACATTGGAACAGTACCGATTGGAACTTCAGAAGCACCTATTACCGCCTTTCTGATTTCGTCTAAATCTCCACCCGTGGAAAGGTCCATAATTGTATCAGCACCATATTTTTGAGAAACTTGAGCCTTTTCAACTTCACCTTCAATATCGCTAGATAGGGCAGAAGAACCTATGTTACTATTTATCTTACACTTTGTTCCAAGACCTATCGCCATCGGTCTTAAATTCTTGTGATTGACATTAGCAGGAATTATCATTCTTCCCCGCTCCACTTCGCTCCGAACAAATTCAGGGTCGAGGTTTTCAACTTCGGCTACGAACCTCATCTCTCCAGTAATTTCACCCTGTTTTGCATAGAACATCTGTGTTCTAACAGGGTCATTTTTTCGAGCTTCTAACCACTCTTCTCTCATATCTTTTCCTATAAAAAATTTTTGGCTTTTAGTATATAGAAAATATCTATGAAAATTTAAATATTATAAAAACTAAAAATTATTTTTTATTTTGGAACTGGCTAAATAGAATAGGATTTCCTCTTTGAGCTTAGTCGCAGAGTCTAAAAAGAAGACTCTTTATTTACTACTCTTCCTCCGAAAACTTGCTTTTCAACATTTCAACATAGCCTTTCTGCTTTGAGTTTAGAACTTTAAAAGTTAAAAGAATATATTCCAGTTCGCTTTTTGAAATTCCATACATTTTTGCCACCAAAATATCGTTTTCAATCTGAACCATGTCAGCACCCTTTCTGTTCTTTGGAGTTTTGACTTCAAAATCGAATCCCGAATAGAAATTTAAAAGTTTTTTTGAATTTTCAATTAGAGGTTCAAAATCTGAAAAGTTTTCGGGTTGTGGAGTTGGGAGGCGGGTGAAAAGTGATTTTGTTACATGAATTTGTACAATTTGTCTAGCTAAGAAATCAAAAACTATCGAATTCCAAATTGAGAGTAAGAAAAGCCTCTTTTCTAAAGAGTTTTCAGAAATTTCTACTTTTCTGTTTTTCAAAATATACTTTTTTGGAATTTCACTCCAAGTTGTATTACTTGCTCCAACATCTTTTGGAAAGAGTGTAGCAATTACCGTTCTCTCATCTGTATCTCTAGCAATTTCCCGATACCCAACTCTCAAAAACTCTCTATCAAAGCGGACAAACTCTTGAAGTTTCAGAACTGTTTTCTTCTTTTCCTCTTTTTTCATTCTTTTTGTATCAATATCGTAGAGATATTTTATAACTGCTCGGTCTTTTGTAAATTTGGAAAAGTTCTCTGGAAGTTGTGGAAAAATATCGGAAACAAGTCGAGAAATCTCTTTCAAAAGAATATGAGCATCGAACTCTTCAGGAATTAGGAAATATTTTCCTTTTGCAAAACTGGAGTTGAATTGATGTATCATCTTCCCTTCAAAAAGAGGAATTGTTTCGGAGGTTTCGTTTTCGTGGAAAATTTCCTTATCGGCAGTCATGTGAATTTCACTTCTAAAATCGAAGTAGTTTGAGTCCAAACTTTGAAATCTTCGATAGGCTTTTCTAACAATTTTCAAATCACACTTTGAGCGAATTTCAAAAAGGTTGAGATGATGAGGTGCGATAGTTTTTATAGTTTTCAGAGAGTAGGAGATATGCTTTTTTTTATCTCTCAAATCTTTGGGGTCTGTGGCATAAAAGAGAGTTTTTATTTTCTCTGTTTTTCCATTTTCAAGTTGCATGACGGCAAATTTGTATCTGCTATCCACATCTGGAAATACAGGTCTCCTATTCTCAAAACTAAAAAAGAAGTTGAGTTGGAAGTTTTCCAAAATATGCTTTCGGAGAGTGATACTACCGTCATCTTGAAAAAGAGCAGATGGAAGAACATAAGTTAGATTTCCCTCTTTTTTCAAAAGTCCTAAATTCTTCTCAACGAAAAATCGGAAAAGGTTGCTATCTCCAACACCTCGATTTAGAGGATAGTTCGAAACTAGAAATTCATTACTTTTGTCAAACATCTCTTTTCGGGTTTCATATTCTCTCCGAACCTCATCACTCTCCAGAAGCTCTTTCGAAATCTTCTTCTTTTGGGAACTGGAAAGAGTTCGATACTCTCTTTTAAATTTTGGAAAGAAATCCTTTTCATCAAACTTCACTTTCTCCCAAGGTGGATTTCCAATTACAATATCGAAACCTCTATTTTCGTCGAAAACTTCCGCAAACTCCACTTCGTAATTGAAGAAATTGAACTTTTTCGCATACTCATCTATCTCTTGTGAAATCTCTGAATTTCGGTCTTGTAAAATATCTTCTATTTCAGGGTCATTTCCAAAATCTAACTTCTCTATCTCTTTTATCTTTTTCGTTGTTACAAAATTCAAGTAGTGATTTAGTTCCTCCATCTTTGCTGATGAGGTTTCAAAAAGCTCTTTCGATTTTAAAACTTTCTCTTCTGTTGTATCCTCAATTTCTGAAATCGCTTTTGATACACTTTTTAACTCTCGAAATTTCTCTACAAGTTCCGAGTCAAAAAGAGAATTCTCCTTTTGAAAATAGCTCCGAAATTCGCTTACACTTGTTCCAATTAGAGAATTCCCAACTTTTACATGATGTTCAATTAGGCTCAATGGAGTTCCAAAAATAAATGAGTCTATCCAGAGTGCCAATTTCGAAATCTCAACTGCAAACGGATTTAAATCAACTCCAAAAATCGCCTTTTTCAATAGAACTCTTTTCAAAATTTGAGAATCTGAAATTTCCAGAAAATCGATTTTGTAATTTTTGAGATTCTCTAAAATTTCACTTCTCTCTTTTTCCAAAACTTCAGAAATCTCTTTAGGCTTTTCAAGACTTTTGACTGCCAAATAGTCAAGTGCCTCAACTAGAAAGTGTCCTGAACCACAAGCGTTATCGATGATGCGAATTTCCAGTGGCGACTTTCTTTGAAGTTCCCTATCAATTGCACTCTGAACCATAAAACTTGAAACAGTTTCTGGTGTGTAGTAACTTGCACTCTCTTTTCTACTGTTGTTTGAGTTGGAAAGAAAGAGTTCACCTTTAGGATAGAATTGGGCTTCGGTTAAATTTGAGTTGTGAAAGTCGTAAGAGTCAAGATATCTCTCTTCAGCATAATATAAATCCTCTTCAGCAACTCGAAAACGATACTCCAAAAGTCCCTCATAAATTGAACCCAAATTTATTACTGAAAGAGTTTTGAAATCCCGTTTTGAGATGTCGAAATAGACAAGACTCTTCAAAATTTCGTGCAACTCAGCATCTCCAAAAAGTTCTGGAAAATCCAAAATTTTATCTCTTTTAAAAAGTCCGCCGTTGAAAAGTGGAATTTTGTGAGGAGGCGAACCAACATCTAAAACTTCAAAGAGCTTTACAAATTTTGAGTAGAGAATATGGAAATCGTCGCCACCAACCTCATCAGTAAAGATATTTTGGAAAGAGAGTTCTTTATACCCTTGATGTTTCCGAACAATATCCCGATTTCGGTCTTCAAAAAAGAGAACAAATAGAATTCGAAAAGTGAAATAGATAGATTTCTCAAAAACCTTTTCTAAATCCTTTTCTTTCCGATATATCGCTTTTCCAATCTTTTCAAAAATGGAACTCTTTCCATTTGTCCCGTAAATTATACTTTTTAAATCTTCTTCAACTCGAAGTGCAAAGTCGGAACTCTCTCTGGAAATATCTGAAATCTCATCTTTTACAAAATTCTCTTTTCGAAAGATATACCAGAAATAGCCAAAATCTTCAGGTTTTTCCAAAAGAGAGACTAAATCTATTTCATAAAACCTCTTTTCAAAAGAGACTTTTCGATTGTCATAGAGTCTCCAGTATCTTCCATTTGTAAGAAATGAAAAGTCAAGTTTTAATTTCTGCATGTAATCGAGAATTTGAAAATGGGGATTTTTTACAAGTTTTCCATTATCGAGTTTTGTTCCCCACTTTTTGCTTTCACAAAGTAAAATGAGTTCGTTCTCATCTGTAATTGTGTAGTCGGGTCGAATGGAGTCCCCCTGAACTCTATAAGATTTTTGACTCTCTGCCTCGTATCCTAAAAGCTCTAAAATATGGGAAACAAGTTTCTGCTCTAAATCACTTTCACTCTTCCCCTCAAACTCTCTTTCAAAAAGCTCTTTCACTTTTTGAAACTCTGCGGAAATGTTGCCAAATCTCTTTGGCAATTCTGAAACCAGATAGGTTTCATTGAAAATAGTGTTTTCTATAAACTCTTTCAAAACTACTCTTTTTTTATGTGAATTATAGTTTAAAACCACCAAGAAGAAGTTATAATAAAAATTATAGATATTGATAACTTTCAGGCTTCTAAAACCTCTAGTCTCCATTTTATCTGTTCAAAACTTCCACTTTTCAAGACAATTCCAAAAGGTTTTCCCTTTTCAGTCTGTTTCCAATTTCCATTAACTTTTTCTTGTAAACCATTTTTCTCTAAAATCAAATTTATCTCATGTGGAGATTTCCCAACAATTTTTCCAAGTTCCGTAGGAATAAAATAGTGGTTTTTCAAATTTACCCCAAAAGTTTGCAGAGGAGAAAAACCAGTCGAATTTTTCATAAAACCATCAACCTGTAAAAGTTCAGCACCATTTCGAGAATTTAAAAGTTCAACAATTTTGATTGTTTCATTCAATAAAGAGTAGTAAGTTTCTAACTCTTTTGACAACTCTTCAAAATTATCAAATTTGTGAAAAAAGTTCTCTTCTTTTTTGTTAGAAACAAGTTGCATAAACTCTTTTTCAACTTGAATAAAATATCTCCGAACCTTTTGACCAATTTCATTATTTTCGACCATAGCTAATTCTTTAGGGACTGACCAAATAGGGTATTTTTATGCTTGAATAACTTATATGTCATTTCGAACCCTTTCGGGTGAGAAATCTTTTACATCACTTCGAGTAAAACGATAAGTTTCCAAGATTTCTCAATCGCTACGCTCATATCGAAATGACAAGAGAGGCAGAAGTCTATTTAGTCACTCCCATTCTTTAGCCATATTCAAAGTAATGATATAATCTTTTGACTTAGTATCTCCTCCCCTACTACTTTTTTTGATTTCGCCATTTTGCGAAACCAAAGAGACAACGGTAAAATCTATATTTTCTTGAAATCTATCAACAAATAAAGGCACAAATAAAAGAGACTTTATGAAACTAAAAATTAGAGATAAGAGATTTTTCTTTGAGTCTTACGGGAAATCCAAATCTCACAAGCTCTTTCAAAAATACGAAAATTCGTATCATAAAATGAGACGATTTTATAAAAAGAGTTCATCAGGAAGTTATGGACAAGAATAATATTCGTTTTTCAAGAGAGTTATTACGGAAAATTATAAAAAAGAATTCAAATTTAAAAGAGAATAACATACAACGAACCAAGTGAAATGGATGTTCATAATTTTACAACTGAACTAGAGCTTATTCAACAATTTGTTAAAAATGGGTCATCAGAACTCTTCTACTTTGATGAAAGTGGGTTTTCTTTAGAGACAAATATTCCTTACGCATGGCAAGAAATAAACACAAGATTGTTGCTTCCAAAAACAAAATCTAAAAATATTAATGTTAGTGGTTTTCTCTCTTCAGATGGGAAAAAATTATTTCCGTATATGACAACAGATACTTTAGATAGTGATATGGCTATTGCCATTTTTGACGACTTTGCTTCTAAAATAGAAAAGAAAAGTTTTGTTATTCTTGACAATGCTCCTATCCATACTAGCAATGTTTTTAAAGGAAAATTACAAGAATGGCGTAATTTAGGATTGCACTTACTCTATCTTCCTTCCTATGAAAATAAGTGTCGCCAAAAATGGTAGTGGGAAATTGAATTCAAATCCAACTTCTGAATATCTCTCCTCAATAGCTACTCTTGAGTATAAATTAGTAGTAAAATATAAACTCTTTTCCCCAAAGAAAAATAAGTGTTGTCTATATCCTCCCTCAAAGAAAAATAACTGTCGCTTAATTAAGGACTTCGTAAAACAATTTCATCACTTGTATTAATTTCATAACTTTTCTTAAACAGAGTCTCATATCCAATTCCAACTATTGTCTTTTCATCAGCAAAAGAGAGTGAAACAATAGTTAGAAAAGCGACTAGAAGTTTCAACTTACTGGAGTTCCAACTTTTTTTCTCTTTTCTGGACGAATTAGAGATAGACCACTCTCATCTTTTCCAGCTAAAACCATTCCCTCGGAAACTAATCCCATAAGTTTTGCAGGTTTAAGATTTGCAACAACACAAACTTGAGAGTGCGTAAGTTCATCTTCTGAATAGAACTCTCGAATTCCCGCAACTATCTGTCGAGGTCTCTCTTCTCCTAAATCGACTTGCAGTTTGTAAAGTTTTTTACTTTTTGGAACAGCTTCAACTTCTAAAACTTCACCAATTTTGATTTTGGTCTCAAAGAACTTATCGATTGTAATTACTCCATCAAGTTTCAACTCTTTTGGTTTCGGCTTCTCTTCAACTTTTTGCATTTTTGGTTTATCAACTCTTGGAAAGAGAGCTGGAATTTTCACAATTTTGAAAGAGTTTCGGATTTCAAAGATATTTTTATAAGCGTCTGGAGAGATTTCAAGTTGTAGAGCTTTTGCCATTTCAATACTGCTTTTTGGCATAATTGGAGAGATAAGAACCGCTACTCTGGAAAGAAGATTTGAGATGAATATTAGAAGTGAACGAACCTCATCGGGATTAGTTTTGATTTTTGCCCAAGGTTCACTCTCTTGAATTGCACGATTTCCAATTGCAAGAATTTCCCAAATATCTTCTAAATATCTGTGAAGTTGCATTTTGAAAATGTAGTTTTCAAGATTTCCTATCTTAGAGTCCACTTCTTTTAGCTTTTCCTCAAAGTTTCCAAGTTCTCCCTCAAATTCAGAACCAAAATATTTATCACTCATTCCAATAAGTCGGTTTAGAAGGTTTCCGAGAGAGTTTCCTAAATCTCCATTTATCCTATTTATAAGAGCCTTTTCCGAAAAGTCTCCATCTTGACCAAAAGGAACTTCTCGAAGTAAGAAGTATCGGAAACTATCGATACCGTAAGCATCTACAACTTCTCGTGGTTTCACAACATTTCCAATCGATTTACTCATCTTTTGACCATCTCGAGTCCACCAGCCGTGAGCTGAAATGTGATGAGGTAGTGGTAAATCCAAACTCATTAAAAATGCTGGCCAGTAGATAGCGTGAAATCTCAAAATATCTTTTCCAACAATATGAAGTTTTGCTGGCCAGAAATCCATTCTTTCTTCAGTTTCTAAAGCTGTTACATAGTTCAGCAGAGCATCTAACCAAACATACATAACATGGTCTGGTTCTCCTAAACTATCTGGGAGTTTCACACCCCAATCAAAACTTGTTCTTGAAATAGAGAGGTCTTTTAAACCATTTTCAACAAATGCGATAACTTCATTTCTCTTTGAAGTTGGTAGTATAAATTCTGGATTTTCTTTGTAAAAATCTAGTAGTGGTTTCTCATATTTTGAGAGTCTAAAAAAGTAGCTCTCCTCCTCAATCTCTTTAGTCTCTTTTCCACAATCTGGACAAGCTATCTCATCGATAAGTTGGGTATCTGTAAAGAATGACTCACAAGAGACACAGTAATTCCCTTTGTAAGAACCTTTATAAATATCTCCATTTTCATACATCTTCTCAAATGCCTTTTTGACACCCTCTTTATGATACTCATCAGTAGTTCTTATAAAATGGTCATACTCAATCCCAAAATCGTCCCAAAGGTCTTTGAAAGTTTTTGAAATCTCATCAGCATACTCTTTTGGAGTTCTGTTTCTCTTTTTTGCACTCTCTTCTATTTTTTGACCATGCTCATCTGTTCCAGTTAGCAAAAATGTTTCGTAACCCATAAGTTTTGAAAATCGTGCTACGGCATCAGCTATTATTGTTGTATAAGCGTGTCCAATATGTGCTACATCATTCACATAGTAGATAGGAGTTGTAATATATATTTTTTTGCAGGAAGCCAAAGTCAAGTCCTCTATTCTTTTATCAAAGTTTAGCAAAAAAGCTGAAGTACAAATTCACCTCTATTTTTTATCCCTTGACATCAAGATTCTTTTTGACTATAATTCCGTCACTCAATTCGATTGGGGCATCGCCAAGCGGTAAGGCACATGGTTTTGGTCCATGCATTCCGAGGTTCGAATCCTCGTGCCCCAGCCATTTATTATTAATCGCGAGATAGAGCAGCTCGGTAGCTCGACGGGCTCATAACCCGTAGGTCGCAGGTTCAAATCCTGCTCTCGCAACCAAACTTCAAAAAGTCTGTTTGGCAGACGATTTTCCAATATCAATACAATTTACAAATAGGTTATTAAATGACTGTAAAAGAGTTTTCAGAAGCTGTTCAGCAAATAATAGATAATTCAAATAAGAACGAGTGTCTAACTTTTGACAAAGTAACTGCAATTTTAGATAGACAACCAACCCAATCACAAGCAAAATCACTAATTAAGATTTTAGATACAAATGGTGTATGTATTTTCACACTGTATCAATTTACAAAAAAACAGAATGAGTCTGAAGAGAAGCAGAGACAGATAAGTAGACAAAAAGCGTATTTAGAGGCTCTTGAAGAGAATTTCAATATTATGAAAGAGAGAGAACTTCTTGAGTGGAGTAGAAGTGATAGTCCTGTTCGAATGTATCTTCGAGAGATGGGACAGATAGAGCTTCTCTCAAAAGATGATGAGATAAAGTTGGCAAAACAGATAGAAGCTGGTGAAGATATCATCTTAGATGCAATCTCCTCTGTTCCCTACCTCATCGACTTTATATTAGATTACAAAGAGCCTCTTATAAATAGAGAACGAAGAGTGAAAGAGCTTTTCAGAAGTTTTGATGATGATGGTGAAAGTGGTGATGAAGATGATGGTAAAAAAAAGAGTACAAAAGCAAATGCAAGAGTAAAAGCAGTTGTTGATAGCTTTAAAGCTCTTGAGAAAGCGAAAAAAGATTGGTTAAAAGCTACTGAAAAAGAAGAGCCTGAAGATATAGAGAGTGCTGAATATATCTATTACCATTTAGATTTAGCTTATAAAAAGAGACTTCTTAAAGAGAAACTTTTAGATTTAGGACCAACAAGCAAACTTATTAATGAAATTGTGAAATCGATGGAGAATTCGATTAAAAATGATGAGGGATTTGAGAAAGAGTTGAAGAGATTAGAGTATAGACTTTCACTTTTTAATGATGTTTTAAAAGAGAACCATCGTCAAATTCTAAAAGAGATAATTAATCTCTCAAAAGATGAGATTGCGGGTAGAGTTCATGAAGCTACAATGGTTTCAACCTATATGGAAATTAAAAAGCTCTTTACAACAAAAGAGGCTTCAAAGCAGAGTTTCAACTTGAATTCTGAAGAGTTAGCTCTAATTTTAGAACAGATTAAAAGAGGAAAAAATATCTCTGATAGTGCCAAGGCTCACATGGCAATTAGTAATTTACGACTTGTTGTCTCAATTGCAAAGAGATACACAAATCGAGGATTACCTTTCCTAGACCTTATTCAAGAGGGAAATATCGGTCTTATGAAAGCAGTTGATAAATTTGAGTATAAAAAAGGGTATAAGTTCTCAACTTATGCAACTTGGTGGATACGACAAGCTATTTCTCGTGCTATTGCCGACCAAGCTCGAACAATCAGAATTCCAATTCACATGATTGAGACAATAAATAAAATTCATAAAATCAAAAGAAACTACTCTCAAGAGTATGGAAAAGAGCCAACAAACAAATATATCGCTGAAGAGATTGGTCTTACAGAAGATAAAGTTAAGAATATCATTAAAATTACAAATGAACCAGTTAGTCTTGATGCCCCAATCGGTGCTGAAGATGATGGTAAAATTAGCGATACTATCGAAGATAAAGAGACAATTTCCCAAATTGATACTATTTTGAAAGATGATTTACGGTCTCAAATTGAACTTGTTGTAAATAAACTCAATAGTCGAGAACAAGCTGTAATCAATATGCGATTTGGTCTTATGGACGATGAAAGTGAAAGAACTCTTGAAGAGATTGGAAAAGCTCTTGGAATTACAAGAGAGAGAGTCAGACAGATAGAGTCCACAGCAATTAAGAAATTGAAACACCCAAAAATTGGTAAAGAGTTACGAGAGTATCTTGAGGGAATAAGTTAGAGAAACTTTAGTAAGTGGAGAAATCTTGATGAGCGAATACGAAGAGTTTGTAATTTAGACTCTTCAGTCGCTACTCTGAAAAACCAATAAGTATCTAAGATATTTTGGTTCTTTAGTTGGATAGCCCACGGTTTTATTAGACTCTTCACAATAAGGAAATGGATTTTTACTACTCAAATCTTTTTCTATTAGTCTATCAATTTTAAAACCATATTTCAGGAGGTTCTTTAATGAAGCTAAATTGTAAGGTGAAGTTTTAGTTACTACATATTTTCGCTTATGTTTTTTATCTCTGTGGGAGTGTAAAACAAATTGGTAACTATTTCCTCTATATTCTTCCAATATAACAGTTGCATCACTGATAATTACATCATCTTTTGGAATTCCATAAACATCTTCTGTTGCCTTAAAAGCTAAATTGAAACCTACCATTTTCTGATTTATGAGCAATCCATAAGAGAGACCATCACTTATCATCTCCACCATCTCTTCTTTAGTATTATGTTGATAAATGCTACCTGAAACAGTATTTTCCATTCTAATAATTTCTGGAATATCTTCTATTGTTAGTTTTTTGAATTTCATTTTTAAGAAAGTTCCCAAGAGGTTTTGGGAACTAAAGAGTTTTAGATAAACTCTACGATTGCCATTTGAGCAGCATCACCTCTTCGAAGTCTAGTTTTAATTACTCTTGTATAGCCACCATTAACTCCAACAAATCTAGGAGCAATTTCACCTAAAAGTTTTTTTGTAGCTTCTTTATCTTGAAGATACTGAAAAACTGCTCTATGAGAGTTGGAGTCTCCAACTCTAGCTTTTGTAACAAGTTTCTCAATATAGCTTTTTAATGTTTTAGCTTTAGGTAGAGTAGTCTCAATTCGACCCTCTGTAATTATTGCTATTGCAAGGTTTTTCAATAGAGCTTTTCTGTGAGAGCTTGTTCTATTGAGTTTTCTATAACCGTGCTTATGTCTCATTCTATTCCTTTCTCTTCTATCTGTTTATCTGCTCTTCGTCGATACTCATCTCGTACTTTTTTAGTGAGTTCTTGAAGAGTCTCTTCTTCAATTTCCATTTTATGAAGAGCATCTTTTAAATCTTTTATTGAACCTGCACCAAAGTTTTTGATATCTTGAAGTTCTTTATCATCAAAAAAAGCTACGTCACCAACAAATCTATACCCAGCAGCGATAAGAGTATTTGCAACCCTAGGTCTTAAACCGAAATCTTTAAGCTCATAAAGAAGTTTCTCAACTATTTTCTCTTCACTTTTTGAGATAGTTGAACTACTTTTCTTTTCGCTCTTTTTTGGAAGAGGAGTAGCTTCTCTTTTTGGAGGAGTTGTAACAACAATTGGTTCATCTCTCTCAATATTTTTAAGAATTGAGAGCTGTTCATCAAATGTTTTTAGTACTCTTGAGAAAACTTCTTTTGGAGGAACTTGTCCATCTGTTTCTAAATAGAAAAATATCTCTTCTAAGTTTGGATTATCTTCAATAGCTATATTTTTGATTTGGTAATCTGCTTTAACAACAGGCGTAAAATATGCGTCTAGTGGAATGTAATCCTCTTTTTCAACAAGAATAGTGTTTCTAATATCTTCACTTCGAACATATCCGATGCCTTTATAGATGATAAGAGAGAAATTTAGCTCTCCATCATCATTTAAAGTTGCTAAAAAGTTGTCAGGAGTCACAACTTCAATATCATCAGTACTGAGGTCTTTTCCATAAATATTTCTAGAACCTTTAAATGAATACTCTACTTCAATATGTTCAATATCATTTTTGAGTTTAAAGCGGATAGACTTTAAATTTATGAGAAGTTCAGATATATCCTCCAGCATTCCAGAGATATTATCAAATTCATGAGTAGCATTCTCAACTTTGATGGCAACAGGTGCATAACCAATAGAGCTACTCATAAGTAATCTTTTGATTGGATGAGCAACAGAGATAGCAAATCCAACTTCAAAAGGAGATACTCGAACTTCGATTTCCTTTTCATTTATCTCATTTACTTCAAACTTCTCTGGAATAAGAGGAGCTGTCTTAATCTTTCTCATTTTTTAAACCTTCTATCTACTATTTAGAGTATAGCTCAACGATAAGTCGCTCTTCAACTGGGATTTCTATTTCTTTTCTCTCTGGAATTCGAGTGAAAATTCCAAAAGCCTTATCTTTATCAACATCAACCCACTCAGGAAGACCTGTCTGGTTTGTAAGTTCTAAAGAACGAACAACTTGAACATTCTTTTTAGAAGCCTCTTTCACTTCAACTTTTTGCCCCTCTTTAACTCTATAAGATGGAATATCAACTCTCTTTCCATCAACAAGAATGTGACCATGAGTTACAAATTGTCTAGCACTATTTCTAGTTGTTGCAAATCCCATTCGATAAACAACATTATCAAGTCTTCTTTCAAGTAACTTTATAAGATTTTCCCCTGTATTTCCAACAGTTCTATTTGCATCTTGGAAAAGTCTTCTAAACTGTTTTTCAGAGAGTCCATACATAAATTTAGCTTTCTGCTTCTCATTTAGTTGGAGTCCATATTCAGAAACTTTGCCTCTTTTTTGACCATGTTGTCCAGGAGCATAATTTCTTTTCTCAAGAGCTGACTTACCTGCAAGTCTTCGCTCACCTTTTAAATTTAGACTAACGCCAAATCTTCTCTCAATCTTCTCTACTGGTCCTCTATATCTTGCCATCTTCTCTCCTTACACTCTTCTTCTTTTTGGAGGGCGACAACCATTATGAGGCAATGGTGTTACATCTTTAATAAATGTAACTCTAACTCCCTCTGTTGCTCCAACTGATTTAACAGCAGTTTCTCGACCACTACCTGGACCTTGAACTTTAATTCCAACTTCTCGTAGTCCATGCTCTTTAGCTTTAGCCATAGCATCATCAACAGCTTGTTGTGCTGCAAAAGGAGTAGATTTTTTACTACCTTTAAATTTTAAAGCTCCAGCTGAACTCCAAGCAACAACATTTCCCATCTCATCTGTGATAGTTACAGTTGTATTATTGAAAGTAGCAGTGATGTGAACAATACCTTTTCCAATACTCTTTTTAACTTTTTTCTTGGTTACTCTTCTTTTAGCCATCTACTACCTCCCTATTTTGCTGCTGCACCGACAGTTTTCTTTTTACCCTTACGAGTTCTAGCATTTGTTTTAGTTTTTTGACCTCTAACTGGAAGTCCTTTTCTATGTCTTAAACCTCGGTAACTACCTAAGTCCATAAGAGCTTTAACATCCATAGCTACTTTTTTTCGAAGGTCTCCCTCGATGAGGTACTTATCACTTCTTAGAGTTCTGGAGATAGAAGCAACTTCTTCATCACTTAATTCATAAACTCTTTTGTTTGGGTCTACTTCAGCATCTTTTAATACAAGTCGAGAAGTGTGAAGTCCAATACCGAAGATATATGTGAGTCCATATTCAACTCTTTTCTTTTTAGGTAAGTCTACCCCTGCAATCCTTGCCAATATCTATCCTTGTCTCTGTTTATGTTTAGGGTTTTCGCAAATAACTCGAACAGAACCCTTTCTTTTGATAACTTTACATTTGTCGCACATAGGCTTAACAGATGCTCTAACTTTCATTAAATCCTCCTGTCTCTAATATATTTCACGGTTTAAAAGGAGGCTTATAAACCAGCACTTACAGTTTTGGAACAGTTCTGAAACTGTAAATCCTCTCCATTTTTTAGCTGAAATTAAGTATTAGAGTTGAAATGAGCGGGATTATATCTTTTTTTAACTTAAAATTTTTAAAAAGATAAAGAGATTAGAGAAGGATAGTCTCTAATATCCCCTCTACCTTTTATGAGAGTTGTTGTTATCTCTCCAAAAGGAAAATACCTAAATCTAATATCAAAAACAGCTGTATCGCTTTTTTTGAAATAGAGAAGATAGTTATGATACCAAGGATTTGATATTCTTGCTATATTGACAATATCAGCTTCTCTATCTAATTTCTGAATTTTGATAGGAGTTATACCATTTATTGTTAAATCATATTTGATAGTTTCTAAACTATCCTCTTTATCAAAAATATATATTGAGAAGAGAAATGTGTCGTAATCCCCAATTTTAGAGACAATATCACTTAAATAGATGATTTTTGTATCAGCTATCTCAACTTTTTTAGAGATTATTCTTCCACTTGCAGAATTCTCAAATATTCTTTCATGAATAACATGTCTTTTAACACCCTCAAACTCTTTAAAATAGCAAGAGGTGAAAATAAATGGAAATAAGAGAATTAGATATTTCAAGTTTCTGCTAACTTCTTCTTTAAAATAGTTTTTCCCAACTCAACACCATCTTGTCTATATGGTTCTATCTCCATAACTTCTGCTGTTAAAGTTGTTAAAATCTCAAAATAGAAAATTAGCTTCCCAATACTTCTTTCACTTATATCTTCTAACTCTAAAACATCTGTTGGAACACCTGAGTTTTTGAGAGCTTCCAAAGTTGAAGATGCTTGTAAATTTATAAGTTCTTCAAAAGAGATACCATTGATAATATCTAAATTCTCAAGATTTGAGAGTGAAACTACTGGAATTGAGAGATGAGAGTCCATATCTTTAATTTTTATAAAAGTTACACTCTTATCTTTTTTACCTTCCATAAGAAGTTGAAGAAATGAGTGTTGGTCTTTTGGACCAATAAGACCAATTGGAGTTAAGCCAATAGCTTCACCATCTTTTCGAACTTTTCCAAGACTTTCACCCCAGAGTTGGACATACCATTCATTAAAACTTTTAAGAAGAGAAGAGTAGGAGAAAAGTGCATTCATTCCATAAGTATTTCTATTTTCTCCAAAGAATAGAGCTTTTGAAACTACTTCTGGAAAATCACCTCTTAAAAAATCACTTTTTATCTCTTTCGCACCATTAATTAGCTCTTGAATATCTACTCCAATAGAAGCTAATGGAAGTAGTCCAACTACTGAAAGTACAGAGTATCTACCACCAACACTTTCTGGTATATGAAATATAGAACTTCCTCGTTCAAGACCAAATTTTTCAAGAGGAGAACCTTGGTCAGTTATAACAACAAGATTGTTTTTACTAAATTGCAAAATGTGGTCAAGATATTTGAGAGATGCGATACTCTCAATTGTTGTTCCAGATTTGGAGATAACAAAAAATAGAGTTGCAGATAAGTCTATCTTTTCTAACTGTGTTGATAGTTGAATTGGGTCTGTTGTATCGAGAAATATGAGACTTTTCTCATACTCAAATTTTGGTCTTAAGAAGTTATAGATAGCTTCAACTCCTAAAGAACTTCCTCCAATACCTATAATTGCAATACATTTTTGAGAGACCTCATCAGCAAAACTTACATATTTAGAAAGATTTTCATCAACTAATCTCCAAAAGCCAATATGCTCAGCTTCCTGTTTTGCAAAATTAAATAGCTCATCACTGAAATTATGTTCAAAAAAAAGTCTGTTTTTCATTTAAAATATCCTTACTGAATATCTGTATATGGTCGAACAATCTCTTTTTTAATATTCTTCAACTTATATACATTTAAACTGAAAAACGCCTTAATCTTCTGTCTATCCGCTTCAAATTTAATTGGAAAATCAACTTGAAATCTAAATCCAAAATTACTGTTATTTTCAATAACATCATAAAAGTTTTCCAATGTTGTATAAAGCTGTTTTGTCTCTATTCTGTAAGTTACTCTATCCAGATATTTCTCTTCAATGGTAGAGGAGTTCAACAGTGTAGCTTTAGCCATAAAAGGGTTTTCTTCTAAAAAAATATCTATATCTTTTGGGGTTCTAAGTTGTTTTAATAATGTTTTATTATCGAACTCTAACTCAAGAAGTTTTGATTTTCTAAGATTGAAATGTCTTTCAACTTTTCTCAACTCTCTTTCAACTATTTTACTATCTCTTTTCTGTTCTTTAAACTCTTTTCCAAAAGGAACTACAAAAACAAAAATAAAGATTAAAAGAATAGGAATAGTAATACCAGATATGTATAGAATATGTATTAAATAGTCGCTTTTATAAGCCTTGCTAATATTTCTCAACTCCATCTCCAAAAGAAATTGTATGGTATGAAGTATATCTAAAAAACTCTATTCTAAAATGTTTCCCTTTCAGAAAACTCTTTCAAAGTGGTGTTTCAAATTTCCATTTGAGTTAGAAAAATTTTCCATCAACTTCCACTCCAAACTTTTTTCTTGATGAGGTTAGTTTCCAAATTCCGCTTTGAATTTCACATCTAATTATTGCTGAATACACAAATAATAATCCTATTTCAGTTAGAAAACTTATTGACAAATCCATAGTAAAATGGAACTTTTTGGAGTCGTGTCATTTAAAAGGACATGAGAAATCTTTTACATCACTTCGATTAAAACGATAAGTTTTCAAGATTTCTCAATCGCTACGCTCATATCGAAATGACAAGAGAGGCAGAAACCTATTTGGTCACTCCCATTATTTTAATTTTTTTCAAAAACATTTGGAATCCAAACTCTGATTCCAAATATTTTTAAATATTTTATTTACCCTCTTTAGCTCTCTTTTCAGCTCTTTTTCTTAAATTTGCCTCAAGAATTCTTTTTCTAATTCTGATATTTTGAGGAGTGATTTCAAGAAGTTCATCATCTTCAATCCACTCAAGAGCTTTCTCCAAACTCATATCTCGAGGAGGAACAAGTTTAATAGCATCATCTGCACCAGAAGAACGAACATTTGTAAGGTTTTTTCCTTTTGATGGATTTACATCAAGGTCGTTTGGTCTGGAGTGTTCACCAATTACCATTCCAGGGTAAATTTTTGCTTGAGGACCAATGAAAAGAACACCTCTATCTTGAATAGTATTTAGAGAGTATGCAATTGCATCACCACTTTCCGTAGAAATTAAAGCTCCATTTCCTCGACTTTCAACACTACCAGAGTGAGGTCTATACTCTAAAAATGAGTGGTTCATAACTCCTTCACCTTTTGTATCAGTAAGAAATTGTCCTCTAAATCCGATAAGTCCTCTCGCAGGAATTTCAAACTCAACTCGTTGCTGACCAGCACCCATCGGTATCATCGAAGTCATTTCAGCTTTTCGTTTTCCAAGTCTCTCAATTACAGTACCACTTAAATCTTCAGGAACATCGATTACAAGGTGTTCAAAAGGTTCAAGGTGAATTCCATCAACCTCTTTTGTAATAACTTCAGGTCGTGAAATTGAGAATTCAAATCCCTCTCGTCTCATATTTTCAGCAAGAATTGTGATTTGAAGTTCACCCCGTCCAGAGACTTTAAATTTCCCTTCACCGATTTGTTCATACCTCATCGCAATATTTGTCTGCATCTCTTTTTCAAGTCTCTCTGCTATCTTATTAGAGGTAACACTTTTTCCTTCAAGTCCAGCAAGAGGTGAGTCATTTACAGCAAAAACAACAGAAAGAGTTGGCTCTTCGATGTGAAGTGGGTCAAGTGGCATTGGAGTTTCTAAATCCACAAGAGAGTCTCCAACATCAACTGTTTCCAATCCTGCAACAGCAACAATATCTCCAGCTTCCGCTATATCTATCTCAATTCTCTCAAGTCCCTTAAATCCAATAAGTTTAGAGACTCTACCTTTTACTTGCTCACCATCAGCTTTTGCAAGAAGTAGATTTTGACCTTTTGAAATTCTTCCATTGAAAATTCTTGCTACTCCAATCTTTCCAACATAGTTATCATAATCTAGTGTGAAAACTTGAAGTTGGCTTGGATTTTCAGCACTACCTGTCGGTTTTGGAATGTCAGAAAGAATTGTCTCGAAAAGTGGTTTGAAATCTTCATCTTCACCATCAACTTCCAATTTTGAAATACCATTTTTAGCAGAAGCGTAAACTGTTGTAAATTCCAACTGCTCATCAGTTGCGTCCATCTGAACAAAAAGGTCGAAAACTTCGTCTACTACTCGGTCGGGTTCAGCAGTTGGCTTATCAATTTTATTTACAACAACTATCGGCTTGAGTCCCAATCCAAGCATCTTTTTAACAACAAACTTAGTTTGAGGCATAACACCCTCATAAGCATCTACAAGAAGTAGAACTCCATCAACCATTTTGAGAACTCGTTCAACTTCTCCACCAAAATCGGCGTGTCCCGGAGTATCAATAATATTTATTTTTGTATCACCATAAGTAATTGCAGTGTTTTTTGAGAGAATTGTAATTCCTCTCTCTTTTTCAAGGTCGTTACTGTCCATAACTCTCTCATCAACTTCTTCATGCTCTGAAAAAGTTCCTGACTGTCTTAAAAGTCCATCGACAAGAGTTGTTTTTCCGTGGTCTACATGGGCAATAACTGCTAAATTTCTAAAATCCATTCTATTCCAAATTTTTTTGGAATTCTATCTTTTTTAATTTCTAATTTATATTTTTGAAGAGAACTCTCCCTAAGGAGAGTATTTTTACTGGTCTATTGTAGTAGTCCGTGGAGTTGGTCCCGCTTTTGAGAAATCAAATTCATCTCCAGCATTCTGATACTTCTTGAAGTTTTCAACAAACATTCCAGCAAGTTTCTCAACTGTGTTGATATATGCTTGTTTACTATCCCAAGTATTTACAGGTTTTAAGATTTTAGACTCTACACCGTTTAGAGTTTTTGGAAATTTCAAGTTGAAAATATCCATTGTTTCAAATTCACTACTATTTATAGAACCATCAAGAATTGCTGTAATACAAGCTCTTGTGTCTTTAATAGACATTCGTCTACCAACACCGTAAGAACCGCCAGTCCAACCTGTATTTACAAGATAGACATTTGCACCGTGGTCTCGAATTTTCTCACCTAAAAGTTGAGCATATTTTGTTGGGTGAAGTGGAAGAAACGCTTCTCCAAAACAGGCACTAAAAGTAGCAGTTGGTTCTGTTACACCTCGCTCTGTTCCAGCAACTTTTGCAGTATATCCACTCAAGAAGTAGTACATTGCTTGTTCAGTAGAGAGTTTACTAACTGGAGGCAGAACACCAAAAGCGTCAGCTGTAAGAAAGATAATATTTTTTGGGTGGTCTCCCATCATCGTTGGTTCATGATTTTGAATGTGGTAAATTGGGTAAGAGACTCTTGTATTCTCTGT
Source organism: Candidatus Thiovulum imperiosus (assembly GCA_024281175.1). GTDB lineage: Bacteria > Campylobacterota > Campylobacteria > Campylobacterales > Thiovulaceae > Thiovulum_A > Thiovulum_A imperiosus. Next base: position 153,969 of record JAMJTW010000028.1, read on the forward strand.
TTTTGATTTATCTGTGAAATCTACATTTCCATTCTCATCAATTACAACATTTTCCAATAAAGCTCTTTTTGAGATAGCTCCATAAATTTCAGGTTCAGACTCAATATCTAAATCTATAACTTTGGCATAACAGCCACCTTCAAAGTTGAAGATACCATTATCGTCCCAACCATGCTCATCATCTCCAATAAGTCGTCGATTTGGGTCAGTTGAAAGAGTTGTCTTTCCAGTTCCAGAGAGTCCAAAAAATAGTGCTGTATCCCCATCTTCTCCAACATTTGCAGAACAGTGCATAGATAATTTTTTCTCAAGTGGAAGCCAGTAGTTCATCATAGAGAAGATACCTTTTTTCATCTCTCCACCATACTCTGTTCCTCCGATGATTGCCATGTTCTCTTCAACATTGAAAACTACAAAAACATCAGAGTTTAGACCAAACTCTCTCCATTTATTATTTTTAACTCTTGAAGCGTTATAAACAGTGAAATCTGGAGAGAAGTTTTCTAACTCTTCACTGTTTGGACGAATAAACATATTTTTAACAAAGTGAGATTGCCAAGCAATTTCTGAGATAAATCGAATTGAACGGCGACTATCTTCACTTGCACCAACAAAAACATCTGTAACAAAGAGACTTTGATTAGAAAGTTGGCTTTTTACAGCATCAAATAGTTCATTAAAAATCTCTATACTAATAGAGTGATTTATATCACCCCAAGCAATGTGTTCTTGAGAAGGTTCTTGTCTTACAAAATATTTATCTTTCGGACTTCTACCAGTGTAGATACCAGTATCAACTGTTGTAGCCCCCAAAGTAGTCATTTTCGCTTCGTTTTCATTTAGTTCTCTACTAACCAACTCATCATAAGTTAAATTATGAAATATCTTATCTATATTTTTTAAACCAATCTTTTCTAAGTCTCTTTTAGAAACCATCTTTTCGTTCCCTTAGGATTTATAACTTGCCAAATTATAGTAAATTTATATCCAAATACCAAAGTTAGATTACTTTTAGAAGTCAAAATTTCTACTCTTGTTTGATAGAATTCTTCAAAAAGAGAATAGATGAAATTTATTGAGACTCGTGGAAATGACGGTATAAAAAATAGTAGAGTAAACTTTTCAGATGCTATTTTAAGTCCAAGTGCAAGTTTTGGAGGACTCTATATTCCAGAGAATTTACCTAAATTGGATTTAGAGAAGTTGCAAAATTTGGAGTATAAATCTTTAGCTTTACAGATTTTAAAGAGCTTTGAAATAGATATTTCTGATGAGGTTTTGAAAGAGGCTCTATCACTATATGACAACTTTGATGACCCAAAAAATCCTGTACCAGTTGTGAGTATTGGAGATGATTTATACATTTCAGAACTCTACCACGGTCCAACAAGAGCGTTTAAAGATATGGCACTACAACCATTTGGAAAAGTTCTTTCGGCACTGGCACAAGATAGAGAAGAGAATTATCTAATTCTTGCAGCAACTTCAGGAGATACTGGTCCAGCCACTCTGCACACTTTTAAAAATAGAGAGAATATTAAAGTTGTCTGTCTCTATCCAGATGGTGGAACTTCCGATGTTCAGAGACTTCAGATGGTAACAGAAGATGGAGAGAATTTGAAAGTTCTTGGAATTGATGGTAGTTTTGATGATGCTCAAACTTCTTTAAAAAACCTTCTAAAATCTGAAGAGTTCTTAGGCGAATTAAAAGCTAAAAATAGAAAACTTTCAGCAGCAAACTCTGTAAACTTTGGACGAATTATTTTCCAAACTATATATCATGTCTGGAGCTATTTCCAAGTTGTAGAAGAGATTGGTGAAAAGATATATCTTACAGTTCCAAGTGGAAACTTTGGAAATGCTCTTGGTGGATTTTACGCAAAAATGATGGGACTTCCAGTAGAGAAAATTCTTATCTCTTCAAATTCCAATAACATTCTTACAGACCTCATCACCAAAGGTGAATACTCTCTAGTTGGTAGAGAAGTTCAAAATACAAAATCTCCTGCAATGGATATTTTAAAATCTTCAAATGTTGAGAGAGTTCTATTTCATCTTTTTGGAGCGGATAGAACAAAAGAGCTTATGGAGAGTTTAGAAAATAGAAACTCCTACACACTTTCTCCAAAAGAGTTGGAAATCTTCCAATCTCACTTTTCAGCATCTTTCTCTACTGATACAGAGTGTTTTGAAGTGATAGACTCTCACTTTGATAGAGGCTATCTTATGGACCCTCACACAGCAACAGTCCTTAAAGCTCATGAAGAGTTACGAGAAGAGGAGTATAAAAATGTAGCCTACTCAACTGCTGAGTGGACAAAATTCTCTCCATCAATAGTTGAAGCATTAGGAATTACAAATATCGATGAGGTTGGGAAAAAAGTTTCTGATAGAGAAGCATTGGAGACTATTTCTGACAGAACTGGTACTGTTGTCTCTGAAGAGATAGAAGCCCTTTTTGAAAAAGAGGAGATACATAAAACTGTTGTTCCTATTTCCGAACTTCAAAAAGAGATATTGGAGTTCATCTAATGTTTATCTCTGCTGGAAATGGTGAAGAGTTCTCTTTCTCAAAATCGATGGGAGTCGGTCTTGTTGAAATCTCTATAAATCTCTCAAGATATCTCTCTTCTTTGGAGAGACTTCCTGAAAAACTCATTTTTATAGGTAGTGCTGGAAGTTATCGAAAAGATTTGGAAATATTTCAGATTCTAGAATCGTGGAATGGTGCAAATATTGAACTCTCTTTTCTTCAAAAACAGAGCTATACTCCAATTCAAAACTTGGTCTCTTCTGGAAAAGGTGGAGTTGTTGTAAATAGTTCCAACTACATTACAACAGATATGAAACTTGGAGAGAAGTTTTCAAAAATGGGAATCTCTCTCGAAAATATGGAGTTTTTTGGATTTCTCTCTGTTGCACAAAAGTTTGGAATTCCAGCGGGTGGAGTTTTTATAATTACAAATTATACAGATAGTAATGCTCATGGAGATTTTCTAAAAAATAGAGAAGAGGCTATGAGAAGATTAGAAAAATATTTTAAATAACTTTTTTGATACAATGAGACCAAAACTTAAAAGAGAGAAGTGTGAAAAAAGTAGCCATTGTTGATGATGAATTAGAAATTTTAAATATGTTAGAAAGACTTCTTGGAAGAGATAAGAATTTAGAAGTAAGAGTCTTTTCAAATCCAGAAAATGCGATTGAAGAAGTTAAGAATGGGATTTTTGATTTAGTGCTTTTAGATATTATGATGCCTCAGATGGACGGAATGGAATTTTTAAAAAATGTCCGAGTTAAAAACTCAAAAACAAAAGTTGTAATGATGACTGCTCACTCAACTTTAGATAGAGTTTTAAACTCCCATCAAATTGGTGCAGATGACTATCTTTTAAAACCATTCAAAAGTCTTCCAAAAATTCTTGATAAAATCAATCAACTTTTAGATACTTAAAAAAAATCACTAAGAGAAATCTTTTATGATTTCTCGTTCTATAAATTTTATTCGTTGATTCTCTTTTCTGATAATATAAAAAATAAATTTTTAAAGCGATTGAATGCCAGATAGAATTATCTTTTATGTGGTTGTTATACTTTTGACGAGTGGTGTTCTTTTCACATACTCTCTCTCTGTCTATCTTGCTATAAAGTTGGGTGGTAGCGAATATAGTTTTATGATGAAACAGCTTATATTTGCTGTTATGTCAATTATAATTATCTGGACAATCTCAAGATTAGATGCTGAAAGATGGCTTCATAAAATAGGAATTTTTCTATTTGTCTCTGGACTAATTGCGATGATTTTAATGAACTTTCTTCCAAAAAGTTTTGTTCCAGAGATTGGAGGAGCTTCAAGATGGATAAAAATCTTTGGTTTCTCTTTGGCTCCTGTTGAGTTTTTTAAAATAGGATTTGTCTACTTTTTGGCATGGAGCATGTCAAGAAAATTAGATGATAATGAGATGCATTTTAGAGATGAGTTACAGATATTTGTTCCCTATTTGGCAATTTTCATAATATCCATATTTTTTATAGGAGTTATGCAGAAAGACCTTGGTCAATCAGTAGTTTTAGCAACAACATTTCTACTCCTATCCTATTTGGCTGGAGGTAGTGCCAAACTTGTTTTTAGAACCCTTATAGGACTCTTTTCTGTTTTTATTGTATTTATTCTGATGTTCCCTCATAGAACTGAAAGAATAATGAGTTGGTGGGTATCTGTTCAGAATGAGATAGCCTCTTTTTTCCCAAACTGGGTTGGAGAAAAACTTATTGTTGAAAATCCAACTGAGCCATACCAAGTAAATCAAGCATTAAGTGCTATTCATAATGGCGGGTTTTGGGGAGAAGGTTTTGGAAATGGAATTTTAAAATATGGTTTTCTTCCTGAAGTTCATACAGACTTTGTTTTAAGTGGAGTTGCTGAAGAGCTTGGCTTCTTCTCAATAGTTGTTCTCTTTTTCCTATTTGCTCTACTTCTTCAAAGAATTTTAAAAGTTGCAAATAGAAGTATAAATAAAATCTATTTTCTCTTTAATGTTGGAATTGCTCTCATCATTGGAATTACACTACTAATTAATACTTACGGTTCTACTGGAATGATACCGATGAAAGGTCTTCCTGTACCATTTTTAAGTTATGGAGGTAGTTCTATGTTAGCTCTTGCTGTTGGTATTGGTATGGTTCTTATGATAAGCAAAGATAGAGATAGATATGATAGCTCTCAAGAGAGAGTAAATCCCCCAATCGATGGAAATTATGACTATCCAGAAGAGCCGATAGAAGTTCAAAATGAAGAGTTGCAATTAGAGTATGAAGAGAGAAATCAAAGTGCAGAGAGTGGAAATAACATCAATCACCCTCAGTTTTAGATAGAATACTTAGAAAAAGGAGAGTAATTTGAGACTACTTATAATTCCTCTTTTCCTCTTTCTACTTGGTTGCCAAGATGACGATGGAAATATATATGAAAATATTCCTTCAAAAGTAGATATGAATAATCCACCTCATCCAAATCCAACTTCTACAAGTGAAGAGTTTCCTCCAAAACCTCCTCAAATCTAAAATTTAGACGAAGAGTTTTACTCTTCGCATTCATAGTAAAAACTGATACAATCACCCAAAAATTGGAGAAACTTATGAAATATCTATTTCATATTTTGCTACTTGCAATCTCTTTAGAGGGTTCTATTTTTAAGGAGAGTGTAAAACTTGAAAAAGACTTAAAAATAGATGGTCTCTCTATCAGAGATTGGAGCGGAATATCTGAGAAGTATAGTGCTATTTTTGGAGATTTCAAAAGTGGAGATACACCTCTTGTACTGGTTCCAAATAGAGATGATAAGGAGTTAGAAAGAATGGGCTCTTACAAAATCTTTGGCAGAAATGATGGTGTTTTCATCATTTCAAATAGTGAAAGAGGTTTTATAAATGGAATTAGCCCTTTTGAGAGAACTATTTCAAAAGGAAAGTTTTCATACAGATATATTTACGACTATCCAACTGTTAGAAAGAGATATTTACATCTAAATCTTTTACCAAACATAGAAATTTCAACTTATAAATCTCAACTAAAACTTGCTCAACTACATAGATTTAATGGAGTTGTAATTCAACTGAAAGATAAAGTTAAATTTAAAACAAATCAAAAATGGGTTCGTAAAAATAGTTTTACAAAGAGTGAATTCAAAGAGATTGTAGATTATGCCAAATCTTTAGGATTAGATGTTATTCCAGAAATCAAACTTTTAACTCATCAAAATAAATTTATAAAAGACAAAAATTTACTTTTGAATAAACACACTTACGACCCAAGAAAAGAAGAGGTGTATGATACAGTTTTTGCAATGATAGATGAGATAATAGAAGTTGTAAATCCAAAAACCATTCATATTGGACATGATGAGGTTCATGGATATAGAAATGAGAAGCAGAGAGAGAAAGTAAAAAATAAATTACCTCATCACCTTTTTGAGAAAAATATCTTAAAAGTCTACAACTATTTAAAATCTAAAAATATAGAGACTTTAATGTGGGCTGATATGTTTTTGAGTCCAAAAAGATTTCCAGAAATGAATGAGAAAAATCTTCATGGAGATTTGGAATTTGAGAAGATTTTAAAAAGAGTTCCAAAAGATATCCTCTTTGCAGATTGGCACTATTGGGATAGAAAAGAGTTTGGCACTGTCAAATTTCTAAAAGATAATGGATTTAAAGTTTTTGGTTCACCTTGGGGAGTAAAAGAGGGGATTAGAAATTTCACAGCAGAAATTGTAAAGAACTATGAGTTTGAAGATAGAATGATGTTGAGTACAACTTGGGTTGGTGCAATTGCCTCAAAAAGAGAGAAGTTGCAGAAACATGGCTTGGAACTATTTTCAGCTGAAGAGATAATAGAGTTTAATGGGGACATTTTCTGGAATGGAGAGTAAAAGAGTAGCAGTTGTTGGAACTGTTGGAGTTCCAGCAAAATATGGAGGTTTTGAAACCCTCACTGAGTATCTTGTAAAAAATTTGAGTGAAGATTTCCAATTTACAGTATTTTGTAGTGGTAAAGTCTATCCAGAAAAGTTAGAAACTTATGGTGGTGCAAAACTTGAATATATAAATTTGAGTGCAAATGGAGTTTCAAGTATTCCTTATGATGTTATCTCTATATTCAAATCTAGAAAGTTTGATGTTTTGCTTCTTCTTGGTGTTTCAGGAGCAATTTCACTACCTTTTCTAAAACCTTTTATTAAAGGCAAAGTTGTTACAAATATAGATGGCTTAGAGTGGAAAAGAGATAAATGGGGCAGTAGTGCAAAAAAGTTTCTAAAATTTTCTGAAAAGTTAGCTGTAAAATATTCTGATGAGGTGGTTTCGGATAACAAAGTAATTCAAGATTATGTATATTCAGAGTATGGTGCAAAAAGTAAATTAATTCCTTATGGTGCTGACCATGTAACAAAAAGTAGTTTTCAAGATTTGGAAGAGAAATATCCTTTTTTAAAAGAGAGATACGCTTTCAAAGTTTGTAGAATTGAACCAGAAAATAGTGTTCACCTTATTCTTGAGGCTTTTGAAAAATATAGAGAATTAAATATAGTAATTATTGGAAACTGGAAAAATAGTGAGTATGGAAAAAAGTTATATGAAAAGTATAGAGAAATTTCTAACACGATTTTACTAGACCCAATTTATGACCAAGATATTTTAAATAGAATTCGAAGTAATGCTTATCTCTATATCCATGGTCATAGTGCTGGAGGAACAAATCCATCTCTTGTAGAAGCTATGTATTTAGGTTTACCAATTTTTGCTTTTGGAGTCTCCTACAATAGGGAAACAACACAAAATAGTGCTGTCTACTTTGAGAATAGCGATGAATTAGTTTCTCTTTTGAAAAAAGATTTAGATTTGAGAGAGATAGCTACTTCTATGGAGAGAATTGCAAAAGAGAGTTACACTTGGAAGAGAGTTTCAAAAGAGTATGCTGAACTTTTTTAAAGTCCCTTTTTCTTTATAACAGTCATAGCAGTTTTCCAAACAATTTGAAGTTCTAGCCAGATATTCCAATATTTGATGTAGTATAAATCATACATCAATTTCTGTCTAGTATCTTCTATATTTGCACCGTAAGGATAGTTCACTTGAGCATGTCCAGTAATACCTGGAGCTATCAAATTTCTCTCATTGTAAAATGGTAACTCTTTTCGATAGTTTGGAACTAGAATATTCCACTCTGCTCTAGGTCCTATAAGGTGCATCTCCCCTTTTAAAATATTCCACATTTGAGGCAACTCATCTAACCTATATTTTCTCATCTTTTCAGCAAAGGGAAATATTCTATTATCATTCTCTCTTGTGTAAGGGTCAAAGTGGCTATCCATATGCATTGTTCGGAATTTTACACAAACAAACTCGTCTCCATATTTACCAACTCTGCTCTGTCTAAAAAATACTTCACCATCTGGAGACTCTCTTTTAATTTTAAAAGCTGAGTAGAGCATAACAGGTGCTGAAAAGAGAAAAAGCCAAAAGAGTCCAAAGAAATCTATAAATCTTTTTTGAAAATATTGCCATTTTGAAAAAGGTTTTAAATCTTCTAAATAGTGGAGGTCACCACCATCTTCTGGTATATAACATTTGTGAAGATACTGCTCCATAAAATGTTCTAAAGTTAGAAAATGAACACCTTTCAAATTCATACTAGATAACTCTTCAACAGTAGAGTGACCCAAATTAGAGCTATTTATTACAACTATCTCTTTATTAAAATTTCCTACTAAATTTCTAATTTCATGAATAGATGAGGTATAGCTTATTTCAAATTTCTTTAATCTCTCAAGTTCATATTTAGTGAACTGATACTCATCTCCAAAAATTATCAATTCTTATACCTTTTTATCAATGTTTTCTGTAATTTTATCAAATTACAACGCTTAAAATTTTATATCGGAAACTTATAAAGTTATATCAAATATAGAGCTAAAATTAGCAATCAAAATTGCTGATATAAAATTGGAGATTGTAAATGATAGATAATATTTTTAAACTTAAAATTAGTGAGAGTAACTTTTTTAAAAATCCAGAGGGTTTTTTCAAAAAACTTTATGAAAATAGCAAATTAGAAGCTATTGAAATTAAGGGAGAGAAAGAGGCTTTAGTCGTGCTAACTAAAAGTAAGCTGGAGTCTCTTTTGAGTAAAGAGGAAAAAAAGAGTGTAACACTTTCTCAAGCTCAAGAGGTGCTAATAAAAGTAAAAAACAAATTTAAAATTTTTAACAATTTAAGTGATAGTGAAATACTAAGCGTAATAGACAATATCAAAATTGTAAAATACTCTAAAAATGATACTATTACCGCTATCAACTCTCTTGATGAACACATTCACTATATCATTAGTGGGCAGTGTAGTATTTTTGTAGACCTTTTAGCATCTAAAGAAGTGGCTACTCTAAAAAGTGGTGAATTTTTTGGAGAGATGGCATATATCTTAAAAAAGCCTAGAACTGCTACTGTAAAAGCAAAAACTGATTTAGTTGCCGTAAGTTTTACAATCAGAGAGAATATCATTGCTGGTAGTGAAAAGGCTTATATGAAGCTATTTCACAATGTTAATGAGATGTTAGCAAATAAGATAGTTGAAAAGAATAGCAGGAGTTAAAATGTTAGAAATTGGAAAATATAAGTTTGAGAGTCGTCTAATTGTTGGAAGTGGAAAATATGCTGATTTTCAGACAACAAGAGATGCAACAATTACAAGTGGTTCAAACCTCATCACCGTAGCGGTTCGTAGAGTGAATATCACAAATCCAAATGAAGAGAACCTTATGGATTACTTCAAAGATACAGATGTGAAAATTCTTCCAAACTCTGCTGGTTGTGTTACAGCTGAAGAGGCTATTACAACTTTCCGAATGGTTCGAGAAGCTACTGGAATTGATATTGTAAAACTTGAGGTAATTGGAGATACCAAAAAGACTCTATACCCTGATGTTGTCGAAACTTTAGAAGCTGCTAAAGTTCTCTATAAAGATGGTTTTACAATCATGGCTTACACAAATGATGACCCAATTATGGCTAAGAAATTGGAAGACGCTGGAGTTCATGCTGTTATGCCTCTTGCTGCTCCAATTGGTAGTGGGCTTGGAATTCAGAACCGATACAATGTAGCTTTTGTTCGAGATGCTGTCTCTGTTCCTGTCATTGTTGATGCTGGAGTTGGAACTGCTTCTGACTCTTCTATCGCAATGGAGTTAGGTGCTGATGGAGTTCTTACAAATACAGCAATTGCTGGAGCTAAAAATCCAATTCAGATGGCAGAAGCTATGAAATATGCAGTTAAGGCTGGAAGATTAGCTTACCTTTCTGGAAGAATTCCAAAGAAACCTTACGCTACGGCGTCCAGTCCTGTTGATGGTCTAATTCAATTTTGAGAGAGGCAGTAGAACTTTACAACAAGGGAGAGTATAAAGAGGCTTTCTCTCTTTTTCTTAAAAATCCAAAAAACTCTGAAGCTCAATTCTATCTTGGAATGATGTATGAACATGGTGACGGAGTCTCTTGTGATGTAGAAAAGGCAAAAGAGTGGTATCGAAAAGCGTCAAGACAACGAAATCCAGATGCTGACTTTCGCCTCCAATCTATCAATCAGAAGACAAATTGTCGCTGTTAAATCAGGAAGAGTCTTTTTCGGGAGTGACCAAATAGGCTTCTGCCTCTCTTGTCATTTCGATATAAGCGTAGCGATTGAGAAATCTTGGAAACTTATCGTTTTACTAAAAGATTTCTCACCCGAAAGGGTTCGAAATGACATATGGGTTGTTAAAGCGTAAAAATACTCTATTTGGTCACTCCCTCTTTTTCTTAGACTCTTCTGTTGCCCCCTCTAAATTCCTCAAATTAGGTGTAAAATACATTACAAAAAGTAAAGTTAGTGGAAAAAGAAGAGATTAAAAGTCATATTGACAAAATGAGTGAAGAAGAGTTTCTCAAATTTCAGAAAGAGTTTATAGGTGCTGTTATAGAGAAAGATGAGAACTCCCTTTTTTATGGTCTTTTTGAAGATGAGAAAGAGTGGAAAAAGTTCGATGCTTTTGTTAAAAAAGAGGGAATTTACACTGTTGTTCAAAAAGAGGATTTTGAAATAGAGCTTTGGAGAGAAATTTTTGGCAGAAGTAGTTTATCTCCAGTGAAATATTTCAAACATATTCAAGCTATTCAGATTAGAAGAAATTTTGATTTCTCAAAAATAGAGAAATTTAAAGAGAAGATATTTGGATTTGTAAATTTCAAGAATTTTAAAAGTGATATCTTGCCTCTTAAAAACTTTACAAATTTGAAATTTCTCTGGCTTGAAAATGCAAATATAGAGGATATCTCTCCTTTAAGAGATTTAAAAAATCTTCTCTATTTAGATTTAGATGGAAATAGAATTGAGGATATGTCAGTTTTAAACTATCTTACAAGTTTAGAGAGTCTTATCATTCATAACAACAAGATGGAAGATATTTCAGATTTGGAAAATCTTACAAATTTAAAACAGCTATTTGTTGGAAACAATAAAATTAGTGATATCTCTCCAATTGCACATCTCAAAAACATTAGAAAATTGAGTATTCGAGATAATAAAATCGAAGATATCTCTCCTCTCTCATATTTAGAAAAACTACAATGTATCTGTTTTTGGGATAACAAAATTAGAGATATTTCACCACTAAGTGATTTGAAAGAGTTACAAAGACTCAGTTTTAAAAACAACTTAGTTCAAGATTTATCCCCTTTAAAAGATTTAAAAAAGTTAGAGAAAATCATAGCTACAAACAATAGAATCGAGGATATCTCTGCTCTAAAAAATCTCACAAATTTGGTATCACTTGGACTTGGGAAAAATAAGATATCTGATACTTCTGCTCTAAAAAATCTTACAAATTTGAAAGAACTCTATCTTTGGGAAAATCGCATTGAAGAGGTCTCTTCTCTAAAAAATTTGACAAATCTCATTACACTTCAAATTAGCAAAAATAGGATTTTAGGTAGAGACCTTCTCTTTTTAAAAGAGATGAAAAAGTTAGAAGATTTAAGAGTTGAACAGTGCAATATTAAAGATATCTCTTTTGTAAAAGAACTTTCCAACTTGAAACATCTTGATTTGGAAGATAACAAAATTAGCGATATATCACCTCTTTCAAGTTTAGAAAATCTTGAAATTCTACTTCTTTATAAAAATGAGATAAAGAGTGAAAAACCTCTTTACAAATTAAAAAGTGTGAAAAAGATAAGTTTAACAGCAAATTACTTGAGTGATAGCAGTATCAAAAGATTGGAAAATTTCCACAAAGGTTCTTAATGAGAGTTTTTATTACAGGTGTAAGCTCTGGTATCGGTTTTGAGTTGGCAAAACTATATCTTGAAAAAGGTGATGAGGTTGTTGGTGTAAGTCGTAGGGAAGTTGAACTCCCGATAAAACATTTCAAATTAGATATCTCAAATTTTAGAGAAGTTGCGAAACTTGAAAACCTCGGCAATTTCGATTTAGCAATTTTGAATGCGGGAATTCTAAATAGAATTGACTCTCTCTCTAAAACAACTTTTGAAGAGATAGAAGAGGTTATGAAAGTGAATGTTTGGGCAAATAAAGAGATAATAGACAGAATAGATGCAAAGCAGATAGTTGCAATATCTTCAGGTGCTTCTGTAAACGGAAATAAAGGTTGGGGTTCATACTCTCTTTCAAAAGCAACTCTAAATATGTTAATTAAACTTTACGCTACTGAAAAAGTAGATACCCATTTTACATCTTTAGCTCCAGGAGTAATTGAGACACCAATGCTCAATTCAGTTTTAGATAGCGATGAGGTAGAATTTCCATCTATTCGATATTTAAAAGATGTTCAGAAATTTTCACCAAAAGAATCTGCTCAGATTCTTTCTAAAACTTTTCCAAAACTTTTAAAATATAGTAGTGGTAGTTTTCTTGATATTAGAGAGATGAACTAATTTTGCAAAAGAGTCTATAATTCAAAAAGACTCTTTCAAATATTTCTTCACTGTTCCAACAGAAACCCGTAGTTTTCTAGCCAGTTCCAGATTTGTAAAACTTCCACTTTCTAAAATATTTTCTAATTTAGCAATTCTCATCTCTTTTGGAACTCTAATTCCAAACTTTTCAAAAACTTCCAAATCTTTAGAGATTTGGCGAATTTCAGATTTGATTACTTTTTCAGAAACTTGAAATTTAGATACGAGTTCCCACATTTCAACTTTTGAGAAATCTGTTGTTTTTAAAATCTCGATTCTCTCTTTTTTAGAAATCTTATCTTCAAAAGCAACTTTGTAAATATCTTCTAAAATTTTGAAATCTTCCTCTTTATCAAATCGAAATTTTGTATCAACTTCCCCTTTAAATGGCAATTTGTGATACCCAAGCATTAAACCGTAAAGGAGAAGAAAGGTGTTTTGCAACTCTTTTTCCAAATTCTGATTTTGCTCAATCAATCCTGCTAAATTATCATTCATTTTATAATCATACTTTTCCAAAATTACAAGTAGGTAGGTGAGAGATTTGGTTGGAATTTTGTCCAATTTGTAAAATCCCCAACTCTTTTCCAACTCTATTTTCTCTCTTTTTGCAAATTTCTCTATCAAATCTCGTGAAATTGCCTGAACCTCTTTTTTCCTCAAAACCATATTTTCAACTTCCCGATACTTCTGCTCTATGAAATATCGATTTTTTGGAAAATCTGTCTCAACTCCAATCACATTTTTAGCCAAAGCCAAAGCTCCAAGATATTTGGAAAAGAGTCGGAGTTTTCTCTCAAAATTCTCTTTTGGTTTTGCAATTCGTTTTCTTTTTGGAACTGGAATTTGTTTTGGATTTTCATCAACTTTCAAAAGCTGTTTTGGAAAAGGTGCAGTTGAAATTGTTAAATTTGAAACAGAGATTTTCATCTGTTCCTCTTTTTGAAAGTAGATATTTTTCACTTTTGAAAATGAAAATGGCTCAGGATAGAGAAAGAAGTTTTCATCAAGTTGTATCATTTTGTTTTCGTCCAAATCTCCAACTTCAAAAGAGAGATTTGAATTTTCAACCCACCGTTTTTTTGAAAGTAAAATATAGTAAGGGTAAATTTCTTGAATAGATGGGTTTATATCTAATCTGTTGTATTTTAAAGGATAAATCATCATATTATCGATATACAGAAACAGATTTACAGACTCAAGAGGAACATACATCACAATTCCAATTCATATAAATTTTTATCAATTTCAGAAATTGGATTTTCACCATCTGAAATTAGAAAGAGTCCAGTTTTTGCCCTAGTAAATCCGACATAATATTTACTATTTTTACTAAAAAGTTGGAACTCTGGAATTATTACATTGTCAAACTCTAAACCTTTTGAAGAGTGAAAAGTTGTAAGGTGAGTTCGGGAAATTCCGATGTGTCGGACACTACCATAATCCTTATAGTTATAAGATGAAAACTCTACTTTGCAATCTTCTAATAGTTCTCTATACTCCTCCATAATTTTTAGAGTTGGAACTAAAATAGCGATGCTCTCTTTTGTGGAGAGAATTTCTAATAATTCACAAAACTCTTTTTTTGGTTCTTTCGCTATTTTAAATTTTGGCAAACCTGCTGAGATGTAAGTTTTTTTCGAGTGTTCCACCATCTTTTCAGTAATTCTAAAATCTGGAAAAAGTGCTTTTGTAAAATTTAAAATTTGATAACTATTTCTGAAATTTAGAGATAGCTCTTGTATGAATTTTGGCTTATAAATCTCTTCTAAAATTTTCTGATTTGTGGCATTTTGATAAAGATGTTGCTTGTCATCAGCACCATAAGAGACTTTTGGAAAATTCATATAAAAAGTTTCGTGCATTGCCAAACTAATATCTTGAGCTTCATCAATGATTAGCTCATCAATTTCTGTTTCTAAATTATTTAAAAAAGCGTGTGCATTATTTATAAACTCTTTTGCTTCATCACTCTCTTGCGAAGTTAGTATTTCAAGAAAATAGGTTAGAGTGTGAGTGAAAGTTAGGAGATAGCTTTTTTTTCCATTTTCAAAATTTCTAATGTGTCGCCAGATAGAAACCATTGTTTTTCCAGTTCCAGCACCACCATAAACTGCAAAATTGTTTTCTGTATCTACCGCATTTCGTTGCTCTTTTGTTAATTCTCTAAGTCGTGGGAGTTTCATTTTTTCTTCTTATTTTAGCAAAATTAAAAGAGTAGTTTTTGTATAGTTAATTTTAAAATGTCCGCGATATGATTTTAAAATGTCCGCAATATAAATAGCGGATAAATGGTTATTTATTCAAAAAACTAGAAATTCTTAATAAGAAGCTCTTGCTTTAAATTTCCTCTAAGTTTTGCATTGAGCAAGTATTTTGCTTGAACCTCAACAATTTCAAAATCTTCCATAAAGCTCTCTAATAAATGAGTCATCATTATAGGAGAGCAAAAACTTTCCAGAGATATTTTTCAGAGTAAGCACTTACTTGTATTAAAATTAGCATAAAATTACATTTATGAAGAAGAAAAAGTTAGAATTAACTAAGGAAGATATATCTATTCTTGATGGAATGGTAAAAAATAGTAATAGCTATTTTATAAGACGAAAAGCCCAATCTCTATTGTTATTGCATGATGGTAAAATGATTAAAGAGCTTGTTGAAATATTTAAAGTCAATAGAAATACTCTTGGAGGTTGGAGAAAAGAGTGGGAACAAAGCAAAAAAATTGCAATGAAAAAAGGGAGGGGTAGAAAAGAGAAGTTATCTCAAGAGATACAAATGGAAATACATACACTTGTTAAGCAATATCCAAATAATATAAAAAGAGTTCATCAGGAAGTTATGGACAAGAATAATATTCGTTTTTCAAGAGAGTTATTACGGAAAATTATAAAAAAGAATTCAAATTTAAAAGAGAATAACATACAACGAACCAAGTGAAATGGATGTTCATAATTTTACAACTGAACTAGAGCTTATTCAACAATTTGTTAAAAATGGGTCATCAGAACTCTTCTACTTTGATGAAAGTGGGTTTTCTTTAGAGACAAATATTCCTTACGCATGGCAAGAAATAAACACAAGATTGTTGCTTCCAAAAACAAAATCTAAAAATATTAAGCACTTGCAAATAATTAACACAGCATAAAATTAGTACCATAATGTATAAGTATTTCTTCTATATTGGCAAATAAAGTTTCAAAAGAAGTATATGCAGATATACTAAGCCAATGTTCTTTCATCTGTTTCCATAAAAGTTTTCACTCGGCTCAGCAAGAATTAGAGCAAATCCAACCTCTGAAGCTGTTTGACCAGCATCATCATCAACTTTAATTGCAACTGCTGTATCTTCTTCACCACCGATTTTCTCGAGTGTAGTTTCATCAAATCCAGTGTAGTGAGCTTCAGAGTCCCAAATTTGAACCCTGTGATTTTGAATTGAGTTGAAAAGAGGCTTTTTATTTAAAACAACTCTATTTCCAACAACTGCTCCAAAGAGCGTTTCAGCAGTTGGAATTCCATCTAGCTTCTTCACAAGTTTTATATCTGTTGCGGTAAAACCGTAGCCACTATCTCGAACTTCTGTCTCAATCTGTCCAGCCATTCTCTTCCTTTAAAAATTTTCCCAATTTTAAAGCAGAAAGAAAACAGAAATTTATTTTTTTGTTATTTCGACAACTCTTTTTGAAGTTTGTGGATTTCGAGAATTTTTAATAGCTCTTGATAGTCGGTAATCTCTTTTGCTCTTAATGTAGTTGAAAGAAGAAAGTTATCGAATTTAAATTTACCCTTTTCACTACTACTCTCTTTTACAAGTTTATGAATATTTTGAGTTGAAGTATTCATCAATCCAGCCCACTCATCAACACTAATTCCTATCTGGTTTGCATAATCTTTTGCTTTCATGTTTATCCTAAAAATAAATATATATTTGTAATTTTAGCACAAATAGAAACAAATATTTTTAAAACTATTGACAAAGTAAATAAATATTGATATAATTACAGTATCAAAAGGGAGAAAGCCACCAACTTTCTACTCTTTTGAAATCCGTGAAAGGAGGAAAAGATGTATAAACGGTTTGTTGTCATAACTGTTGTTATAACTTTAGTTGGCACAACAGTTGAAGTTGCTCACAGAATACTCGACCTTATTGAGAGGGCATTCGAAATTTTCGGTAATTTCTGTTCATAGCAACAAAGGAGGGTAACTCCCTCCTGATAACAACCATTTCATCTTTTCGTTTAATGCCGAAAGGAGGTCTAAAACCATGCCAGAAATTATACAACTTTTTGGAGAAGCAAGTTTAGGAGTTCTTGTTCTTTTAAATTTCTACAATAACTGGAAATTAAAACAAAAAGTCGAAGAGCTCGAGAAGAGACTCTCATAGATTTTGACAAGCCATAGCTGGAATGTAGTGGACTCTGACATAGAGGTCTTTTGCATTCCAGAATATCTCGAAAGGGTCTATTTCCAAAGTTAGAATTTTTCCTGTAACAAAATAGTCCTCTTTAAATAGAGTGTGGTGAGTTCCAGCTTTTGAGCTTCCACACTTTCGAGAGGTTACCAAAACTTGAAAAGGCTCTCCAGCCACAAAATGAGACAAATCTATTTTTCCATCAATTGGAGTTTTGCAGTCGTAAAATCCAGTGCTGTAGGCATTTGAAACTCCGTTTCCAGAAACTTGAATTTCTCCAATTCGCTCCGAGACTCAACTACTTTCTTACAAGAGCGTAACAATGTTGTGTTTATTTCTTGCCATGCGTAAGGAATATTTGTCTCTAAAGAAAACCCACTTTCATCAAAGTAGAAGAGTTCT